>NZ_JBFWLQ010000001.1:154452-830616 GCF_050252055.1 Aeromonas sp. | reverse complement strand
TTCTCGTTGGTGGTCATACGGTGACTCCGGATAACACGGTAGGGGTACCGTTTTGTTATCCGGTTTGAAGCCGTATGACCACTCCCTTTTGTGGGCAACTGTCAGGTGAATACCATCTCCATACAAACCGTAGTCCTTGGGCTACGGTTTTTTTATACCTGATTTCGATTTAGCCAACCTCTTACACTGCTCTCCCCTTCGGCGGGATATGCGCCCGACATGAACACTAAAGCCACGGGCGGGCACGGTATTGGTTCCCCCTGCAAACCGCCGAGTCGAGTTCAACGGGTCAGGAGCGCCATCAGGGATGATAGCGCAGCCGCAGCCGGCACAGGGATGTGCAGTCTGCGGCGCTCCGTCCGACCCGTTGGACGAGACGAGGGAACCCGCGAAGCGGGTGGTTTGCCGGGGGAGAAGACCTTTGGTGACTTTGGGTCTTTCCAAAGTCACTCGCCCCAGCCCGAAGGGCGGGCGAAACCCTGTCGAGGGCAGCGCCCTCGTGTCCTGCATGGCAAAGCCATGCCATCCAAGCGTTGGCTGGCATTTCGCCGGGGAATGACGTTAGCTCCCCCTCACCCTGGCCCTCTCCCGCAAGGGGAGAGGGGATCTGAGCGAAGGATGCCGAGGCTTCGGCAAACCACAAACAAAAACCGCAGCCTTGAGCTGCAGTTTTTATTTCTATTCCCCAAACACGCTTTGGCCCAAGCCAAAGCCCTATTTCCCCAACCCCTTGCACAGCACTCCTCCTGCGGCGGGATAGGCGGTGAGCGTCTCATAGAGGGCGGCGCGCAGGCTGCCGGATTGGCAGAAATCACAGCTGCCGCCAGCGTCGATATCGGTGATGCGGGCGCCTTGCAGCCCCTCCTTCACCAGATAGGTGCTGACAAAACGGTAGGTGCCGCTGGGGGTGTCGAGCGGGGTGCCCGGCTCGCCAAAGGTGAAGCGCACCTTGACCTCGCTGCGATCCCGGCTGCCGGCGATGATGCGCGACGAGAGGATCTCCGAGCCCAGCAGGTTATCCCAGGCGTTGGGCAGGAAGGGGTTGCCCTCGACGAAGGGGGGCTTCTCGTCCGGGGCTTCGCGAGTGGCTATCTCCCGCGCCTTGGAGGCAGCATTAAGCAGGCAGAGCAGCTCGGGGGAGACGATGCCTGGCAGTGCGCCGCCGAGATCGCTCTGATAGAGGCCGCTCGGTTTGACTTGGCGCTCCCAGACCAGAAACTCGGCCACCTTGGCCCGTACTTGGGCCTGCATATCGGGGGCAGTGGCGGCCACAGACAGCCCGGACGCCAGCAGAGGCAGGGCCAGAAACGGCCTCCAGTTCAACTTCATGACGTCATCTCCTTGTTATTCTTGAAAAACAGAGCCGCCATCGGGCCGGTTTATGCCGTATATTGGCCCTCTCCCTACCACAAAGGAACTGCCTCTTGAGACCCTATCCCGCCCTGTTGCTCTTGCTGGCAACCACTGCCGTTCAGGCCGAACAGGATTGTACTGCGCCGGTGACACAAACCGACATGAACATCTGTGCGTTTCAGGATTACCAGCGAGCCGATGCCAAGCTCAATGCCGCCTATAAAAAGCGGGTTGCCTCCCTGGAGAAGGCACAGCTGGAGAGGCTGAGAACTGCGCAACGGGCCTGGATCGCCTTTCGCGATGCCCAGTGCCGTTACGAGGCCGGCGTCTATGAAGGGGGATCAATGGCGCCCATGGTCCACAGCAGTTGTCTCACCCAGTTGACCGAGGCGCGCACCAAATACCTGAACACACTGCCAGACCAGCCATGATCAGAGGAGCCAACCAGATCAGGTAGGAACTGGGGGCAAGCAACAGACGGCTTGCAGGCACTCCGGTGAGTAATGATGCGAGCCCCCTCACCCTGACCCTCTCCCCCAAGGGGCGAGGGGATCAGACCGAAGGATGTCGAGGCTTCGGCAGGCTACAAACAAAAACCGCAGCCCAAGGGCTGCGGTTTTTTTATTGGCTCAACCTGTTGGCACCAGGCACCAACAGGACAACCGGCCTTAGGCACGGCGCCAGCTGGTCTTGCCGGCGCTGTCTTCCAGCACGATACCCATCTCGGTGAGACGGTTGCGGGCGGCATCCGCCGCGGCCCAGTTCTTGTCGGCGCGTGCCTGATTGCGCTCGGCGATCAGGCGCTCGATCTCGGTAACCTCTTCGTCTGCTTCGTCACCCTTGAGGAAAGCCTCGGGGTCTTGTTGCAGGATGCCGAGCACGGCGCCCAGTTCCCGCAGACGGGCACCGAGGCCAGCGGCGACAGCGATGTCTTCACCCTTCTGGCGGTTGATCTCGCGCACCAGGTCGAACAGGGCGGAGTAGGCTTCCGGGGTGTTGAAGTCGTCGTCCATGGCATCAACGAAGCGAGCCACCTGCTCGTCACCACCGGCGGCGGCCGCCGCCGGCAGATCGCGCAGGGCGGTGTACATGCGCTCCAGGGCGGCGCGGGCTTGCTTCAAGTTATCTTCCGAGTAGTTGAGCTGGCTGCGGTAGTGGCCAGACATCAGGAAGTAACGGACGGTTTCGGCGTCGTAGTGGGCCAGCACATCACGGATGGTGAAGAAATTGCCAAGGGATTTGGACATCTTCTCTTTATCCACCATCACCATGCCGCTGTGCATCCAGGTGTTGACGTAGTCGCCGCCGTGGGCGCAGCAGGACTGGGCAATCTCGTTCTCGTGGTGGGGGAACTGCAGATCGGAGCCGCCGCCGTGGATGTCGAAATGGTTGCCAAGGTGCTTGGAGTTCATGGCGGAGCACTCGATGTGCCAGCCAGGGCGACCCGGGCCCCAGGGGCTGTCCCAGGTCGGTTCGCCGGGCTTGGACATCTTCCACAGCACGAAGTCGAGCGGGTTGCGCTTGGCATCCACCACGTCGACCCGGGCACCGGCCTGCAGCTGCTCCAGATCCTGGCCGGAGAGCTTGCCGTAGTCGGCGTAGGACTCGACGATGAACATCACATCGCCGTTGTCCGCCACGTAGGCGTGCCCTTTTTCCAGCAGGGTTTCAACCAGGGCGATGATCTCGCCGATGTGCTGGGTGGCGCGGGGTTCGATGTCCGGGCGCACCATGCCGAGGGCGTCGAAATCCTGGTGCATGTCGCCGATGAGGCGCTCGGTGAGATCGTCACAGGTCACGTGCGTTTCGGCGGCGCGCTTGATGATCTTGTCGTCCACGTCGGTGACGTTGCGCACATAGGTGAGGTCGTATCCTGCATAACGCAGGTAGCGAGCGACGACGTCGAAGGCGACGAAGGTACGGCCATGGCCGATATGACAGTGATCATAGATAGTGACGCCACACACATACATGCCCACCTTGCCCGGGTGGATAGGTTTGAATTCTTCTTTTTGACGAGTGAGTGTGTTGTATATCTTCAGCATCTTATGACCACTGCCTGTGAGTAAAATGGCCTGCCATTCTAACCGCATCCGGTATAGAAAACGAGGCAGAAAAAGCCCCCTCTCCCCCCTGCCATCTATGCCGCAGGGCCTTGATGGGCTAGAATTGCCACCACTTTATGCCATACACCTGCGGGCACCTTGCTGCCCGCGTCAAAATGAAAGGACAACTCATGGTTACTCTGCACACCAACCACGGCGACATCACCCTGACCCTGAACGCGGAAAAAGCCCCGGAGACCGTGGCCAACTTCCTGCAATACTGCCGTGACGGTCACTACGACAACACCATCTTCCACCGCGTCATCGACGGCTTCATGATCCAGGGTGGCGGCTATGCCCCGGGCTTTGAAGAGAAAGAGACCCGCGCTCCCATCAAGAACGAGGCGGCCAACGGTCTGTCCAACAAGGTCGGCACCATCGCCATGGCCCGCACCATGGAGCCGCACTCCGCCAGCGCCCAGTTCTTCATCAACGTGAACAACAACGACTTCCTGGACTTCAAGTCCGCCACCACCCAGGGCTTCGGCTACTGCGTGTTCGGTGAAGTGACCGCCGGCATGGACGTGGTCAACAAGATCAAGGGCGTGAAGACCGGCAACTACGGCCGCATGCACCAGGACGTTCCGACCGAAGACGTCGTCATCACCAAGGTGACCCTTGCCGAGTAATCCCTGCCGGCCAGGCTCTGACACAACTGCGGCCCCGGCCGCAGTTTTTCCATCTGCCGCCCCCAACTGGCGCCGCCTCGACTATCTGGCCCAGGGCAACGAGCGTCAGCGCTCGGCCCACGCCCTGCTGAGCGGCGGCCTGTGGGATGAGCTTGGCCCCCTGTGCAACGATCTGGCCCTGGTGAGCACGATCGCCATCGGGCTGGATAGGCCCGGCAGCGATCTCGACATCCTCTGCCAGCATCCGGACCCGGCCTTCCTTGCCGCGACACTGGCCGCACAAGGCTGGCAGGTGCGAAGCAAGGGCGAACAGGTCTGGATCGCCGAGCAGCAACGCCACGGGCCAGATGACCAGTGCTGGCCAGTCGAGCTCTACCTCACCCCTGATCCCCTCGAGATGTGTCATGGCTGGCGCCACCTCAGCCTGATGGCCGTCCTGCTTGAGCGCTTTGGCGCCCCCTTCCACCGGGAGGTGCTGCGCCTGCGTTTTGATGAAGGGCTCAAGGGGGAAGCGGCCATGTGCCGCCTGCTGGGTCTGTCCGGCGACCCTTACGAGGCGTTGCTGACCCTGGAGGGCGTCAACCTTGCGGGGCTCTGCTGCCCTTCCCTCCCCCACCCGCTCGACGAGCAAGGTCACAGGCCTTGTCCGCCCCCCAGGCGGGACTCTCTTACCATGATGCCCAGGAACTCATGAGCACCCTCTTTATCAGTGACATTCACCTCAGCCAAGGCAGGCCCGACATGACGGCGGCCCTGGTGCGCTTTCTGGCCGAAGACGCGCCCGGTGCCGACGCCCTCTATGTGCTGGGGGATCTGTTCGAATTCTGGATTGGGGACGACGACCCCAACCCGCTCCACCGCGAGGTGGCCGATGCCTTTCTCGCCCTGAGCCAGCAAGGGGTGCCCCTCTATTTCATTCACGGCAACCGCGACTTCCTCTTGGGGCGCCAGTTTGCCAAACGGGCCGGCATGACCCTGCTCGGCGACCCCTGCGTCATCGAGCTGTACGGCGAGCGGGTGCTGCTGAGCCACGGGGATCTGCTCTGCACCCGGGACGAGGGCTACCAGAAGTTTCGCCGCATCACCCAACAGAAGTGGCTGCGCTGGCTCTTCCTGCGCCTGCCGCTCTCGCGCCGCCAGGCCATCGCCCACAAGATGCGCGGCCAGAGCCAGATGGAGAATGCCCACAAGAGCCAGATCATCATGGACGTGACTCCGGAGGCGGTAGACGAGATGCTGCGCCAGCACGGCTGCCGCCTGATGATCCACGGCCACACTCACAGGCCCGCCATCCACGACTTCACCCTGGATGGACGTGCGGCGCGGCGCATCGTGCTGGGGGACTGGTTCGAGCAGGGGTCGGTGCTGGTGTGCTCCCCCGCCGGGCAGCGCCTCGACACCCGCGCGCTCGGCTGAGGCCCTCTGCCTGCCATGGTCATGAGCGAGTCTCATATGACCATTTCTGACTCACGCCGTGCTGTGGCGGGATACAAGCAGGATCCCTGCATATACTCTGGTTCTCTGCACATAACGAGGAGATGACCATGGGATTTCTTACTTGGGTGGTACTGGGGCTGATCGTCGGCATCTTGGCTAAATGGATCATGCCGGGCAAGGATGGCGGCGGTTTCTTCATGACAGTGATCCTGGGGGTGGTCGGTGCCATGGTGGGGGGCTATGTCAGCACCCTGCTCGGGATGGGAACGGTCACCGGCTTCAACCTGCCGAGCATCATCATCGCCACCGTTGGCGCCCTGATCGTGCTGTTTGTCTACAACAAGCTGCGCAGTTGAGACCCAGCCACCCATCGATGCGAGGGCGCCAGTGGCGCCCTCGCTGTTTTCTGCCCCGCTGGCTCCATCTTGCCAAGACCACCCGCTCTCATCCCCCGTGCCTTAGCCCGGCCCGGGCTTGCATCATTTCTAGTTGAGGCGTCTAATAACCCCCATGCCAACCAGCGACGCTCTGCCCCGCCGCCCTCGCGGCCGCCCTGCCCAGCACGGGCACACCTATGCCGACACCCGGGATCTGTTGATCCGCCGGGGCATGGAGCTGCTGACCGAACAGGGCATCGCCGCCACCTCCATCGAGCGGGTGTTGCAGTCGACCGGGATCCCCAAGGGCTCCTTCTATCACTACTTCGCCACCAAGCACGACTTCACCCTGGCGGTCATGGATGCCTATCACCATTACTTCTGCCGCAAGCTGACGCGCTATCTGGAGGATGAGAGCCTGCCCCCCCTGGCCCGTCTTGTCGCCTTCGTCGACAGCGCCTGCCGGGGCATGACCCGTTATGCGTTCCAGCGGGGCTGCCTTGTGGGCAACCTGGGTCAGGAGGTGGTGCAACTGCCCCCCGATCTGCGCCTGCGCCTCGAGCAGATCCTCCTCGACTGGGAGGCACTGCTCGCCCGCTGCCTGAGGGATGCGGTGACGGCGGGGGAGCTGCCCCCTGATTGTGACTGCCCTGCCCTCGCCCATCAGTTCTGGATCGGCTGGGAAGGGGCCGTACTGCGCGCACGACTGGTGGGCGATACCGAGCCCATGCTCTCTTTTCTCCGCTTTTTCATGACCTTGGCCAAATAGGTTTTTTACGAAGATTAATAGTCAGTCAGTCCAATTAATGGGAGTAGACAAGATGTTCAACGGTATTCTGATCGAGAAAGACGAGGCGGGTTATCGCGCCAGCTACCAGAGCCTCTCCGAGGAGATATTGCCTGCCGGGGATGTGACCGTGGCGGTACAGTGGTCTTCCCTCAACTACAAGGATGGCCTGGCCCTCACCGGTGCCTCCCCTGTGGTACGCCGCTTCCCTCTGATCCCCGGCATCGACTTTGCCGGTACCGTGCTGGAGAGCCAGCATCCCGACTGGCACCCCGGCGACAAGGTGGTGCTCAACGGATGGGGCGTGGGCGAGACCCACAGTGGCGGGCTGGCAGAGCGGGCACGGGTCCGGGGCGACTGGCTGGTCGCCCTGCCTGAGCGCTTCCAGCCCCGGGACGCCATGGCCATCGGCACCGCAGGGTACACCGCCATGCTCTGCGTGATGGCGTTGGAGAAGCACGGCATCACCCCCGGTGACGGTGACATTCTGGTGACGGGCGCCAACGGCGGTGTGGGCAGCGTGGCGATCACCCTCCTGGCCAAGCTGGGCTATCGGGTCGTGGCCGCCACCGGGCGGCTGCACGAGGCCGACTATCTGACGTCCCTCGGCGCCGCCGAGGTGATCGATCGCGCCGAACTGGCCACACCGGGACGCCCGCTGGGCAAGGAACGCTGGGCCGGCGTCATCGACACCGTCGGCAGCCACACCCTGGCCAATGCCTGCGCCACTACCCGCTACGGCGGCGCCGTGGCCGCCTGCGGTCTGGCGGGAGGGATGGACTTCCCCTCCACCGTCATGCCCTTCATCCTGCGCGGCGTTACCCTCTATGGCATCGACAGCGTGATGGCACCGCGCCCGCTGCGCCAGCAGGCCTGGGCCCGACTGGCCGAGGATCTCGACCTGACCCGCCTCCATCTCCTCACCCGGGAAGTGCCCCTCTCCCAGGTCGTGACCCTGGGGGATGCCTTCCTGGCAGGCCAGGTGCGCGGCCGGATCCTGGTCAATGTCCAGGGGTGATGACTGACGCGATATGAGCCGGCTCGCCTGACCAAGTCAGGCGAGCCTCTCCAGGGCATTTCGCAGCCACACGGAACGTCACCCCCCCTTCCCATCGTCCATGACAATGGACAACAGATGCGTTCAAACACTCAAGTGCAGGTTTCCCGGACAGAGGGACCGAGACATCTCTATAGGCAGCACCTTCCCGCTGCGCCCCATCCCCCATCGATGCAGACAACCGTCACGCCTCATCGACAAGCCCCTGCCCTGGATACCCGTATTCGCCGAAATGAGGCCCTGTTCGCCCACGACTGCGAACCATTGTCTTGCCCACTGACAGACCCCCGTTAAACAATCGATGCATCGAACAAATAATTCAGAATAGGAATACGTTTTATTTATCACCGCATATAAAAAGGGCGCATAACCTTGTATTAAACCTGTTTTTTGTATGGAAAAGCCCGAATCAAATGACAGGGGTGCATTACACTCAAAACGACGCTTCATACCCAGAAAGTGTGAAGAGTTCGTCAACGAAGAGATGTCGGATGATTCTATTTTCTTGGCTGGAGTGTGCTTATGTTCGACTCGAAACTTAAAAAAGAGCTGGCAGCAGAACGAGAGAGGGCCTTGAAAAGCGAGGCTCTGGATCATGCCATGCACGATCATCTTCCCATGATTGAATTCACCACCGATGGTTATATTCTCGATGCCAGCCCGCTTTTTCTTCATTCCGTCGGCTACTCCCTCAATGAGATCGTGCAGCAGCATCACGCCATGTTCTGCATGAAAGAAGATACCGACTCTCCCTCCTATCGGGAATTCTGGCGAGATCTGGCAAATGGGCACAGCCAGCATGGCACCTTCCACCGGGTTGGCAAACAAGGCAAGGAAATATGGCTGGAAGCCACCTATTTCCCCGTCAGCCAGGGCGGAAAAATAATCAAGATCATCAAAATAGCGTCAGATGTGACGGTGCAACATGATCTGCTCATGACTCAAAAAGCAATATTTGAGGCGTTGGATCGCTCCCTCGCCGTCATCGAGTTTGAACCAACTGGTGTTGTTATTTCCGCCAACCGTAATTTCCTTGATACCATGGGCTATCGACTCGATGAAATTAAAGGCCATCAACATCGCATGTTTTGTGATGAGCTGTTTTACCGGGAACATCCCGATTTCTGGCAGGAGCTGGCTCAGGGTACGTTCAAATCGGGGCGCTTTCAGCGATTTGATAAAAAAGGCCATGAAGTCTGGTTGGAGGCAACCTACAACGCTGTGCGGGGCAGCCATGGCAAGGTGATCAAGGTCATCAAGTTTGCTTCCAATATCACCCCGCAGATCAGCAAAGATCAGGCCGTACAACATGTGGCCAAGGTGGCAAATGAAACATCTGTCACAACCAAATCCTCCGCCATCAAAGGAGAGGACATGTTGACCACCGTCGTCTCCACTTCGGACAATATTGTCAGGCAGATGGAACATGCCAGCACCTTGATGAGCAAGCTTCACGCTCAATCCCAGAATATCACCGCCATCGTATCCACCATCAGCAGCATTGCAGACCAGACCAACCTGCTCGCGCTCAATGCCGCCATCGAAGCGGCGAGAGCCGGCGAACAAGGCAGAGGCTTTGCCGTCGTGGCCGATGAAGTTCGTCAACTGGCGGCAAGAACCTCCCTATCGACCAACGAAATAGCCAATGTCGTCAGCCAGAATCAGCAACTCACCAGGCAGGTCAGTGAGCAGATCCAGTCCGCGGCAGACGGCGCCATCCACGGGCAAAAGCAGATCGATGACGTTGCAAAAGTGATGGAGGAGATAAGACACGGAGCAGAAGAGGTATCGACCATCATCTCGGAACTCTAGATAAATCTGGGAAGCACTCAGGAGCCTGCCATCGAGCAGGCTCTTTGATGTTCACACCAGGGGTCGCAGCTTGGCACGTGCAGATTCAAGAGATGAACCGGCTCTTCAGGTCGCTGCCATTCTGGCAGTCAATTGACTAGAAACAAAAAGGCCACTATTGCTAGTGGCCTTAGTAACTCTTTGATTTTAATGGTGCCTGAGGCCGGAATCGAACCGGCACGACGCGAACGTCGAGGGATTTTAAATCCCTTGTGTCTACCGATTTCACCACTCAGGCACCGCAATCGGTATCAAGTCCGCGGGCGGGCTTGTCAATATGGAGGCACGTTCCGGAGTCGAACCGGACTAAACGGATTTGCAATCCGCTGCATAACCGCTTTGCTAACGCGCCATGCAAAAGAGAGGAACTCTCTATTGTCTGAATTTGGAGCGGGAAACGAGACTCGAACTCGCGACCCCGACCTTGGCAAGGTCGTGCTCTACCAACTGAGCTATTCCCGCATCGGTCTGGCTGACTGCCTGACTGTGAGAACGCATTCTAGCGATGTTCCCAGCCCAGTCAACCAAAAACATTTAATACGCTGATCGTTCGGGTGTTTTTTACCCTTTTCCCACACTTTTGCAGCTCATGGCCGTTTCTCGGCGCCAGTGGCAGAGAAACGGCCATCTTCCCGTTTGGACTAGAACCGGGAGTGGTAGCTCAGATCGCCCCAGGCGGCCTTCATGTACTGGAACATGGACCAGAAGGTGAGCACGGTGGCCACGTAGAGCAGCACATAGGCGAGCCACACCATCCAGATGTCGTATTGCCAGATGAGGCCGGTGAGCGACACCATCTGGATCATGGTCTTCCATTTGCCAATCCAGCTGACCGCCACCGAGGAGCGCTTGCCAAGCTCGGCCATCCATTCACGCAGGGCGGAGATGATGATCTCCCGGCCAATCATGGTCATGGCGGGGATGGTGACCCAGACGGTGTTGTAGTGCTCGACGATGACCACCAGGGCCGCCGCCACCATGATCTTGTCGGCCACCGGATCGAGGAAGGCGCCAAAGGCGGTGGACTGGTTCAGCTTGCGGGCAAGATAGCCGTCAAACCAGTCGGTTGCGGCCGCCAGGATAAAGACGATGGCCGCCGCCATGTAGGACCACTGATAGGGAAGGTAGAACAGGATGACGAAGACGGGGATGAGCAAAATCCGAAAGAACGTCAGCAGGTTAGGAATATTTGTCATTATTTTCAGCCACTTCTTGTATGCCGCTACATGGTAGCCCCAAGCCGATCGCGGATGCAACCGAACTGGCGCCCTCCTTGGTCCATTAATCCATCAATAACCTCAGGATGCCGGTCATTATGGCATTTGGGAGCCCCCTGCGTCACGGCTCTTGTGCGCAGGCGGCACGCCCTGATGCCCCCTGGCGTGACCTCCTTCACACCAAAGGCAGCGCTAGAGCGAGTGCAATGCGTCGTGAATGGACTGGGCCAGCTCCTGGCTGATGCCGGGCACCTTGGCGAGCTCGTCCACCCCGGCTTTTTTCACCTCCTGCAAGCCACCCAGGTATTTGAGCAGCGCCTGTCGCCGTTTCGGCCCCACCCCGGGAATGTCCTCCAGGGTACTGGTGGTGCGCGCCTTGGCGCGCCTGGCCCGGTGGCCCGTGATGGCAAAGCGATGGGATTCATCGCGAATGTGCTGGATGAGGTGCAAGGCGGGCATGTCCGCCGGCAAATGCAGCTCTTCGTGGCTGTCCCCCAGGATCAGGGTTTCCAACCCCGCCTTGCGGGTCACCCCCTTGGCGATGCCCACCAGCAGCGGGTATTTGCCGCCGAGAAACTCCAACTGGCGCGCCAGGATCTCCTCCGCGCGGCGCAACTGGCCGAGACCGCCGTCGATAAACAGCACATCCGGCACCTTGTCCGGCTCCTGCTGCTTGCCAAAGCGGCGCTCCAGCGCCTGCTCCATGGCGGCGTAGTCATCCCCGCCGGTGATACCGTCGATGTTGAAGCGGCGGTATTCCGAGGAGAGCGGCCCCTCCCGGTTGAACACCACGCAGGAGGCCACGGTGCGCTCCCCCATGGTGTGGGAGATATCGAAGCACTCCATGCGGGCGATGGGGCTCTCGAGCTCCAGCAGCTCCTCCAGCTGATCGTAACGGGCGGTGATGGTGCTCTTGTGGGCGAGGCGCGAGCGCAGCGCAGTCTGGGCGTTGATGGAGGCAAGCTTGATGAAGCGGGCCCGTTCGCTGCGCGTCCGGCTCACCACCCGCACCTTGTAGCCGGCGGTCTGGCTCAGGGTGTCGGCGATGACGCTCTCATCCTCAAGCGCCACGTCCAGCAGCACCTCGCTCGGGATCTGCCGTCCCCCCTGCCCCGACAGATAGAACTGCAGCAGGAAGGATTGCACCACCTCGTCAAGCGGGGTATCGGCCGGCACTTTCGGGAAGTAGCTGCGCGATCCCAGCACCTTGCCCTGGCGGATGAAGAGCACGTGGATGCAGGCGGTCCCCTGCTCGAAGGCCACCCCCACCACGTCGAGCTCGTCCAGCACGTTGCCGCTCACCGACTGCTGCTCGGTGACCCGGCGCAGCGCCTGGATCTGATCCCGGTAGCGGGCCGCCTCCTCGAAGCGCAGATCGCCGCTGGCGGACTCCATCTTGCCCACCAGTTCGCCGATCACCTGCTGGTTCTTGCCCGCGAGGAACAGCTTGGCCAGCGCCACCTGCTGGGCATACTCGGCCTCGCTCACCAGCCCCGCCACACAGGGGCCGGCGCAGCGCTTGAGCTGGTAGAGCAGGCAGGGGCGGGTACGGTTGGCATAGACGGCATCCTCGCACTGGCGCACCGGGAAGATCTTCTGCATCAGGTGCAGGCTCTCGCGTACCGCGCCGCCGGAGGGGTAAGGGCCGAAATACTCCCCCTTCACCTTGCGGGCGCCGCGATGGACGCCGATGCGCGGGTGCCGATGGTCGGTGATGATGATCCAGGGGTAGGACTTGTCATCCCGCAGCAGCACGTTGTAGCGGGGCTGGTACTGCTTGATGAGGTTGTGCTCGAGGATCAGCGCCTCGGTCTCGGTGTGGGTGACCGTTACCTGCACATCGGCAATCTGGCGCACCAGGGTGCGGGTCTTGATGCTGTCGACATTGGCCCGAAAGTAGGAGGCGAGCCGTTTCTTGAGATCCTTGGCCTTGCCCACGTAGATGACGGTGCCGCCGCTGTCGTACATGCGATAGACACCGCTCTGGTGGGTGACGGCGCTCAGAAATGCCTTGCTGTCAAAATGGGGCTCGGGAGAGAGGGTCATCGGCAACTCGACTCAACGGATGAATGCAAAAAGACGGGGAGAGCATACTGCCCACAGCCTGCAAAAAGCAAAAGGCGGCCGGTGCCGCCTTTGGTGTCCACACGCCCCCGTTACAGGGTATCGGCATCCAGCATGCCATAACGAATGGCCAGATGGGTCAGCTCCACGTCACCGTTGATCCCCAGCTTGCTGAACAGGCGGTAGCGGTAGCTGTTGACCGTCTTCGGGCTCAGGTTGAGCTGCTCGGAGATGTCGGTCACCTTCTGCCCCTTGGTGATCATCATCATGATCTGCAGCTCCCGCTCGGAGAGGGACTTGAAGGGGTTCTCGTCGGCGGAGGCGAACTGGCTCAGGGCCATCTGCTGGGCGATCTCCGGGGAGATGTAGCGCTGACCGGAGTGAACCAGGCGAATGGCGTGGATCATCTCGTCCGGCGCGGCCCCCTTGGTGAGGTACCCGGCGGCGCCCGCCTGCATCACCTTGGTGGGGAACGGATTTTCTGAATGAATGGTCAGCACTATGATGCGTACATCGGGGCGGATCCGCAGGATCTTGCGGGTCGCTTCCAGACCGCCGATGCCCGGCATGTTCATGTCCATCAGGATCACATCGGGGTGATGTTGCCGACAGAAGGCCACCGCGGTTTCCCCGCTCTGCGCCTCGCCCACCACCTTGATCCCGCGGACGTCTTCCAAAATGCGTCTTATCCCTGTACGCACCAACTCATGATCATCGACCAGGAATACATTAATCACCCAAACACCCCGTTTTTTATCTCGTTATATGCCAGTTAGGGTTAACACGGCGTCTTGCATCATAACCAAACTCGATGATTTGGCAAACCATGGGCGGGAAAAGTTTGAAATTGCTCGTAAAATCCGTTTTAAATCAAATTATTATACAAAGAATCAATTAAAAAACGGCGCCCTGGGGCGCCGTGTTGCATCAAAGCCGTTCCGCCAGCCTCAACCGGCCAGCAGCGCTCGCACCTTGTCGAGATCGGCCTGGGTGTCCACCCCCACCGGCGGGGCTTGCAGCGCCTGGGCCACGTGGATCTTCTCCCCGTACCAGAGCACCCGCAGCTGCTCCAGGGCTTCGACCTGCTCGAGCACGCTCGGTGCCCAGTCCACGTAACGCTGGATGAAGCCTGCGCGATAGGCGTAGATGCCGATGTGGCGCTGGTAGTGATCGCCAATCTGCTCGCGGCTTTGGGTAAAGCGGTCCCGATCCCAGGGGATGCTGGCGCGACTGAAATAGAGGGCATACCCCTCCCGGTCGGTCACCACCTTGACGGCATTGGGATTGAACGCCTCTTCGGCATCCCTGATCGGCACCGACAGCGTCGCCATGGGCGCGCTGGCCGCGGCCAGGTTGTCCGCCACCTGGCGGATGATGACGGGGGGAATGAGGGGCTCGTCCCCCTGCACGTTGACGATGATGGTGTCGGCGGCAAAGCCGTAGTGACGGCACACCTCGGCCAGACGCTCGGTGCCGGACTGGTGATCCGGTGAGGTCATGCACACCTCGAACCCGGCAGCGGCGGCAAAGGGAGCCAGAGCCTGCTGCACCCGCTCGTCATCGGTGGCGACGATCACCCGATCGGCGCCCGATTGCAGGGCCTTCTCCACCACGTGCTGCACCATGGGCTTGCCGTGAATGTCGGCCAGCGGCTTGCCCGGCAGCCGGGTGGAGGCGTAACGGGCAGGAATGACGACGACGAAACTCATGGCTTCAGCTCTTCCAGCGCCAGGTGACGGGCCCGGTTCTCCAGCAGCACCGGGATCCCCTCCTCCAGGGGATAGGCCAGTCTGTCGAAGCGGCAGATGAGCTCCTGAGGGCCCTCGGCGTGCGCTTGATAGTGCAGTTTCCCCTTGCAGACCGGGCAGGCGATGATGTCGAGCAGTTTAATATCCAGTGCCACAACGAAACTCCTTTAACGATTTCCCACAGGCGATCTTGCCTGGCATGTCAATGTGCAGGGCCAGCCCCCGAGTCCGGGCGCTGGCCGTCTGTTCCAATCCGGTGGCGCCCGTCAGGGCGCCTGGTGCCCGTCCCTTCTTCCGGGCTGCGGGCCCAGGGTGCGCAGCAGCGCCTCCCCCAGGGCATCGGGCAGCTCGGCGCTGACCGGCAGATACCACCAGTTGTCCGGGGCGAAGGGGCGGCACTTGACCGCATCCTTCTCGGTCATCAGCAAGGGGCGCTGGCCGAAGCGGGCCAGCAACTCGGCGGCGTCGAACGCCTGGTGATCCCCGTAGCCGACGCTCTGCACCAGCTCGTAACCAAGGGCGGTCAGGGTGGCGAAGAAACGGGGGGGATGGCCGATGCCCGCCAGGGCATCCACCGGCCCCGAGAGGGGGGCCGTGAGAGGCGCATCGTCGCACACCCGGCGCAGGGTATCCGGCACCAGGCGCATGGCGTACTCGCCACGGGCGGGTTCGCCGCCGTTGCAGATGATGGCGTCCACCCGCTTGAGGCGGGTCGTGGGCTCGCGCAGCGGCCCCATGGGCAGCAGACAGCCATTGCCAAAGCGGCGCGCACCGTCCACCACCACCAGTTCGATGTCACGGGCCAGGGCATAGTGCTGCAGGCCGTCGTCGGTGACAATGATGTCCACCTCACCGCTTTGCTCCAGCAACCGCACAGCATCGGCCCGTCTGGGGGCCACCGCCACGGGGCAGCCGCAGCGTCTTGCGATGAGCACGGGCTCATCCCCGGCCTCGGCCGGGGTGCTGCTCTCATCCAGTCGATAGGGGTAATGGGGCGCCTTGCCGCCATAGCCGCGGCTCACCACGCCGGGGCGCCAGCCCCGGGCCAGGAGTTGTTCCACCAGCCAGACCACCACCGGGGTCTTGCCGTTGCCCCCCACCGAGAGATTGCCCACCACCACCACCGGCAGGGTGGCCCGATAGGCGCTGAGCCAGCCCCGGCGATACCCCAGACGGCGGACGCCGCTGATCAGGGCAAACAGCAGGGCGAAGGGGGCCAGCCCCCAGCGCCAGAGGCTGTTCCCGTACCAGAGTCTGGCCAGCATCAGCCCTTGTTACCCGTGGCTGTATTACCAAACTGAATGGCCCGCAGCTGGGCATAAGTACCATGCATGTCCATCAGGGTTTGGTGGTTGCCGCGCTCGACGATGTGTCCCTCGTCGATCACCAGGATCTCGTCCGCCTTCTCGATGGTGGAGAGGCGGTGGGCGATCACGAGGGAAGTGCGCGCCTTGCACAGCTCGTCAATGGCCGCCTGGATGTGGCGCTCGGACTCGGTGTCCAGGGCCGAGGTGGCTTCGTCCAGCAGCAACACCGGAGAGTCCCGCAGCAGGGCGCGGGCGATGGCGATGCGCTGGCGCTGGCCGCCGGAGAGGGAGGCGCCGTTCTCGCCGATGACGGTGTCATAGCCTTCCGGCATCTTGCTGACGAAGTCGTCCGCATGGGCGATGCGGGCCGCCTGCTGGATCTCGTCGCGGCTGTACTTCTCTTCCGCCGCGTAGGCGATGTTGTTGGCCACCGAGTCGTTGAAGAGGTGCACGTGCTGGGAGACCAGGGCGTACTGCTTGCGCAGCTCGCTCAGGCGGTATTCGCGGATGTTGACGCCATCCAGCAGAATTTCCCCCTCTTCGATGTCATAGAAGCGGGTCAGGAGGCTCGCGATGGTGCTCTTGCCGGAGCCGGAACGACCCACCAGGGCCACCGATTTGCCCGCCTCCACCTTGAAGCTGATGTTGCGCAGCGCCGGTGTCTCCTTGGTCGGGTAGGTGAAGGTGACGTTGCGAAACTCGATTTCACCTCGGGCACGTTCCAGGGTGCGAGTGCCGGTGTCCTGCTCCGGAGTGGAGTCCAGCAGACCGAACAGGCTCTGGCAGGCGGTGATGCCGCGCTGGAACTGGTTGTTCACGTCGGTCAGGCTTTTCAGCGGCTTGAGCAGCATCATCATGGAGGTGACCATGACGGTGAAGGTGCCCGCGGTCAGGGTCGCCTTGACGCTGTCGATGGTGGCGACATAGAGGAAGACTGCAAGGGCCACGGAGGCCACCATCTGGACGATGGGGCTGCCGATGGCGTCGGCGGCGACCATCTTCATGGTCTGCTGGCGCATCCGGTTGCTCACCTGGTAGAAGCGCTTGTCCTCCACCTCCTGGCCCCCGAACATCAGCACCTCTTTGTGCCCCTTGAGCATCTGCTCGGTGGAGGTGGTGATGTCACCCACCGCCTGCTGGATGTGGCGGCTTATCTTGCGAAAACGTCGGCTGATGATGCTGATGAGGATCCCGACCAGGGGCCCCACCACCAGGAAGATCACCGACAACTGCCAGGAGTGCCAGAACATCAGGCCCAGCAGGCCGATGACGGTGGCCCCTTCCCGCACCAGGGAGACCAGGGTCGAGCTCGCGGCGGACGACACCTGACCGGCGTCATAGGTCACCTTGGAGAGCAGGTTGCCGGTGTTCTGGCGGTCGAAGAAGCTCATGGGCATGGCCATCAGGTGGCTGAACACCTGCTGCTGCAGGCGCATCACCACGTGGTTGCCGACCCAGGCCATGCAGTAGTTGGAGAGGAAGGCGGCGCAGCCGCGCAGAGCCACGATGCCGAGGACGAAGAAGGGCATCCACTTGAGCACGCTGCTGTCGTTGCCGTTGAGCCCCTGATCGATAAGCGGTTTGATGGAGTAGACGAAGGTGGTATCCACGGCCGCATAACCCAGCATGCCAATGATGCCGCCCACCAGACCCAGCTTGCGATCCCGGACATAACCGAGCAGGCGCTTGAAGACGGTCCAGCTCTCTTGTGAGGTTTCTTGTTGCATGAATAGCCGTTAATAAGGGAAATGACGGGCTATTCTAGCCAAACCTTGGAGCTACACCAAGCGCCGCTGGCGCGATGGCTACAACCCGGGTCACAAATGAAGGCCGCCACTTGCCGGGCTGGCTCACCGGCTCCTCACTCCCTTCCCCATACCTGCGGCTGCCACCAGGGGCCGCCACGCCTGTACCAGGGCCCCTGCTCCCGCTCGGCCCGGATCCTGAGCCCCGCGCCCCCCGGCTCGATCAGGATGGCGCCATCCTGCCCCGTGACCCACTGCCGCGCCCCCTGGTATCGCGCCACCACCTCGGGGCGGGGAAAGCCCCACTGGTTCATGAAGCCTGCGCTGTGCACCACGAAGGCAGGTTTCACCGCCGCCACGAAGGGGGCCGTGGAGGAGGTGCGACTGCCATGATGCGGGCTCACCAGCAGGGTGCAGGCCAGCCCCGCGCCCTCACCCTCCTCCAGCGCCAGTGCCAGCAGGCGGCGCTCTGCCTGCTGCTCGATGTCGCCGCTCAGCAGCAACCGATGACGCCCGTCGTCCAGCTGCACCACGCAACTGTCATTGTTGCGCCCCGCCCCGGCTGCCAGGGGCCAGAGCACCCGCACATCCAGTCCCTGCCAATGCCACTGCTGACCTCGGCGGCAGGCCTGGGTAGCCGGTGCAAAGGGGAAGGAGGAGAGCTCCCGGCGCACCGCCATGCTCTGCAGCAGAGCCTGCCGGTTGCCCGCGTGATCCCTGTCTCTGTGGCTGATGATCAGGGTGTCGATCACCCGGATGCCGAGCCGGTTGAGCAGGGGCAGGATGGCTGCATCCGCCATGTTGTAGCCCCCGGGGTAGCGATCCCCGGTATCAAACAGGATGGCCCGATCCCCCCGGGTGACGAGCACCGAGAGCCCCTGCCCCACGTCCAGCACCCGCACCTGCCAGGAAGCGGGAGCAGGCCAGAGGGCGAGCAGCAGGGCCGCCGCCACCGGCCCCCCCAGGGTGCGCCCTCCCGGCAGGTGCCATCCCGTCCACAGCAGGATCAGCAGGGCGCTGGCGGGCATCAGCCAGCCGGGCACCGGCCACCAGAGCTGCAGGCGATCCGCCAGCTGCGTGAGCCCCCACAGCACCCACTCCAGGCCGAAGGCGGAGACCCAGAGCAGGCCGTGGGCCAGCAACGTGGAGAGGGGCGCCACCAGCACGCCGATGAGCGCCAGGGGAATGATGACAAGGCAGAACAGCGGCAGTGCCAGCAGATTGAGCAGAAACGCCAGGGGCGCCATCCCCTCGAACAGCAGCAGTTGCAGGGGCAGCAATCCGAGTAGCAGCAGAAGTTGCAGCCGCACCAGGCCGGGGCGATCGTGCAGCAGGCTCGCCAGCAACAGCAGGGCCACCGCCAGAAAAGAGAGCCAGAACCCCGCAGAATAGAGGGCGAAAGGGTCCCACAATGTCAGTACCACAAAGGCCCACAGCCAGATCCGGTGGCTCGGCCAGTCCCGCTTTAGCCAGCGCAGCAGGCTCCACACCAGCACCATGATGAGGGCACGCTCGGTGGCCACCGCAAACCCCGCCAGCCAGCTGTAGGTGGCCGCGAACAGGAGTGACACGCAGATAGCCCCGCGCAGCCCGAACAGCCGCCCGAGCCACCAGCCGAGCACCGCTACCAGAGCGATATGCTGGCCCGAGATGGCGATGATGTGGGTCAGGCCGCTGCCGCGAAAGAGTTCCCACTGGGCATCCGTGATCCCTCCCTGTTCCCCGAAGGTGAGGGCCGCCAGCAGGGGGGCCTGCGCCATCCCCTCCCAGGCGCGACTCGCCGCCGCCAGCCAGCGATCGCGCACACCCGGGGGCACGGCATCCAGGGCGATGACCCGGCGCAGGTTGCCGGTGGCGGTGATCCCCTTGCCAAGGAGCAGGCGCCGCCCATCCATCCCCGCTTCGTTGGCCAGGCCATGGGCCGGCTTGAGAGAGGTCACCAGGGTGACGCGGCTGCCGGCAGGCAACGGCGGCAACACCTGATAGGCATTGACCCGCACCAGGGGTGGCACGATGAGGGGGCGATCGTCCAGGGTGTCGAGGCGCAGCAGCAGGCGCGCAAATTTATCCCCCTCTTTCTCTCCCGAAGACTCCGTACTTTGCACGTGTGCGGTTATGATGTGGCTCGTTTTTTTGCCAAGCTGATCCAGCCAGGCAAGCCGGTAGTGCAAATTCACCTGCATCCAGAGGATGCCGAGCAGCAGAAACAGCAGCCGCCAGCAACGACCACCGGCGAGGGGGAGCGCGAGCAGCAGCATCAGGCCACCCCATTCCCATGAAGGCAGCCATGGCCAAAGCAGTGAGGAGCTTGCCCCCAGGGCAAACGACAACAGACGCAGATCCATGGAGCAAGTATTTAGCAAGGTTCAGAACATGCCCAAACGAATCATACAGCGCTGGCTACCCGACCCGGCGACCCTCAAGGAACACAAGCACTTGCGACTCTTTGGCAAGCTGCTGCTGGATGCCAACCTCTGGCATCTCAACCGGCGCTCCGCCGCCGGTGCCTGTGCGGTCGGCCTCTTCATGGCCTGGGTTCCCCTCCCCTGCCAGATGCTGCTGGCCGCTGGCGGCGCCATCGCCTGCCGGGTCAACCTGCCCCTCTCGGTAGCCCTGGTCTGGCTCTCCAACCCCCTGACCATGCCACCGCTGTTTTATGGCGCCTATCTGGTGGGCTGCCAGTTGCTGGGGCAACCCTCCCAGCACATCGAGATCACCTTCACCTGGGCCTGGCTGGTGTCGGTGTTCGAGACGGTGGCCCCGCCGCTCTTGCTGGGCTCCCTGGTGCTTGCCCTGCTGAGCGCCCTCGTCGGCTATGTCCTGGTTCGCGCGGGCTGGCGCCTGAGCACGGTGCGCCAGTGGCAAAAACGCAAGGTGGCGCGCCCATGCTGAATCGCTGGTTGGCCCGCTTCAAGATTGACCCCGATACCCTGCGCCAACAGAAGTGGTTCGCCCTCTTTGGCGAGCGACTGCTGACCCCCGCCCTCTGGCAAGGGGGAACGCGGGCCCTCTGTGGCGCCGTGGCGGCCGGGCTGTTCGCCAGCTGGGTCCCCATGCCCATGCACTCCCTGGTGGCCGTCGCCCTGGTGCTGGCGTTCAGCTTCAACCTGCCGCTGGCCCTCTTGGCGGTCTGGTTCAACAACCCGCTGACGCTCCCCTTCATGTACCTCTACGCCTATCGTACCGGTTGCCTGGTGCTGAACGAGACGCCAGCCCCTTTCCATCTCACCTGGTCCCTGCACTGGCTGGAGCAGGAGGCAGCCACCCTGGTGCCCCCCTTCCTGCTCGGCAGCCTGCTGCTGGCGGTGCTGAGCGCCGCCGCCGGCGCCTTGCTCACCCTGCTGCTGTTACAACTGGGCAAGCTGACCCGCCCCCGCTAGGTTGCCAGCACGCCGTCCTTGTCTCGGGCGGCGTGCCTTGCCATCGTCTGCCTCTGCCACCACACTCCTTGTAACCCGTTGTTTTTCGACCCCCATTCGAAACAAGGAGCCCACCATGGCCGAACCGCTCACGCTGGCCCATGCCAATGGCAACCCCCTCTCCCTGCTCCCCGCCATGGCCAATCGCCACGGCCTTATCACCGGGGCCACCGGCACCGGCAAGACAGTCACCCTGCAGGTGCTGGCGGAGGGGTTTTCCCGCCTAGGCGTGCCGGTCTTTCTGGCAGACGTGAAGGGGGATCTGAGCGGCCTGGGCGCCGCCGGCACCCCCTCTGCCAAGCTGGATGCCCGTCTGGCCCAGCTCGGCCTTCAGGCACCCGACTTTGCCGCCAGCCCCACCCTGTTCTGGGATCTCTTCGCCGAAGAGGGCCACCCGGTGCGGGCCACCGTCTCCGACATGGGGCCTCTGTTGCTTGCACGCCTGCTCGGCCTCAACGACACCCAAAGCGGGGTGCTGGAGCTGGTGTTCAAGGTGGCGGACGACGAGGGGTTGCTGCTGCTCGATCTGAAAGACCTGCGGGCCATGGTGCAGTTTGCGGGGGAGCACGCCAAGACTCTCACCACCCGCTACGGCAATGTGTCGACCGCCTCCATCGGCGCCATCCTGCGCAACCTCCTCACCCTGGAGAGCGCGGGCGGCGATCACTTCTTCGGCGAGCCCATGCTGGACATCCAGGATCTGATGCAGACCGACGAGGCGGGCCACGGCCATATCAATGTGCTGGCCGCCGGCAAGCTCACCCAGTCCAGCCGCCTCTATGCCTGCTTCCTGCTCTGGCTGCTCTCCGAGCTGTTCGAACAGTTGCCCGAGATAGGGGATCCGGAAAAGCCCGTGCTGGTGTTCTTCTTCGACGAGGCCCACCTGCTGTTCAAGGATGCACCCAGGGCGCTGCTGGAGAAAATTGAGCTGGTGGTGCGCCTCATCCGCTCCAAGGGGGTGGGCGTCTATTTCGTGACCCAGAGCCCGGCCGACATCCCCGACAGCGTGCTGGGGCAGCTTGGCAACCGGGTGCAGCACGCCCTGCGCGCCTTCACCCCGAGCGATCAGAAGGCGGTGCGCATCGCCGCCAACACCCTGCGGGCCAACCCTGCCTTCGACGCCGCCGGAGCCATCACTGAACTGGGGGTCGGGGAGGCGCTCATCTCCCTGCTCGACGAGAAGGGGAGGCCCAGCGTGGTGGAGCGCGCCTTCATCGCGCCCCCGGCCAGCCGCATCGGCCCCCTGAGCGCGGCCGAGCGCCAGGCGCTTATTCAGGGCTCATTGCTCTACGGCAGATACGACACCCAGGAGGACAGGGAGTCCGCGTTCGAGCGACTTCAGGAGACATCGCCCGCCGCCGGTGACGAGACCGCTTCCCCACAGACCGACCAGGGCGGCGGTCTGCTGGATGCCTTGAATGGCATCCTGTTCGGTCGCACCGGCCCCCGTGGTGGCCAGCATGATGGGGTGGTGCAGACCGCCGCCAAGAGCGTGGCCCGCACCCTCGGCAACGAGGTGGGACGCCAGCTGATGCGCGGGGTGCTCGGCTCCCTGCTGGGGAGCAGCAAGCGGCGCCGCTGATGCCGGAAAATGAAAAAGCCCGCCGATGCGGCGGGCTTTTGATGGCTGAAGCAAGGCGCTTGGCGCAGATGCTTCTCTCTTACAACACCTTGGCAATGGCGTCGCAGAGGGGATCAATGTTGGCGCGGGTGATGCCTGCCACGCTGATCCGGCCGGAGCCGACGATGTAGATGGCGAATTCGCTCTTGAGGCGCTCCACCTGATCCTTGGAGAGACCGGAGAAGGAGAACATGCCGTTCTGTTCGCGGATGAAACTGAAATCCTGGTTCACCCCCCGCTCGGCCAGCTTCTCCACCAGCAGCTCGCGCATCTCGCGAATGCGCACCCGCATGGCGGCCACTTCTTCCACCCACTCCGCATAGAGGGCCGGGTCGCTCACCACGGTGGTGACAACGGCGGCGCCGTGTGACGGCGGGTTGGAGTAGTTGGCACGAATGACGGTCTTCACCTGGGTGAAGGCGACGTCGGCCACCGCCTTGGTCGCGCAGACCAGGGTGAAGGCGCCGACCCGCTCGTTGTAGAGGCCGAAGTTCTTGGAGAAGGAGCTCGCCACCAGCAGCTCGTCGTGGCACTCGGCGAAGATGCGAAGGCCTTCGGCATCCTCTTCGATACCCCGGGCGAAGCCTTGATAGGCGAAGTCAAAGAGCGGCAGCCAGCCGGCGGCGGCACTCTGCCTGGCCAGGGCGCGCCACTGCTCGGTGGTGGGGTCGATACCAGTCGGGTTGTGGCAGCAGCCGTGCAGCAGCACCAGATCCCCCGCCTGCGCGTCAGACAGGGAGGCCTGCATGGCGGCGAAGTCGAGTCCCTTGGTGGCGGCGTCGTAGTACTTGTACCACTTGACGGTCAAACCGGCCGCCTGGAACACGCTGACGTGGTTCGCCCAGGTGGGATCGGAGATCCAGATGGTCTTGGCGAGATTGTTGCGTACCACGAACTCGGCGGCGATGCGCAGGGCACCGGTACCGCCCGGCGCCTGCGCCGTCTTGGCGCGGCCGCTGGTCACCAGGGCGGCATCACGGCCGAACAGCAGTTGCTGCACGATGCGGCCGTATTCGATATTGCCTTCGATACCGAGGTAGTTCTTGGTCTTCTCGTCGGTCAAGAGCTTCTGCTCGGCTTGCTTGACGCAGTGAAGGATAGGAGTGGCACCGGTCTCATCCTTGTAGATACCGACCCCCAGATTGATCTTGTGGCTGCGAGTGTCGGCACGGAAGGCTTCGGTCAGGCCCAGGATCGGATCCGCTGGGGCGGCAACAACCTTTTCAAACATGGTATTCCCTGTAGTCCGTTGAGTTCGTTGGCTGGCAAAGTAGGTTGGCAAACAAAAGCGCCCGTCCAGGGAGCGCTTCGTCAGCTCTTTATACCACTGCCTTCCATAGGGGAAAACCGCTTTCTCGGCGCCGCCTCAACCAATCCCGTGCCAATCCGGTGCCAGGGCACACACCTCGACCGACAGACCCCGATTCGACTCCACCAGATCATTGCACTGCGCCAGCAGCGCACGGGGGATACGGCTCGGCTCCCAGGGCCGGCCATCCCCCAGGGGAACCCCGTAAGCCGCCTTGATGGGCACCAGATCCCGGGGCAACCACCAGCTCGCCGGTCTCCCCAACCGCTGGGCCAATGCCAGTACTCTGTCGACCCCGGCCGGATCCAGGGCAGTGAGGTGGCTCCAGAGGGTCTGGGGCGGCAAGGCGGCGATCAGGGGCTCCAGCGTGCCGGGATCCTCGGCGGGATACCAGACCAGCAGGGCGTCGGCGGGCAGTGGCAACTCGGCGAAGGCGCCGACGGCATCGGTCGTGATCACCAGCTGTATCTCCCCCTCTCCCCAGAGGATCTTGCCAAGCTGCGCCAGGGTGCGGGCTGGCAGCGCCACCTCCCCCAGGGTCTGGAGCCAGGGGGCGGCATCCAGCAGGGTGCCGCCGCTGAGAAACAGGCTGAACGGCCGTGCGGCCCGCAGACGAAGGGGCAGATCACTGCAAAGCCGGATCCCCTTGTCTTCGAAGTCGATCTGCTCGATGGGGCTGAAATGACCCTCCCCCTTGCGATACAGGGCCGCCAGCACCCGCTCGTTGACCCTCTCCCCCAGTTGCCAGCCGTGGGATTGCAGCCACTCCTCGGGTTCCGGCGGGGCACTGGCCATCTTCGCCAGCATCAGCTCCCGGGTCAGATAGCGGTGCCCAGCAGGGGTGAGCTCATAGTGATGATTGCCAAGGGCCAGCAGCAACTGGTTGTCCCGAAGCATGCCGATGAGCGGCTGCCATTGACGACCGCGAACAGCCTGGGGGCCGCCGCTCAGCAACTGCTGTGCCAGCGCGCGCCACTCGGGGTGGGTGAAATCGATCAAAGGCATCCTTCCCTATCGGCCAATCTGCTTCAACAAATTGAATAATCTAGCGATTTACCAGAGGAGAACCAAGGGTGCAAAGAAGACAACGTGATATGGCGCAGGGCCAGAGGACGAAAAGTGGTGAAGGGGCCAAAAAACAGAACGGCCAAGCAAGCTTGGCCGTTCATCAACTAAATCAGCGCAGAGGCTAGATTAGAAGTTGTATTGCAGGGCAACAGTGAACTCGTCGTCCTTGTCGTTGATACCCTGGATTTTGTACTCGGTGTACGCCTTGAACTTGGAAGTGAAGTTGTACTGCACGCCCAGCAGGGTTTCGTCGACGATGTCTTCGTAAGAAGAACCGGCGGAGTTGGACAGTACCTTGCCTTCGGCGAAGTTGTAACCGGCCAGGAAGGTCCAGGCGTCAACGTTGTAGGAAGCAGCCAGCTCGTAGCCACGGCCCTTGTCCTTGTTGTTGCCTTGGGTGGTGTTGTCGTAGCTCAGGTCACCCTGGGTGTACATACCGGCGAAGTAGAAACCGTTGATGGCGTAGTGTGCGCCCAGGGCCCACTCTTTCTTGTCGCCAGAAGCGGTGCTGACGGTGCTTTCCAGGTCGGAGTAAGCGTAACCGGCGTTCAGGCCCAGACCGAAGTCGAAGTCGTAGCCAGCAGCAGCGGCGTAGCCGTAGTTGCGCTTGACGTTCGGACCGTAGACGTCGGTTTCCTTGATGCCTTGACCGATGTCAGTAACCTTGACGGCTACGTCATCGTTGGTCTGGTAGGACACTTTGCCCTTGAAGCCACCGAAGGTGTTGGAGTAGATGATCTGGCCTTCTTGACGACCGTCGTAGAAGTTACCTACGTCACCCCATTCGTTGAAGATATCGGTCGGCTCCAGCACGTCGTAGAACGCGGTGTCGGTCTGGCCGAAGATGATCTTGCCGTACTGGGTACCGTCCAGGCCGACATAGATGTGACGGGAGTTGAACTTGTTGTCAGAGTTTTCGGCGGATACTTGCCACTCGGTCTTGGCGATACCGGACCAGGTGTTGTTCAGGCCGACTTTGCCGGACCAGCCCAGACGGGAGGAACCAACCAGTTCAGCGTCGGTGTCGTCGTGGTCTGCGTACATGTTGGCTTGTACACGGCCGTAGATGTCAAAGGAGGTGCCGTCTTTGTCGTAAACGACAGCAGCGTTGGCTGCGGATGCGAACAGAGCCGGGATAGCAATAGCCAGAATTGTCTTTTTCATAGTTTCCAATGCCTACTGTAATTAAACACTAAGTCCTTGTTATTCCCTGTGTTAGCGATGTTCTTTGCATCACTATGGCGCCGAGACTATCACCGGGTTTTCGAATCCGCAATGAAAAAACTTGGAACTTTTTATGAAAACCATAGTCACAGGGAAAAATTTGTGAGCTGAATCTCACAATGTTTGCCCCATCAGGGAAAACGTTTACAGCGATACTCTCTGCCTGAATCCCTCTTTTTTGGTGGTTTATTGCAACCCCCTGTTCCCTCATAACATATGTGCAAAGCCGGGGCTGACCCGACTGCTTCTCCCCTGCCTCGACCCGGGCCGCCTGTTGCGGGTATCCTGTTGCCATCCACACCGACACGGCCACACCTTCTTTATGCTATCGACTCGCCTCAAAGCCACCATCCGCAGTACCTATCGCCAGATAGCCGATGGTTTACCCGGTTTTGTGCCGCGCAAGGAGCAGAATTTCCTGGTTGCCGAAATCGCCAAGACCCTGACGGGAGAATATGACAGGAGTCGCCGCATCCTGGTGGCCGAGGCTGGCACCGGCATCGGCAAGTCCCTCTCCTATGCCCAGGGGGCCATACCAGTGGCACGGCTGACCCAGAAGAAGCTGGTGATCTCCACCGCCACCGTGGCCCTGCAGGAGCAGCTCATCCACAAGGATCTTCCCTTTTATCACCGTCACAGCGAGCTGCCGTTTCGTTTCATGCTGGTCAAGGGGCGCCAGCGCTACTGCTGCGAGCACCTGCTGGAGCAGGCGGCAAACGGCAGCGAGATGGCCAATTTCGAACTCGACTTCGGCGCATTGAGCAAACACAAGCCATCGGATGCTGACAAGGCGTGCTACCAGGGGCTGTGGCAGGCCTACACCGAAGGCAAGTGGGACGGGGATCGGGACAACTGGCCCAAACCCATTCCGGACCCTTGCTGGGATCGCATCGCAGCCGACCGCCACACCTGCAACAAGGCCCTGAGCCACCATCAGCACTGCCCCTTCCACCGCGCCCGCAACGACATGGACGCGGCAGACGTGCTGGTGGTCAACCACGCCCTGCTGCTCTCCGACCTCACCATGGGAGGCGGCATCATATTGCCGCCGCCGGACGAGTGCATCTATGTGCTGGACGAAGCCCATCACCTGCCCACCATCGCCCGGGATCACGGCGCCGCCAGCGCCAGCATCAAGGGATCCCGCCGCTGGCTGGAAAAGCTGGTGCAAAGCGCTGGCAAGCTGGCCAGGACGCTGAACAAGGAGAGCCTGCTCGATCCCCAGCTCAAACTGCAGGATGCCCTGGCCTCTCTCCAGCCGGATCTCAAGGCCCTCGAGCAGTGGCTCGCCAGCAATGATCACCTCTTTGGCGGCGAGCCCCACCACAGATTCGCCGATGGGGTGCTGCCGGATCCCCTGACCATGCTGGCGGAAAACCTCAAGGAGGCGAGCAAGAAGGCGTTGCGGGCGCTGGACAGAATGCAGGGGGCCATCGGCGAGGCGCTCAAGGATGGCGAAATTCGTCGCAAGGAGGCCGAGCCTCTGCTGGCGGAGAGCGGTTTTCACTTGCAACGGCTCGAGAGCTTCTGCGCCCTCTGGGAGATGCTGAGCCGCCATGTTCCCACCGGCAAGACCCCCCTCGCCCGCTGGATGGCCAGAAGCGAGGACGGGGACATTTGGCTGCACGCCTCCCCCATCGAGGTGGGGTATCTGCTGGAGGAATGGCTCTGGTCCCGCTGTCTCGGGGCCGTGCTGGTGTCGGCGACCCTCACCGCCCTCTCCTCCTTCAGTTATTTTCGCCACCAGGTAGGGCTCAAGGAGCATGACGGCACCCGCTATCTGCGGCTGCGCTCCCCCTTCGACTACCACAAGGCCGAACTCTATCTGCCCAAGATGGCCCATGAGCCCAGTGCCCCCGCCTTCACCCAGGAGTTGATCGATACCCTGCCCCGCCTGCTGGCAGGCAAGGAGGCCAGCCTGGTGCTCTTCTCCTCCTATCGCCAGATGAACGAGGTGGCGGTGGGGCTGCGAGCCAAGGGGATGTCGCTCCTGGTACAGGGGGAAGCGTCCCGCAGCGCCCTGCTCCTCTTGCACAAACAGAAGTGCGACGGCGGCCAGGCCAGCATCCTCTTTGGCACCGGCAGCTTCTCGGAAGGGCTGGATCTGCCTGGCCACTACCTCACCAACCTGGTGATCACCAAGCTCCCCTTCGCGGTGCCCAACTCCCCCGTGGAAGAGGCAACCGCCGAGTGGATAGAGCAGCGCGGCGGCAACCCCTTCCTGCAACTGACGGTGCCGGAGGCGTCGCGCAAGCTCATCCAGGCCTGTGGCCGCCTCATCCGAAAAGAGGCGGATAGGGGGCGGGTCACCATCCTGGACCGACGCCTGCTGACCAAGCGCTACGGCAAGGGCCTGCTGGACGCCCTCCCCCCCTTCACCCGACGCATCGAGTGACACGGCTGACGCCCGCCATGCGCTCCCCTGACCCTCATGTCAGGAGGGGGCAGGAAGATAGAAGAGCACGCTGCCCGCAGGACTCGGGGCAGCGGGATCCACACCCCGCACACCGGAAGGCGCCATAAACGGCTATTGCCGCTGTGGGGCAAACCTGTAAAAATGACCCCCTATTTTTCAGTGGGCAATTGCCTGACTGTTCAAGGAGATGAAATGAAACTGACTGTTCTGGTACCGGCCCTGGCTGGTCTGTTGTGGGCAGGTAGCGCCCTGGCCGCTAGCCAACTGGAAATTACGAATCCCTATGTCATCCAGCTGCTCGATGGCGAACCCGTCAACCCCCAGCTGCTCGACAAAGCCACCGTCTTCTCCCTGGAGCCCGGCAGGCACCAGGTCGTGGTCGCCTTCGAGGGCAACTACTCCAGCCGCAGTGAAACCAAGCTGGTCACCGCCGAGCCCCTGGTGATCAACTTCACCGCCGCCGACAACCAGCAACTCTTCCTCGACTTCAAGAAGCCCCGCAAGGAAGAAGAAGCCAAGCGTTTCGTCAAGGAACAGAACGTCGTTCTGAAAGACAAATCCACCGGCCAGGTCCTGAAATCCGAGCAGTTCGTCATGCCGACCGTGGGTGGCTTCCAGCTGACCCGTGACTATCAGCAGGAGCTGCTGAAGATGGGCAAGGCCTTCAACCAGCCCAAGACTGTGTCCGTCTCCACCGCCGCCGTGATGGCTGCCGCCAGCGCACCGGTGGAAGTGGCCCCGAGCAAGGCCATGAGCAACCCGGAAGCCCTGACCCAGCTGCAGAGCTGGTACAACAAGGCCGATGCGGAGACCCGCAAAGCCTTCCAGATCTGGGTGATCCAGCAGCAGTAAGGCGCATCGCACGCCTGCATCGAGGGGAGCCTGGCTCCCCTTTTTCATACCCGTTCATGGCCGATGCTTCATGTCACTGCGCATCTTCTATCACCCCCACTACTCCGCCCTGAGGCTGCCCGAGCGTCACCGCTTCCCCCTGGCCAAGTACCAGGCGCTGTTTGAACGCCTCGTCGCCCTCGACTATCCGCTGGCACAGGCCACCCCTGCCAGCCGTGAGCAGATAGAGAAGGTGCACGATGCGGCCTATGTACAGGCCGCCCTCACCGGTACCCTCGATGAAGGGGCCATTCGCCGGCTCGGCTTTCCCTGGTCTCCCCTGCTGATTGAACGTACCCTGCACTCGGTCGGCGCCACCCTGGCCGCCAGCCGCCACGCCCTTGCGCAGGGCTGCGGACTGCAGATTTCCGGCGGCTACCACCACGCACACCGGGGGTTTGGCAGCGGCTTCTGCCTCTTCAACGATCTGGTGATCGCGGCACGAACCTGCCTGGACGAGGGACTCTGCGAGCGGGTACTGATCGTTGATCTCGATGTCCATCAGGGGGATGGCAGCGCCGCCCTGTGCACGGGCAGCCGCGACATCATCACCCTCTCCCTGCACGGGGAACACAACTTCCCCCGCCACAAGCCGGCCTCCCATCTGGACTTTCCCCTGCCAAGCGGCATGGAGGACGACGCCTATCTCGAGACCCTGGACCAGGCCCTCGCCCTGGCTCATCGCCTCTACGCCCCTGACTTCATCCTCTATCAGGCCGGGGTGGATGTGCACCGGGACGACGAGCTAGGCTACCTCTCCCTGAGCGACTCCGGCGTGCGCCAGCGCGATGCCATGGTCTTTGACTCTGCGCTTCGCCACGGGCTGCCCATCACCGCCGTACCGGGAGGGGGTTACCGGCGAGACTGGCAGCAGTTGATCCCGCTGCACCTCTCGCTCTTTGAAGCAGCAAGGCACCGGTTTGGTTGAGCGGCACCACCCGGCCCATGACGAAAAAGAGGCGACCCTTGGGTCGCCTCTTCTATATCCGTGCACAGGGATGATGACGCCGTCTGCCCTCAGGCATGGGCCATCGGCGTCGGGTGCTCGCCCATCTTGCGCAGCAGCATCAGCAGATAGACCAGGGAGACCCCGGCAATCACCATGAACAGCAGATGATCCGAGTAGTGCTGCATCAAGAGCGCGGTCAGGGTCGGCCCGAGCAGGCTGCCGATGGTGTAGCTCAGCAGCAGCGCCTGGTTCATGGCCACCAGTTGATGCTGCTCGACCTTCTCGCAGGCCCAGGCCATGGCCACCGGATAGAGCGTGAAGCCCGCGGCCCCCAGAATGAACAGCGTCGGTCCCATGGCCGCGTTGCCGAGCATCGCCATGGCCCCCAGGATCACCACCAGCACCTGTACCCGCAGCACCGGCAGGCGCCCGAAACGATCTGCCAGACGCCCCACCGGCCATTGCCCCAGGATGCCGGCGCTCACCATCACCGCCATCCAGTAGCCGATGGCCCCGTCGCTCACCCCCTGGTGGTTCAGATAGAGCGGCATCAGACCATAAAGCACCCCCAGCACGATGCCGGAGAGGATGCAGCCGTTCACCCCCAGACGCGCCTGACGCAGGCGCAGCATCGGCCAGACCGGAGTCCTGGCCTGGTGGTTGCCTGACGGACTGGCGATGCGGGTGAACAAGAGCGGCAGCATGGCCGTCAACACCAGGGCGGTCACCCAGGGCAGCACCGCCATCAGCGACGTCGGCACCTTGCTCACCAGCAGTTGCCCAAGCACAGTGCCCACGTAATAGACCATCATGTAGGCGGCCAGCAGGCGACCCCGATTGCGGGCGTTGCCGCTGCACATCAGCGCGCTCTCCACCACCACCCAGATCATGGCGCAGCCGACACCGGCGATGAATCGCCAGGCGAGCCAGCTCCAGAACGCCACGGTAATGCCGAGCCCGACGCAGCCTGCGGCAAAGAGCGCACTGGCCAGGTAGTAACTGCGATTGAAGCCGCAGCGGGCGATGAGTCTGCCCGCCAGCAGGGTTCCCAGCAAGTTGCCGGTGAAATAGGAGGAGCCGACCATGCCGACCTGCCAGGTGGGCAGATGCTCATGGGCGAGCCAGAGCGGCACCAGGGTATTCAATACCGCGATGGCCAGGGTCAGCAACAGCAGGCCACAGAGCAGGAGCAGCACCGGGCGGGAGTATGTGGTCATGGATAGAACCGTGGGGAGAGGCAAAATGCGAGCGCATCATGCCACCGCCTGTGCCTTTGTCAATCGGCACTGAGGCCGGGTCGCAAGGTTTTTCTGCCCACCGTGATGGCAACGCGGCAAGGCCCTCCCCTGACGGGAGCCTCATCCCCTTGATTGGCCGGCACGTTGGTCATGATAAGGAGAAGCGGGCGGTTGAATATCGACCCTGTGTCTCCCTCACGCCAGAGCGCCATGACCAGAAGAGGCGACCCTGGGCCGCCTCTTCTTTCTATCAAGCACAACCTATCGTGCACAACGCCGGTCAGCGCTGGCGCTTCTTGGCGTACTTGCGACGAGCCCGGGCCTGGCGCTCCTCTTCCCGCTCCGCCTTCTCCCTGGCTTTCTGCTCAGCCTCGGCCTCGGCCTCCACAATCTCGACGCTCACCATCTCTGGCGTCTCCAGGGAGATCCGCCCCAGCATGCCGGACCGGAATTCATTGACCAGGATTTCCGAGGCCTTGTGCAGATCCGCAAGCCCCCCCTTGCGCATGAAGCCGCGCTGACGGGCAATGAGATCCAGCAGCTCGATCTCGGTCTCCGGCAGCTCGCTCAGCTGGTAGCGTGCCTTGATGCGCTCCGGATAGGCCTTGATGAAGTAGTCGGCGGCAAACATGGCGATGTCGGCGTAATCGAAGACGGTATCCTTGATGGCCGCCGTGATCGCCAGTCGATAACCGCAGGCGGGCGGGTTGAGCTTGGGCCACAGGAAGCCAGGGGTGTCCGTCAGGATGACGTGGTTGTCGAGCTTGATCCGCTGCTGGGACTTGGTCACCCCCGCCTCGTTGCCGGTCTTGGCGATGATGCGCCCCGCCAGGGTGTTGATCAGGGTGGACTTGCCCACATTGGGGATGCCCATGATCATGGCGCGCACCCCGCGCAGCTCGAAGTTGCGCTCCGGCAGCATCTCGTGGCACAGGGTCAGCAGTTGCTTGATCTTCTCCGGCTCCTGCTGGGTCAGGGGCAGTGCCTTGATCCCCTTCTCCTGCTCCATGTGGGCCACCCACAGCGCGGTGATCTCGGGGTCGGCAAGGTCTGCCTTGTTGAGCACCTTGATCACCGGCGTCTCCCCGCGCAGCTCCGGCACCAGGGGGTTCTCGCTGGAGAAGGGGATGCGGGCGTCGAGCATCTCGATGATGACATCGACCTGGGGCATGACCTCTGCAATCTCTTTGCGGGCCTTGTGCATGTGGCCGGGGAACCAGTTGATGGACATATCCGTTACTCTCTCATTGGCATGCGGTCCCCTCTCGGGGCTGCGGGCGCTCGGGGTTGCGGGTGCGTGGTGATGCGCCAGACCGCTGGCACTCATCGCAAGGGGGCGCATTTTACCTGCTGCGGCCCCGATTTGACAGGCTATTCTGGCCAGGTGTTGTCACCCGGGTGGCCGGATGCCCACCACGCCACCGGGAGGTGAGTGGCAGAACACAATCAACATAACCCATTGATATAAGATAACATTTACAAGGCACTTTCACCGCATTGTCATCTCTCTTCACTAAAAGTGTCATCTGCCCCCTCTAGGCTGCGCTCAGGTTTCACAAGGAGCGAACCCCAATGAGAAAGATGGCAGGACTTGCAGTGATGATAGGCGCCGCCCTGGCCGCCGGCTGCAACTCCAACAACGACAGCAACACCCCGGAACCCAGCGCCAAGAACGTGATCTTTTTCCTCGGCGACGGCATGGGTCTCAACACCCTGACCGCCTCCCGGATCTATGGCGTCGGCGAAGAGGGCAGCCTCACCATCGACACCCTGCCGGAAACGGCCTTCATCAAGACCTTCTCCCACGATGCCCAGGTGACCGACTCGGCCCCCTCCATGGCGGCCTACATGACCGGGGTCAAGAGCAACAACGGCGTCATCAGCATGGACAGCGACGCCACCCAGGAGAGCGATTGCAGCCAGAGCGGCGGCAAAGCGGTGACCACCTTGCTGGAGCTGGCCAAGGCCGATGGCCGTGGCACCGGCGTGGTCACCACCACCCGGGTCACCCACGCTACCCCGGCCGCCACCTATGCCCATATCTGCAACCGGGATCTGGAGGCTGATATCGCCGTCCAGATGGTGCCGGGGGGCAGCGGTTACAACAGCGCCCTGAAGGAGGGGCTGGACGTGGTGCTCGGGGGCGGCAGCAGCTTCTTCCTGCCCAGCGCCGACAAGGGCAAGCGGACCGATGGTCGCAACCTCATCGACGAGATGAAGGCGAAGGGCTATCAGTTTGCCGCCACCCTGGACGAGCTGAACCAGGCCGATGCGAGCAAGCCGCTGCTGGGCCTGTTTGGCTCAAGCCACATGAAATATGACCTGGACCGGCCCGCCAGCGAGCCGTCACTGGCCCAGATGACCCTGGCTGCCATCAAACAGCTCAAGGACAAAGAGAAGGGCTACTTCCTGATGGTGGAAGGGGGGCGCATCGATCACGCCCTGCACGACACCAACGCCAAGCGCGCCCTGCAGGATACCCTCGCCTTCGACAACGCCATCCAGGCCGCCATCAATGAAGTGAAGAAAACCGATCCCGAGCTGAAAAACACCCTGATCGTGGTCACCGCCGACCATGACCACACGCTTGTGCTCAACGGCTACGCCAAGCGCACCGGCAAGACCACGGCAGGCAATGCGGGCGTGCTCGGGCTGGTGAAGAACTACGAGACCGGCGAACCGAGCAAGGATAGCGATGGCATGCCCTACACCATCATCGGTTTTGGCAACGGCTACAACCGGGTGGACGGCCCGCGCAGCAGCGTGGCGGCCCTCGACGACGCCACCGCTTCCGCCGACGACTATCACCAGGAGGTGGTGGTCAAGGTGGGCGAGATAGGCAACGAGACCCACGGCGGTACCGATGTCTTCCTCGGCGCCATCGGCCAGGGGGCGGAGCGCTTCCACGGCTCTCTCGACAACACCGCCGTGTTCGGCAAGATCAAGGCTGCGGCCAAGCTGTAAGGGATTATCAGGATGAACATCACCATGAAAAAGACGCTGGTCTGCACCGCCCTGCTCGGCACGCTTGGCGGCCTCTCCCAGGCGCACGCCGCCGATGCCAAGAACGTCATCCTCTTTATCGGTGACGGCATGGGCCCCACCGTGCTCACCGCCACCCGCCTGTTCAAGGTGGGGGAAGAGGGGGATCTCGAGATGATGAAACTGCCCCAGAGCGCGCGCATCAAGACCTTCTCCCACGATGCCCAGACCACGGACTCCGCCCCCTCCATGGCGGCCTACACCACCGGCGTCAAGATGAACAACGAGGTGATCGCCATGAGCAGCGACACCAGGGCAGTGGCACCGTCCAAGGATGCCAACGGCAACAAGGGCATCAACAACTGCACCAGCGACAACGGGAGCCCGGTGCCCACCCTTCTCGAGCTGGCCAAGGCGGCGGGCAAGTCGGTGGGGGCCGTCACGACCACTGAGCTCACCCATGCCACCCCGGCGGCGACCTATTCCCATATCTGCCACCGGGATGCGGCCTACGCCATCGCCGAGCAGGCGGTACCAGGCGGAGCCGGCTTCAACCAGGCACTGGGGGATGGGGTCGATGTGCTGATGGGGGGCGGCGCCAACCACTGGACGCCCTACAGCGCCAGCAACAAGGGCGGCCGGGCCGACGGCCGGGATCTCACCGCCGAGCTGACCGCCCGGGGCTACCGCTATGTCACCACCAAGGATGAGCTCTCTGCCGTCAACTCGGGCAAGGTGCTGGGGCTGTTCAGCACCAAGTCCCACCTCGACTACGAACTGGACCGCGTCGCCAAGGGGGCGGCCAGTACCCAGCCGTCCCTCTCCGAGATGACCGCCAAGGCGATCGATCTGCTCAGCCAGAACAGCCAGGGCTACTTCCTGATGGTGGAGGGGGGGCGTATCGACCACGCCCTGCATGCCACCAACGCCAAGCGATCGCTGACCGATGCGGTGGCGCTGGACGAGGCGGTCAAGACGGCCCTCGGCAAAGTGGATTTGAGCGATACCCTGATCGTGGTTACCGCCGACCACGACCACACCATGACCATCAACGGCTATTCCGCCAAGGGCAACAAGGTGCTGGATCTTGTCAAGAACGCCGATGGCTCGACCCAGAACGACGCGGACGGCAAGCCGTTCACTACTCTGGTATTCGGCAACGGCCCCAACCGCCAGGACCAGCGCCCCACCCTTACCAGCGATGAGGTGATGGCGGATGACTACCTGCAGGAAACCGGAGTCAAGCTCGGCTCCGAGACTCACGGCGGCGGCGATGTGATGCTGTTCGCGGGCGGCGCAGGCAGCAGCCAGTTCAAGGGCACCCTCGACAACACCCGGGTGTTCGGCAAGCTCAGGGAGGCCCTCGGCCTGTGATAAAGGAGCCCGGCACCGCGCCGGGCACCTTTTCCGTCGAGCGAGAGACGATGATGAAATATCTGCTTTCTTTATGGCTGCTGGGCAGCGCCCTCTCCTTCCCCCTCCTGGCCGACGAGGTGCCCGATCTGGCCGCCCGCATCCGCTACGTGGACAGGGTGACCGGCAGCGACGGCATCACCCGGGAGAGCCAGTGGCAGGAGAAGTGGCTGCGGGTCGGTGACCAGGTGTGGAGCCAGCGGCTCATTCCCGTTCCCCTGGCCCGTGCCTATCACGCCACCCACGATGCCCGCCCCGGCCACAAGCACTTCACTCACCAGATGGCGGCGCGCTGGGTCACCCGCAGCGAGGGAGACGCACTCCAGTTGCGCTACGCCGATGCCTGGCACAACCAGCTGGTGGAGGTGCCGCAGGAGGAGTACGGCCAGGTGGCCTTCCAGCCGGAGTGGGCGCGGATCCGCCACCTCATCAACCCTTCCCTGTTAGAGGGAATGACACCGCTGGATGAGGCCGCCCCCGACCAGGCGAACTGGTATGAGACCCGTGAAGGTCGCCAGCGTACCCGCATCCTCTGGTCGAGCCGCTGGCAGTTGCCCCTGGTGGTGGAGTCGGCAAGCCTCGACGGTTATCGCAGCTACCGGATGGAGGTGACGCTCAAGCCGCTGCCAAAGACCCTCCCCTGGCAGCAACTGGCAGGGTACCAGACCCTTGATCTGCGGGATTTCTTCGACTGATCCCCCCAGGCGGCAATCGCCTGGCTGACATGGCGTAACGGGATGTTACACTCTCTGTACTCATCCCGGACCCGAACATCCATGCGCCTTGTTACTCTGCTTCTGCTGCTCTCCCCTCTGATCGTCTGCGCCTTTTCGGCCCGTGCCGTGGTCGTCGTGGCCGCGGACATTCCCCCCTATGTGATCCGCGCCCAGCAGGGTGCACCGAGCGGCATGGCCATCGAGGTGCTGGAGGAGGCTGCCCGCCGCCTCGGGGAACCGCTCGAGATCGAGTTGATGCCGCTGGCTCGCGCCCTCAGCCAGGCCAGCCACCGCCCGGATGTCCTGTTGTTGCCCCCGGCCCGAAATCCCCAGCGCGAACCACTGTTTCTCTGGATTGCCCCCCTGCTGGAGGAGGCCTTCGTGCTGGTCAGCCATCGCCGTCACCATCCAGCGCCGCTCTCCATGAAGACACTGCCAGGCCTCACCGTTGGCGTGATGCGTGGCTCCCATAGCCAGAGCCTGATCCAGCCGCTGACAGGGGTTACCCGGGAGCTGGTCACCGAGGAGGTCAGCAACGCCAGCAAGCTGGCGCGCGGCCGCATCCAGGCCTGGGCGGTGGCCTGGAACACCGCCCGTTACAACCAGCAGCGGGCGGGTCTGCCGCTCCCGGATCTGGTGCGGGGCGAGACCTTGCAGCAGAGCACCCTCTACCTGGCCGCCAGTCCCCGCTTCTCCCGCAGCGAGGCGCTGCGCTGGCGCCGGGTCATTCAGGAAATGAGGGAGGATGGCAGTCTCGCGCGCATCCTGCACCAGTACGATTACCAGGCTCCCTGATGAGAAAGTCAGCCCAATTGCCAAACCACCCCAGAATGGTTATGGTATCTCCATGAAAGCAATCATGATTTTTTCCAGTACGCTCACACCCCGCTGAGCCCCCGCCCTCGCCCCGCTGCGCGAGTCGCTCGGGGGCATCGCTTTTGCTGTCTGCTTTTTACCCTTGCACCGTTTTTTGTCGACCAGTCTGCCCGTCATCCTGGTCCCTTCAGTCATTGATAAGGAAATACCCTATGAAACAGCCTCATCTCGTCATCTCCAGCCTGGATCTGGATCGCATCGAACAGCTGCTTGGCAACCACCCCCAGCACCTTGCCCTGCAAGAGGAGCTGGATCGCGCCGAGATCCGCGAACCCGCCGACATGCCGCCGGACGTGGTGACCATGAACAGCACGGTGCGCTTCAAGATGCAAAACAGCGGCAACGACTTCTGCCTGACGCTGGTCTATCCGAAGGATGTGCAGGGGGACGAATCGAAGATCTCCGTGCTGGCGCCAGTGGGCAGCGCCCTGCTGGGGCTCAAGGTGGGTGACAGCATCGCCTGGCCGGGGCCGGCCGGTCGCACCATCCAGGTGGAGATCCTGGAAGTGGTCTATCAGCCGGAACGCGCGGGGGAGCTGCACCGCTGACAAGCTGACAGGCTGCCATTCTGGTCTGATGCGACCAGGTGGCTGACTCGGTATGCCTTTGTCCGGTCGGAGCCGACGGCCACCGGCCGGGCATGACCTGACGGGGGATCAGGCCCCCTGACAAATCCGGTTCTTGCCCTCCCGCTTGGCCTGATAGAGAGCGCGATCTGCCTGGCTGAACAGGGTGTCAAAGTGCCATTCGCGGGCGCTGGGCACCCACCCCAGGCTGGCCGTCACCCGGACCCCCTTCAGCCCCAGCGTTTCTATCCCCTGGCGGATCTGCTCGCAGCGCGCCTGCTGGGCCAGGGGGTCCCGCTCGGGCAACAGCAGCACAAACTCCTCCCCGCCGAAGCGGCTGGCCACCAGATCCCGCTGGCCGGCAAGATAGCGACCCACCGCCTCCAGCACCCTGTCCCCGGTCTCGTGACCGTGGCGATCGTTGATCTGCTTGAAGTCGTCGAGATCCAGCACCACCAGCGCCCCCTGCCTTGCCATCGTCACGCAGTGGTCCATGAAGCCGCGCCGGTTCAGGAGGCCGGTCAGGGGATCCTGGCTGGCCTGTCGACGCAGGGCCAGGGCCCGGTACTGGGTACAGAGCAGCAGCACCCCGAAGGTCGACAGATAGTTGCCCATCAGCATGGAGAGGAAAGGGAGCACATTGACCGCATGCTGATCCATCAGGACCCGCACCTCGCCGCCGAGCAGGGCCCCCATGCGCACCAGATTGAAACCGTAGAGCAGGATATTGACCACGGTGAACACCAGCACAGCAGGCAGATAGTCAGGGTAGCCATGGCGCCAGATGAGCCAGACAATCACCGCCCCCACCATCATGTAGCTCAGGCAGGCCAGCAGCACCCGGGGGGCCATCTTGTCGTTGAAGATGACGCTCCAGCAGAGGATCAGCAGGTAGACCAGCATGAAGAGGGTGAATGCCCGCCAGTTTGGCGGCTCCCCGAAGAAGCGCTGGATGGCAAGTGGCATCAGGGCGAGGCAGAAGGTGATGAGCAGGTTGGCCAGCCAGATCCCCGCGATATGGGGGGAAAATGCCTGCATGAAGAAGAGCGATTGCGCCGCCAGGGCACAGAGGCTGGACCACCACCAGAGCCCGAGACCGGGTATTTCCCTGTGGGTCGACCAGATGATGGAGAGGGTGATGAATCCCAGGCTGTAGCCCCCGAGGGCCATCAACATCAGGGTAAATACGTCCAGATTGAGCAGAATTGAGGCGTCCATTCCCGAACCTTCCAATGGGGATGGCTGAGTATATGGGAAGCCCATGACAAGACACAGAGGGAGCCTATTGGCCGGGCAAAAATATTTGCCCGACTCGCACGCCCCATTCCCCGTGAAGCGTGCCGGACAACACCCTGTCTGTGCCCGGATTTTCCACCGAGACGGCCGCCGGATATTTTGCACTTGAACCGGCGCCATTAGATAGATATGTTGTTTTCATGTGGTTTTATGAGTCACCACGAGGGATAAAAGTCTCCATAACTTATTGAGTCTTCTGGCACAAACAGGTTTTGGTACATTTTTCATCCAACGAACCATTCATAGAATCTCATATGGGGCTTTTGCCCCGACCAAGACAATAATCCTGTCTTGCCTGCTGCCGGATGCAGCAGTCTCTTGTGCCATGGAGTCGCACGGGAGCAGGTTCAAGGCCGACCACATTTACGACAGAGACGTCATTTATGATCAAAAAACTCATTCTTTCTACCCTGCTGCTGTGCGGGCTGGCCAACGCCGCGCCCACTTCCACCCTGGATGCCGTACTGGAACGCGGTGTGCTGCGGGTCGGCTTCGATGCCGGCTATCAACCCTTCGAGATGACCAACAAGCAGGGCCAGTACATCGGCTTTGACGTGGATCTCGCCAAGATGGTCGCCAAGGAGATGGGCGTGAAGGTGGAGTTCGTCAACACCGCCTGGGACGGCATCATCCCCGCGCTCTTGACCGACAAGTTCGACGTCATCATGGGCGGCATGACCGTCACTCCCCAGCGCAACCTGCGCGTGAACTTTGCCGATCCCTACATCGTCGTCGGCCAGACCATCGTGCTTCGCAAGGACAAGGCGGGCGAAATCAAATCCTTCCAGGACCTCAACGATCCCAAATACAAGATCGCGGTCAAACTCGGCACCACCGGCGAGCAAGCGGTCAAGCGCATGATCCCCAAGGCCACCCTGCTGCAGTTTGAAACCCAGGATGACGCCAAGCTGGAAGTGATCAACGGCAAGGTGGATGCCTTCGTCTACGACCTGCCCTACAACGCCATCTTCGCGTCCCAGAACCAGGGCGCCGTGGTGCACCTCGACAAGCCGTTCACCTTCGAGCCGCTGGCCTGGGCCATCCGCAAGGGGGATCAGGACACCCTCAACTGGTTCAACAACTACCTGCGCCAGATCAAGGGCGACGGCAGCTACGACCGTCTCTACAAGAAGTGGTTTGAATCCACCGCCTGGCTGAACCAGCTCAAATAACCTCTCAAAGGGGCGGCATGCCGCCCCTTCACGCAGACTCCCCACACGATAACGACAAAAGAGGTTGTGACAGTGATCAACCCCAAACTCACAAGACAGATGGAAAAACAGCCCAATCAGCTGCTCTGGCACGGGATCTTCCTGCTGCTGGTGCTGGCCGCCATTTTCGGCATCTACAAGGCCGTGCAGGCAGTGGATTACACCTGGCGCTGGGAACGCATTCCCCAGTACATCGCCTATCAGGCAGAACAGAAACACTATGCCGAGTTTGACGGCACCGTGGTGGCGGACAAGGGACAGCTCTTCCTGCAAGACGATCTCGACCCCAGCCGCCGTCAGGCCATCGCTCCCAAGGGCTCCCAGCTGGCTGAAGGGGATACCGTCTTCCTCGGCGATACCCTGGATGTGCAACTGAGCTGGACCGCCGGCCCCATTGCCTGGGGCGTCTGGGTCACGGTCAAGCTATCCCTGGTGGCGGGCATCTTCGCCATCCTGCTTGGCACCCTGGCCGGGCTCGCCCGCCTCTCCCCCAATCCGGCCCTGCGCAACCTGGCCGTGACCTATGTGGAGCTCATCCGTGGCACCCCGTTGCTGGTGCAGATCTTCATCGTCTATTTCTTTATCGGCACCGTGCTGAACCTCGACCGATTCACCGCTGGTGTGGCGGCGCTCGCGGTCTTCACCGGCGCCTACGTGGCGGAGATCGTGCGCGCCGGCATCAGCTCCATTCACAAGGGGCAGATGGAAGCGGGCAGAAGCCTTGGCATGACCTCGGCCCAGACCATGCGCTACGTCATCCTGCCCCAGGCCTTCAAACGGGTGCTGCCACCGCTCGCGGGTCAGTTCATCAACCTCATTAAGGACTCCTCTCTGGTCTCCGTCATCTCCATCACGGATCTCACCAAGGCGGGGCGCGAAGTGGTCAGCTCCACCTTCAGCCCGTTCGAAGTGTGGTTCACCGTGGCTCTGCTCTATCTGGTGCTGACCGGCACTCTCTCCTTCCTGGTGCGTCGTCTGGAGGTGAAATATGCGCGCAGCAACTGATCCCGTTATCAAGGCGCCATCGGTGTCGAAACGTTCTGCCATCACCGGCACTCCCTGCCCCTTCCCGGTGCGTCGTCTGGAGGTGAACTATGCGCGCAGCAACTGATCCCATCATCAAGGCGAGCGGTGTAGAGAAGTTCTACGGCACCGAGGTGCACGCCCTGAAAAACGTCAGCACCCAGGTGGCCGAAGGGGAAGTGGTGGTGATCGTGGGGCCGAGCGGCTCAGGCAAGTCCACCTTCCTGCGCACCCTCAACCAGCTGGAGACCATCAACGATGGCAATATCGTGGTCGACGGCATCAGCCTCACCGAACCCGGGGATGTCAACAAGCTGCGGGAAGAGGTGGGCATGGTGTTCCAGTCATTCAACCTCTTCCCTCACCTGACGGTGCTGGACAACATCACCCTGGCCCCCCAGAAGGTGAGAGGGCTCTCTCGCCAGGAGGCAGAGGAGCGAGCCAAGGCCCTGCTGCTCAAGGTCGGTCTCTCCAACAAGGCCCAGAGCTACCCCTCCCAGCTCTCCGGCGGCCAGCAGCAGCGGGTGGCCATCGCCCGGGCGCTCGCCATGCAGCCACGCATCATGCTGTTTGACGAGCCCACCAGCGCCCTCGACCCCGAAATGGTGGGAGAGGTGCTGGACGTCATGAAGGGGTTGGCCCGCGAAGGGATGACCATGGTGGTGGTGACTCACGAGATGGGCTTTGCCCGGGAAGTGGCGGACAGGGTGCTCTTCATGGAGAGCGGCGAGCTGCTGGTGGACGAGAAACCCGCCGACTTCTTCGACAATCCCCCCTCCCCGCGCCTGCGCCAGTTCCTGAGCCAGGTGCTATAACCCGCGATGCACCAACACGAAGAGGGAGCCCATGGCTCCCTCTTCTATGCTTGCCTTCCCCCCAGATCATCTCCCTGGCGCATTGCTTGCCACAGCCTTTTGCCATCGGGTTGTCACCACGCCAACGAGCAAGGATGTTAATGAAATTTTAAATTCATCCGGTATGCTGACATCCAACTGGTCCAACCGGATGGCTCACATGGATGTGCAACTGCTCCTGCTCTACCTCTCGCCCCTCTTTCTGGTCTTCATCGGCTGGGAGATGTTCTACCTGCGAAAACACGGCGCCGCCTATCCCACAGCGGGATACCAGTGGAAGGATCTCTTCGCCAATGCCACCCTGGCACTGATGCATCAGGGGGGCGATGCCCTGGCAGCCATTGCCATCGCCTATCTCTATGACACCCTCTGGGGCTGGCGACTATTCGATATCGAACTGAACCTCTGGAGCCTCTTGCTGCTCTTTCTGTTGCAGGATCTCTGCTACTGGCTGTTCCACTTCGCGAGCCACCATGTCCGCTGGCTCTGGGCCTCCCACGTGGTGCACCACAGCTCGGAGCGGCTCAACCTCTCCACCGCCTTTCGCCAGAGCCTGATGTACCCGGTCTCCGGTATGTGGCTGTTCTGGATCCCCATGATCCTCATCGGCTTCCCCCCCGAGGCGGTGGTGGCCACCGTGCTCTTGAGCCTGGGTTTTCAGTTCTTCGTCCACACCCAGGTGGTGGGCAAGCTGGGCAAACTTGAATGGATCTTCAACACCCCCTCCCACCACAGGGTTCACCACGCCAGCAACGCCAGATACATCGATCGCAACTTCGCTGGCGTGCTCATCATCTGGGACCGGCTGTTTGGCACCTTCGTGGAAGAAGACTTGGGTGAGCCGTGCCGTTTCGGCATCACCAAGCCAATCCACAGCTTCAACCCCCTCACCCTCACCTTCCACGAGTGGCGCGACATGCTGCAAGAGGCCCGGGGCCTCCCCTGGCGGCAAAAGCTCGCCGTGCTGTTTGGCAAACCGGCGGGCCCCACCAGCGGTTGACCCACCGACCAGGATAAAAAAAAGAGCGCCCAGGGGCGCTCTTTTTCATGACAGGGACACCCCCCGGGTCAGACGTGAACGAAGGACCAGACGGCGGGGATCAGGCTCAGCAGCGTCACCCCGGCCAGCAGCCGTTCGCGCCCGCTGAGCCGCTGTTCGGCGCCGAGCTGGCGACGGCTGTAGAGAAACAGCAGCAGACCCGGCCCGTAGAGCAGAAGCGACAGCAGCAGGTACTCCACCCCGGCGGCGTAGAGCAGCCAGAAACCATAACCGCTCGACACCAGCGCCACCACCCGCATCAGGCCGCGGCCCTGCCCCCCCTTGCCACTGAAGACCAGCTTGAGCAAGAAGAGGCCGATGAGCAGGTAGGGTACCAGGATCATGGAGGTGGAGATGAGCAGCAGGTTGGTGTACCCCTTGCCAAGCAGCCACACCAGCAACAAGCAGCCCTGCACGGTCAGGCTGGTGAGCCAGAGCGAGGCGATGGGGGTGCCGTTGCGGTTCTCACGCCGGAAGATGGCCGGGAAGGCCCCGTGACGCGCCGCGCTGAACGGCACCTCGGCCGAGAAGAGGGTCCAGCTCACGTAGGAGGCGAGCACCGACACGATGAGGCCGGCGCTGATGAGCAGCTTGCCCCAGGAACCCGTCATCTGGGCCATCAATCCCGCCATGGAGGGGTTGGGCAGGGCCGCAAGCTCCGGGCGGCTCAATATTCCGAGCGCCAGCACCGAGATGAGCACATAGAGCAGCAGCGCCAGCACCACGCCGAGCACGGTGGCGGTGCCCACATCCCGCTTGTTTCTCGCCCGGGCCGAGAGCACCGCTGCCCCTTCGATGCCGGTGAAGACCCAGAGGGTGATGAGCATGGTGTTGCGCACCTGCTCGGAGACCGGTACCGCCAGGGTGCTGCCCTCCTGATCCGCCGCAAAGGTGACCGGATCGAACCAGTAGCAGGCGAACAGGATGAACAGCAGCAGCGGCAGGCTCTTGGCCAGGGTCGCCACCAGATTGAACAGGGCCGCCTGCTGCACGCCGCGGGCCACCAGCAGGTGCACCGCCCAGAGGATGCAGGACTCGCCGATGAAGGCCGCCAGGGTGTTGCCCTCGCCAAACCAGACCCGCTCCGGCGTGTCGACGAAGCTGCCCAGCGCCGCGAAGGCGATCACCAGATAACCCACCACGCCGATGGTGGCACAGAGCCAGTATCCCCAGGCGGAGAAGAACCCCACCAGCTCGCCAAAGCCGGCTCGGGCATAGCTGTAGATGCCGCCGTCGAGCTCGGGTTTGAGCCGCGACAGGTAAAGGAAGCTCATGGCCAGCGCCAGTATGCCGACCCCGGTGACGGCCCAGCCGATCAGCACGGCGCGAGCGCCCGCCACATCGGCCATGTTCTGGGGCAGGCTGAAGATGCCGGCCCCCACCATGGAGCTGAACACCAGCGCAGTGAGGGACCAGAGCCCGATCTTGCTCTCTTTCATGGGCGCTCCTTAACGCAGCCGGCTGGCCAGCGCCTCGATGTGTTCCGGGCCGATGCCGCAGCAGCCGCCGATGAGGTTTGCCCCGGCTCTGCGCCAGCGCTCGGCCCAGCCGAGGTAATCCTGCGGCCCCAGATCGCTGCGGATCTCGTCCAGACCGTCATTGGCAGTCGCCTCCTTGGGCTGGGGCGGGAAGGCGTTGGCATAGGCGCCGAGGCGAACGTCGGTGCGCCCCTGAACCTGCAACGCGGCGACGGCCACCTTGAGCGCCCCTTCAATCACCTCGGGCTGGCAGCAGTTGAACAGGATGGCATCCACCCCGGCCGACGCCAACGCGGTCACGGCATCCGCCACCCGCTCGCCGGAGCGCAGGGTAGGCTCACTGCCCGGCGCCTCGTCTTCCAGAGTAAAGGAGACCCAGAACGGCTTGCCGTCCTCGGGCAGCAGGGCCTTGAGGGCCAGGGGCTCGGCGATGAGGCTCATGGTCTCCGCCAGCCAGAGATCCACATGGGGTGACAGGGCACGGATAAGCGGTGTCGCCAGCTCGCTCACCCGCTCGGCCTGATAGAGGTCCGCACGATAGGAGCCAAAGAGCGGCGGCAAGGAACCAGCCACCTTGACGGCTCCCCCCTGCTCGTCGGCCACGTCTCGGGCCAGTTGCCCGGCCAGAGCCGCAAGTGCCTCCCCTTGGGCGGCAAAGCGTGCCTCGCCGATATGGAAGGGCACCAGGGCATAGCTGTTGGTGGTGATCACCCGGGCACCGCTCGTCGCATAGGCCTGGTGTACCTCGCGCACCGTCTCGGGCGCTTCCATCAACGCCAGTGCCGACCACTCCGGTTGACGGAACGGCGCACCACGCCGCGCCAGTTCACGGCCCATCCCGCCATCGAGTACCCACAAATCCTGCTTGTCCATCTCTGTCTCTCTGCGTCTCCCCGCCATGACGGGTGTTTATTGTGTGAAACCACATTAAGCCATCAAAACATCTAGACGGCTAGAAATCCCAAATATCATGACCCAAAGTAGAACAAGAGGCAATCGGGGGCTACGAACAAATCCGGGCAAGCTCAGGATGATGGCGGCAAAGGGAGGTCTCCCCGGCACAGGCATCACCTGGCCAGGCACTGAAACGACAAGAGGCCACCCCGGGGGGTGGCCTCTTGTGAAACAGGGGATCAAGGCGGGCACAGCCGCCGATAACCAGGGGCTCAGCGCCCGGCCAGCACCCGCTTGGTCTGCTTGACCCAGTCGGAGACCCGGCCCTGCTGGGGATAGCCCTGCCAGATCTGCTCCCACTGGGCGGGGCTGAGGGGGCGGCCCAGCCGACGCTGCACCCCGGCATAGAGGTAGTCGTGGGCCGTGGTGCGTGCCTGGGCCGAGGTGAGGAACTTGGCAACAGGGTCAGTGAGACGCACGTCCCGCATGCCGAGCAGCGGATAGTCGCTGTGCACCGCCGCCAGCATGGTCTCGCGCATGGCGGATTCGATGTAACCCCGGGCAAACAGGGCGGTGACCGATTCAAGCGACCCTTGATCCGGGCCGTGATACTCCTCGTCGAACACCGGGCTGGGCTCTGCCACGGCGCTTTGCACCACCGCATCGGGATCCTGCTGCGGGACCACCACGGCAGGCTGGGGAGCGACGGGTTTGGCAGGCGTCACCGGCTTGCGCGGTGCGCTCTGGCTGCAGGCACCCAGTGCCAGGGCGAGCGCCACACAGGCCAGCGCACGGGAATGAGTCTTCATCTTCATGATTGCTAACGAACTCCTTTAGGATTCCTGAGCGGGCTTCTCATTGCTCGCAGGTTCTACCCGGGTGACCAGCAACTGGTCAATCTTGTAACTGTCGATGTCCACCACTTCGAACTTGTAACCGGCATATTTGACCGAGTCGGTGCGCTTGGGGATCTTGCGCAGCATGTACATGATGAAACCGGCGATGGTCTCGTAGTTCTGGTTTTCCGGGAACTCCTCGATGTCGAAGGCGCGCATCACGTCGGAGATGGGGGTCACCCCGTCCACCAGCCAGGAGTTCTCGTCCCGCTGGACGATCTGCTCTTCCACCACGTGGGTGGCCCACTCCCCCATGACGGTACTCATCAGATCATTCATGGTGACGATGCCCACCACCAGGGCGTATTCGTTCATCACCACCGCAAAATCGCCGCGATGGTTCTTGAAGTACTCCATTGCCTCGTAGAGGTTGAGGGTGTCGGGAATGATGATGACGTTCTGCACCAGGGAGCCGCTGTTGAGATCGATGCTCTGGCCGCTGATGACGCGGATCAGCAGCTCCTTGGCATCCACGAACCCCTTGATGCTGTCGAGGTTGTGGTCGCACACCAGGAACTTGTTGTGGGGGTGCTCGGCGATCTTCGCCTTGATGCTCTCCTCCCCCTCTTGCAGGGTGAAGTAGATGAGGCTCTCCCGCGCCGTCATGGCGGAAGTGACACCCAGAGACTGGAGCTCGAACACGTTCTCGATGAGCTGGTGCTCCTCGCGCTGGATGACACCGGCTTCGGCACCTGCATCCATCACCGCATAAATATCGTCGGAGGTGATCTCGTCGTTGCGCACCATGGAGATGCGCATCAGCCGGAACAGGCCGTTGGCCATGCCGTTGAACAGCCACACCAGCGGCATCAGCAAGGTGACGCACAGCATCATGGGACGCACCACCACCACGGCGATCCGCTCGGGCATGGTCATGGCAAGGCGCTTGGGCATCAGGTCCGCTATCAGGATGAACATGCCGGTGACGAAGACGAACGAGGCCGCGGAGCTAATCTGGCCGAGCCAGGGCCCCTGGTAAAAGCCGGCTATCAGCTCCCTGATGGCGGGATTGAGGGCTGACTCCCCCAGGATACCGCCGAGGATGGCGACGGTATTGAGGCCTATCTGCACCACGGTAAAGAAGTTGCCCGGCTGGGCCTGCAATGCCAGCACCTTCTCGGCGTGGCGGTTGCCCTCGTCGGCCATCACCTGCAACTTGATCTTGCGGGAGGCGGCAAGGGAGATCTCGGAGAGTGAGAAGAACACGCTGCCGGCGACCAGCAGCATCAGAAAGAACAAACTATCGGCAAAACTCATGATTAACCTATTGCTACAGCCGCCTTAGCACAAGACGGCAAACTGGGCCCGGGAAACCGGACCGTGATTCCATCCGGGACTCACACAGGGGCCATATTCTAGCAGAAAAGCGCCCGCTGGGTGGCGTTATCTTGAACTGCCGTGCCATGCAATGAAAAAGGCGCTCAAAGCGCCTTTTTATTCAATCAGGGCTGGATTCCCGTCGTGCAGCCGCGACGGGAGCTCCACCCAAGGCGCCCTATCAGCCCTTGCCCAGCAGATCGCTCAGGTCATCGGCCTTGGTGTGACGCACATCCTTGCCCTTGACGTAGTAGACGATGTACTCGCAGATGTGCTGGCAGCGATCACCGACCCGCTCGATGGCCCGTGCCGCCCACAAGACGTTCAGCACCTGCGGTATAGTGCGCGGATCTTCCATCATGTAGGTCATCAGCTCGCGGATGATGGACTCGTACTCCCGATCCACCTTGTCATCTTCCTTGTAGACCGCCAGGGCGGCATCCAGATCCATGCGGGCGAAGGCGTCCAGCACGTCGTGGAGCATCTTGATGGTGCGACGCCCCATGTTCTCCAGCGACACCAGCGGTGGCTGGGGCTTGTTGGCGTTGTCGGTCAGCATGCGGGCAATCTTGTCCGCCACGTCGCCAATCCGCTCCAGATCCGTGATGGTCTTGATGATGGCCATCACCAGCCGCAGGTCGGACGCGGTGGGCTGACGCTTGGCGATGATGCGGGTGCACTCCTCGTCGATCGCCACTTCCATGGCGTTGACCTTGTGGTCGTTGGCCACGATCTTGCGCGCCGCATCCAGATCCTGGCCATGGATGGCGGCGATGGCGTCGGTGAGTTGCTTCTCCACCAGCCCCCCCATCACCAGTACCTGGTTGCGCACGCTCTCAAGCTCGGCATTGAACTGACCGGAGATGTGTTTGTTGAGGTTCATATTGTCCATACCAGTAATCCTTGTTGCTCCGATTATGCCTTAGCCGTTGAACTGACTGCCAATCTGTTTGTTGATGCCCATCTTGTTCATCTCAATCACCCTTGTTGCACCAACATGCCTTAGCCGTTGAACTGACTGCCAATCTGCTTGTTGATGCTCAACTTGCTCATCTCAATCACCGGCATCCCTTAGCCGTAACGACCGGTAATGTAGTCTTCGGTCTTCTTCTTGGCCGGGGTGGTGAAGATGGTGTTGGTATTCGAGTACTCGATGAGTTCCCCCATGTACATGAACGCGGTCTGATCCGAGACCCGCGCCGCCTGCTGCATGTTGTGGGTTACGATCACCACGGTGAACTGGCTCTTGAGCTCGTTGATGAGCTCCTCGATGGTGAGGGTGGAGATGGGGTCCAGCGCCGAGGTCGGTTCATCGAGCAACAGCACTTCCGGCTCGATGGCGATGGCACGGGCAATCACCAGACGCTGCTGCTGACCGCCGGAGAGACCAAAGGCGTTGTCGTGCAGACGATCCTTCACCTCCTCCCACAGGGCAGCACCGCGCAGGGAACGCTCGGCGGCCTCGTCCAGGGTACGGCGGTCATTGATGCCCTGCAGGCGCAGGCCGTAGACCACGTTCTCGTAGATGGACTTGGGGAAGGGGTTGGGGCGCTGGAACACCATGCCCACCTGACGGCGCAGGGCGGAGACATCCACGCTCTTGTCGTAGATGTTGTGGCCGTGCAGCTGGATCTCCCCCTCGATGCGGCAAATCTCCACCAGGTCGTTCATCCGGTTGATGCAACGCAGCAAAGTGGACTTGCCGCAACCGGACGGGCCGATGAAGGCGGTGACCTGACCCTTGGGGATCTTCATGTTGACGTTGAACAGCGCCTGCTTGTTGCCGTAGTACAGGTTGAGATCCTTCACCTCCAGCGCAGTCTGCTCCGGGGTCAGGTTGAGCAGGTCGGTGGCGGTGTGCGGGGCCGAACTCGGTGTTACGTTGATCATCTGTTTACCTCAAATTCTCTTGGTGGCGGCGGGCAAACGTCTTGCCCGCTGCCGGAATATCTGGTTGGCAGGGAAGGTCCCTGCCCGTCTCTGTAATGGCTGGATTAATGTTCCAGCGACCGGAATTTCTCGCGCAGGTGGTTACGAATACCGATCGCCGTCAGGTTGAGGCCGACGATCACCGTCACCAGCAGGAAGGAGGTGGCGTAGACCAGAGGACGCGCCGCCTCGACGTTCGGGCTCTGGAAGCCCACGTCATAGATGTGGAAGCCCAGGTGCATGAACTTGCGCTCCACGTGCAGGTACGGGAAGTTGCCGTCCATCGGCAACGTGGGAGCAAGCTTCACCACCCCCACCAGCATCAGCGGCGCCACCTCGCCCGCCGCACGGGCGATGGCCAGGATAAGGCCGGTCATGATGGCCGGGCTTGCCATGGGCAGCACGATGCGCCACAGGGTCTCGGCCTGGGTGGCACCCAGCGCCAGCGAACCCTGGCGAATGGTGCTCGGGATCCGGGCCAGCCCCTCTTCGGTGGAGACGATCACCACCGGCAGGGTCAGAATGGCCAGGGTCAGAGCAGACCAGATGACACCGGGGGAGCCGAAGGTCGGGCTCGGCAGCGCTTCCGGGTAGAAGAGGCGGTCGATGCTGCCCCCCAGGGTGTAGACGAAGAAGCCCAGACCAAACACGCCATAGACGATGGAGGGCACCCCCGCCAGGTTGATCACCGCGATACGGATGATCTTGGTCAAGCTGTTCTTGCCCGCGTACTCATGCAGGTAGACCGCCGCCACCACCCCGAGCGGGGTCACGATGATGGCCATCAGGATCACCATGAAGACGGTGCCGAAGATGGCCGGGAAGACGCCACCCTCGGTGTTCGCCTCCCGAGGGTCATCGGAGACGAACTTGCCAATCTGGTGGAACCAGTGACCCACCTTGGCCATCAGGCTCATGTCGTTGGGCCAGACTACATCCAGCACCCGGGACATCGGCATGGTCACCAGCTCGCCGCGCATGTCCTTGACGGTGATGCTGTCTCTGTCCGCCTGGGTACGCAGGGAGAAGAGCTCTTTCTCCAGCACCTGGTAACGGTCGTTGAGCGCCTGACGCTCGCTCGCCAGCTCGGCTTTAAGCTGATCGGTCAGCTTGTCATCCAGCTCGGCCTTGCGCTCTTTCAGGCGCAGGCGCTCCAGCTGGTAGTTGATGCTGCCGATGGCCCCTTTTTGCAGGTCGTTGGCTTGGCTTGAGAGGCCGTTGGCACGGGCCAGCACCCGCTGCAAGGCGGGATGCAGATCCGTGGTCAGCTCCTGGCCATCTTCCTTCACCGAGGTGATGTAACCATAGAAGTTGCCGTTGGTGGCGCGTTCAACCATGGCGAGCTCCGCCGGCTGGGTGCGCGATTTGATATCGGTCTCCAGCACCCAGCGAAAATCGAGGTCCACGAACTCCCGGTTGCCGGTCTTGACCAGATAACGGGTAATCTCTTCGCGCTCCTCCCCTTCCAGCGCCTGGCCTGCGGCGCGCAGGCGCTCCAACGGCACCAGCTCCCGGTCGTTGATCTCGCCAATCAGGACGCTCTTGTTGCCGCTTGCATCTTCAAGTTGCCACTCATAGATGGGATGGGGCCAGAAATAGACCAGACCACGCCAGCCAATCAGCAACAACAGACCCAGTACGGCCACCAGACTCAGGCTGACGGCGCCCCCCGTCATCCAGATCCAGGGGGCCCCCGATTTAAACCACTTACCCATTGTCGATTCCTTAGTCCTTACAGAGAGCTGTACTTTTCACGCAACCGCTGGCGGACGAATTCAGCCAGGGTATTGAACAAGAAGGTGAACACAAACAGCACGAAGGCGGCGAGGAAGAGCACCCGGTAGTGGGAGCTGCCCACTTCCGATTCCGGCATCTCCACCGCGATGTTCGCCGCCAGGGTCCGCAGCCCCTGGAACATGGAAAAGTCCATGATGGGGGTGTTGCCTGTGGCCATCAGCACGATCATGGTCTCGCCCACGGCGCGGCCAAGGCCCATCATCACCGCCGAGAAGATGCCCGGGCTCGCGGTGAGGATCACCACCCGGCTCAGGGTCTGCCACGGGGTCGCCCCCAGCGCAAGCGAGCCCTGGGTCAGGTGCTTGGGCACCGAGAAGACCGCGTCTTCGGCGATGGAGAAGATGGTGGGGATGACCGCAAAGCCCATGGCGATACCGACCACCAGTGAGTTGCGCTGGTCAAACTTGATGCCCATGTCGTGGGTCAGCCAGATGCGCGAATCACCGTGCATGAAGGCGTTCTCGATGATGGGACTCAAGGCGAAGGCGCCCCATCCGATGAACAGCAGCACAGGGATAAGCAGGATGGCGTGCCAGCCTTCCGGCAGCCAGGTGCGGCCGCGCTCCGGCAGATAGTTCCACACCAGGGCGGTGAGCAGCATACCCATGGGCAGCAGGATCAGCAGCAGGATCACCCCGGGCAGGGCCCCTTCGATGATGGGAGCGAGCCACAGACCCGCCAGGAAGCCGAGGATGACGGTCGGCAGCGCCGCCATGATCTCCACCGTCGGCTTGACGTATTTGCGCAGCCCCGCCGACATGAAGTAGGCGGTATAGATGGCGCCGGCGACACCCAGGGGCACCGCGAACACCATGGCATAGAAGGAGGCTTTCAAGGTACCGAACACCAGGGGCACCAGGCTCAGCTTGGCTTCGAAGTCGTTGCTGGCGGAGGTGGACTGCCACACGTACTGGGGCTCGGGATAGCCTTCATACCACACCTGTTGCCAGAGGGCAGACCAGGTTACCTCGGGGTGATCGTTCTCGACGTCAAAGACCTTGAAGTCATCCCCCTGCTGGGTCAACAGCAGGTTGTGGCGAGGAGAGATGGCAACGGCAGCCAGGTTGCCCCCGTCAACCTTCTCGCCAAGCAGCTTGGCTTCGCCGGTGGCATGGAAGAAGTTGATGGTGCCGTCGCTGCCTGCGCTGATGAAGCCCTTGCGAAAGTGCTCGGGGGTCAGCAGGGCGACCGGCGCGTCACCCTTGAAGTCACGGATCTGGGTGAACTGGCGCTTGCCATCCTTTGCCACCTCGAACCACTGGGAGATGACGCCGTTGTCGTTGCCCACCAGCAGGGAGGACGCACCGGAGAGCAGGGCCACCTGGGTCACGCTGGCATTGGGGGCGTTGATCTCCATGACATCGCGCAGGGAGATGTCATTGAGGTTGTGAATGTCGTAAACGGAGAGGCGGTTGCCCTCGCGCACGAACAACAGGCGCAGGTTCGGGGTCAGCAGCATCTGGTCAACATGGCGTGGCAGGGACGGAATGGTGTAGGTCTGGTTGCTCCACTCGATTTCGCCGGAGAGGAAATTCTCCTCGCCGCTCATCACCATCAGCACACCACGACCATCTTCGGTCACGGCCGCGGTCGCCATCTTGTCCTTGGTCGCCTCGAAGACCATGCGCGTCAGCGCCTTGCCCTGGGGATCGATCACCACGGGGGTCTCGCCGAAGGGATATTGCAGGCTGGGCTCGATGACGCGCACGTCATTGGGATAGGAGATCTTGAAATAGGGTTGCACCACCTGGGCCTTGCCGTCGGCAAACCCATAGGCGATGAGTTTCTGGCCCGGCGCAGGCGGCGCGACCGCCGTGATCTCGCCGTTCACCTGCGCCTCGCCAATCACCTGTCCGGTCTTGATCTTGCCATCCGGTTGCACGGCAAAGAACTTGACCTTCCCCAGGTCGCTGAAGCGGTAACCTATCTCGTTTTGCTCCTCGACCCCGAGCCAGGCGGTCTTGCCCTTGATGGGCAGGGTGAAGGAAGCGGTGCTCTCCATGCTGGCGCCATTGAAGATGGGCTTCACCACATAAAGCAGGTAGAAGAAGATAAGCAACAGCGCCACCAGCACCAGGGCTCCCCCTGTGGTGACGCCATATTTGGCCAATTTATCCTTGATCCGGCGTTTTCGACTGCCCGCCATGACCAGATTTAACGATTCCGATGACATGCAAGACCTCAATGTGAGCTAGGCTTGGCGGCATTATATGGCGGATGCATGACAGTTTTGTTACATCAACAGCGGCAAAGAGCGCGGGCTTCATCGCAGGGGTGGCAGTTGATATTCGGTGGGAAGCAGGCCGCCGGTCTGGCAGTGAAATAAAAGCAAACGGGGCCATCAGGCCCCGCTGTCATCTTGAGGAAGCGCCTCTTTCGCGGCGAGTCTGGCCGCCTTCTTCTCGGCGCGGCGCCGTTTGAAGAAATCCGACAGCTGGGCCGAGCAGGCGTCGGCGAGCACCTCCCCCGTCAGTGCCACCTGGTGGTTGTGGCGAGGATCCAGCAGGATGTCGAACACAGACCCTGCCGCCCCCGTCTTCAAATCCCGGGCACCATAGACCACCCGCTTGACCCTGCTGTGGATGAGGGCGCCGGCACACATGCAGCAGGGCTCCAGCGTCACATAGAGGGTGGTGTCGAGCAGGCGATAGTTTTCAAGCTGCTTGCCCGCTTCCCGAAGCGCCATCACCTCGGCATGGGCGCAGGCGTCGTGCTCGCTGATGGAACGATTCCACCCCTCTGCCACTATCTTGTCCCCCAGCACCAGCACGGCGCCCACCGGGATCTCGCCTATCCCCTCTGCCCTGGCTGCCAGGGCCATGGCATGGCGCATCCAGCGTTCGTCCTGCTCGCGCTGGCTGATCTGTGCTGCAACTTCAGATGGTTTCACGCCCTGATCCTCTCGTCGATATGATGTCGGCTTGCCTGGCCCCTGCACGGCATCGGCCGCGCACTCCCGGATTGCTGCGTCCCGGCCCTGGGCACACCGGGCCCCTTCCCCCTCGCGCTAGCCGGTAGCCCACGGCAGAAGATGCTGTCAATGAAAGAGAGGCCAAAGGCCCCGGCGACATCGGAACGCCCCGAGTTGGGTGTTCGCCACCCTGTGTCCGCCTAAGGGGGCGGCGATTATGCCAAAACTCCGGCCAGGGCCCAAGTTGCATCTTGGCTGAACAATAAAGAAGCAGTCGGCATCTCCCTGATAAAAAAGGAGTTGCGCCCGCCAAATCATCCGATTAGACTTCCTCCCCGTCAGCCGAGCTGACTCCGTCGGTGTGTAGCGCAGCCAGGTAGCGCATCTGCATGGGGTGTAGAGGGTCGGAGGTTCGAATCCTCTCACACCGACCAAATTCCCCGAAAATAGCCCAGTCAAACGACTGGGCTATTTTTTTGCCTGCACGCCCGACGCTTGCCTCTTTTCCTCTCGCCTCCCCCGTTCATCGGGTCGCCACTTTTTATTGGCATGAATTTTATACAGAACCACTTGAAGCTTTCATAAAGTGCCGCTAGGATACGCAACTTTTCCGCCGGCCATAAAAACAGGGAGGTGGACACTAGGGTGATGGAATCACCAACCGGCTTGCAATCAATGAGGCAAGCATCCATGACCCAAGCTGTTGACTCCCAGCCCGTTCAGCCCCTGATCTCCCCCACGCCCTCCGAGCTCGATTCCGCAGAGCACGGGTTTGGCAGTTCAGTGCACCTCGATGTGATCGATCTCGCCGCCCCGGATGAAGATTACTGAGACGAGCCCGTGCCATAGTGCGGTTCAAGACGCCGGTTTTGCTGTCCGGCACCACCCTTGACCCCGGTCAACAGACCGCCACCGCAAATAACGACAAAATGCTAGTTTTTATTCAAAAATCAGTTTAATTGACCATCTTCTGCGCCCCAACCTCCCTCTCCTTCATGGACACGCCTTGATACAAACCTACGTTATTGCTCGTCATTTCCCTCTCTCATGTTCGTCTTCGCCATTTTGACCCAATTTGACATTTTAGTTTTAAACACCAGTTCACTACCCTGTCACTTCATAACCCTCATGCAGGCTGGATTGAACGAAGGCATTTCATACAGCTGTTTTTGCAAAGCTTGGAGTAATGTCGGGATTTGTTTTTGCATTTGTAATTTTATTACGTAATTAGTTACATTTTTAACCCATCCCCTCTACCGAAATCCTCCCCCCTGCCGCCCCGGCGACCCAAGAGCATAACCATCTGCAAAGAGCTTTTACACTAATCACATAAATCCATTTAAAACAGCATCTTAACTATCATCAAAAAACACCCGTTTTAAAAATCAAGTTGACGAATCCGCCATTCTTTTGCACCTTATGAATCGTGTTACCCCGCTGTTACGGGGAGTTTGAAAGAAAGGGATATAGACGTTAGTCGTAGTTAATAAATTCAAAATGTAACTTTTGGAGGAGTACCCACTATGTCGGCACCGGCCCAGACCATCAGCAGCACCCGCCTGCGCATTCAAGGCGAGATGCTTCCCGATTACGCGCAGATCCTGACGCCGGATGCGGTGGCCCTGGTGTCCGAACTGGTGGAACGTTTCGCTCCCCAACGCAATGAGCTGCTGAAGCAGCGAGTCGCACGCCAGGCCCGTATCGATGGCGGTGAGTTGCCGGACTTCCTGCCAGAGACCGCCCATATTCGCGATGGTGACTGGACCATTCGCGGCATCCCCGCCGATCTGCAGGACCGCCGTGTGGAGATCACCGGCCCGGTCGAGCGCAAAATGGTGATCAATGCCCTCAACGCCAACGTCAAGGTCTTCATGGCCGACTTCGAGGACTCCCTGGCCCCGGCCTGGAACAAGGTGATCGAGGGCCAGATCAACCTGCGCGATGCGGTCAACGGCACTATTGCCTACCAGAGCCCGGAGGGGAAGGCTTATACCTTGAATCCCAATCCGGCCGTACTCATCTGCCGGGTGCGCGGTCTGCATCTGCCGGAGAAGCACGTCACCTTTGATGGTGCCCCCATTCCCGGCGGCCTGTTCGACTTCGCCCTCTATTTCCTGCACAACCACAAGGCGTTGTTGGCCAAGGGCTCCGGTCCCTACTTCTACGTACCCAAGCTGCAGAGCCATCTGGAAGGGCGCTGGTGGAGCGAGGTGTTCGCCTGGACCGAGGACAAATTCGGTCTGCCCCGCGGTACCATCAAGGCCACCGTGCTCATCGAGACCCTGCCGGCGGTGTTCGAGATGGATGAGCTGCTCTATCAGATGAAGGATCACATCGTCGCCCTCAACTGCGGTCGCTGGGACTACATCTTCAGCTATATCAAGACCTTGAAGAACCACCCGGATCGCGTCCTGCCGGATCGTCAGGTGGTGACCATGGACAAGCCGTTCCTCTCTGCCTACTCGCGACTCCTCATCAAGACCTGCCACAAGCGCGGCGCGCTGGCGATGGGGGGCATGGCTGCCTTTATTCCGGCCAAGGACGCGGCCGTCAACGAACAGGTGTTTGCCAAGGTGCACGCGGACAAGCAGCGCGAGGCCGACAACGGCCACGATGGCACCTGGGTGGCCCACCCCGGTCTGGCCGATACCGCCATGGCGGTGTTCAACGCCACCATTCCGGCGGGTGCCCAGAACCAGATCGGCGTGCTGCGCGAGCAGGATGCCCCCATCACGGCCGCCGACCTGCTGGCCCCCTGTGAGGGTGATCGCACCGAGGCGGGCATGCGCACCAATATCCGCGTCGCCCTGCAATACCTGGAAGCCTGGATCAACGGCAATGGCTGCGTGCCCATCTACGGACTGATGGAAGATGCCGCCACCGCAGAGATCTCCCGCACCTCCATCTGGCAGTGGATCCGCCACGGCAAGACCCTCTCCAACGGTCAGGCGGTGACCAAGGCGCTGTTCCGCCAGATGCTGGCCGAGGAGCAGGAGGTGGTCAGAGGCGAAGTGGGCGAGGCCCGCTGGCAATCTGGCCGTTTCGCCGAGGCAAGCGCCCTGATGGACGAGATCACCTGCGCCGACACACTCATCGATTTTCTGACGCTGCCCGGCTACGAGCGGCTGTGAGATCCGGGCCGGTAACGGCCCCCATAACAAGTCAATGGAAACGTGAAATCAATGAAAGAGGGAACTGATATGGCACTGACCCGTGAGCAACAGATCCAGGCTATCGAGAAAGACTGGGCAGAAAACCCCCGCTGGAAAGGGATCAAGCGCGGCTACAGCGCCGAGGACGTGGTGAACCTGCGTGGCAGCCTGCAGCCGACACACACTCTGGCCCAACGCGGCGCCGACAAACTGTGGGAGCTGATCCACGGCGGCGCCAAGAAAGGCTATGTAAACTGCCTCGGCGCTCTGACCGGCGGCCAGGCGGTGCAGCAGGCCAAGGCCGGCATCGAAGCCATCTATCTCTCCGGCTGGCAGGTGGCGGCGGACAACAACCTCTCCTCCACCATGTACCCGGATCAGTCCCTCTACCCGGCCAACTCCGTCCCCTCCGTGGTGGAGCGCATCAACAACTCCTTCGCCCGGGCCGACCAGATCCAGTGGGCCAACAAGGTTGGACCAGAGGACAAAGGCTTCATCGACTACTTCCTGCCCATAGTAGCGGATGCGGAAGCCGGTTTCGGCGGCGTGCTGAACGCCTTCGAGCTGATGAAGGGGATGATTGAAGCGGGCGCCGCCGGCGTGCACTTCGAAGATCAGCTCGCGTCCGTGAAAAAGTGCGGCCACATGGGCGGCAAGGTACTGGTCCCGAGCCAGGAAGCGGTGCAAAAGCTCATCGCAGCGCGTCTGGCAGCCGACGTCTGCGGCACCACCACCCTGGTGATCGCCCGTACCGACGCCAACGCGGCAGATCTGCTGACCACGGATGCCGACCCCTACGATGCCGGCTTCCTGACCGGTGAGCGCACCAGCGAGGGCTTCTACAAGGTGCAGGCCGGCATCGAGCAGGCCATCTCCCGCGGCCTGGCCTACGCCCCTTACGCCGACATGGTGTGGTGCGAGACCGCCAAGCCCGATCTGGACGAGGCGCGTAAATTTGCCGAGGCCATCAAGGCCCAGTACCCGGACAAGATCCTGGCCTACAACTGCTCCCCGAGCTTCAACTGGAAGAAGAACCTGGACGATGCCACCATCGCCCGCTTCCAGCAGGAGCTCTCCGACATGGGCTACAAGTACCAGTTCATCACCCTGGCGGGTATCCACAACATGTGGTTCCACATGTACGAGCTGGCCTACCAGTACGCCCGTGGCGAGGGAATGAAGCACTATGTCGAGATGGTGCAGCAGCCCGAGTTCGCCGCTGCCGAACGTGGCTACACCTTCGTGGCACACCAGCAGGAAGTGGGTACGGGTTACTTCGACAAGGTGACCACCGTCATTCAGGGCGGCCAGTCCTCGGTGACCGCGCTGACCGGCTCCACCGAAGAAGATCAGTTCCACTGATAGCTGTGTAATGCTCGCAAACAAACCCCGGCCAAGTCCCGGGGTTTGTCGTTATGGGGCTTAGAACCTATCCCAGTAGGCGTAATCGTTGAAGGCAGTTTGAACACGGACAGCGCGCAGAAACCGGAGCGTACTGTAGTACGTGAGGATTTCGAGCACTGCCCAGGTTCAAAATGGCGAATAAGTTAGCCTAATGGGATAGGTTTTCAGAGCTCGAGGATCTCTTTGACAAAGGGAATGGTCAGCTTGCGCTTGGCACGGAAGGAGGCGTTGTCGAGACGATTGAGGGTGGCAAGCAGGGTGCGCATGTCGCGGGAGAGGCGGTTGAGCAGGAAACGGCCCACGTCGATGGGCAGCTTGAAACCCCGCAGCTCGGCGCGCAGTTGCAGGGCGCTGAGTTTGCCCTCGTCGTCCAGCTCGTCGAGGTGGAAGCTCACACCCCAGTCGAGACGGGACGCGAGATCCGGCAGTTGCAGCCCCAGCTTGCGTGGCGCGCTGCAGCCGGTAACGATGAGCGTCCCCTCCCCCTTCTCCTTCCAGCGATTGTAGAAGTCGAACAGGGCCCGCTCCCACAGGGCGTTGCCGGCGATCGCCTCCAGGCTGTCGAGACAGACCAGGGGCAGGCTCTCCAGGGCATCGAGCATGCTGGGGTCAAGCTGTTCGAACTGATCGAGGGAGAGATAGGCCGCCGCCGCGTCGCGGGCGTTGACCTCGGCACAGGTGGCATGGAGCAGATGGGAGCGGCCCGACCCCTTGGCTCCCCAGAAATAGAGGAAGGGTGAGCCCTGACCGATGGCCGCATTCTTGAGGGCGGTGATCAGATGGGCGTTGTTGCCGGGATAAAAACTGACGAAGGTTTCATCATCCGGTAGTTGTACGGCTAAAGACAGTTGGGCCGGTTGCTTCACTCGTTGGGCTTTGACTGTGATATTTGCGGGCAAGTGTATCACCAGCGGGGCAGATAGAGAACCGCCCGGACCATGCCGGGCGGTCAGGATCCTCCCCCGGGATCAGGGCTGCGACCATTGATAGCGCAGGCCGCTCTCGTTGTCTTCCACCTGATGCAGGCGGCTCTCAAGTTGCAACCCCCTCACCAGCTCGGCCTTGTCTCCCTGCAGCGAGAGGTTGAAGGTCACCTTGTCCCCTTCCAGCTTGCCGATGGCCACCTTGGTGACACTGGCCATCCCCTGCAGCAGCTTCTGGATCTGGATCATGCCATCGATGTCGGACAACCCCTCCACCACCAGGGTCTGGCTGGAGGCGACACCGGATAGACGGGTACCGTACTGCTGCACCAACCAACCGGCCAGGGCATCGGCAAAGCCCTTTGCCACCTCGGCCTGGGTACCTGAACCCGAGCCCTTGGTCAGCTCGGTCAGCTCTCCTGCCTGCGCCCCCGGCTTGGCCCCATAAAGACCCCAATCGATGCTCCAGGCCTCCCCCTCCGGGGTGAGTTTGCCGAGCACCACCATTTCAGCGCCGTAACGCTGGCTCGCCTTGAGCACGGGATCGGCAAAGCGGCCCCAGACATCGGTGGCATTGACCGCCATGTTGTCATCCAAGTCCATCAGCGGGAGACTGACCGGCAGCCCCATGGCCTGGGTCTGGGCACGCAGCGCCTCGGACCAGCCATCACCGGACTGATCCGGCAGAATGCGCCGCTCCCCTTCGTCGACCACCAGCCAGATGGCGACCTGCGGCCGCACCGGGCCCAGCAGGGCAAACTTGCTCTGGCCGACCAGGGCGTTCACCTTGGCCACATTGAAATCCGCCTTGAGAAACTTGACCGAGCCGATGTCCTGATAGCTGTATTGCTGCACATAATCCGCCGGCGCCGCCAGGGCCTTCACCACATCCGGCTGGGTGAGGATATCGCGCTTGCCCGTCACCTTGACGAGCACATCCCCCAGCGCCTGGGACTGGGCGGCCGTCATGTCGCCACTGGTGGGAGCCTTGCCCTGATAGAGGTCGGTTACCTGGGCGGCCGATACCACGAGTGGCAGACAGCAGCAGAGGAGAGTCGCTAAGCGTTTCAGCATAAAGAAGATTCTCGAAATGGGGGATGGTGCTTATGGTAGCGGCAAGGCGCGCATGGCAGCAAGCAAAGGGGGGAGAAACAGCGGAGCCGGCAGGGTGCCGGCTCCGTTTGCGCGCCTTGGGCGCGGCGATGGGGTGATGCTTACTTGGTGCCGAAGATCTTGTCGCCGGCATCCCCCAGACCCGGGACGATATAGCCCTTCTCGTTCAGCCCCTGGTCGATGGAGGCACAGAACAGCTCCACGTCCGGGTGAGCGGCTTCCAGCGCCTTGATGCCTTCCGGCGCTGCAACCAGCACCAGCACCTTGATGGACTGGCAACCTTTCTTCTTGAGCAGATCGATGGTGGCGATCATGGAGCCGCCGGTGGCCAGCATGGGGTCGATGACCAGGGCCAGACGCTCTTCGATGTTGCTGACGATCTTCTCGAAGTAGGGGACAGGCTGCAGGGTCTCTTCATCGCGATAGATACCGACCACGCTGACGCGGGCGCTCGGCATGTGCTCCAGCACCCCGTCCATCATGCCAAGACCGGCGCGCAGGATGGGCACGACGGTGACCTTCTTGCCCTTGATCTGGTCGACTTCCACAGGGCCGTTCCAGCCATCGATGGTCACTTTTTCGGTTTCGAAGTCAGAGGTCGCTTCGTAGGTCAACAAACTGCCCACTTCCTTGGCCAGTTCACGGAAACGCTTGGTGCTGATGTCGCCTTCGCGCATCAGGCCGATCTTGTGCTTGACCAGGGGGTGTTTGACTTCAACGACTTTCATTATTATCTCCTCTAACCGGCGCCAAAAAAATCGCGGAATCATACAACAAAAGTCACGGCTTGTAGAGCTTTTCGATTCAAAAACGCGCAAACGATTTTCTTTCTGGTTTTTCGTGCCCGCTGGTAGAATACGCCCCGAATTTTACCCTCCACTTCTTTATATGACGGGGAATACGCGTGACTGACAAAACCTCACTGAGCTACAAGGATGCTGGCGTAGATATCGATGCCGGCAATGCACTGGTTGAACGTATCAAGGGCGTGTCAAAACGCACTCGTCGTCCTGAAGTCCTTGGTGGTCTTGGCGGCTTTGGGGCCCTGTGTCAAATCCCTGCTGGCTACAAGGAACCGGTACTGGTCTCCGGTACCGACGGGGTGGGCACCAAGCTGCGTCTGGCCATCGACCTGAAGAAGCACGACACCGTGGGGATCGACTTGGTCGCCATGTGCGTCAATGACCTCATCGTGCAGGGCGCAGAGCCCCTCTTCTTCCTCGACTACTATGCCACCGGCAAGCTGGACGTGGACACTGCCGCTGCCGTGGTCACCGGCATCGGCGCCGGCTGCGAACAGTCCGGCTGTGCCCTGGTCGGCGGTGAAACTGCCGAAATGCCTGGCATGTATGAAGGGGAAGATTACGACATCGCCGGTTTCTGCGTCGGCGTGGTGGAAAAGAGCGAGATCATCGACGGCAGCAAGGTTGGCGAAGGGGATGCCCTGATCGCCCTGGCCGCCAGCGGTCCCCACTCCAACGGCTTCTCCCTCATTCGCAAGATCCTGGAAGTCTCCAAGGCCGACGTGCAGCAGCCGCTGGGTGATACCACCCTGGCCAACGCCCTGCTGGAGCCGACCCGCATCTACGTGAAGCCCGTGCTCAAGCTCATCAAGGAGTGCGAGATCCACGCCCTGTCCCACATCACCGGCGGCGGCTTCTGGGAGAACATCCCGCGCGTGCTGCCCGCCAACACCCAGGCGGTCATCGACGAGCAGAGCTGGCAGTGGCCGGCGGTGTTCAGCTGGCTGCAACAGGCAGGCAACGTCACCCGCCACGAGATGTATCGCACCTTCAACTGCGGCGTCGGCATGATCATCGCCCTGCCGGCGGATCAGCTGGACAAGGCCCTGGCCCTGCTCAAGGCCGAAGGCGAGAACGCCTGGCACATCGGCCACATCGCCAAGGCGGCCGATGGTGAGGAGCAGGTCATCATTCAATGAATGATCGGATCAACGGCCAGATGACTTCCCCTATGAAACGCATCCTCGTCCTCATCTCAGGCAGCGGCAGCAACCTGCAGGCCATCCTCGATGGCTGTGCCGGCGGCAAGATTGCCGGTCAGGTGGTCGGCGTCATCAGCAACAAGGCTGATGCCTATGGCCTGGTGCGTGCCAGGGAAGCCGGGGTGGCAACCGCCATCCTGGCCCAGCAGCAGTTCGCCAGCCGGGAGGAGTATGATGCCGCCCTGCTGGCCCTGATGGCGGATTATCAGCCGGATCTGGTGGTGCTGGCCGGCTTTATGCGGATCCTGAGCGCCGACCTCGTGCGCCACTTCGCGGGGAGGATGATCAACATCCACCCCTCGTTGCTGCCAAAATACCAGGGTCTGCACACCCACCAGCGCGCCATCGAAGCCGGTGATGACGAGCACGGCGCCAGCGTCCACTTCGTCACCGAAGAGCTCGACGGCGGCCCGGTGATCCTCCAGGCACGGGTCCCCATCTTCGAAGGGGACAGTGCCGACGAGGTGGCGGCCCGGGTCCAGGTGCAGGAGCACAGCATCTACCCCCTGGTGGTGCAGTGGTTCTGCGAAGGGCGCTTGCAGATGCGAGAAGGGTCTGCCTGCCTCGATGGCAAGCAGCTTGGCCTGGCAGGCTATGCCAGCGAGTAACCGCGAGCAGCAGTAAGACACCACAAGGGAGGCTCAGGCCTCCCTTGTCATTTCTATCGACCAGCGCAATGGCTGTCATCACGTCCGATGACGCCGCTGCGCGGCTAATCGGCCCTACACCGGATTGTCGATATCGATAAAGGTGACCTCCAGCCCGTGCACGGTGGCGAGCCACTCTCCCAGCGCCTTGACGCCGTAGCGCTCGGTGGCGTGATGGCCTGCGGCGTAGAAGTGCATGCCCATCTCCCGGGCGGTGTGAATGGTCTGCTCGGAGGCTTCGCCGGAGATGAAGGCATCGATGCCCTGCTCCGCCGCCTGGCTGATGTAGCTCTGACCACCGCCGGTGCACCAGGCCACGGAGCGGATGAGCTCGGGACCACTGTCACCACAATGAAGCGGCTCGCGACCGAGACGCTCGGCAATCAGCTTGGCAAAATCGCTGCCGCTCATGGGCTCCTCCAGCTTGCCCACCATGGCGACGCTCTTGCTGTTCCAGGGTTCGAGGCCGCGACGCACCTTGATGCCAAGCAGCCTGGCAAGCTGGGCGTTGTTCCCCACCTCGGGGTGCACGTCCAGCGGCAGGTGGTAGGCAAACAGGTTGATGTCGTGGGTCAAGAGGGTCTTGAGACGACGCTGCTTCATGCCGGTGATCTGGGCCGGCTCGCCGCTCCAGAAGTAGCCGTGATGGACCAGGATGGCGTCAGCATCGGCGGCCACGGCGGCATCGATGAGGGCCTGGCTGGCGGTGACGCCGGTCACCACCTTGCGAATGCGCTCGCGCCCCTCCACCTGCAGGCCGTTGGGGCAGTAATCCTTGATGGCATGGGGTTCGAGCAGGTGGTTGAGCAGGCTTTCCAGTTTACGATGAGAGATCATGGGGGTCTCCTAGCTGGGCTCCCCATGTACTGCGCGGGGAGCCGGATTCCGATCGTCAGGGCCCATGATAATCGAGCCGGACCGGCAAGGCCATGCGCTTGTCAGGACTAGGCGGGCAGCTCGATGCCGGCGTCACGCATCTGGGCCAGCTTGTAGCGCAGGGTGCGCGGGCTGATGCCGAGCTTGTCGGCCACCGCTTTGCGACTGCCGTTGCACTCCTGCAGGGTGTCCAGAATGATCTGGTGCTCCTGCTGCTTGAGTTCGCCACCGAGCCCCTCCCCTGACAGCCGCTCGAGCGGGCGCACCAGGGTCTCGTCCGTCTCCTCCAGGATCAGGTGCTCACAGTCGATGAGGCCGTCTGGACAGAGGATCAGGGCGCGCTGCACCACGTTGTCGAGCTCGCGCACGTTGCCGGGCCAGGGGTGAGCCATCAGACGCTCTCGGGCGTCCTCTGCGAGCTGCGGCGTCGGCAGCCCCATCTGGCTGGCATGCAGCGCCAGCAGATGCTCCGCCAGGGGAAGAATGTCCCCCGGGCGCTCCCAGAGCGCCGTCCAGCGCAGGGGGAAGACGTTGAGGCGGTAGTAGAGATCCTCGCGGAACAGCCCGTCCTGCACCGCTTTTTTCAGATCCCGGTTGCTGGTTGCAATGACCCGCACATCCAGGGGGATCATCTTGCGGCTGCCGAGCCGCTCCACCTCTTTCTCCTGCAAGACCCGCAGCAGCTTGGCCTGCAGCCCCAGATCCATCTCGGTGATCTCGTCGAGCAGCAGAGTTCCTCCCTGAGCCTGCTCGAACTTGCCAGGGCACCCCTGCACCGCACCGGTGAAAGCGCCCTTCTCGTAGCCAAACAGGGTCGCTTCCAGCATGTTCTCCGGAATGGCGGCGCAGTTGATGGCGACGAAGGCCTGTTCTGCCCGGCTGGAGTGGTCGTGAATGTAGCGAGCCAGCACCTCCTTGCCTGTCCCGCTCGGGCCGGTCACCATGACGGTGGCTTCGCTTCTCGCCACCCGGGTCGCCAGCTGGAACAGCTCCGCTGTCCTGGGGTCCCCGTACACCACGGCACGCTTCTCCACCTTCTGGGCCGGCACATAACGGCTGACCTGGTTGAGCAGCACCTCGGGGGAGAAGGGCTTGGCCAGATAGTCGATCGCCCCCTCGCGCATGGCGCGCACCGCCCCGTCGATGTTGGCGTAGGCAGTCATCAGGAGCACAGGCACCTGGGGATATTGCTGGCGGATGTTGGCGAGCAGGGTCAGACCATCCATGCCCCCCATCTGGATGTCGGAGATCACCATGTCAAAGCGCTGACGGGACAGAGCAAGCAGGGCCCGCTCGCCGCTGTCCACCTCGCGGCACTCATAGCCACCGAGCAGCAGGGTATCCACCAGCGCCTCGCGCAGGCCGTTGTCATCTTCCACCACCAGAATGCGAGCCTGGGTCATGCCACACCTCCTACAACCAACATGGCCTTGTCGAGAATCATCTTCACCGGCGCTCCGGCTTTTGCGCGCCTCATGCCACTCCCCCCAACTGAACCTGTTGCTGATGCAGGGGGAAGGACAGGGTAAAACAGGTGCCCTCGCCAAGGACCGAGGCCACGCTTACCTCCCCCTGATGAGCTCGTACCACCGACTGCACCACCGCAAGACCGAGGCCCGTGCCCTGGGATCGGGTGGTAAAGAAGGGTTCGAAGATCTGGTTGAGCAGGGAGGGGGCCATCCCCTTGCCGTTGTCGATGACCCGCATCTCCACCCGGTTGCCGCTGCGCACAGCGCTCACCAGGAGCGAATCGGCGCCGGCCTGCCGGGCATTGGCGATGAGGTTGTTGATGGCCCCCGCCAGGGCACTGCTGTTGGCAAGCAGACAGAGATCGGGCTCAGGGGCCTCCAGATGCAAGGCGCAGCCCTGCTGCTGGCAGAAGGCTTCGGCCCCCGCCTGCACTTCCGCCAGCAAGCCCTGCACCGAGAGGGGCGCCACCACCTGGTTGTCGCCATTGCGGGCAAACAGCAGGATGTCGTTGATCTGCTTCTCGAGATCCTGCAGGCGCGCCATCAATTTTTGCTGGAACTGGCTGCGGGATTCAGGCTTGAGGGTGCGGTTGGCCAGGTTGGCCGCATAGAGCATGGCCGCGGAGAGCGGGGTGCGGATCTGGTGCGCCAGGGAAGCCGCCATGTTGCCAAGGGCGGAGAGGCGCTTCATGTGGTTGACCCTGTCCTGCAACTGGCGGGTCTCGGTCAAGTCGGTAATGAACACCAGTTGGCCGGGCTGATCCGGCAGCGGCTGAGTCGACAGCTGGACCCGGCGGCCGTCGCGCAAGGAGATCTCGTGACCGTCATCCTCACGGGGTTCGAAACAGCGGGCGATGATCTGGCGCCAGGAAAGGCCTTCCAGTGGCTCTCCCAGCAGCGCCAGGGCGGCAGGGTTTGCGCGGGTGATCAGCCCCTCGCCATCGAGCAGCAGCACGCCGGTCGGCAGCGCCGTGAAGATGGCGTAAAGCTGACTCACTTCATGTGACTGGAGAGGGGCATCCTGCTGCAAGATTGTCATAAAGCTGACCTCAAACTGGCGATTGAGTCAGCTTATTCAATTTCCATGCCATCAAAATAGGCTTTATTTATCAATGCATTGGCTCAATGCGTCAAAGCATTGACCTCAATTGTCCTTGCTCATGCCGTACTTCTTCATCTTCTCCACCAGGGTAGTGCGGCGCATGCTGAGCAGGTCGGCGGCGCGGGCCACCACCCCGTCCTGGGACTCCAGGGCCTGGCGGATCAGCTCCACCTCGAGGTCAGCCAGCATCTCCTTGAGGTTGACTCCTTCCTGGGGCAACTGCATGGGCAGGGGCATGGCGATGCCGGGATCCAGCTCTGGTGGGGACTGGAACACGGCAGCCAGGGCGTCCCGCTCGTCCATCTCGGTGAGCCGTTCATCTCGTGGCTCGCAAGGCAGCAGGCGATAGCGGCCGGGCAGATCCGCCACATCGACGATCTGGTTCGGATAGAGGATGAGCAGGCGCTCGATGAGGTTGGACAGCTCGCGCACGTTGCCGGGCCAGGCGTACTGCATCAGGGACTCCATGGCGCGCTGGGTCAGACGGATGATCCCCTTGTGCTGTTCGGCATGGCGATTGAGCAGCTCCTGCAGCAGCAGCGGGATGTCATCGGCCCGATCCCGCAGGGGGGGCGTCTCGATGGGGAACACATTGAGGCGGTAGTAGAGATCTTCGCGAAATGCCTGGGTGCGGATCATGGCTTCCAGATCCCGGTGGGTCGCCGCGATCACCCTCACATCTGCCTGGACGGCCTTGCCGCCCCCGACCCGGTCGAACTGGCGCTCCTGCAGCACCCGCAGCAACTTGACCTGCATCGGCAGCGGCATGTCGCCGATTTCGTCGAGGAAGAGGGTGCCCCCCTGGGCCAGTTCGAAGCGGCCGCGCCGGGCGGCAATGGCACCGGTGAAGGCCCCCTTCTCGTGACCGAACAGCTCGCTCTCGAGCAGCTCCGCCGGAATGGCGCCGCAGTTGATGGGCACGAAGGGGCCCGCGCTTCGGGCGGACAGCTCGTGGATGGCGCGAGCCACCACCTCCTTGCCGGTCCCGGACTCACCGAGGATCAGTACGTTGGCGTCGGTCTCGGCCACCTGGCCGATGAGACGGCGCACCTCCTGAATGCCCCTCCCCTTGCCCACCAGCAGGCGCAGCAGGGTCTGACCCTTGTCGTGGGTCTGATGACGGGGATGCAGGGAGATGAAGGCCTGGCAGAAGTGAAGATGACGGGTGAGGGACTCATAGGTAAAGGGCGCCTCGGCCACCCCGATGAAGTTGCTGCAACCATGGCTCGCCGGCATCAGGGAGAGGAAGGGCAGACGAGGATGGGCGGCAAGCAGCTCACTCAGGGCGCGCTCGCGCAGTTCCCCGGCCAGAATCCCCTGCAAGGGCCCGGCAGTCTCGATGGCCACATCGAGATCGCTCTCCACCACCTCCTGCCAGGGGATCCCCATGAAGGAGAGCACAGTCCCCAGTTGCTGGCGCCGCACATCATCGGCATCAACAAGCAGCACACCCATAGCCATCCTATCCATATTTTCACACCTGACGCCAAGTTATTGTTTTTTAAGTGCTTATTAAAACCAATTTCGCACTGTGTCATAAGGGGGACAAAGTGCCAAAATTCTGGCGGATTGTCAAAACTTGTCGCATCCTCCCGGACCCTGGCGGGACGGGGATCACGCTTCCAGCCAGATTGAGTATCGGATGAAAACCAGCGAAGGGGAAAGAATGACGCCGACAGGGTGCGGCGTCAGAGGAGGGATCAGTGTTTCACGCTCTCCTGGGGAGCGGCATAGCGGCACTCGGGAAACCGGCTGCAGGCGAGGAACAGGCGACCGGCATGGGGACCCTTTCGTGCTTCCCGTGCCACCAGGGGCGCGGCACAGCGGGGGCAATGAGGGGTCGTCTCCCGGGGCTCCTCCTCATCCGGATCGAGGAAGGGATTCTCCTCCATCAACACGGGCATTGCCTCTTCGGCCTGGGAGGGCGGCACCTGGGGCTCCCTGGCAACCCCCGGGTGTGACGTGCCCAGATCGACACCATCGAGCAGCAGCGGGCTGAAGGTCGGTTCGCGGCGCTCGCCGGGCAGCAGGTCATCCACCGGCGCCGTCGTTCTCGCCAGCAGGGGCAGCAGTTGCTCCCGCAACTCGTCGACCTGGTAGTGGCTGCTGGCCGGGATCTGCAACAGCGGCAGACCGGCGCCATCGCAGGCCGCCTTCAGGAAAAGATCCCGCGCCTTGCGCTTCTGGTGGCGGTGCCCCTCGTCATCCAGCTCCACGGCACACAGGAAAGAGAGATCCGCCGGGTGGCAGAGCAGAAAATCGAAGTGCTTCTCCCCTATCTTGCCGAGCGCCTGCTGGCGCTTGCCCTTGCCAAGGTGCGCCTCGGGCGTCAGTACATAGGAGGCTCGTACCTTGGCAAAGACACGGGCCTTGTCCCCCACCGCCTGGTCCAGCACCCCGAAGAAGGTGCGCTCCGCTGGGCTCATCAAGGTTTCCTGCAGATCATAGGGCTCGGCCTTGCCCCCTTTCTCCCTGCGCCAGACGATCACCAGCAGGAGCAACCCCAGCAACACGGCTCCCGATACGACAAGGCTATTCATACACGCACATCCCGTTTACAAGACAAATTCAGTTCACACCAGAGGAAGGGGCACACTCTACCACGGGGAAAGCGACTCAGGCAGCGCAGAAATCAAGCCCGTCCCGGCATTCGCGTTTTTTCACTGAATTTGCGCAAGGCGGGCTTCATATGGCCTGTCACAGCAGGCACAATGCTAGAGCCCATGGACGTTCTGGCGCACTCCCCGTCGCCGCCAGGCGTCAACGGACCCCACGCAGCCCCATTCAAGGAGAGCAGGATGCAAAAGCAATTGGTCGTCACCGTGATCGGCGCAGACAAACCCGGCATCGTCGAGAGCCTGGCCGATACCATCACCCGGCAGCAGGGCAACTGGCTGGCCAGCTCCATGAGCGAGCTGGCGGGGCAATTTGCCGGCATTTTGCACGTCGCCGTGCCTGACGAGCATTACCGCAGCCTGTGCGAGGCCCTGGTGATGCTGCCTGGCCTCACCGTGAGCTTCGCCGAAGGGCAGCTCAGCCCGCAACCGGCCCATCAGGTGATGCTGAGCGTCACCGGCAACGACAGACCGGGCATCGTCCATGAAGTGGCCAGCATCCTGCGCCAACTCAACATCAACGTCGCCGACCTCACCACAGGTTGCGAACCTGCGCCCCACTCAGGCGCCCCCCTCTTCTATGCCCACGCTCTGGTGGCCCTGCCGCCGCAGCTCGAACTGGACGATCTCGTCACGGCCCTGGAGTCCCTCTCCGACGACCTCGTCGTCGACATCGATCAGGATCTGAGCGAATAGTGTCGCCTGTCATAAATTTGTCATGGTTTGACGCCATAACTTCCGCGCAGACGCAACCAGAGCAAAGAGGCACCAGATGAGCACCGACAAGCAGTATGAAGAGAAAGAACTTAGCTGGCTCTCATTCAATGAACGGGTGTTGCAAGAGGCGATGGACAAGACGGTACCCCTCATCGAGCGGGTCCGCTTCCTCGGGATTTTCTCCTCCAATCAGGACGAGTTCTTCAAGGTACGGGTGTCGGACGTCAAGCGCCGCATCCTCATCAACGAAGTCCACGGCGGCGACGACGAGGCCAAGGTGCTGCTGCGCGCCATCCAGCAGAAGGTGATGGCGCTCGGCGAGGCGTTCGACAACACCTACAAGGAGCTGCTGATCGCGCTGGCTCGCCACAACATCTTCCTGGTGAACGAAAGCCAGCTCTCCGAGTCCATCCAGCAGTGGCTGCGGATCTTCTTCCGGGAAAAGGTGCTGCGCCACATCATTCCCATCCTCCTCAACAAGGAGGTCAACCCGGTCAAGTTCCTGAAAGACGAGCACACCTATCTCGCCATCGAGATGAAGAAGAACGGCCAGGTGATCCAGTACGCCCTGGTGGAAGTACCCACCGACGATCTGCCCCGCTTCTTCCAGCTACCGCCGGAGGGCACCCGTCGCAAGAAGCAGATCATCATCCTGGACAACGTTATCCGCTTCTGTCTGGACGAGATCTTCAAGGGCTTCTTCGACTACGACGAGATTGCCGCCTACGCGGTCAAGCTGACCCGGGATGCCGAATATGACCTCTCCGACCAGTTGGACTTGAGCCTGGTGGACAAGATGAGTGACGGCTTGAAACAGCGCCTCACCGCCATGCCGGTGCGCTTCGTCTACGAGCGGGAGATGCCGGCGGCCATGATAAGCTTCTTGAAGCTCAAGCTGCAGATCAGCTCCTACGACGCCATCATGCCCGGTGGGCGCTATCACAACTTCAAGGATTTCATCGGCTTCCCTAATGTGGGCCGGGATTATTTGGAAAACCCCAAGCTGCCGGCCCTCGATTGCCGCGACTTTGACGGCTTCGTCAACGCCTTCGACGCCATCGCCAAGCAGGACATCCTGCTCTACTACCCGTACCACAAGTTCCACCACTTCACCGAGCTGGTGCGCCAGGCGGCCTTCGACCCGGCGGTCAGCGCCATTCGCATTAACATCTACCGGGTGGCCAAGAAGTCGCGGATCATCCACTCCCTCATCGACGCCGCCAACAACGGCAAGAAGGTGACCGTGGTGGTGGAGCTGCGCGCCCGCTTCGACGAGGCGGCCAACATCGACTGGGCCAACATCCTGACCGACGCAGGCGTCAAGGTGGTGTTCGGGGTGCCCAGCCTCAAGATCCACTCCAAGCTCTGCCTCATCACCCGCCACGAGAACGGCGAGGCGGTGCGCTACGCCCATATCGGGACCGGCAACTTCAACGAGAAGACCGCCAAGATCTACACCGACTTCTCCCTGCTGACCCGCCATCCGGACATCACCGCCGAGGTGGAAAGCGTGTTCGAGTACATCGAGTACCCCTATCGGCGCTACAAGTTCAACCACCTGCTGGTCTCCCCCATCAACAGCCGCCGCCAGCTCTATCGCCTCATCGATAACGAGCTGGCCAACGCCAAGGCGGGGCAACCCAGCGGCATCACCCTCAAGATCAACAATCTGGTGGACAGAGACCTCATCAACCGGCTCTATGCCGCCGGCCAGGCCGGGGTGCCCATCCAGATGATCATCCGGGGCATGTGCGCCCTGCGCCCGGGGGTGCCGGGTCTGAGCGACAACATCCGGGTCATCAGCATCATCGACCGTTTCCTCGAACATCCGCGGGTGATGGTGTTCCACAACAAGGGCAATCCCCAGCTCTATATCTCCAGTGCCGACTGGATGAGCCGCAACATCGACGGTCGCATCGAGGTGGGCACCCCCATCTATGACGAGCGGCTCAAGCAGCGCATCCTCGACATTCTCGAGCTACAACTGAGTGATACCTGCAAGGCGCGGGTGATCGATGCCGACCAGAAGAACGAGTACGTGAAGCGGGGCAACCGCCGCAAGGTCCGTTCCCAGGTGGCGATTTACGACTACCTCAAACGCATAGAGTCAAACCATGGACAATAGTCTGTACGCCGCTGTCGATCTGGGCTCGAACAGCTTCCACATGGTCATTGCCCGCCTCACCGAGGGGCGGATGCAGATCATCGATCGCATCAAGGAGCGAGTGCGCCTCGCCGAAGGGATGGATGAGCAGCGCCGCATGTCCCCGGAGGCCATGGCGCGCGGGCTGGACTGCCTCGCCCTGTTCGCCGAGCGGCTCACCAACATCAAGCCGGATCAGATCCGCATCGCCGGCACCTACACATTGCGCCGCGCCAGCAACGCTCGCGACTTCGTGCGCGAGGCGGCCAAGGTGCTCAACCACCCCATCGAGATCATCAGCGGCCAGGAAGAGGCCCGCCTCATCTATCAGGGGGTCGCCCATACCCAGCACATCGAGGGCCAGGTGCTGGTGGTGGACATCGGCGGCGGCAGCACCGAGCTCATCATCGGCGAAGGGTTTGAGCACAAGGCGCTCACCAGCCGCAAGATGGGCTGCGTGAGCTTCACCCAGAGCTTCTTTGGCAACGGCAAGCTCGGCGAGAAGGCCTTCAACGCCGCCGTGCTGGAAGCCCAGCACCAGCTCGCCCCCATCATCAACCAGTACCGCAAGCTGGGCTGGCAGAGCTGCCTCGGCAGCTCGGGCTCCATCCGCACCGTGCGCGACGTGTTGCAGGGGGAAGAGTGGACCGATGGTGCCATCACCCTGGCGGGACTGGAGCGGCTGAAGGAAGAGATGCTCAAGCACAAGCGGGTCGATCAGCTCAAACTGGCGGGCCTCACCGAGGAGCGTCAGGGGGTGTTCGCCGCCGCGGTGGCCATCCTGCTCGGGCTCTTCACCTCCCTGCCCATCGAGCGGATGGAGTACTCCGACGGCGCCCTGCGCGAAGGGTTACTCTACGAGTTCGAGGAGCGCCTGCAGCATCACGACATTCGCGAACGTACCGCGCTTGCACTCAGCACTCACTATCGCATCGACAAGCGCCAGGCCACCCGGGTAGAGAGCAGCGTCCTCTCCCTGTTCGACGTCCTGAGCGGCCCCTGGGAGATGCCGGAAGAGCCCTATCGCGCCATCCTCGGCTGGGCGGCGCGGCTGCACGAGATCGGCCTTGCCATCAACTACAGCGGCATCCACAAACACTCCGCCTACATCTTGCAAAACACCGACCTGCCCGGCTTCAACCAGGACGATCAGGCCCTGCTGGCGGCCCTGGTGCGCTTTCACCGCAAGGGGCTCAAGCTCTCCGAGCTGCCGGCCCTGCCCAACCACGACGAGCAGACGGTGCTGCGCTGCATCCGCATCCTGCGCCTCGCGGTGGCGGCCCACCACAGGCGTCAGGACAACCTGCTGCCCGAGTGGAACGTGCAGGCCGCCGGGGATCAACTGGTGGTCACCCTGCCCCTGGACTGGTGCGACGAGAACAAGTTGCTGATGCAGAACCTGGAAAAGGAGCACCGCTACTGCCACGAGCAGGGCTGGCCCCTGCTGTTCCAGCTCGGGTGATCCGCTCCTCTGTGCAAAAAGGCAGCCGATGGCTGCCTTTTTTGTCTCTTGTCCTTTCCTACTGCAGATCCGGCAGGATCAGCTTGGCTATCTCGAAGTAGATGATGAGGCCGGTACCGTCCACCAGGGTGGCGATGAAGGGGGCGGAGACCACCGCCGGGTCGATGCGAAAGCGACGCAGCACCATGGGTATCACCGAGGCGACAGTGGCGCTCCAGAGCACGATGGCGACGATGGTCAGGGTCACCACCATGCCGATCTCGGGCCCCACCCCCAGGCTCCAGGCCCGCACCCAGGCCGCCAGCGCGATGGCGGCCGAGATGAGCAGACCGGTGGAGATCTCCTTTTTCAGCACGGTGCCGAGGTTTTTCAGGCTCACCTCCCCCACCGCCATGGCACGCACTATGGTGGTGGTGATCTGGGTACCGCTGTTGCCACCGGTACCGATGAGGAGCGGGATGAAGAAGGCCAGGGCGATGGCTGCCTCCAGCTGCTCTTCAAAGGCCCGCAGCACGGTGCCTGTGTAGGCTTCCGCCACGAACAGGATCAGCAGCCAGCCCACCCGCTTGCGCCACAACTGCCAGGGGGTGGCCTGCAGATAGGGGGTATCCAGCGGCGAGGAGCCCCCTTGCAGCTCCGCATCCTCGGTGGACTCCAGCTCCAGGATGTCGGCGGCATCGTCCACGTGGAAGACCCCCACCAGACGACCCTGATCTTCCACCGGCAGGAGCGAGAGGTCGCGGTCAATGAGCAGGCGGGCCGCCAGCTCCTGATCCGCCCGGGCGTTGATGCGCACCGCCTCCCCCTCCATCAGCTCCCCTACCGGCAGCAGCGGATCGGCGATCAGCAGCGATTTGAGGGAGACGCTGCCAAGGAGGCGCTGCTCGCCGTCAACCACATAGAGATGACCGAACAGCCTGGCCTGATCCCAGGCCCCGTGGATCAGCTGCTTGGCGCTTTCCACCGTCGCATCGGACTCCACTGCCAGGTATTCGTGGCGCATGTTGGCCCCCACCGACTCGTTCGGCCAGGCCAGCAGGGACTGGAAGGCTTTACGGGCGGGGTCTGGCAGCCGGGCGAGCAGGGTCTTGCGATCGTGCTCGTCGAGCCTGCGCAGGATGGCCAGCAGGTCCCGACGGGCCAGGGTGCCCTGTAGTATTCCCACGATGCTGCCATGCAGCCTGAGCAGCAGATGGCCGGCACACTCCGCCGGGAGGGAGGCGAGCAAGGACGCCCCTTCCGGCATGGAGAGGGTATCGAAGATGCAGTTGAGCTCTTCCGGGCGCAGGGTCAGAAGCTGATCGGCACGGGCCACCGGATCCAGGTTGTGAGCCAGCCAGTTGCGCAGGGCAACCGGGTCGAGCAGTTGATGACGATTGAGCAGGGTGTGTGTTTTCTTCATCACAGATGTCCTCATGTGATTTCAGGCGAACCTGAACGCCTCCGGCACCTGGCCGGATGCAACGGCAAGAAAACAGCAATTTGATTGACGAGTAACAGGCAGGAAATGACGCCGTCCGGCGTGTTTTCATCCCCACGTACCAGCTTTAGCACTGCATAACGTATCCGGCATGCCGGAAGCCACTTGGGTTGACACCTTAATCCGATGAAAACTGTCCTGATCTTGGGCGTCTCTGGACGTCGTGAGATCAGTGGCCTGTGTTTATGCAGGAGCCTCGCCTAACGAGATGCTGCGAACATTGATTGCACGGCGCTACCGTGCGGGCGGCATCATCTGCCCAGGCGCAGGTCGAGTCAAGGCAAACGGGCCCCTGGCAACGGGTTGTTACAAATTGGCCGGACGGCGGGCTCTTCATGAAACGAGGCTCCCCCGTGCGTGGCACGGGGGAGCCTGCGGTCAACGGACGAACGTCAGCGGATATAGTCGAAGAGGGTCAGCTTGCTTATCTTGCTGAAGGCGAGCTGGGAGGCGCTCATGGCTGCATCCTCCTTGGAGAGGGCCGCGATCACCTCGTACATGTCCGCCTCGGACACCTTGGCCCGCGCCTGCTGGTTCAGGGTGCTGAGTCCGTCGTTGGAGCTCATCACCTGCTCCAGGCTGTTCATCCTTCCCCCCAGCTCCCCCAGTCCCCGGTCTATCTTGGTTCTGGCGTTGCTCATGTGGGTGGTGGCATCGGAGACCGCCAGCTGGAAATCGCTCTCGGACAGGGTCGGATCGCGCATGGCGGAGATGAAATCGGACATGCCATTGAGGATGTTGTCGTTTTTCGGGGTATCCAGCACGAAGTTCTGGGTCGCCGACCCCGCAGGGAGGTCGAGGGTGAGCGCCAGGCCGTTGAAGGGGATCTTGTTGCCCGCCACATAGTCGCCGCTTTGCAGCAGGGTGCCACCGCTGTCACGGATCTCGTAGGTGTCCGGCGGCCCGGCCAGGGTGCTGACCGCATACTGGTTGCTCGGCAGGGAAGCATCATAGTTGTTGCGATAGAAGCTCTCGAAGTTCCCCTGATCCGCCACCGACACCTGGATGTTGCCACTGGCGGCGCTGGCGGTGCGCCGGGTCGCCACCATCTCGAACAGATCGAAACCGGAGTCGTTGGCCGGGATCTGCACCGTGGGAGAGACCTGGATGTTGCGCTGCCCCGTGTCCCCCTGGAACACATAGTTGCCGCTGGCATCCTTGACGAAGGGCTGGGTCTTGCTCTGATTGCCGCCGAAGATGTACTCCCCCTGGGAGTTCTTGCTGTTCATCAGGTCGAACATCTGCTTTTGCAGCCCCTCGAGTTCGCTCGCGATGGCGTTGCGCTCCTCGGAGCCCATGGCGGAGTTGTTCGCCTTCTGGATCAGGGTCTGGGCACTCAGCATGGCGTTGTTGAGGGAGGTCAGCACCGTCTCCTCGTGGCCCAGGCTGTTCTCCAGCAGGCTGCCGTTGACGCCGTACTGCTTGAAGAGATCGATCTCCTTGGTCAGCGCCATCTTCTGGCTCATGCCGGCCGGGTCCTCCCCGGAGCGAGAGAATTTATCCCCCGTCATCAACTGGTTGTAGGCGGTGTTCTGGCGCTCGCTCACCTTGCTCATGGAGGCAAGGTTGCGGTCATAGATCATGTTGGTGGTGATGCGCATGACTTACCTCACGGAGGAGAGCAGGGTGTCGAAGATGGTCTTGGCGGTGTTCACTATCTGGGCCGAGGCCGCATAGGACTGCTGGAAGCGGATGAGGTTGGCCGCCTCCTCCTCCAGATTGACGCCGGAGACACTCTCGAAGATGGCGGTACTCTGGGTCAGCTTCGCCTCGTTGGCCTGCAGCAGGGTCTTGGCCTGGCTGGTCTTGTTGCCAATGCCGCTCACCAGACCCGAGTAGGCATCGTTGAAGGTCATCTTGTCGTTGCTGGTGGCGGCGTTGTTGTTCTTGCGCACCAGCTCCTTGTTCTGCAGCTCCGCCAGCGCCAGGCCGTTGGCGTTGTCCGCAAAGCCGTCCTTGTTGTAGCTGAGCGTGAAGCTGTCGCTGGCCTCCACCTTGCCGGTGATGCTGAACTCATAGCCCGGGCTCTGGGTCGGATCGGCGTAAACCTTGGGCCCCCCCAGGGGGCTCTCGAGGGCGGCCATCAGGTTCTTTCCCTTGCTGGAGGCGGGGGCCACACCGAGCAGGTTGTTGTTCTTGTCATAGACCTCGTAGTTGCCGCTGCCGTCGATCTTGATGACCTGGGGTGCACTCGGGTCCAGGGTGTTGGTGCCAAAACCCGAGCCCGTGCCGGTGTTGTAGACACCGCCCAGCGTTATCTCGCCCGAGCCCAGGTTCTGGGATCCCTTGTCCGCCTTCAGGGGGGATGCCAGCGCGATATCCTCGGGACGGGTGATCGCCTGCTCCAGGTTGGCAGCCGCATTCCGGGTGGGTTGCAACAAGATCTTGTCACCCGCGACCGGAGTGCCGGAGAGATCGATTTCGATGCCGTGCCCCGCCACCTCGAAGGTGGCTGGCGGCGTGGTCCCCGTGGCGAGCGAGGTACGCTGCCCGCTGCCGTCGATGGCGAATACCTCGTAACCGGTGGCGCTGTTGAACCGCACCTCGTAGTCGAAGGTGGTGACCTCACTCCCCTTGCCGGGGACGAAGTTGACGCTGGCCGCCCCGTTACCCTGGTTGCTGGCGTAGGGCAGCCCCTGGCTTCCCTTGAGGGTGAAGAGATCCCCCCCAAGCTCGTTGTCGAGATCCATCCCCAGCCGGTTCTGCTGGTTCATGGCATCCCCCAGGGCGACGGCCAGCTGCCCCAGCTCCCGCTTGGCGGGCTCCAGATCACGGCGCGCGGTGAAGAGGCCACCGATGGCACCGCCAATATCCTGGTCGTTGATGCTGGCCTGGTTCTTGCCCAGGGTCAGCTGCAGGGAAGGCTCACGGGAATCCGGGTCCCCCGGCACCACCTTGAACTGGGCCACGCCGCCATCGAGCACCAGGGAGTGCCCTGTGCTCATGTTGACCAGCATGCTGCCATTGGGCTGGGTCACGGTGCGGATCTCCATCTTCTCGGAGAGCTGGCGAATGGCCTCATCCCGCTGATCGAACAGCATCAGGTTCTCTTCAGGGGAGCCCTGGGTACGGACGATGGCCTGGTTCAGATCGTTGATGCTGTTCAGCAGGCTGTTCACCCTGTCCGTCTCGTCCCCTATGGTGGCATTGATGGTATCGGACTGCTTGTCGAGCTGGGCGGAGAGGGTATGGAATCTGTCCACCATGCCGCTCAGTTCACTCAGGGTCGTCTTGCGCCCCCCGATCTCGGACGGTGACTCGTTGGCGGTGTGGAAAGCCTTGAAGTAGGAGGTGATGGTGGTCCCCACGCTGTTGCTGGCATCACCGAGCAGGCTGTCGAGCCTGAACAGTTGATCGTAGCGGGTGTTGGCCGCCTGATAGGCGGACGTATCCCGGCGCACCTCGGCCTGGGCATAGGCGTTGATGATCCGCTCGCTCACCATGTCGCCCGTCCCCAATCCGACGGAATTGGTGTAGATCAGGGTGCGTTCACGTACATAGCCCTGGCTATTGACGTTCACTATGTTGTTGCTGGTGGTCTGCAGCAGTCGCTGCTGGGCCAACACACCCGAGGTCCCAATTCCAAGCAGATCGCTTGCCATAGCTTACAGCTCCATCTCTGTGTTCCTGTCTGCAATGTTGCCGGGCGTCGAGTAACCGGCGATGGCATCACTGCGCAACACTTGTTTAAGTTTCCTGGCGTACTGGGGATCGGTGGCATAACCGGCCTGCTGCAACGCCTCGAAGTAACGGTCCGGGCTGTCCACCTTGGCCAGCGCCCCCTTGTAGCGACTCCCAGAGGTCAGGAAATCCACGTAGTCGTTGAAGCTCTCTTCGAACGACTCGTAGGAGCGAAACGCCGCCTTCTGGCGCGAGGCCACCCCTTGCTCGTATTCCAGGGTGCTCACCACCGCCTTGGGGCCTTCCCAACGCGGATCGGCCTTGATGCCGAACAGGTTGTGCGTCACGTTTCCGTCTGCATCCTTGATCACCCGCTTGCCCCAGCCACTCTCAAGGGCGGCCTGGGCCACCAGCACCGCCGGGCTCAACCCCAGCTTGTCCGCCGCCTTCTTGGCCAGCGGCATCAGCCTGTCGACGAACTCTTCCGGGCTGTCAAACACCTTGGCGCTGCCATCCAGGGCCGAAGGCCTCTGGCTGCTGCCCATGGGCGGCACGGTGCGGTGGGGGCGTCTTGGCATGGCCAGCGTACGCTCGGCCCCATTCAGCTCACCCTTCATTTCGTTATCAGCAAAATCTTTGCCAACTTTGGAGGCAGCAATCAGATCGTTGGAGGTACTGGGGGGTTGATAGGGCTTGTAGACCCGCTCGGTACGCTGGGGCAGCTTGAGTACCCGGCCATCCTGATGGGTGAAGGTCTGCTCGGGTGAGAGCTGCCTGGCCACCATCTCGGCGATGCCCAGCCCCCCCTTGCTCGACATGTCGGCAACCCGCTGCTCGTCCAGCATCCCTTCATAGAACTGGGTGTAGCTGCTGTTCATCGGGTTGCCCTCGGTGAGCACCGAGTTGGCCTGGCGCATCCCCTTGAACAGGGTCTGGGTGAAGATGGATTCGAACTGGCGGGCGGCCGCCATCAGGGCCCCTTGCTTCCCCTCCTTGCTCAGGCTCATCTGGCGCAGTTTGTCCAGGTTCTGGACGTCCTGCACCATGCCAATATTGATACCGCTCTGGGTGTCGAACTCTGCCATAACCTACCTCTTTGCCGCCCGTGGCAACCGCTTGCCGCTCACGAAATTACAGAATGACCAGTTGGCCCTGGATCGCGCCCGCCTGCTGCAGCGCCTCCAGGATCGCCATCAGATCCCCGGGGGCGACCCCCACCTGGTTCACCGCCCGCACCAGGTCGTCCAGGGTCGCGCCGGTATCGAGCTTGAACATCCGACCGGGATCCTGCTGCACGTTGATGGTGGAGTTGTTGGTGACCGCCGTCTGCCCGCCAGCGAGCGGATTGGGTTGGGAGACCTGCTGGTTCTCGGCGATGGTCACCGTCAGCCCACCGTGGCTGATGGCCGCCGGGCGCAGCTTGACCTCGCTGCCAATGACGATGGTCCCGGTGCGCGAATTCACGATGATCTTGGCGGACTCGCTCGCCGGGTCCACTTCCAGGTTCTCGATGGTGGAGAGGTAGGAAACCCGCTGGGCCGGATCCCGCGGTGCGAATACCTTGATGGAGGTGGCGTCCATCGCCTGGGCGGTGTTCGGACCCACCAGATCGTTGACCACGTCCGCCAGACGGCGGGCGGTGGTGAAGTCCGGCCGGTTCAGGTTGAAGGTGATGGTGTCGCCCTGGCTGAAGGAGTTGGGAACCTCCCGCTCCACGGTCGCCCCGTTGGCGATCCGCCCCACTGTGGGCGTGTTCACCACCACCTTGGAGCCGTCCGCCCCTTCGGCCCCGAGGCCACCGACCACCAGGCTGCCCTGAGCTACCGCATAGACGCGGCCATCCAGCCCTTTCAGGAAGGTCTGGAGCAGGGTGCCGCCACGCAGGCTCTTCGCCTCGCCGATGGCGGAGACGGTGACGTCTATGGTCTGACCCGGCTTGGAGAAGGGGGGCAGATCCGCGTGGATGGCCACCGGCGCCACGTCCTTGATCTTGGGCTTGATGTTGTCAGGCACCTTGATGCCGAAGTTGTTGAGCATGGTCCTGAAGGTCTGCTCGGTGAAGGCGTTGTTCTTCTCCCCCGTGCCGGGCAGGCCCACCACCAGACCGTAACCGATCAGCTGGTTGCTGCGCACCCCTTCCACCGAGGCGAGGTCCTTGATGCGGGATGCGTGCGCCAGCCCGAAGGGCAGCAGGCAGCACAGCAGGGCAAGCAGACGGAATCGGTTCATGACATCTCCTAACAAAACCTTCCTGATCCGGGACCCGTGAACGCCCCGGACTCTTGAGTCTTAAATGGGCCACCAGGGGCCGTTGAAGAAGCTGGTGAGCCAGCCCTGTTCCTGGGTGTTCGCCAGATCCCCGGTACCGCCGTAATAGATACGCGCATTGGCCACCCGCTGGGAGGAGACGCTGTTTTCCGAGCTCACGTCCTCCGGGCGCACCAGACCGGTGATACGGATATATTCGTTGCCATTGTTGAGCATGATCCACTTCTCGCCGCGCACCAGCAGGTTGCCGTTTGGCAGTACCTTGACCACGCTGACCGAAATGTTGCCCTGCAGGCTGTTGCTCTGATCCGCCTTGGCCTGCCCCTTGAAGGCACTGTTCTGGCCGATGGAGGCCGACAGATCGTAGGGCCCCGCCGTGACCGGCACGCCACCCAGGGTGACGGGGTCGAGCGCCAGCTTGTTGTCCTTGCCGCTCTGGGTGTTGGCCTTTTTCGACGCCGAGGTCGACTCCGCCAACTGGATGGTGATGATGTCACCCACCCGGTGCGCCTTGATGTCCGAGTAGATGCCGTTGACCTGCTCGGGCTGGAAGATGGCGCCGGTCGGGCGCACCGACACCGGCTCCGACTCCCCGTAAACGGGGGCGAAATCCGGATCATCCGGTTTGGCGGTATTGGGGGTACTGGTGCAACCCGCCAGCGTCAGCAGTCCCAGCATCCATATGGCTTTCATCATGACACTCCTTTCATCAGGTCCGCTGGGTCAGGAAGGACATCATGGAGTCGACGGCGGAGATGACCTTGGAGTTCATCTCGTAGACCCGCTGAGCCTGGATGAGATTCACCAGCTCCTCGGTCACGTTGACGTTGGAGGTCTCCAGCATCCCCTGCTTGATCACCCCCAGCCCGTCCGCGCCGGCAGTCCCCTGAATGGGGGCGCCGCTGGACTGGGTCTCGAGGAAGAGGTTCTCCCCCATGGGCTGCAGGCCGGTGGGGTTGACGAAGTCCGTGGTGTTGATCTGGCCCACCACCTGGGATTGGCCATCCCCCTTGAGCTGGACGGAGACCTGGCCATCCTCCCCCACGGTGACGCTCTGGGCGTTCTCGGGGATCTGGATCTCCGGTTGCAGCGGGTAACCGTTGCCCGGGGTGACGATGGTCCCCTCATCGTTCAGGGTGAACTGGCCGTTGCGGGTATAGGCGGCACTGCCATCGGGCAGCTGGATTTCGAAGTAGCCGCGGCCGCTGATCATCAGGTCAAGGGAGTTGTCCGTGGTCTGGACGTTGCCCTGACTGTGGTTTTTCTGGGTGGCGACCACCTTGGCCCCCGCCCCCAGCATCAGGCCGGAAGGGAGCTCGGTGTCCGCAGAGGAGCGACCGCCAGGCTGGTTGATGTTCTGATAAAGCAGATCCTCGAAGATGGCCCGCGCCTTCTTGTAGCCCACGGTGCTGGCGTTCGCCAGGTTGTTCGAGGTGACCGAGATGTTGGTCTGCTGGGCATCGAGGCCAGTCTTGCTGATCCAGAGTGCAGGATTCATGGGGTGCTCCTTGATTAGCTGATACGCAGCAGCTGGGTTTGTGCCTCGTCGTTCTCCTCGGCGGTCTTCATGATCTTGACCTGAGTTTCAAACTGACGTTGCAAGCGAATAAGGTTGGTCATCTCGTCGACCACGTTGACGTTGCTCCCCTCAAGGGAGCCGGCGATCAGGCCCACATCCGCAGACGCGGCCTCATTCTGGCCATCCTTGCGGCGAAACAGGCCATCCTGGCCTTTCTCCACCACATCTGCCGCCGGATTGACCAGCTTGATACGCTGGAAATCTTCCGGCAGGTTGGCGGCGGCCCCCTCGGGGCGGCCGCTGATGGTACCGTCACGATTGATCTCAATTTTCTCCATGGGCAGGGGCAGCACGATGGGCTGACCGGCATCATCCACCACATTCAGACCGGTGGAAGTCTGCAGATTGCCGGTGGCATTGAGCTGCAAGTTGCCCATGCGGGTATAGGCTTCCGCGCCGTTGGGATCCTGCACCGCAATCCAGCCCGGCCCATCGACGGCAACGTCAAGATCCCGACCCGTGGTCATCAGCATGCCGTGCTGCAGGTTCTGGCCCGGCCGCTCGGTCATGGCGAACACCCGCGTGGGCAGCCCTTCGCCAAACGCCTGCATGCTGCGCGCCTGCTCGAAGTCAGACTTGAAGCCAATGGTGTTGGCGTTGGCAAGGTTGTTGCCACGAACAGCCAGACTGTTCATGTTCTCCTTGGCCCCGGACATGGCGATGTAAAGCAGGTGATCCATGGGATCCTCCGTCAAACAGATGACTCTCACAGCTCAACTGCAAGTTGAATGCCAAGAGAGATGACGAAGACGGAATGAAAGGAGGAAATGAGGCGGGACTGACACGACAAGGGGCGCCGAAGCGCCCCTTCCAACTACCCGCCGTCTTAGCGGATCTGCAGTATGTTCTGCTGCAGGGAGCTGTTCACTTCCAGGGAACGGGAGTTGGCCTGGAAGTTGCGCTGGGCAGTGATGAGGTCGACCAGCTCGGTGGTGAGATCCACGTTGGACTGCTCCAGTGCCGACGACTTGATGGAGCCGAACGTGCCGGAGTTCGGGGTGCCGGGCAAGGCATCGCCGGAGAGCAGGGACTGGCGCCAGGAGGTGTCGCCGACCTGGGTGAGCCCCTGGGCATTGGCAAACTTCGCCATGGCCACCATGGCCACCTTGACGGTGGTGGCGTTGCTGTAAGTGGCGGAGACTATGCCATCCGCCCCGATCTCCACCTTGGTCAGGCGACCGACGGTGGAGCCGTCCTGGGTCAGCTTGCTCACTTCAAAGGGGGAGGCGTACTGGGTCACGGTACCAAGCTTGAACTCAATCTCCTGGGTGCCATCGGCGCCATTGGTGATGATACCGGCCCCCGCCGCCCCCAGGGGTTCCGTCTTGATGACCGCCGGGGTGGTGGGTGTGACCATCTTGCCGGAGGCATCGAAGGTCACCCGGGCGCTCAGGGGGGCCTGGCTCAGACCGGTCGCCATGGTGGTGGCCGTACCGCCTACGATGTCGATGGGCTTGTCCCCTTCATAGAGGTACATGCGCCAGGCAGTCGGCACCGCCGCTTGGGTAGGATCGGTCGGATCCGCTTCCTTGGTGAAGTACTGGGTGATGGTGTGTGGCTCGCCCAGGGAGTCATAGACCACCACGGAGGTGGAGGAGGAGTAGGTGGTCGAGTCCGTGGGATCGAATTTGGAGGCATTGACATCCATCAGCGTTTTCGTGCTGGAAGGCAGGTTGAAGCCAGCCTCGACCGTCGTGGTCTGCACCGGCTCACCGGCCTTGTCCGGGATCTGGATGGGCTTGGTGGCATTGATGCTCACCGCCTTGGGGGTGCCATCAGAGTTGATCTCGTACCCTTGCAGATAACCGCCGGAGTTGCTGACCATGTAGCTGCTCTCATTGAGCTTGAAGGCGCCCGCACGGGTGTAGGTGCGATCCAGGTTGGTCAGGCCGTCCGAGGTCACGAAGAAGCCGTTGCCCTGGATGGCGAGATCCAGCGCGTTGTTGGTGAATTGCAGCGCGCCCTGATGGAACTGCTGGGCCACCGCGCCAGTCGCCACCCCGTTGCCGACCTGGGTCTTGGCGTTGACGAAGATGGAGTTGGCATAGACGTCGGCAAACTCGGCACGGGACTCCTTGAAGCCGGTGGTATTGACGTTGGCAATGTTGTTCGCGGTGACGTTCAGGTCTTTTTGAGCCGCATTGATGCCGCTGAGGGCATTGTTGAATGACATGTCTTTCTCCTTAGATCACTGCGTTAGAGGACGAAGCCGACTGGGTGGTGGTCTTGCCGGTCGTCGCGCCAATTTCCAATACATCGGTCAGGTAGATGCCGCCCAGTCCCTTGAGTTTGAGGGTGCTGGGGTTGGTGCTCGTTCCCAGGGTGACGCTCTCCACCTTGGCGTAAGTCAGGGCGGGGACGCTCTCCGACTTGCCGTCGACGGTGGCATGCGCCTCTATCGAATACTTGCCGCTCTTGGCCTCGTTGCCGGACTTGTCCTTGCCATCCCATTCAAAGGCCACGTTCCCCTTGTGGCTCCCTTCGATGGCGAACTCCCTGATGACCTGGCCGCTCTCGTCCTTCACCGTCACCTTGATGTTGCTGCCGCCATCGCCGGTGGCGATGACCCCCGTGAGGGTGCCTCCCTTCTCCACGTAACCCGTGTTGGACGGGATCAGCACGTTCTGTCCCACCAGCGCGGAGGCCTGCAGCGCCTGGCTGGAGGTCATCAGGCTGTTGAGGCTCTCCATCTGGGTGGAGAGGCTGCTGATCCCCTGAGACGTCGACATCGAGGTCATCTGGGAAAGCATCTGGGCGTTGTCCACCGGTTTGAACGGATCCTGATAGGAGAGCTGCATGGTCAGCAGCTTCAGGAAGGACTCCTGATCCAGCTCCTTTTTCTGGGTACTGGTGTTGACCGTACTGGTCTGGGCCGACGTCGTCCGGTTGACGCCCAGCAGGCTGTCATAGGTATCTGCCACTTATGCTCCCCTCTCTAGGGCGTGCCCACTGGGCCGATTGTTGCCGCCTGGCAGGCGATCACGGGTCACTCTCATCCGGGTTCACCTCTGTCAGGACTTGCCCAGACCCAGGGTCTGCTGCAACATTTTCTTGGCCGCATCGGCCACCTGGACGTTGGTCTGGTAGCTGCGCGACGCCGCTATCATGTCCGCCATCTCTTCCACCATGTTGACGTTGGGCTTGAAGATGAAGCCATCCTTGTCCGCCATGGGGTGATTCGGGTTGTACTCCTTGAGCAGGGGCGCATCACTCTCGACGATGCCCTTCACATCCACCCCGACCGAGGCCTGCTTGTCGGACATGGCCTGATCCAGCTGGGCGGCAAAGACTGGCCGCCTGGCGTGGTAAGTTTTTTCCACGCTGGAGCTGACGCTGTCAGCGTTGGCCATGTTGCTCGCCACCGTGTTGAGGCGAACGGACTGCGCGCTCATGGCAGAGCCTGCAATGTCAAAGACCTTGAACAAACTCATCCTTGCTCTCCTTTCAGTGCCTTGAGCAGGCCGCTTATCTTGCTGTTCATGAATTCAAGGGAGGCCTGGTATTCGAGGCTGTTACGCAGGAACTCGCTGCGCTCCTGCTGCACGTCCACCGTGTTGCCGTCACCGGTATCCGGTTGCAGGGGATTGCGGTACTGGGTCGTGCCCGGGGTATCCATCTGCAAGGCGAAGTGCTTCTCGCTGGTGGTGCTGAGCCCGAACCCTTGCTGGCCCTGGGCATCCTGCAACGCCTGTGAGAAGTCGATGTCACGAGCCTTGAAGCCCGGCGTGTCCGCATTGGCGATGTTGCTGGACAACACCTCGGCACGCTTGGCGCGCACGCTCAGCGTGTACTGATGAACACCGAATGCCTTGTCGAATGAAATTGCCATAGCACACCTCCTGCTTCATGAATATTTAGCAAGAGGTGTGCCAAGAGGGTATTGAGCGGGGTTATTTGACCTTGTAGACGATGCCGGGGTTGCAGCGGATCATCTCGAACTTGTCGGTGAGGCCGGCCAGAGACTCGGAGGCCCCCAGCATCAGGTAGCCGCCAGGATTGAGGCTGCTGGCGAACTGGTTGAGGATCTTGGATTTCACTTCGGGCGCAAAGTAGATGAGCACGTTGCGGCAGAAGATGATGTCAAACTTGCCGAGCAGGCTGTAGCTCTCCAGCAGGTTGAGGGGACGGAAGCTGGTCAATTTTCTGACACGCTCCACCACCCGCATCTTGTTGTCGCCACAGGGTTCGAAAAAGAGTCGCTTGCGCTCGGGGGAGAGCCCGCGGGCCAGCGCCAGGCTGTCGTAGACCCCCTCCTTGCACTGGTTGAGCATGGTGCTGGAGATATCGGTCCCCACTATCTGCACCCCGCCCGGCAAGGTACCCGGCCGCTTGACTTGCTGCTCCAGCGCCGTCATGGCGATGGAGTAGGGTTCCTGCCCGGATGAAGAGGCGGCAGACCATATCTTGATGGGACGACCGCTCTTGCCAAGCTCCGGGAAAATCTTGTCGCTCAGCAGCTGGAACGGATAGGTATCGCGAAACCACAGGGTCTCGTTGGTGGTCATGGCATCGACCACCGCCATCTTGAGCTCCCGCTCGCGCACGCTCATCGCCCGGGTGACCAGATCAGACAGACTCTCGATACCAAACTGAGTCATCAAGGGCGACAGGCGGCTCTTGACCAGATACTGTTTGTTGTCACCCAGCACTATGCCGCTCTGTTGCGCCAGAAAATTGCTGAATTGCCTGTATAAGTCGTCCGAAAGTGTCTTCATGCAGTTGTTCTTCTTGATTAGAGAGCGCCTTGTACGGCCTTGGCCAATTCATCCGGCTGGAATTTGGCAATGAAATTGTTCGCTCCGACTTTCTGCACCATGGCCTGATTGAACACCCCACTGAGGGAAGTGTGCAGGATAACATGCAAATCCTTGAGGTTGGGATTGTTGCGGATCTCGGCGGTGAAGGTATAACCGTCCATCTCCGGCATCTCGATGTCCGAAATGACCAGGGCTATCTGATCCTTGATGGGACCGTTCTTGGACATCTCCAGCAACATGTTGAGCGCTTCCCGTCCATCCTTGGCCAGCACGCACTGCACCCCGATTGCCTCCAGTGCCCGTTGAACTTGCTTGCGCGCCACCGAAGAGTCGTCCGCAACCAGCACGGGACGCCCGTGAGGATTGCGCTCCACGCTTGCTTCCACCAGTTCGGTGGACACCTCGGTGGAGACCGGCGAGATCTCGTTGAGAATGCGCTCCACATCCAGGATCTCCACCAGCTCACCATCTACCTCGGTCACCGCCGTCATGTAGTTGATGCGACCTGCCCCTTTGGGTGGCGGCAGGATGGACTCCCAGTTCATGTTGATGATGCGCTCGACCGAGTGGACCAGGAACCCCTGAATGGAGCGGTTGTACTCGGAGATGATGATGAAGCACTTGGAGAGGTCCTGGATGGGGCGCTTGCCCATCGCCATGCTGAGATCGATCACCGAGATGGTCTGGCCACGGATATGTGCCACGCCGCGAATGCAGGAGTTGAGCTTGGGCATGACGGTCAGAGGGGGACACTGCAGCACCTCGCGTACCTTGAATACGTTGATGCCAAATCTTTGACGTCCATTGAGACGAAACAACAGCAGCTCCAGCCTGTTTTGTCCCACTAGCTGGGTTCGCTGGTTGACCGAGTCCAGAATACTCGCCATAAACACTCCCTAAAAATGCTTGGCACTGATCGTGCATGTCATTATGCATGCACATTGGCTTGCATCAGATCATCGTTGTTTCAACAATCGAATAATTCTGGAGCAAGCATAGTTAACTACGGTGGTATACGTGAATAACTTATCGACCGGTAAGCAAAAATGATTAGTAGACTTTTCCTTATCTTACTGCCGTTTTGCAGTCTGTCTCACGCCATGGCGTCCGAGGTCACCGACTATCTGCAAGAACAGGCACAGGCGTTCGTGCTCGACCAGCTCGATATTCCCCTCGATGCACAGGCCGACGTCAAGGCCGGTACCATTGACGAGCGCCTCCCCCTCACGCGCTGCGAAGATGCCCTCACCATTTCCCTCCCCGCCAGGATGGAGATCCGTCGCAACACCACCGTCTACCTCAAGTGCGAGGGAGACAAATCCTGGGATCTCTATCTACCGGTCCGGGTCAGCATCCAGAAACCCTATGTCACCGTCGCCGTCCCGGTTGCCAAGGGAGACATTCTGAGTGAACCCATGCTGACCCTGGCATACCAGGATCAGACCCTGATCCGTGGCGACTACCTTACCGACCCGACCACCCTCATCGGGGTACGCAGCAAGCGTGAGCTCAAACCGGGTCAGCCAATCAGACTCACCCAGGTATGCGTGGTCTGCAAGGGGGACCAGGTCACCCTGAGCGCCGAAAACAGCAGCATGCAGATCAAAACCATGGCCCGCGCCTTGCAAGATGGCAGCTTCGGAGACATGATCCGGCTTGTCAACACGCGCTCGGGCAGAACGGTGCAAGGCCAGGTCAGTGCAGTGGGCTCCGTGGTCGTGACATTCTGACACATGAATGCACTGCGCAATTTTTTTCTAAAGTTCTGACCGCCGTCACCGATACACAGGTAAGCGAACAGCAAAGCAGACGAAGGTAAACCTTATGGCTATCAACAATATCAACAACTTGGCTAACAACCGCCTGCAAAACAGCGGCAGCAGCCAAGGTGTAGCCACCAAGTCGGCGACCTCCAGCGAGAGCAGCCGTGCGACGACCGTCAAGAGCGACTCTGTCTCCTTGACCAGTGAGGCGCAGCAATTGCAACAGATGCAGAAGACCCTCAACACCGCCTCCACCGGTAACGAGAGCCGCGTCGAGAGCCTGAAGAAGGCCGTGGCCAGTGGGGAGTACAAGGTCAACAGCGAAGCCGTGGCCAGAAAGATGTTCAGCTTCGAAGCCGATCTGGATAAACGGTTGGGATGATGGACCTCCCTTCGCTGCTGCGCGCTCAGGACGACAACCTCTCCCAGATGCAAGGCTTGCTGGCAGAGGAGTTCGACCTCCTCAAGGCTCACCGGGCCCTTGCCTTGCCGGCACTCTCCGATCGCAAGCAACAACTGCTGGTGGCCATCGAGATGCTGGACAAGACTCTGGCAGAGCTACCCGACCTGCAGCAACAGCTGGGCGCCTTCCCGACCCAATTGCAGGCCCTTCAAGCCAAGCTGGAAGCCTGTCAGGAGCAGAACAACCTCAACGGACGTCTGCTCGAACTCAGCATTGTCTCCAATCGCCGTCTCGCCAGCTTCCTCAGCAAGCTCAGAGACAGCAGCTCCCTGACCTATGACGCCAAAGGCAATACCCGCTCAGGCACCCGCTCTTTCGGGATCAAGGCCTGATCTCCTCTCCCTCTTCTGGTTTCCTCTCCTTGTCAGCCCCTCATCAGAGCACCAGCTGCATCAGGGTTTCTCCATCCTTGCAGGCATGGATGCTCATGCAGCCCTCGTCATAGCGCCCATAACTGGCCACCCACTCGCCCCTTGGAAAACAGATAGACCCCGGGTTCATCAGGATCATTTCTCCCTCCTGGCGCAGCACAGGCACATGGGTATGACCGCTGATGAACAGGCTCCCTGCTGGCAGGGGCACGTTGCCGGGCTCATAGAGATGACCGTGGCTGACAAACCAGCGCCGCCCATCCACCAGCAGCTGGTTGTAGGGCGCCGTGATGGGGAAGTGGAGCAGCATCTGGTCCACCTCCGAATCGCAATTGCCACGCACCGCCATGATGCGGGGGGCCAGCTCGTTGAGCCTTGCCGCCACGGCGGCAGGATCATACCCCGCCGGCACCGGATTGCGCGGCCCGTGATTGAGCAGATCCCCGAGCAGCAGATAGTGATCAGGCTGCCAGGGAGCGAGTTGCGCCAGCACCTGCTCGAGGGCAGTCAGACTGCCGTGCAGATCCGAGATAATGGCAATCTTCATTCCACACTCCTCATGGCTGGCTGAAATAGAGATCCTTGGTGGCGATGGCGCCCTTGAGGTTGCGGCTCGGCAAGCCGCGCAGTGCCGGGTCCACCAGTCGCATCTGGTTGTAGTGATAGACGGGGATGACGGGCACCTCCTCCATCAGCAGTTGCTCGGCCTGATGATAGATCCCGGACCGGGCGTTGGCATCCAGGGTCTCGGAGGCCTGCTGCAGCAGACCATCGAAGGCGGGGTTGCAGTAGCCGCTCTCGTTCTGGGGATCCTGGCAGCGGAAACTGCCAAGCATGGACGACGGCTCGACATAATCACCAAACAAAAATGAACGAGCCAGCATGAAATCACCACTGTCCTTGGCTACCTGATAGGCATTCCACTCCATGTTGTTGAGGGAGACCTCGACCCCCAGCGGTTTCCACATGGCCGCCACCGCCAGGGCCAGCTTCTTGTGGTTCTCCGACGTGTTGTAGGTCAGCGTCAGCCTGAGGGGATGGGCGCTGTTGTAGCCCGCCTGGGCCAACAGTGCGGCGGCCCGGGCCAACCGGGTCGGCTGGTCTTCCCGGGAGAGGGGGATATCCAGCTCGTCATAACCCGGCATGGCGGGCAGCAGTGACCAGGCAGAGCGCTCCCCCTGGCCGCTCACCTTCTCGGTCAGCAGGTGGCGATCGATGGCCATGGAGAGCGCCTGGCGCACCCGCACATCCTGCAACTCGGGGCGATTGAGATTGAAGGTGTAAAGATAGGTGCCAAGCAGCGGCAGACCCCAGATCCGCTCCGGTGCCTCCTGCATGGTCTTCTGGTAGTACTCCAGCGCCACCTTGTTGGTGAGCTGGATCTCCCCCGCTTCGTAACGCAGCCGCTCCCCATGCTGGGAAGCGAGCGGCAGGTAGGTCACCCGCTGGATCCGGGTATGGGCATCATCCCAGTACTGGGGGTTGCGTTCGGCTTCGATGCGCTCGTTCACCACCCAGCTCGCCAGCTTGTAGGGGCCATTGCTCACCATCTTGCCTGGCTGGGTCCACTGCTTGCCAAACTGGGCGATGACTCGCTCGTTGACCGGCACGAAGGGGCGCTGGCTGACCAGTTGCAGGAAATAGGGAACGGGGCGCTCCAGGGTCACTTTCAGGATCTGGTCGCTTTCTGCCTCCACCCCCAGGGCATCGAGGTCGAGCGCCCCGGCATAGATGGACTGGGCATTGTTGATGCCGGTCGCCAACAGCAGGCCGGCGGAGGGGGAAGCCTGCGCCGGGTTCAGCAGCCGCCGCCAGGCGTAGACGAAATCCCGGGCGGTGAGGGGCTCGCCGTTGGACCATTTGAGCTGGGGGCGCAGGAAGAAGCGCCACACCAGCCCATCCTCGCTGGTCTCCCAGCGCTGGGCCTGGGCGGGCACTATCTTGCCCTGACCATCCTCGCTCACCAGCCCCTCGAACAGGTCCACCAGCACCACCTCCCCCGGGAAACCGGAGCGGATCAGGGCCGGATCGAGGGACTCGGGTTCGGCGCCATTGCCCTTGACCAGGGTCTGCCTGTCCGACAGCACGGGCTGCTGCACCACGGTAGTGGCCTGAAGCGGCGGCACCGCCATCAACCCGAACAGCAAGGGAGAGAGCAAGCGGCGGGCTGGCCTGGCGGCGAAACGGTAAAACATGACATCAACCTCGTTCAATTCTTTTGACTGCAATGGGGGGAAGGCCGGCGGCGCGCCTGGAACCGAATGCATCATGCCGCGCTTGTTATCCCCGAAGACGACCCGTATTGTATCGGGCCTGCCCGATAGAGGGAGTCTTTCGGGCTATTTTTTTCAAGGTTTTATGACGACACGGCCGCCACGGGTGGGCGCAATCGCCAGAAGGCGCACTCCCCTGCCCCGTTGGCAATCGGACCGGGGCGATGTGTCGCCTGCAAGTCCGGTTGTCGTCTACCGTTTCAGGGGTCTTTATGGGTTACGAATGGCTGGCGCTGGCTGCCGCCAGTTTATGGGCGATCGCCGCCCTCATCTCCGTCAAACCGGCTCGCCATCTGGGGGCCTTTGCCTACAGCCGCTGGCGGATGTTCCTGGTCAGCCTGATGCTGGCCAGCGCAAGTCTGGTGACGGGAGGCTGGCAGACCCTCACCGAGAGCGCCCTTCCCCTGCTGGCCCTCTCCGGCCTCATCGGCATCTTCGTCGGCGACACCGCACTCTTTGCCTGCATGAACCGACTCGGCCCCAGGCGCAGCGGTCTGCTCTTCTCCTGCCACGCCCTCTTCTCCGCCCTGCTCGGGCTCTGGCTCTTTGGCGAGCGGCTCGATGGTTGGCGCCTGCCGGGCGCCTTGCTGGTCCTGGCCGGGGTCATGCTCGCCATCCTGTTTGGTCGTCGTGGCAACAATCAGCAGAACGAATGGGAGCAGGTGCGCGGCCGCCTCGTGGTCGGCATAGCCCTTGGCCTCACCGCAGCCCTGTGCCAGAGCCTGGGAGCCATCATCGCCAAGCCGGTGATGATGAGCGGCACCGTGGACGCGGTGAGCGCTTCCGGCGTGCGCATGGGCAGCGCCCTCTTGGCACACTGCGTCTTGCGGGCGCTGCGCCTGCCGCTCGCCATGCCGCACAACCCAATCAACCGGCAGGTGCTCGGCATGATAGGCATCAACGGATTTCTGGCGATGACGCTGGGAATGACCCTGATCCTGGTGGCCCTGCGTCAGGGAGATGTGGGCATGGTGGCCATCTTGTCTTCCACCACACCGGTCATTCTGCTGCCCTTGCTGTGGTGGCACTCGGGGATGCGTCCCTCGCTCCCCGCCTGGGCCGGAGCCCTGCTGGCCACCCTGGGCACGGCCCTGGTGCTGGGAATGGGGAACTGAGCCCCGTCTCTCCTGCAAGAAGGAAGGACCAACACGCCCATCGGCGGCACTGAGCCGCCGATGCTCCCCCTTGCCGGACAGGGAGAGAGGCGATCGCGTCCCTAGAACAGGGCCACTTCCTCTTCGGTCAGCTCCCGGTATTCCCCCGGTGCCAGCTCATCGTCCAGAGCCAGATCGCCAATGCGTTCCCGATGCAGCCCGACCACCTTGTTGCCGATGGCGGCGAACATCCGCTTCACCTGGTGATACTTGCCCTCGTGGATGGTCAGGCGTGCTTCCCGCTCGTCCAGGATTTCCAGCTCCGCAGGGCGGGTCTTGTCGTTCTCGTTGCGCAGGTAGATACCGTCGGCAAAGAGCGAGATAGCCTCTTCACTCACGGGATCAGCCAGCCAGACATGGTAGGTCTTCGCGCACTCGTGCCGGGGCGACGTGATGCGATGGGACCACTGGCCGTCATCGGTGATCAGCACCAGCCCGGTGGTATCGAGATCGAGGCGCCCCACCACATGCAGTTTGCCCATGGCCGGCTCGTCGAGCAGGTGGAACACGGTGGCGTGATCCGGGTCCTCGTTGGAGCAGACGTATCCTTCCGGCTTGTGCAGCATGAAATAGCGATTCTGCAGGTTCAGGGTCAAGGTGACACCGTCAAACTCGATCTGGTGTTGCTCATTGATGTGAAAGGCGGGCTGCTTGACCAGCACGCCGTCTACCAGCACTTCCCCCTGACGGATCAGCTTGCCCGCCTGGGAACGGGTCAAATCGGAGCAATCGCAAAGAAATTTGTCGAGCCGCATGCAAAAACCTCGGAATCCATCATGATTGGGGGCGACATTATATCGGTCAGACCCGACAACACCAGTACTAAGCGACAGGGACTCAAGATGGCGCCTGACGCCATGATGTGCCAGTGATAGACTGCCGTCAGCAGACCGACATCACACATAATAATAAGCCCAGGATGTACCCATGAAGCCGACGAAGTCTCACCCCGTCATCCCCGTCAGCCAGTTGAAACCTGGCATGTACGTCATTGCCATTGCCAGCCAGACCGGCGCCATGGAAATTGCCCAGACGGGCATGGTGACCAACCCTCAACAGGTGGAGGCGCTGATCCGGCGCGGCGTGCTGACGGTGCGGGTGGATCTTGCCCGCAGCAAGCTGCCGGGAGGGGGCACGGCAAGCCCGGCGGATGTGGTGACAAACGGGGCGGGCTCCTCTCGTCAGATCGGCAGTGGTGAAGGGCGCGAGCTCAAGATCCGTCGGCTCTATCAGGAGGCGCGCGAACTCCAGGGCAAGTTCATTCGCCATCTCAAGGCCGGAGAGCCCATCGACATCACGCCCCTTGCCGCCGTGGCCGAAGAGATGGTCGATACCATGTTCACCCACGGCGATGCCATGCTCTGTCTGGCGCGGATCCGTGCCAAGGATGCCTACCTGATGGAGCACTCCATGAATGTCGCCATCCTCCTGGCGAACTTTGGCCGCTACCTGGGGCTGGATCGCAGCGTGCTCAAGGAGCTGACCCTCGGTGGCCTGCTCCACGACGTGGGCAAGATCATGACCCCGGACGAGGTGCTCAACAAACCGGGCAAGCTCACCGATGAGGAGCTGGAGGTGATGCGCGAGCACGTGGTCCACAGCCACGACATCCTGGCCGCCACCGCCGGCATCACCCCCATCATGCTGGAGGTGGCCGCCAACCATCACGAGCGGATCGATGGCACCGGCTACCCGCGGCGCCTCAAGGGGGATCAGCTCTCCCTCTACACCCGCATGAGCGGCATCGTCGATGTCTACGATGCGGTGACGGCAGACAGGGTCTACAAACAGGGCATGCAGCCAACTCAGGCGTTTCGCATTCTGCTCAAGGGGGTTGATCTGCATTTTGATGCCGACCTGGTAACCAGGTTCATCAAGTGCATGGGGGTCTATCCGGTGGGTACCCTGGTGCAGCTCTCCAACCAGCGCCTGGCCATCGTGATGCAGCGCAACGAACAGCAACCGCTCAAGCCCGTGGTCAAGGTGATCTATCACGCAGGCCATCGCCATTATCTCGAGGTGCAGTGGCTGGATCTCGCCAAAAACGGGGTTCAGGAGACCATAGAGAGCACGGTGGACCCCAAGGAGTTTGGCATCAACCTGGCCAACTTCGTCTAACCTGTCCGGCTTGTTGGCGGCTGCTCGCGGCAATGGCGAATCAGGAACTCCTCATCCAGCGGGGAGAGATCGAAGCGCAGGCAGGCCTCTTCGATGGCCCGGATGTCGTGTTGATGGTGTTCGCTGAGCCAGCGCACCGCGCGGCGCAAGTCTTCACCATGGGGCAGCAGGGTATGGTCGCTCATGGAATACCTCCGATCAGCCATCGACGCCAGCCCGTCAATCCGGGCGCTCACTTTTTAGCTTAGCCCGCCCGCACTCGCCCGGCAGACACCTGCGCCCTTGACGGTGCCCACCCTGTAGCAGGTATGCTCGACCCCTTCGGCGCCCTGCCGTGCGGGCGCCGCTCAAACAAGGATGCCGCATGCAAACCAAGGACAAGTGTCTGGCCGCCCTGGTCATTCTCTGCTGGGGACTCAACTTCGTTGCCATCAAGTGGGGGCTGGAAGGCATCCCCCCACTGCTGCTGGGAGCACTGCGTTTCGTCGGAGTCGTCTTCCCCGCCATTCTGCTGGTCCCCAGGCCTGCCATGCCCTGGCGCTGGCTGCTGGCCTATGGCGGTGCGATCAGCCTGGGCCAGTTTGCCTTCCTGTTCTGCGCCATGAAATTCGGCATGCCCGCCGGCATGGCCTCCCTGGTGCTGCAATCCCAGGTGGTCTTCACCCTGCTGTTCGCCATGATCTGGCTGGGAGAGCGCTGGCAGCCCCACCACTGGGTAGCACTGCCGCTGGCGGGAGCAGGTCTTTATCTCATTGCCACCCATGGGGAGGGCAACCTCACCCTCATCGGATTTGTGCTGACGCTGTGCGCAGCCGCCTGCTGGGGCCTCGGCAACGTCATCAATCGCCAGATAGGTCTGCGCTATCGCACCTCTCTGCCGAGCCTGGTCGCCTGGGGCGGGCTGGTGCCCATCCTGCCCTTCTTCGCGCTCTCCTGGCTGTTCGAGGGGCCCGAACTCATCGCAAGCAGCCTGCTCAACATCCGTTGGCAGGGCGTCTTGTGCGTGCTCTATCTCTCGTTTATCGCCACCTGGCTCGGTTATGGCCTGTGGGGGAGGCTGCTGATGCGCTATCCGGTGGCCCAGGTTGCCCCCCTCTCCCTGCTGGTGCCCTGTGTCGGCATGGTGGCCGCCGCCCTGCTGCTCGATGAACACCCCACTCCCCTGCAATGGCTGGGCTCGGGTCTGGTACTGCTCGGCTTCGTGGTGCATCTGCTGGGGGGCAAGATGCGCTTCTTGAAGACCCAAACCGAGGATTGACCTCGCCCGGGAAACTTCCCATCATGGGTCAGGCCCTCTTGGGCCCACCCCGTTATTTCGGCAGGACGCCATCATCAGGAGAGCAAGGACATGCGTCATCCGTCACTTTCGATCATCCCCTCTTTACCAGGCATCATGCGGGTCACGGCCATGCTGCTCCCCTTCTGCTGGAGCCCGTTCGGCTGGAGTGCCACCCTGCCGGCAGATCTCAAATGGGAGAGCAACGACACCGACCCCGTCTATGCAGACCCCGAGGCCAAGCGAGGCGGCACCTTCCGGGATTTCATGTCGAGCTTTCCGCTCACCTTGCGCAAATACGGGCCGGATTCCAACGGCGGTTTTGCAGCCTACGTGCGCGAGACCAACCTGCCGCTCCTGAGCACCCATCCCGTGACGCGTAATCCCATCCCCATGCTGGCCAACCAGTGGGCTTTCGGCACGGATAACAAGACGCTCTATTTTCGCATCAACCCCAAGGCCCGCTGGTCGGACGGCCAGCCCGTCACTGCGGATGACTGGGTCTTCACCCTCAAGATGATGCGCAGCAAGGAGATCAACGACCCCTGGTACAACAACTACTACAGCACCCAGATAAGCGAAGTGACCAAGTTTGACGATCACACCCTCGCCATCACCAGCGGCACCGAGAAGAGCCGGGAAGATCTGCTCGAAGCTCTCCCCTTCACCCCGGAGCCCAGCCACGCCATCAAGCTGACCGCCAACTGGGTCAAGGAGTACAACTGGAAGGTGCTGCCGGTCACCGGCCCCTACCAGATTGGCGAGCTCAGGAAGGGCAAGTCGGTTACCTTCGACCGGGTCAAGGATTGGTGGGGGAACGACGAGCGCTACTTCCAGCACCGCTTCAATCCGGATCGCATCGAGATCAAGGTGCTCAGGGATCAGAACATCGCCTGGCAGCACTTCCTGCGCGGTGAGCTCGACACCTTCCCACTCGTGATGCCCAACTGGTGGCATGACAAGAGCAAGACCGCCGAATTCGAGAAGGGCTATATCGAGCGACTCTGGTTCTACAACCAGACGCCTCAGCCCCCCATGGGGCTCTATCTCAACACCGCCGATCCCTTGCTGAGCAATCTCGACGTCAGACTCGGCATCCAGCACGCCCTCGCCCTGGACAAGATGATCGCGACCCTGCTGCGGGGGGACTACCAGCGTCTCAACACCTATGGCTCGGGCCAGGGAGATTTCACCAATACCGACCTCAAGGCGCGCCCCTTCGATCCCGCACTTGCTCGCGAATTCTTTGCCAAGGCGGGCTTTACCAAGACCGGGCCGGATGGCATCTTGCGAAACGACAAGGGCCAGCCCCTCTCCCTCAGCATCACCTACACCACGGCGGAACATGCACAACGCCTCACCCTGCTGCGGGAAGAGGCGAAAAAGGCGGGGCTCAACCTCGAGCTCAATCTGATGGATGCGTCTGCCGGCTTCAAATCCATGCTGGAGAAAAAACACCAGAGTGCCTGGATGGCCTGGAGCGGCGGTCGCTATCCCGCCTATTGGGAACACTTCCACAGGGTCAATGCCAACAAGCCCCAGACCAACAACATCATGAACATCGATGACGACAGGATCTCGGCCCTGGTGGAGCAATACGACAAGGCGTTCGATTTCGGCAAGAAGGCCGACCTCTCCCGCCAGATCCAGCAGCGACTCTATGAGCTCGCCAGCTTCGTCCCCGCCTATCAGGTGCCCTATACCCGGGCCGGCGCCTGGCGCTGGGTACGCCTGCCCAAGGTGCCGGCAACCCCCCAGAGCGACTTGCTCTACTGGCCCCTCGACGGCTCCAACTCGGGTTACAGCTTCGGCGGCCTGCTCTGGATTGACGAAGCAGCAAAGGCGCAGACCCGGGCCGCCATCAAAGAGGGGCAGACCTTCCCGCCGGTGACCATCACGGATACCACCTACCAGCAAAAATAGGGCAGCTGGCACCGTCGGCCCCAAAACAAAAGACCCCGCACATTGGCGGGGTCTTTGTTACAACCGGGATGGCACCAGGCAGAGGGCACTCAGCCGCGTTTGGCCTGCTTTTGCGCAATGGCGTCAGCGACGTCGGCCGGGTCCAGCACAATGCCTTCCTGATCCGGTGTCGGGAACACGGCCACGCAGAGATCATCCTGCTCCATGCCGTCCACCCAGCGATCCAGCCACACCTTGAGGGTAATGGACTGCGGCTTGCACTCGGCCCACTCCCCTTCGGCCCAGGCCTTGGCGTAGTCGGGATGCGGCCATACCGGGATGCAGTCTTCCTCTTCGGTCGTCAGCATCATGACGCCGTGTTCGTCGGTCAGGACAAACAGCTCTTCGTGCTCGACCAGCTTGCTGATGAAGTGATCAAAGCGGTAATCGGCGTTCAGTTGCAGCGCGGCATTGCGCTCGGTGTCGCTAAGTTCATAGCTCATCGGTCAAGTCTCTCGTTCAATAAAGGGCGACATGTTCACATCTTGCCGACCCCTTGTCCAGCAGGAGTAATGGGTCATCCGTCTTTCCATCACCTCACCCCAGCTCGGGGGTCAACAGCCGGAGTCCCGCGGTCTCACCCAGTCGCTCCCTCAGCCAATAGGCGGACTCCACCTCCACAAAGCAGAGCTGATCCCGCCCCGCAGCGACCCCCACCATGATCTGCTCAAGCCGTGCTTGCTGGGCGGCACTCCAGGCAGCAACCAGCTTGCCGCCATGGGCCTCGTCCACCACCTCACGGCGCAGCTCGAACAGGTTATCGGTGATCGGGCTGTTTATCTTGCTCGGGTGGCGCCAGTACATCTGCAGGTTGTCCAGCATCTCCTCATCGTAACTTGCAAGCGCATCGAGCTCCGGCGTCTCTTTACTCTGGGCCGCGAATTCACACCAGCCTGCCGACAAGGTAGCCAGACTCTGGGCATCCTTGCCATGCTGACGCAGGGTTGTCACGTCTTCCCCGCGAATGGCCGGCAACCAGAGATCTCCTTGATGTTGCGCCAGGAGAGGGAGCAGCAAGGAGGGAGCATAAACAGGAAAACGGGGACCCAGAGAGTGCAGCAGAGAGACCAGAGTAACAGTGATCATGAGACGCGCCTTGAACAAGATGACCTGGCATCACGCCTGGTCATGAGGGTGAACGAGGGTGCCATTCTAGCATGTTTGCCTTGCTGGGGGCGTTTGCGTCCAGTCGGACCGGTGATAGATAGCGTCCAAAAAAGCAGCGTTTGAACCAGAGCGGCCCCGATAAAGGCCAATTGTTTGAGCCAGCGCCCACTAAAGAGGCACCGGGGATGCTAGGTTGCATACATCTTTAGCGTAAGGAGTGCATCCATGAGTGGGATCAACCAGGTTTCTGACGATTTTGTGAATGAGCTGAAAATACTGGCGTGTTTTGATCCGGCCAACATGAGCCTGGGGATCAAGCTGCGCAGCGACATGTCGGAAGCGCTTTGCCAGGCGGCAGCGCGCCTGCACAGCCAGGGCCTGATCACCGCAGCAGATGGCGGCTATCTGACCCCTTTCGGCATGACCATGCTGGAGCATCTCCAACACCTGCTGGTCGCACTCAAGCCGAATTGAGCGGTTGTGGTGCCCAGAGCGAGAAGTTGAGCAACTCCCAGCGCTCTCCTTGTCGCAGCAGACAAGCAAACAGCAAAGGACCTTCGGGTCCTTTTATCTTGCCATCGACCAGCCACTCTCCCGCCCGTTTTGGCACCGGCTGTACCCTGATCTCATCGGGTTTCACCGCGTTTCCCAGACGAACATGTACAAACTGTTGACACACGGACACGGCATCATTCACCGCAGGATCCGGCGTTGGCGTGCTGGCCTGACCGGTCAACGCCACGGTCAGCAAGAGGGAGGAGATCAGGGTCATGACGCGTATTGATGAAGCCATGAAAACAAAAAGCCGTGGCACCAGAGGTACCACGGCTTTCTTAAATTCTGCAAGAATTACAGAGCAGTTACGTTCTCAGCCTGCGGGCCTTTTTGACCTTGGGTCACAGAGAACTGTACGCGCTGACCTTCAGCCAGGGTACGGAAGCCGTTACCTTGGATGGCGCTGAAGTGAACGAAAACGTCCGGGCCGTTTTCTTGCTGGATGAAGCCAAAACCTTTGGTTTCGTTGAAAAACTTAACGGTACCGGTGATCATGTTAGACATATCTTTAAACCTGTATTCAAAATAATTACTTATGCTTTTCAGCGGGTAAAGCTCAAAAAACGGGATTACTTATGAACAACAGGAAAAGATGTAAAACATCATATTCATTGACATAACTATCGCCCTTTCAAGCTGGTTGAGATTATACGTGCCTTTGTCGATTACGCAAACAAATTTGTACCCCGCCAGCGGCGGGGTACGGCGGTTTAGACCTGTGCCGACTCCAGTGCCTGAACCAGGGCTTTGAGGAAGCGAGCCGCCTCTCCACCGGTGCAGGCTCTGTGGTCAAACGTCATCGACAGGGGAAGTGCACGCACCGGGCGCGCCTCGCCGTGGATGAACACCACCTTCTCGAACAACTTGCCCGCTCCTATGATGGCCACCTGGGGTGGTGTGACGATGGGGCTGGCGTAACGGCCAGCGATGGCGCCAAAGTTGGTGAGGGTGATGGTTGCCCCCTGCAGCATTTCCCGCGGCACGGCACGGGCCTTCACATCGGCGATCATCCGATCCAGCCCCTGCCGTATGTCAGCCGGGTCCCGCTCTGCCACGTTCTCCATCACGGGCACATAGAGCCCATGCTTGGAGTCGACTGCGATGGCCACATTGACCTCCCTGAACAGACGCCGCGACAGGGTCTCTCCGTCAAACCACGCATTCATGGAGGGTTCGGCCCGACACGCCACGCCGATCGCCTTGATGAGGCGCACCGTCACATCTTCATCCGGGCGCCAGTGGCGCAAGTCCACTTCGTCGGTGATGCTCACCGGCACCACAGTCCGGTGCGAGAGCTCCATCGCCTTGGCCATGGCCCGGCGCGAGCCTTTCAGGAACTCGTTGCCGCTCTCCTGCTGGGCCTCGAACGCCTGTTGCACATCCTGCTCGGTCACCATGCCAGCGCTGCCGGTTCCCTTGACCTTGTCGATGTCCAGCCCCAGTTTTTGCGCCAGCAGACGTACCGCTGGCATGGCTTGCACCAGCGTGCCGCCGGGCGCCATGGCCCCCACCACGAAATGATCCTCGATATGCTGCTGATGGGCGCTGACCTTGCCAACGACAGTGCCGTCATCCTCGCCCCCTTCAAACTCCACTAGCGGTGCCCCGATGTGGAGGATGTCCCCCTCCTGCCCGCACAATCTGGCGATGACCCCGGCCACCGGTGAGGGCACATCCACCAGCGCCTTGGCTGTCTCCACCGACAGCAGTACCTGATCTACCTGCACCGTATCACCGGCGCTCACCTTCCACTCGACGATCTCGGCCTCGGCCAGTCCTTCGCCCAGATCCGGCAATTTGAAAAATTTCATGACCTGCTCTCCCTCTGCTGGGACATCACCAAACATTGACAGACACCATGGAGCCCTGTGGCCCAGGCACTTGCGCATCCGTACCTGTCGTGCGTCATAGCCACTGGTTCTCCATCAGTTGCCGAGCCGCCTGCGCGATCTCCTGCTCGGTGATGAGGTAATACTCCTCGTTGCGATAGTAGGGGACGGCGGCATCCACGCCGGTGAGGCGTCTTGGCGGCGCCTTGAGGGCAGTCATCGCCTCTTCGGTCACCTGGGACACGATTTCGGCACCCACCCCGAAACTGCCACAGGCTTCGTGTACTACCAGCAACCTCCCGGTCTTGCGTACCGAGGTCAGGATGCTCTCCATGTCCAGGGGTTTGATGGTGGCAAGATCCAGCACCTCGCACTGGATGTCCTGCTCCGCCAGCAGGTTCGCCGCCCGCATGACTTCCTGGATGCAGGCTCCCCAGGCCACCACAGTGATGTCCCGGCCGGGACGCAGGGTGAAGCAGACATCCAGCGGCAGGCCGATGCCGTCATCCACCACATCCGACTTCATGGAGCGATAGATGCGATCCGGCTCGAAGAACATCACGGGATCCGGGTCCCGAATGGCCGACAGCAGCAGGCCGTAAGCCCGCTTCGGGCTCGAAGGGATCACAACCCGCAGCCCGGGGATATGGGCAAACAGGGCCTCGACGCTCTCGCTGTGGTGCTCGGGTGAATGGATGCCGGCACCATAGGGGGAGCGGTAGACGATGGGACAGGTGACGCGGCCACGGGTCCGGTTTCGCATCCGCGCCGCCTGGCAGATGATCTGCTCCATGCCCGGGAAGATGAAGCCCTGGAACTGGAATTCGGCCACGGGTTTGAGCCCCTGGGTCGCCATGCCCACCGCCACCCCGGCGATGAGTCCTTCGGCCAGCGGCGTATCGATGACCCGCTTGAACCCGAATTTATCGCGAAGCCCCACGGTGGCGCGAAACACACCGCCGTTGACCCCCACATCCTCCCCCAGCACCACCACATCAGGATCGCGTGCCATCTCGTGGTGCAACGCCAGATTGATCGCTTCGAGCAGCGTGATATCGCTCATAGTCCCTCCCCGCTCTGCTGCATGCCCTTGGCGATGATGCGCTGGCGCTGGGCAAGATAGGCCTTCGGCAGCTCGGCAAACTGGTAATCGAGCAGGGTCTCCGGCGCCTGGGGCGTGATGGCCTCGTAGGCGGCAACGGCGCGTTCCACTTCCCGGCCCGCCTCTGCCAGCAGCGCCTGTTCCTGCTGCTCGTCCCACCAGCCCCGTTCAAACATGAACTGGCGCAGCCGCTTGACCGGCTCCCTGGCCCAGGCCGCTTCCACCTCGGCGCCGTCACGATAGCGAGTCGCATCATCGGCGGTGGTGTGATCCCCGAGCCGGTAGCTGACGGCTTCGATAAGCGTCGGCCCCTTGCCGCTGCGAGCCCGCTCGACGGCGGCGCGGGTCGCCTCATAGACCGCCACCACGTCATTGCCGTCCACCTGGAGGCTGCGCACCCCGGCCCCGATACCCTTCTGGGCCAGGGTGGGCGCGCTCGACTGCAACTTGCGCGGCACCGAGATGGCCCACTGGTTGTTGTTGATGATCATCACCATGGGGAGATGCCAGACACCGGCACAGTTGAGCCCCTCGAGGAAGTCTCCCTTGGAGGTGCCGCCATCGCCGATGGTCACCACGGCGACCCTGGGCTGGTTGCGCAGCTTGAAGGCGGCCGCGATGCCGGCAGCATGGGTGATCTGGGTGGCGATGGGAACGCAGATGGGCAAGTCTTCCGACAACTCGCCATCGGCCTTGTAGAAGACGCTGCCACGCTCGTCCCCGCCCCAATACTGCAGGTTCTGCTCCATGGGCACGCCCCTCACGTAGAGAGTGGGCATGTCCCGGTAGTAGGGCACATAGACATCCTCTGACTGCATGGCGAGCCCGACCCCGATCCCCACCGCTTCCGCCCCAAGATGGGATGGAAAGGTGCCGAGTTTGCCGGTTCGCTGCAGTGCTATCGCTTTCTTGTCGTAACTGCGCACCATCACCATGTTGCGGTAGAAGGTGTGCAGCATCGCCTTGTCCAGCCAGGTCGGCAGTGTCGCGACCGGGCGCCCCTCCTCATCGAGGTAACGAAGGAAGGGGATGTCGACATGGGTCATAACTGGCTCCTTGCCGTTGTCAGCGTCACCACCATGAGGTGACATTTAAAATGTAAACAACATGTTAATCAAAGGGCAACGAGATTCATCCAGGTAAGACCAGTAGAAACTTCTTTTATTTTCGAAGGTAATCGGAATTTTCGGCGAGCAGAAACAAAGAAGGGAGCCTGTTCAGGCTCCCTGTCATATCGAGTTCGGGATCACGCCCATCACCGCCATGCTGCTTGCCACCGCCCGTGGCGCAGGATCAGCATGACAAAAAGGCGTCAATTCACTCCCACAAACGGGTGGGTACCACCAGCAGCATGGTGCGCTGTCCGATGGCCACGTTGGCGTTGGGGAAGACCACCGCCTCCCGCGGTTTCTCTACCCTGTATTGCTGATCCCCATCTTCTGCCAGCACAAAACCCTGGGGAAATTCGGTGAAATTGTCCACATCGCTGGCAAACAGGAAGCGGAACTGCTCCGACTGCTTGTTGATCACCCGATCTATGGCAAAAAGGGTGAAGTCATCGGCTCGCCATGGCTCGAGGGCCACCTCATCCCGGGTCACCAGCTCCTGCAATGTCTGGCGCACCTCGATGAAGCGGGTCATGTCGTTTTCACCGAAGGGCCGCACCTTGCCCAGCTCCACCGTAAAGGCATGGGCGCCGTGCTGGTGCGAGCTGTAATAGCTGAAGGTGGTGGTCGGGCCGCTCGAGAGCAGTATGGTGCGCACGCCGCAGGCACCGAGGAAACGTACCTGCTCCTTGCAGTGGGGGCGTTCGTGGGGGAAGGGATAGACGGCAAACTTCTCGTGGCGCGAGCCGCGAATGGCGGTATGGAGATCGTAGTGGTAACGGGGCCTGGCCGAGTCGGCAAAGAAGCGGCTCACATACTGCTCCAGACGCATGGCGCGGATGCGCTCCCGGTTGCACAGCCCCTCCCCCTTGCTGTGGGCGCCCGAGAAGAGGCGGTTCATGTTCTCTTCCACCTCCCTCACCCCCTGGTTCATGGCGGCGGGGTTGCCAAAGAGGAAGAGCACCCGGTGACGAACCTTGAGCTCCTCTGCGAGCAACCGGGTCAGCAACTGGTTGCAGATCTCGATGGGGGCGGTCTCGTTGCCGTGGATGCCGCAGGAGAGGACGATGTCCTTGTGCCCAGGTTGCCCCGCCTCGGAAGCGGGTTCCAGGCAGATCACGCCGGTATCCCACACGCTCACCCGGGTACCGTCGGTCAGATTGAAGGCGAAAGGCTCGAGCTGCCACTCATGGCGGCGCGTCAGGGCCAAAAAGTCATGCTGGGGAATCATCCGTCTCACCCTTTAGTCTGGAATGCCATGGCCGGATTATACGCAAGGCAACCGGGCTTAAAATCAGTTTTTAAACAAATTCAAACAGTAAGGATACAAAAATGGCGAGAATGAGTGACAACACATGCAACAGGATCAAGCGGGGGGAAACACGGGAGAGGGAAAGTGGTGAACGGGTATCGGCAAGTGAAGACAGCATGCCTTCGGCAGACGGGTGGGCAGAATGCCCCTGGGATCAGCAGAAAAACAAGGCATCCATGCCCGGCTGATCAACCACGCCAGAACGGCTTGGTGGTCTCTTGATAGCGGTCGGCTTCGTTCAGACCGATGTCCTTGAGCAGGTAGGCGGGCAGCTCGGAGAGCTGGCGACGGCTGCGGCTGCGTTCCAGCCAGGTCAGGACGGTCATCTTGACGCGAGCAACCAGATTCGATTCGCTGGAATGCTGGTAACCGGCTTCGGTATAAGTCATGTTGGCCATGATATGGCTCCTCTCTCTAGTTCTGCGCAAGGCTCGGATTTGATGCGCAAAGCTTAGTCAGGGCGGGGAGGTGCCTCAATTGACGAATTTTGATACATGACATTAGTAAAAGTAATGGTTGATATCGCCAGGGCAATAACCATAACCATATGATTTTAAAATGAAATAATGCTGAAACTTTCCCCCTTTCAACCTGGCAGCATTTTCTCCTGCGCCACCCACTTCTAACTATGCACTTTCCCACGCTAGCTATGCACGGCACGACGACGAGTCAGCAGGGTGCAAACTCTCTGTCACCAGGTTTTGTTAACAAATAGATCGCAACAAGATCGTTATTTAACAAAAAGATACGAACAGGCAACCTGAACCGGATGCCCCCATGTCACCCCCATCGTCAGGGTGGCACCGGACACTTGGCACCCTGCTATCATACTGGTATGGTTATTTATACAGTAGTTTATCATGCTGCCTCCCCACGTTGTCCCAATATCATGCTGAACAAGGGAGCGGCACACACACAGGATCTGCCGATGGACACCTTTACCCCCACCGCCGCCCTGCGTCAACAGATGGCCCTGCTGGAGGCGTCGCTGGCACGCCTTGCCCGGCAACTGGGCCAGCTCGACCTGCTGGAGGCTCATGTCTATCCCCTCCCGGCCGTGGCCCAGGGGGAAGAGCATGAGCCCATCGAGGCCATCGAGGTGGGCTATCTCTCGGGCGAGGCGGCCCTGGCCGCCACCCTCGCCGCCTTTCAGGACCACAGCGCCCGCCCCGGCTGCTCCACCAAGGCGACCCACCGTCTGCCCGGCTGGCTGCGCTTTCCTGCCGCCTGCGCCAGGGAGCTGGCACCCGTCATCGAGGAGATCAACGCGCACAAGCTCGCCTTCAAGGCCATGGTGCAGGCGGCGGGCGGGCGGGACGAGAAGTTCGAGCTGGTGCACGGCGCCCTGCCCGGCGTCATCACCCTGCAGGTCTATCGCAAGCTGACCTGGCTTCAGGGGGATCTCCATTCGCTGGGCTTCACCTGGGCCGACAAGCAGAGCATCAGCCGCCTCAGCCGGGAGCAGGTACTGGAGATGCTGGAGCGCAGCCGCCGGTATGTACCGGCGCTCTTTGACAACGAAGAGTGGAGCAAGATGGTGGATCAGGAGGTATACGACATTCGCCGCCTGCCAGCGGATGCCGGCCTGCGGATCCGCAGGCCGGTCAAGACCCACCCCATGATCAACCTGCTCTGGCAGGACCGGGAGCCCCGCAAGCAGCAGATCAAGGCGAGCCTTCCCCTGCTGCTCTGCTCCGATACCCAGCCGGCCGTCACCCATCTGGGCCACTACCCGCCCAAGCTGCGCCAGGCACGCCGGGATCGCAAGATTGGCGGTGACCCCATCATAGAGCGGCTGCACCTCTACCTCTATCAGGGGTAGCGCAGGCTCGGCACCGCCACAAACGACAAGGGGAGCATCACGGATGCTCCCCTTGTCACATCGGGCGACAGCCCATCGCCGTCAGCTCATCAGCAGTGCCCGCAGGCTCTCCACATCCAGCCCCTTCACCTCGGACTGGCCGCTCAGGAGGCCGTCGGCCAGTGCCCGCTTCTCGTCGTGCAGCGCCACTATCTTCTCCTCCACCGTCTGCTCGCACACCAGGCGATAGACGGTCACCGGCTGGGTCTGGCCCATGCGGTGCGCCCGATCGCTCGCCTGATCCTCCACCGCCGGGTTCCACCAGGGATCGAGGTGCAGCACGGTGTCGGCCTGGGTCAGGTTGAGGCCCGTGCCCCCCGCCTTGAGGCTGATGAGGAAGAGCGGCACCGCTTCGTGGCGAAAACGCAGGATGGACTCCTGACGGGACTTGGCCGAGCAGCCCCCATCCAGATAGCAGTAGTCCCACTGCCGCTGCTCGATACGGCTGCGCAGCAGGCTCAGCAGATCGACAAACTGGCTGAACACCAGCACCCGGTGGCCACCATCGATGGCTTCGTCCAGCAGCGCCATCGCCTCGTCCAGCTTGCTGCTGGTCTGGGACCACTCCGGCATCACCAGCTGGGGGGAGCAGCAGAGTCGGCGCAGCCGGGTCAGGCCGCTCAGCACATGCATCAGGGCACGGCCATCGGCACTTTGCACCTGCTGCACCACCTCGCGCCGGGTCGCCTCGTAGAGCTGACGCTCCTCGGGGGAGAGGCTGATGTGATGGATGATCTCGGTCTTGTCCGGCAGCTCCGTCAGCACCTGTTGCTTGAGGCGGCGCAGGATGAAGGGGCTGATCACCGCCCGCAGCATCGCCATGTGCTGGGGATCCTTGACCGCCTTGCCAAAGCGGCGCTTGAACTCCCCGAGGCTCCCGAGCAGGCCGGGGTTGATGAAGCTGAACAGGCTCCACAGCTCCCCCAGATGGTTCTCGATGGGGGTGCCGGAGAGGGCAAGGCGAAAATCCCCGTCGAGCTGGAACAGCAGCTTGGCGCGTTGGGTACCGGCATTCTTGATCTGCTGTGCCTCATCCAGCACCATGCTCGACCAACGGCGGGACTTGAGCGCCTGGGAGAGACTGCCGAGCATGCCGTAGTTGACCAGGACGATCTGTCCGGCCCTGGCCCCCTGGATCAGGGTCTCCCGCTCGGCGGGATGGTCGAACACCACCACCTCGAGCTCAGGGGCAAAGCGGGCCACCTCCTCCTGCCAGTTGGTGACCACTGACTTGGGCACCACCACCAGCGCCGGGCCCAGGTGCTGGCGCATACGCAGCACGATGAGGGCCTGCAAGGTCTTGCCCAGGCCCATGTCATCGGCCAGACAGGCGCCAAAGCCGTGATGGGCCAGGGTCGCCATCCAGCGTACCCCCTCCTTCTGATAGTCCCGCAGCGCCGTCAGCAGCTCGGGGGGACAGCTCACCTCCTGCTGCCACTCCTGCTGGAGATTCTGCCAGGCGGCATCCCCCTCGGTGGTGATGACGGAGAGCAGGCGGGCCAGCGGATAGGCCAGCTTGTTGTTGATGCGCTGCTCGTTGTCCAGCATGGCGCCGAGCACGGTGAGGCGTTCCACCAGCTTGTCGCTCAGCATCAGGCTGGTTTTCTCGTCGAGCTGCACCGTGCGCTGGCCCGGTGTCAGCTGGCGCAGGATGAGGCGAAGATCGAGGATCTGGTGCTCGTCCAACGAGAGCGCCCCCTCCACCTGGAACCAGTCCTGACGCCGCTCGATGCGCAGGCTCAGGGCCGCTTCATCGAGGCTCTTGAGGCGGGCGCTGTCCTGGTGCCAGTGCACCACCACACCGGCGTCCACCAGCTCCGGCAGGGCGTTGACCAGGGTAAGCGCCTGCTCCCCGTCCAGCTTCCACTCGTTGCCGGGCAGGCCGATGGGCAACTGGTTGCGAAGGCGCTGGGCATCGTCCTTCTCGGCAGCCAGATCCCGCTGCCAGTAGTGATACTCCCGGATACCCTGGCGCACGATGGCCTCCCCCTTGCCCAGAGGCAAGGGCGGCAGGTCCCCCTCCCGGGTCACCAGCTGGACCACGAGCTGCCCCTCCTGCCAGTCGAGCAGGACGGAGGGAACGCCGGGCCAGGGGGCCAGCTCGGCATTGCCCCTGAGCCCCGCCACCTGGCTGTGCCAGGGGAGATCGGGGATCGCATCCAGCGTGCGTTGCAGCTCCTCGAGCCCGGCCGGCGGCAATGCCGGAATGGCCTCCAGGGCCGGTAATCTGTCCAGCAGTGCCTGCGGTGTCAGAATAAGCTGCCACAAATCCTGAGCCAGAGGGACGATGTGCGCACCGCGGGCGGCGGGAGCAGGATGTAGCCTGGCGCTCATGCCCTCCCCGCTCTGTACCAGTTGCAGCAGGGGGGCGCTGACGGCCAGTTGCAGCTTCTGTCCCTTGGCATTGAAGAGGCGAGGATGGTTTGCCAGGGGCACCCAGGCATCCCGGGGCAGCTTGCCCATGTTGCGCGGCAGGGTGCGCACCAGTGCCCAGTCCGCCTCGTCCAGCAGGCTGGCGTACTGGGTGGAAAGCAGGGCCGGATCGACCCTTCGCCCGGCGGTCCACTCCCCCTTGGTGCTCTGCTTCTGGATCTTGCACTCAAGCTCAGGCCCCTCTGCGTGGAGCAGCCAGACCAGCCGCTCCTGGGGCTTGCGCACCCCGCTCGAGCGTCCCAACCCCTGCAGCCAGTTGAGCCAGCTTGCAGAGGCGGGGGCCTTGCCTTCCTCCTCGGTGGCATCCTCTTCCTCCCCTTGAGCAGGGCGCAGCGCGCGCAGGGGCCAATGGGCGGCCTCCCGGCCCAGCAGGAGTCGCAGCAGATCCTGGCAGAAGGCCATCAGTCGATGCCGGGGCTCGGCGTCCAGCACGTGGGAGAGGTCCCACTTGTGCAAGATGGTCACCTGGGGGCTCTGCTCGCCGTGGCGCGCCAGGGCGCAGAGATCGAGCCAGAGGTAACCCCAGTGGAGCTCCTCCAGCGGCAGTTGCAGGGTATCGAACAGGCCGACCGCCTGGCCGTGGCGATCTCCGGCCCACTGCCCCAGCAGATCGGCCAGCAGGGGGGAGTGATGGCCCAGACTGCGCTGCCACTTCTTGCGCTGCTCGCTCCCCTGCACCGGATCTGCCTGTTGCAACCAGCCGAGCCAGAGCAAGGCGCTGAACATCCGAGGCCAGGGCGACGCCTCTTGCCCCTGCCACTGGCCAAGCGCCCCCAGCAGCCGCTCGGCCAGGGGTTGCTCATCCCCCTGCTGCGCCAGTTGTTGCAGTGCAGGCCAGTGAGTGGTTACCTCGCCCCCAAATGAACCGCAGAGCCACTCCCATTCGCGGGCGCGAGCCTGGATCTGGCCAGAGAGCGCCGGGGAGCAGGAGGCGACCAGCGTTGCCAGCGGCCAGCCCTCGTCAGGCTCTGCGTCAAGCAGGGCCTGCAGGGCGAAGTGTTCGAGCAGCAGGGCCTGCCAGGCGGGGCTGGAGCCTGCCAGCAGGCGGGGAGCATCGGGGAGATCCAGGAGGCTCAGGAGCTCGGCACTCTGGTAATAGGCCGGGATCTGCCCCGCCTCCCCCAGACAGAGCTCGCGCACCACCTCCTGTGCCCGCTCCAGGCCCGTGACCGAGGGGATGCGGGACCACTGCGGCATGGGGCACTCCCCCGCACGCACCGCCAGGATCAGGGTCAGGGTTCCCTCTGCCGTCAGACTCCACTGCTGCTCCGTTCGTTGACGGACAAGCCCCCACTGCTGCAACTGATCGAGGGTGTCGAGCAGCGCACGCCCGGGTGCGCCCGGGGCATAGAGGGTGTCTTGCAGGTAACGAGTGCTGGCGGCGCGCTGCAATTGCAGCTCGCACAGCAGGGCATGGCAATCTGAAGAGAGGGTGAAGGCTGACATCAGAACTCACGGGCAAGTGCAAAGGCGGAATTTTAACGGGAAAGCGGCGGCGGCTCGACCCTTAAGCGCGAAATAGTGCAAAAAAGCTGGCGCCTTTGATGGGTACGCGAGCGACAGGGCTGACAGGGCACTCGTCCCTGCCACCGGGCAACGGGCTGCAGGAGGGGCGCGCTCATCAAAAAAGGCGCCGCAGCGCCTTCTGGAGACAGGTTGTTGGCTCAGCCTTCCAGCCGTGCCAGACGGGCTTCCAGCCCCTGCAACTGCCCCTTGAGGTGCTCGACCTCTTCTTCGAGCGCTGCCAGTCTGTCTGCCGCCGGTGACACAAGGTTGCCAGCGGGCGCCGCGTCGGCCAGCGCCTGCAGATCCACCTCGCCACTGAACAGGTGCGCGTAGCGGGATTCCCGCTTGCCCGGCTCACGGGGCAGCTTCACCACATAGGGCCCCCGTTCGATGAGGGTGGCCAGCACGGCATCCACTTCGGTCACATCGTCAAAGCTGCACAGCCGGTTGGTGCGCGAGCGCAGCTCACCCGGGGTCTGCGGGCCACGCAGCAAGAGTTCGCAGATAATGCCGAGCTCCTGGGCCGAGAACTTCAGCTCACCGAACTCGGTATTGCAGAAACGATGCTGATAGCGGGGCACCCTGGCGTTGAAACCGGCGGTATTGACCACCAGACGGCGGCGGATCAGCTCGTCGATCACGGCGCGAATATCCAGCTCGGCGAGCTCCAGCACGGGTTCCCGGTTGCTCTTCTGGTTGCAGGCATTGACCAGTGCATTGAGCGAGAGAGGGTACTGATCCGGCGTGCAGATCTCTTTCTCAATCAGGCAGCCGATCACGCGGGCCTCTAATGGGCCTAGTACTATCTCCATGTCATACTCCCTTGCCAAACAAGACGTTAAGACGGTTATCTTAGCCAAGGCGCTTGCGCCGTCCAGCAGATAACCCCATTTTTGCGAGCCGATGAAACCCTTGCTGCAACCTTGTACAGCAAAACGGCCTCGGTGCGCAGGCGAGGTGAAGGGATGGCCGGGAACCTCTTTGGCAACCAGCCCCCTCCCCCTTCAACGAGGCGGGCACAAAAACCATCACGGCCGCAAAGGCGGCCGTGATGGTTGACAGATTGAAACGCCCCTCATGAAGAGGGCTTGCGCTCCAGGGTCGCGGCCACCTTTCTTGCGGCCGACACGGTGAGCAAAGGCTCACCCGGATAGAGCATCAGGGCGCTTGTCCGCAGGTTGTCCGCCTCCGCCGTGCGCCCCAGGGCATTGAGGGCGATCACCATGTTGGCGTAGATGTTGGCCCTCGGGGTATGGCGCACGAAGGCCTGCCCCCAGTCAAGGTAGGCTTCAAGCTCCGCCTGGTTGTTGGCCTGCAGACCGACCATGAGGCGCACCGCGTTCACGTCGAACTCCACCCGGGTCAGCCAGGCCATGGGGTTGACGATGTCGAGCAGGAGCGCAGGCTGCTTGTAACCGCCCCGCTCATACTTGGTCACCACCCAGGCGGTATGCATGGCGGTCAGCATGAAGGGGATGACGATCAGGGGAATGGCGATGGCCATGAAGCGCAGCAGCAACCAGGGGCGGCACAGATGGTCGCGCCAGTTGCCGTGGCCTTGCTCCTCTACCTCCGCATCCATCGCATACAGGAGCAGCAGCAGCGCCCACCACAGGGCGATGGCGTGGTAGAAGGGGTATTCGGTCTGGGTGTGCAGCAAGATGGGGGTCACCAGCGCAAGCAAGGCGGCGCCCTTGACCCAGCCCGCCCGGCTCAGACGCCACAGGAGGGCCCCGCCCATCAGCACCATGCCCAGCATGGGGGCCAGACCCCCTTCCACCGCCCAGTAGAGAAACTCGTTGTGGGGGTGATCCAGGTTGTACTCGATCTGCACCATGGCCGGGTTCAGCGCCTTGTCGGCCATGTAGTGATGGAGAAACACCGACTCGAAGCTGCCATAGCCCCAACCGGTCCAGGGCATCTGGGCAATCAGCTTGGCGGCGTAGGGCCAGTAGATGGAGCGCATGCCGCCGGACTGGTAGATCTCCAGCCCTCGTCTGGCTCCGGCCATCAGGTATTGCGAGGCCAGCCCGAGCAGAATGCCCAGGGCCACCAGCGCGAGCATCCGGCCCAGCCGCCGCTCACGACCCAGCTGGGCAGACAGCAGCAAGAGAGCCATCACGCCGCCCAGTTGCCCGACTCGCGATTGCAGGACCACCAGCAGCAGAGAAGTGGCCAGGATCACCCCATAGCGCAGCCCCTTGAGCCAGGGGTTGGCATCACCGCGCAGCTCCAGCCAGATGGCCAGTGACAGGCCGGTCGCCATGAAGCTCGCCATCACGTTGGGTTGCTGGAAGATGCCATAGGGGCGGTTGGTCTGGGTGTCGTACCCAATCCAGTTGCCCGGCACCAGCAGGTAGTACTGCACCAGGCCGAGCAGCGCCTCGATGGCAACGGCCCCCAGCAGCAGATAGAGCAGCCTGTCTCGCGCCTCGCGGTCGAATCGCCATTGATAGAGGCTTGCCAGAAACAGCAGGCCGGCAAACAGCCCCAGCAGCCGGGGAATGGCATAGTCCTTGAGCTCGAATCCCGGATAGGCCATCGGCAGCAACAACAAGATCCCCCCCAGCCACTGGGCCGTCAGCAGCGGCGAGACCACCAGTCGCTGGCTGAGGGTCACATGCCACAGCCCCAGCGCCATCACCAGGCTGGCGAAGATCCAGCCCCAGGTATTGAACGGCAGATAGAGCCCTGCCCCGCCTGGGTTGTGCATGAAAAAATGCATGCCAAGCAACCAGTAAAGGAGGCTGACAACCCCCAATATCCCTGTCGTCGACGTCACCGTCACTGCTCCCTGTTGTGTCATGCTCATGCTCGTTTTCTTCCGACACGCCATACATGAAGGGGGGCAAAGCCCCCCTTGTTCACTTCAATCATCCTTGTGCCGATTCCGGTCGGCGAAACGCATGGCGCACCAGCACGATGCCCACCCCCAGCATGCCACCGAGCAGGGTAGCCAGCACCACGACCAGAGGGCGCTTGGGCTGCTCGCGGCTCAGGGGCTCACTCGGCGAAGCCAGATAGGCGAACGACTGGAAGGGCTGTGCCTCAAGCTTGAGGGCCTCAAGACTGCCCAATTGCAGGCGCAGGTCGCTCAGCGCCGGGTTGAGGAACTCGGGGTTCTTGATCTCCTTGAGGATCTTGAGCTTCTCGGAGAGGGCGCGCGCCCCCAGATCGATGGGAAGGCTCCCCTGCTCCTGCAGATTCTGCACCGGCGCCTCCAGCCCGGCCGCCTGTGTAATACGCAGACCATATTCGGTACGCAGAATATCGTCTTGCAACTGCTTGAGGGTATCGGCCTTGGCACTCTCGAACTGGGTCTGCAGCGTCTTGATGCGGTTCTGCCAGATGGTATACAGCTCCTTGCCCTTGGCCGCCGACTCCTGATGCTGGATAAAGGCGATGTACTGCTCCAGCCGGGATTTGGCCTCCCCCGCCGTGGCCGCGGCAAAGGAGAGCGTCACCTCTTCACGCAATTTGTCCGGTGCCTTGGCGCTGATCCCCTCGGCCATCTTCTTGAGCAGCAGCCGCTTGCCTTTGGGGTCTGTGACGTCGGCCTGCGCGGCCTCGGCATCCAGGTAACCCCTTTCTTGCAGGAACTGGCGCTTGTTGTTGAAGCTGTTGAAGTTGTTGACGAAGTCGCCATAGAGCGCCTTCTTGTCAAAGGCAGTAAAAGCCGCCACCGGTACCTGGGCATTGATCAGCTGATTGATGTTGAGCTCGAGGGACTCCACCTCCTTGAGGGTGGGCGACCTGATCTCGGCCTGGCTGACCCAGACCTGGGGGGCCAGCAGGGCATAGGCGATACCTGCTGCGGCAAAGACGCCTGCGACCAGCAGGATCAGTATTTTCTGGCGCCACAGGACCAGGATCAGCTCACGCAGATCGATTTCATCACCGGAAGAGGCTTGCCAACCCTGGGGCAGCTGACTGTCTGAATTATCGAATACTTGTTTGTTCATATCGGGCTCTGAAGATGAGGTGATTGCCAGAGAGGGGCGTGACGGTCTTTCTCTGACAAGCGTAATGGCACATTGTCCATGAGGGGCCACTCAATAGCCAGTGTCGGATCCGACCAGTGAAGGGAGGCTTCCAGCTCGGGAGCGTAATAGTCGGTGCATTTGTAGAGCACCTGGGCCCATTCGCTCTGAACATAAAAGCCGTGGGCAAAACCTGGCGGGATCCAGAGGGAGGTTCCCTCCTCGGCCGAGAGCGACACCCCCACCCACTGGCCCAGGGTCGGGCTCCCGGCGCGCACGTCGACGGCCACGTCGAAGATGGTGCCTGCCAGCACCTGTATCAGCTTGCCTTGGGGCCGCTGGCGTTGATAATGCAGCCCCCGTAGTGTCCCTTGTCGGGAACGACTCAGATTGTCCTGAACGAAGCAAAAATCACCGCATCTGCGGGTGAAGAGATCGTGGCGAAACAGCTCCATGAAGTCGCCCCGTTCATCTGGATGACGCTGGTGGCGGATCTGGATAACATCCGGAATCTTCAATGAAATAAAGTGCATAGGTGTTTTCTTTGGAATAATGGGCAAGGATATATCACCCAATGGAGTGCCTTATCAATCCCAATCGGGGTGCATTTTGCCAAAGGGCTCTTGCAGCAGACGCAACAGATAGGCGCCATACCCGCTTTTTGCCAGTGGCTGTGCCAGTGACGCCAGCGCCTCGTCAGAGATCCAGCCCTGGCGCCAGGCGATCTCCTCCGGAGCAGCCACCTTGAGCCCCTGGCGTTTCTCCAGGGTCTGGATGAAGCTGCTCGCCTCCTGCAGGCTGTCATGGGTCCCGGTATCCAGCCAGGCAGCACCACGCCCCATGAAACAGACCTCCAGACTTTGCTGTGCCAGATAATGGAGATTGACATCGGTGATCTCGAGCTCTCCCCGTGACGAAGGGCGCAGGCCCCGAGCAATCTCGCTTGCCGTGGCATCGTAGAAATAGATGCCCGTCACTGCGTATTGACTGGCAGGAGATGCCGGCTTCTCGACGATCGACTCGACCCGCCCCTCACCGTCGAACCCCAGTACACCGTAACGTTCGGGATCCTGTACATGATAGGCAAACAGGGTGGCGCCTTGCGTCTTGGCGCTCGCGCGCTGCAACTGGCGGGGCAGCTCGGTGCCATAGAAGATGTTGTCCCCCAGAATCAGGCAGCAGGGGTTGCCGGCCAGAAAGGGTTCGGCAATGAGCAGCGCCTGGGCCAGCCCGGCAGGCTCTTCCTGCACCGCGTAGCAAAATTGCATCCCCCACTGGCTGCCATCCCCCAACAGCAGCTCGAAGCGGGACAGATCCAGCGGCGTGCTGATGATGAGAATCTCGCGGATACCCGCCTGCATCAGGGTTGAGAGGGGGTAATAGATCATGGGCTTGTCATAGACCGGCAGCAGTTGCTTGCTGATGGCCAGCGTCGCCGGATAGAGACGGGTGGCGGATCCCCCGGCCAGGATGATGCCTTTACGCTGGTGCATGGAACACCTCCAGAGGAGAACAGAGAGCCATCAAGACACGCGTCACGTCATTCACCTTCACACTGACTGGCAAGCCAGCGGCTCATCAGCCCTTCCCAGGCCGGGATCTGGATCCCGAACACAGTGGCAAACCGTCGACAATCGAGCCTGGAGTTGGATGGCCGACGGGCTGCCTGGGGCCAGTTTGCAGATGGAATGGGTTTTATCGGAACGGGCTGCGCCAGCAGACCAAGCCGACAACCTTCCTCAACCAGGGCCGATGCAAAGCCATGCCAGCTCGTCTCGCCTGCGGGACAGAGATGATAGAGGCCGCCCTTGTCTGGCGCCTTCACGACCTGTGTCAGCGCCAGGAGAACGGACGTTGCCAGCCAGTCCACCTGGGTCGGCGCCCCCCACTGATCCGCCACCACCTCAAGGGGCTGGCCCTCGTTGGCACGGCGCAAGATGGCACGGGCGAAGTGTGCCCCTTCCCCACCATAAACCCAGCTGGTGCGCACGATCAGATGATGGGGACAGAGCCCCTGAATGGCCTGCTCTCCGGCCAGCTTGCTGGCACCGTAGACATTGAGCGGGGCAGGCACATCCACCTCGCGCCAGGGAGCGCTGCCGGAGCCATCGAACACATAGTCGGTGGAAAAATGTACCAGCAGCGCCCCCCTGGCACCGGCTTCCCGGGCAAGCAGTGCGACGGCCTGATGATTGATACGCTCTGCCAGCTCGGGCTGGCTCTGTGCGAGATCGACTGCCGTATAGGCCGCACCGTTCAGGATGACATCAGGCTGATGGCGGTTCAGGGCGCTGATCAGCGCACCGGGGTCGGTGATATCACACGCATCCCTGCCAAGGGCCGTCACCTGCCAATGGGGATAACCTCGGCAAAGGGCAGAAAAAAGGGCTCGTCCCAACTGGCCACGAGCCCCCAGCAACAAGATCCGCATCGGGATTACCGCGCGCCAAAACCGGTCAGGATGGTGCGGATGGTCTTGAATACGATGAGCACATCCAGCCAGAGGGAGAAGTGCTTGATGTAGTAAAAATCGTGCTCGATCTTGATGCGGGTATCATCGGCATCGGCGGCATAACCGTGGACCACTTGCGCCCAGCCACTGATCCCGGGCCGCACGATGTGACGGTACATGTAGAACGGGATCTCCCGTTCGAACTGATCGACGAACGTGCGCTGCTCCGGTCTTGGCCCAATCAGGCTCATGTCCCCTTTAAGGACGTTGAAGAACTGCGGCAGCTCGTCGATGCGCAGCTTGCGGATCACCTTGCCCACCCGGGTGACGCGCATGTCGCCGTCCTGGGCAAACTGGGCGCCGGCTTTTTCCGAATCCTTGCACATGCTGCGGAACTTGTAGATGCGAAAATCCTTGTTCCCCTTCCCTACCCGGTTTTGCAGGAACATCACGGGGCCCGGACTCTCCAGCTTGATGAGGATCGCCGTCACCAGCATCAGGGGGGAGAACAGCGGGATCGCGATCAACGCGGCCAGAATGTCCATTCCACGTTTGATGAAGGCATAGACGGGGGACGGCAAGAGGGAACCAAGCTGGTTCTCGTGCAGATGATCAATCTTCACGCGCCCGGTCAGGGTCTCGCTGATCTGCTTGATGTGGTAGACGGGGATATGCGCCAGGGCGCAGCGCGCCAGGAAACGCTCCCACTCACCCGCCAGCTTCTCATCCCGAAGGTCTGCCACCACTGCGTCATAACGCACGGCCCCGAGATCGGGTTTGTCCAGCAGACGCCACTGCACACACTCGTGCCGGGTCAGGGCCTGATAGTCCCCAAAGGGTAGCAAGGCGTATTTGGGGGTCCGGTAACGGCGGCCGATGAAGTAGGCGAGCCAGCAGCAAAGCAAGGCAACCAGATACGACTCAAACAATACCTGGCGGCTGTAAGGCAGCCGCAGGAAGAAGAGAACCCCCACCAAAGTACCGTAGAGCGTCGTGACAGTCGGGATCATATAGGCCACAGGACTCGCGCCCGGATAGCGCAGGAAGCGATGCAGCACAATCCCGGTCAGCAGAAACGCCACAAAGGCACCGCTCAGGGTATTGATCCGGACGGCATCGAGGTGATGCCAAAATTCCAGGCCCCATCGCTCAATGGCAGGCAGGCAAACCGCAAGCAAGGCCCCGAAGATGAACAAGGCAGGAGGGCTGAATAACACACGTTCATACCAGCGTGAGTGACGGCGTTGAAAGGACAAAGTTACCCCCAGAGATCGAAATAAAGGTCAAATAAATACATAACTTTCTAATTCTACTCGCGAATTCGTTTTTTCAACGCGATGACGACATAGCTGAGCCAATGATACAAACTATCTGGCAAACTTAACAACAACTTGTGCCGATAGATATGCCACTGCCATTTTGCTGCGGTCAATTTATTTGCAGATAATGAGTTTGAACTCAATCTATAACGAGCAACGATGTCTTGAACGCAGGCAGCCTTTTTTGCAACCTTCATTATTGCAAGCCACATCAGGTAATCTTCATGCCCACAGCGCTCTTGGTAAAATGTGCCAAGCAGTTCGCGGTTATATATTCCCGTCAGATTTCCGATCCGGTTGCTGTTCAGCATATCCTTGTAGCTGAATTCCATCGGACTGGTTCGCACTGCCACGGTGCGATCAATGTCATCAGAGAGAAAAGTAGAGTAATTGCCACACACCACAGCATACCCTTGCTCCAGCAAAGATATCTGTTTTTCCAGTTTGTTTGATTCCCAGAGATCATCACTATCCAGAAAAGCAATATACTTGCCCTTGGCTGATTGAATGCCGACATTGCGGGCATTGGCTACACCACCATTATCCTTGAGCAGGATATATTCGATTCTATCATCGTGGATATCTGCCACAACATTCGCTGTGTCATCTGTTGATGCATCATCAACAATATAGAGGCGCCAATCGCCAAATGATTGGGACAATACAGATTCAACACTATGCCTTATATATCTTGCCGCATTATAAGCGGGCATGATAATAGACACTGATTCAAATGGCATTTATATCAACCTCATCCACTGTTTGACAATGATCTCGGGTGAATAGCGCTCTGCTGCAGACAAGGCTGCGAGCTGCATGTTTCTTCGTGCATCATCCGAGTTCATTAAAAAGACCAACTTCTCCTTGTATGCCTCCATGTCACCATCCGATACCAGGAATCCATCAACACCTTCGCTGATAATTTCTCTTGGCCCGGTCTTGCAATCAAATGCAACCGCCGGCAATCCAAAAGACTTCGATTCTATCAATACCAGAGGAAGGCCTTCATAATGGGAGGTCATCGCCAGAATGCTCGCATTGGCATACTCAATGTCAATGTTCTTGGCAGCGGGGAGCAAGGAAACTGTGTCAGCAAGCGCATGATCATCGACAATCTTTTGCAACTTGTCGCGATCCTCTCCATCTCCGATGACACGCAGCTCCCACCCCTTTTTATCGTCGATAGCAGCCCAGATATGCAATAAACGATCAAATGCTTTTTGATAGGTGAGACGACCAACCGCCAGGACGACTTTTTTCTTTTGTGCCAGGCTATCTGCACCTTGCACCGGAAATGCACTGGCGTTGGAAATAACACTCACATTGGCTTTGACCTTTCCATCGAGAATGGATTGATCATGTTGTGTCAATAACACCAACTCATCCGAAAGATGATAGCTTAAGCGTTTTAAAGCACGAATCCAACAAGGTGAAGTTTCGTAGGCTACATGCTCACTTAGAATAATTTTACTCTTGTGGCGCAACAAGAAATGAATAATCGATAATTGAAATGAGAGCCGCCCCATGGAGATTGATATCAATATATCACAGCAATGATTTTTTAGAAATTTTGCCAAAGCATACTGTGATGTAGATCCAACTACTTGACATGTGACTGACTCATTTAGATGATAGTATGGCTCTTGTTTGTTTAGAGTTAAAGATATAAGTGCAACATCGTAGCCTAATAACGAAAAACTATTAGCCAAAAATGATGCTACGCGTTCCGTTCCACCTGAACAACTAATATCATTAATGAAGATAGATATTTTTTTATTTTTTTGCATAGTTTGCCACTATATAAACTAACGACCTAATGGTATGAAATACATATCAACAAGATAAGGTGATTGAAAACCAATCGATATAACTAGCTGTAATACAAACACCGCAATACAGATAAATGTTGCAACACCAGAAGAAAATCTACTTGCTATTACCATTGGTAGCATGAAGACTTCGGCATATGAAAATGCTGTTGACAAACGCCCACTCAGAATACCAAAATCAGAAAAACCTATTCTCGTTGATATTGCTACAGACTGCATAAAAAACATAAATCTAAATAAGTTGTCATTCCAAAGTTTCATGGGCGACATTATGAGCACAAAAACAAATATGCCTACTGTTCTAATAACAGGAAGGGTTAATATACCGACAGGATCTGAGAACTTTTCGGATGCAGCATAACTCTGCAATCTAGATGACATACCAATCAGCATATCAAGTAGTATAAATTTAAATACAACAATCAAAAATATCATCATCAATGAGCATAAAAATACAACTTTCTTTCCTTTAAAAAGGGATGATGAATTAAAAATAAAGAACACAAGAGAAAACAAAAACAATATGAATGCTGACTGATGAAAACACGATGCGCATAACATCAATGCAAATAGATAAGTAACTCTCTTGAATACAATATAATGCGAAATAGCAAAAAAAGCTATGCTAATAGCCAATCCTTGGCGCATCTGCATAAATTGCTGCATAAAAAAATATGAACTTGATATATAAAATAAAAAAATCAGGTGATATTTTACATGCGTTAGCTTTGTTGTTTTATATATGAAAATAAAATTCAAAAATGAAAACAATGAAAAAAGAACAAACGAAGAGTCAGAAATTAAAGATAGAACATAAGCATACCATCCAAAGCCAATCTCAACACCTGATAACATATAAAAATCAGATGGACTGAATAGTGGATAGCTATTTATATCAAGAAACAATCTGTAGTATATTTGTGTATCGGGAGTCCCACCCCTCATCCCAACTAAAATTATAAAGGGGAGTGTCATCAAAATTGATACCGCAAAGCTTTTTTTGATTATCATCGTAATACTCAGTTGCTATTAACCATAACAAAATATTTTGTATTTGCGGAGTGAGAACATCTTATATTCATTAGATATGTTACATCATATTTCATTATCTAAATGAATAACTTTAAATGATGAAGATTGCGGAATTGATTGGATAGCATTCTTGAAAGTAGGTGTCATTGCATCCAAATAAAATACATTATTAACAATCCTTTTGTTACATATCAGGTTGTATTGACAAGAGCTCAAAAAACCATATAAATATATTTTTTTATATTTCTTTAAAAGTAATGATATCTCTTTCTCGGCTATATATTTTGCGTTAACAGTTTCAATACCCCCCATATTGAAAGTCTTTGACTCTCTTGGATGTGGGATATAATAACTCTTTCTTTCCGTCTTAATAAAATAATCCCAACATTGATCAAGGATAGATTCTATATCAACACCAGCATTCAATATCTCAGAATAGACTGACCCAAGTATAACATTACAAGCAGTTTCCATAACATCACTATCAGCAAAAAAGTCATCACTTTCATTTAATAAATCAATATTGATTGTTCTGGGTATGATATTTTTGCTACCATCATAAATAGTATAATGATATTGACTGGTTTTTTTTATTGATTCCATATCGAACTGTATCATCAATACTGTTCTACAAACCTTTCCTATCACGCCCACTTTTTGTGATTGATAGTAGATACTGCCAGGAATGATATTTGCCGAACCATCATCAAATGTAAATAGATGATTGAAGCTAACTCTTGATAGAATAAAATGAATTAATATATTATTGATAGAGGAAACAAATACAGCGTCATAGCGTCGCTTAAAGAAATGTCTGAAAATAGCCGGAAAGTAGAGCGGATATTTCAACTTCATATGAATAAACGTCACTTTACCGCAAATTTCTCTCATGTCCTGCAGTGTGTTTTTTGTGACATCATTATCTATTTTACTGATATAAAATAGTTCCACATCGTCAGGAAGAAGATTCCGGTGAGCAATAATGCGTGATGCAATAACCAACTGGAGATGGGTGTAACAGACAAAAAGATTCATTGTTGGAGAGCCGCTGAGTTTATTGCAATATTATTTTTTATAGGTGATACGCCAGGAAACAGTACTGACCCGTGATGCCAGCCACCATGTGGCAAAAAATCGAATGAACATCGAGATAGCAAAAGCCATTGCAACGCCCACTATACCCATATGCTCGATCAGGTAGACAAGCAGCGCAATGTTCAACAATCCGGTGGAGATAGTGACGGCAGACAAGGCACCGGTTCTTCTGGCATAGAAGATATAATTGGCCACCATCAGATACATTCCGCCAAAGGCTTGCCCAAGGCATAGCCAGCCGATGACCGTCGTTGCCCTTTGATACTCGGCGCCTGCGACCCATGTGACCACCCAGGGGCCGACGATGAATGAAAGGGCTCCCAGACCGGAAACAATAACAAAGAACAGATAAGTGAACTTGACCAGTCGTTGCAACTGATGAGGGTTATTGTCCGACAGGGTTCTGAACAGCCAGGGTACCAGCGCCTTGTTGATGGCATCAAATACGACAGCCATCCCAAGACTGAGCTGTACGCCAAGCATATAGATACCCGCCTCTGCCACCCCCAACTGCCGGTTGATAAAGAACCTGTCTATCGAGCTCAACAAGAATATCCCAACCACATGTGGTACCAGGGGGACCCCAAAAGAAAGCGCCTCTTTGAAAAACGCCTTCTTCAGGGGCAATAAAACCAGCAAGCGATCCCGATAAAGCAACAGCAGTCCAAATACGGCATACACGACACTGGTCGCCATCAGCGCATCAACACGTCCGGTGGCACCCTGCTGAAACCCGATAATCAACGCCAATGACAATATCAGTACAAGGACACTCTGGCTGACTTGCATGACGCCGAAAGAAACGGCCCGCTCTCTGATTTGCCACTGTCCCAATCTGAACTGAATAATGAAATTGGCACTGGAAATAACAAGCGCAAAATACACCCATGAGGTGGGTATATTCAGCCATTGACTGAGCTCCGCCGACAAAAAGAAGCAGACAACCCCGAGGGTCAGTGAGCTGAGCAGCAGGATATGCAGGCAGGTGCCATTGAACAGGGCCAGGGCAGAAGCATCGTGCTTGTCATAGAATTTGCGGTTGGCAGCCCCTACTGCGTTTAGCCCCGTCAGTGCGGCCAGCCCCGTGATCAGTGTCTGAAACATGGCTATCTGACCGTATTCATCCGGGGTCAGATAGCGCGTCAATATGGGCAGTAACAGGAACGGGACTAAGGCATTTAATATATTAGAAGCCAAGTAAATCGTTGAGTTTCTCAGCAGCCCGGTCAGTTTCAACATGCCTCGTCATCCAGCCGTTTCACGATTTTCGCCGGGTTACCGCAGGCAACGACATGATTTTTACCAATACCGGCCTGCTTAACATCCAGATGCCCCTGCTGAATAATAGGCCTGGTCACGTCATTAAAGGCATGATTGGATACATAGATATGCCCCCCGGCCCCCAGCATTGCATTCTCTTCGATTGATATCTGGATAGATAAGTCTGATTGATGGGATGCAAACAGCATTGAACCTGGTCTTATGACGACATTTTTCCCCAAGGAAATCCTGCCGGTTTCAATCGCATAGGCACCAAGACGAAAATCAGCACCCTCCCCAAAATATGAAAATTTGCGCATGCAGATTTTATGGGCCAGTCTCCTCGAAAAACAGAGGAAGTAAGTCAGGGGCATGCCAGGCCCCAACCGAGGGGCCGACCAAAGAAATTTCAATCTATCTATTATTCTTCTCATAGCGAAAAACCATCATCCACTATGATATTTTGCCCAGTCACATATTTGGCCTGATCTGACAACAGGAACATGATGCTGCCAATGATCTCCGACACATCCAGCATGCCTGCACCATGGGTGTGGCTCTTGTATGCCTGACAAAATGCATCTGGCTGATGATCAAATATGCCACCCGGGCTCACATTGTTTACCCTGAAACGGCTGTCATTGACATATGCTACCGCATACTTGCTCAAATGCTGTATCGCGGATTTGATCGCCGCATACTCGACCGGCATGGTCATTTTGGTATTGTTGTAAATATCAAACTTAGGTGCAACAACACCATATATGGATGAAATATTGACTAATGAAAAGGCTGTTTCATGTGCTTTGAAATAAGACGCACATTGCTGGGTAAACAGGAAAGCACTGCCAAGATGGAGTGAAAGATTTTCATTGAAACTGGCAAGGGACACATCAAAAAAATGCGCGCCATAGGTTTTGTTTCTCGGATAGGTCGTGTTGACCGCCCCATCCATATGTTCTTGTTGCGCAAAAAATGCCTTGAGGCTTTCCTCACTGGTCACATCCAGCTGTATCAACGTCAGATTGTCGTCTGCCGTATCCACACCCTGAGTGGAAAGACGCTGGGCCATGGCATCGACATTGATATCTGCCGCGATAACTTTGCCGCCCTGGGCAAGAATGGCAGGCACCAGACGAGAGCCCAGCAAGCCGCCGGCACCGGCCACCAGAATGCGTTTTTCGTTCAACAGCTGTTCCATTATTTCTGCTCTCCTACGATAGCTTCTGCCAGTTTGAAGTCGTAAATATCGTCAATATCGACCGCTCGTTCTTTCGGCACTTCGATACTGGTGACTTTCCCCGAGAACAGCCCGTAGTGTTCAAGCACAAAGGCAGGTGTCGTCGCATATACCACTGTCGTGATATCAAAAACCGGAGGCGCATCCTGACGCCGAGCAACATCGCCCGCCGGTTTATTGACCAACTCGACCCAGCCATCCACCGTTTCCTTTACCATGTTGAAATAGGGGCTGCGGTTGGCTGGCGTAACGGAGATACAGATATCGGCATTTTGCTCACGACGTTTGGCAATGGCCGCTTCAACATCACTCACACTGCGCAGCGGGCTGGTTGCCGGCAAGCTGATGAAACCATCGAATGCCCCATAATGCGCGCTCGCCCATTCAATGGCATGTCGCCAGGACAGCCACTCCGGGCTGGTGTCTGTCGCCAATTCGGATGGGCGCTCAATAACCACCGCGCCGGATGAGATTGCAACGCTGGCAATGGCAGCATCATCCGTAGAAACAAACACCTGGCTAATCGATGGTGATGCCAGCGCCGTATCGATGGAATATTGCAACAATGGTTTTCCCGCCAATGGACGAATGTTCTTTCCTGGCAACCCTTTTGAGCCGCCCCGGGCGAAAATGAACGCAAAATTTTTCATCTGATTCGAGATCCGGTTAGGTGTTATCGATGATGAGAGAACGCTTTGATTGCTTCGATCAATGCAACCGTTCGTGTGGCGTCATCGATAGAGATGCTGTGATGCTTGGCACCCTGAATAAGATTGACAAAATCGGCAATCATGCCGAGGTACATCTGGTTTTTATCCCAGGCGGGCTCACAATGAATGACCTCAATACCGTTGGCCGAGCTCAATGAGACCGAATTTTGAATCAGGTCCCATTCCAACGTACCTTCACTGCCAATCACGCGGCATTTGCGATGTGCTTTTCGTTGGAGAAAATCCAGATGAACCGTGGCAATGGCGCCCGTTTTGTCGCCAAGCATGATATCGGCCATGTCCTCAACCGACAGGCCAAGCTCTTCGGAAGAAGACAGACTTGCGTATTTGACTTGAAGTGGTCCAAGCAGCCACTGGATATAATCGAACTCGTGACTGAGCTCCAGCAACACCCCTCCCCCCAACTCTGCACGAGCAGAAACGCTGTGCCGAAAATCTTTGCTGGGGCGCCAATCAGGCAGGTATTGCCCGGTTTCAACCTGGACATGGTAGCAGCGGCCCACTTTCTGCTCAGTCAACAGATCTTTCATGAGCATGGCCGACGGTAAATAACGCAGGCAATAACCGACAGCCACCGGAGTATTGTGCTCATGGCTGGCAGCCTGAATGGCCTCACAATCGGCAAGCGATGCCGCCAGAGGTTTTTCAATCAGAACGGGAATGCCCGCTTTTATCAGAGGGATGGCATGGGCAGCATGCAAGGTCGCAGGGGACGCGATGATCGCAAAATCAATGCGATGCTGGATAAGTTCCTCTACTGAAGAGACGAGTACATCACAATCACTGATATCCGCTGCGGCAGCCTGACCACTGGCTGACATGGCGTAGATGGAAGCGGATGGATAAAGGTGCTTTAAGTTTCTTCTGTGGCGAACCGAGATATTACCGAGGCCAACGACAGCAATACGTTCCATTATGAGAGTAGCCCCAGTGAAGATATATCCGATTGAGCACGATTGAAGTCTTCCATGCGACCGATATCCAACCAGTACTCATGAATAGGAAACATCAAGACTTGCTTATTTTTATTCATATGTTGTTCAAGCAGAGTTGGCATATCAATGCGTTCCCCTTTGGCCACAGATTGTACGACATGAGGTGCAACAACATAAATCCCGGCATTGACAAAGAAATGATGAACCGGCTTTTCAATCATGCTGGTGATCTTGTTTCCCTCACCCGTGATGACGCCGTAGGGAATTTGGTAATCATATTCACGCACACACATGGTGGCATCAGCACCGTTTTCCACATGAAAATCGAGCAGACGATTGAAATCCACTGTGGTCAGCACGTCGCCATTGATCATGATAAGCGGCAGGGCAGGGATGTCGCCAGGCAGCAGACCCAGGGCACCACCGGTTCCCAGCGGGGTCTCTTCATAGACGTAACGAATATTGGCCCCCCAGGCTGAACCATCACCAAAATAACTAGTGATCTGCTCGGGCATATAGTGGGTGGAGATGTAGATGTTCTTGAAGCCAGCCTTGAGGAACTGGTTGAGCAGGGTCTCCAGTATCGGCTTGTCACCCACCTTGAGCATGGGCTTGGGGCAATTGTCGGTCAGCGGGCGCAGCCGGGTACCAAATCCCCCCGCCATGATGAAGACGGGATTGTCATAGCTCGGCGCTTGCGCCGCCTGCTCCCAGGTTTCCAGCCCAATCAGCTTGCCCGCATCGTCGACCACTGGCAGGGAAAGAACGCTTCGCGCTCGCATGGTTTCCAGCAACTGCGCACGGGTCAGTTTGGCCGAGACAGTGATGGGGGTGGAATTCATCACGGCCGTGACACTTTGCGTCAGGGAAACATTGTTCAGGATGGCGCGGCGAACATCGCCATCGGTCACGACGCCCAGCAAGTGCCGCGCGTCATCCACGACCAGACAAACCCGCAGTGCCTCTTCATTGATCACGGCCAGGGCATCACGCACTGAGTGTGCCGGCGACAACACCACTTTTTCCCAATTTTTGCTCATCCAATCCATCCTTTACTGCTTGATAGGCATCACGCTGCCCCGGGCAACGTATGCAATCTGCTTTTCTCCAAGAGAGCGCGTCAGCGTGGCGCCGGCCCCGACCACGGCATCAGAGCCAATTGATATGCCCTGGATCACGGCAGCTCCCGTACCGATATGGACTCTCTCACCCGTTACCACACCGCCGGATAACACGGCGCCCGGTGCGATGTGATTGTCGCCTCCCAGATGGCAGTCGTGATCCACGATGGCGCCACTATTGATGATGCTGTTGGCACCTATCCGGGTACCCGCCTGAATGATGGCCCCCGCCATGACCTGGGCCCCCTCTTCCAGCACGGCGTAGTCAGAGACCATGGCCTGTGCGCTGACGACGCTTGCAAAGCGGTAACCAAGGGCGCGATAACGGGAAAACAGCGTGGCGCGCAGCGGGTTGCCCGGCAGGGAGCCGATGCCATTGACCAACACCACCTCATCCGGATGGTGGGTCAGTATTTCCTCATCATGCCAGAGGGGAATATCAGCCAGTGCGGCGCGCGCTGTACCTGCGGCGGGCGCAACCAGGGCGATGGGAACCACTCCCTGGCTGCGCAGCATGTCGACTAGCACCGAGGCGTGCCCCCCTGCCCCGAGGACGATAACCGGTTTATTCACGGATAGGCTCACCCGCCTGATAGGCACGTTTGGCCGGTTGCCCCAGGAGCTGCCAGTAGGCATAGGGGCTCATTCCATCGCCAGGGCGCTTGATGGCGAGGTTGTCGGCACAGAGGATGGCGCCCTCCTCAATGTCGCAGGCAGCGACCAGGCTCTTGCGTGCGATCTCCTTGTTCTTGATCTCGCTCGGGCGAGGCCCTTTGATGCCGTCTCCCAGTGCCAGCTCCACATCGCGGATCCCTTTCACCATGGCGGCCAGTTCATCGGGTTCAAGAGAAGCCTTGTGATCAGGCCCTTCCATGTTGCGATCCAGCGTGAAGTGCTTCTCGATGAGGCAGGCTCCACGGGCGACTGCCGCCACCGGGATGGTGATGCCCTGGCTGTGATCCGAATAACCGACCGGCAACCGGAAGGCGTGCGACAGGGTATCCATGGCTTTGAGGTTGATATCCACCATGGGCGCCGGATACTCGGTCGTGCAATGCAGCAGGGTCACCTTGTTGGCAAGAGCGGCCTGACCAGCCTCGCTGGCATAGGCAGCCATGAAGGCGGCCTCACCGGGCTGCGCATCCTGCGGCGCGGTCAATCCGAAGGCTATCACCCCCAGGGCCGCCTCCACTTCTGCCAACGTGGCCATACCGGTCGAGACGATCAACTCGCAACCGGTGCGAGCATGGGCCAGTACGAAAGGCGCATTGGTCAGTTCCCCGGACGGGATCTTGAGGGTCTGCAACTTCAACCGGTTCACCAGAAAGTCCAGGCTCTCGGTATCGAAGGCGGTAGACAGAAACGCGATACCGAGAGACTCGCAATGGGCGATCAGACGAAGATGGGCATCGAACGAAAGCTCAAGGCGGGAGAGCATGGCAAACTGGCTCTCTTCCTTGCCGGTGTTGGCGGTTTGATAAGCAGCCTGCTTGGCCTGGCGGGTCACCAGATTGGCCGCCTTGAAAGTCTGAAACTTGACGACATCGACGCCTGCCCGGTGGGCAGCATCGATCAGTGCCACGGCGAGTGCTTCGTCGCCATTATGGTTGACGCCGGCTTCGGCGATGATGCGGATCATGGCGACGGACTCCTGTCGAGATCATGGAACTGTTTGATGGTGGGGATGGCAAAATGCTTCAGGCGTGCCACGATTTGGCCGCTGGCGTCCCCTGCACCATAAGGATTGACATAAGCATCCGGGCCCATAGGCTGCAAGGCCTTGGCAATGCATTGCGTAATGGCCTCTGCCTTCGCGTCGCAATGAAGCACACTCTTCGCTGCCAGGCGCCCTTGTTGGCGTTGGCCGATATTGATGGTCGGGACACCCAGAGAAGGCACTTCGATGATGCCGCTCGACGAGTTGCCGATCACGGCGGCACAGTGTTTCACCGCGCTCAGGTAACGTCTGTAACCCAAAGACGGGATGGCCAGCACGCGTGCAGGATTGGCTGTCGCATACTGCTCAAGCAGTGGAATGATGGCTCGACCACCGTCATCTGCATTCGGGTACGTCAGGATAACCTGATGGTCGGGATAGTTATCCAACGCCGCCAGCAAGGCACTGAAACTCTCCCTGGCCGGTTCATCGGCCAGAGTCACGGGGTGATAGGTCACCACGAAGAACGGTGAGTCCAACGTAAACCCAAGAGAGGATTGCAGCTCGTCCATGGACAGCAGCGGTGTCTTGATGATGTGGTCCAGACCGACGGCACCCACGTTGAACACCCGTTCAGGCGCCTCCCCCAACTGAATGACTCGCTGTCGATAAGGCTCGGCGGCCGTGAAGTGCAGGTAGCTCAACTTGGTAATGGCATGGCGAATGGCGTCGTCATAAGCCCCCTCGGTGATCTCGCCACCATGGAGGTGTGCTACCGGTATGCGCTGCAACATGGCCGCCTGGGCTGCCGCCAGCGCTTCAAAGCGATCCCCCAGGATCACCAGCACATCCGGTTGCAAGCGGGCCAATGCATCTGCCAGCCCGAGCAAGGCCACGCCCATGCTTTTGACCACCCCCACAGAGGTATCGGAGGAGAGCAGCATCTCGATGCGCTCATCGATCTTGAAGCCATCCTGCTCTATCTGCTGATAGGTCAGGCCGAACTCGGGGGACAAGTGCGTACCCGAGACGATCAGCTTGAGCTCCAGGTCGGGATCCGCGGCAATGTCTTTCATCAACCAATAGAGCAGCCCGTATTCGGCGCGAGTACCGGTAAAGACGGCAATGGTGTTGGCCATGTTCAGACCTCGACAGGCGAGCTGGGCAGGTTGATAAGATGGGCTTCCAACCATTCGGCATTGTTAAGCTCCCCACGCAAGGCATGAGAGAACATGGGCAGGCGATGCATCAGCTTCCATACAGGCCGGGTCATGACACCAGCCTTGTTCAGCTCGGTCAGCAACGTATCCCGCTGGGTCTGATCTTCACAGACAATCGCATTGAGCCAGTAGTTGGAGCGTCCATAAGAAGGCTCGGTCACAAACTGGCATGCTTGTCCCTTGAAGAACTCGGCATAGTGCATGGCAAGCGCCCGCTTTTGCGCCAGGAATTGCGGCAGGGCTTCCATCTGGGCACATCCGAGGGCCGCATTCAGATTAGGCATCCGGTAGTTAAAACCGGGTTCATCATGATAGAACTCGAACGGATGGGGTACCTTGGCGGTGGTGGTAATGTGCTTGGTGCGCGCCCCCTGTTCGGCATTCTGGCAGAGCACCATGCCACCCCCCCCCGTGGTGATGATCTTGTTGCCATTGAAGCTCAGGGCGGAAAACGCACTCAGCGTCCCCGTGTGTTTGCCTTTGTAGTAGGAACCCAGGCTCTCGGCAGCATCTTCTACCAGGGCGATGCCCCAGGCCTCGCACACGGCCTGAAGCTCATCGAGTTCAACCGGATGACCAAAGGTGTGCATGGGCACGACGGCTTTGAGGCGGCGTCCGCTTGCCTTGTGGATGGCACCTGTCTCGGTGCGAGACGCATGCTCTTCCAGCCAGTTGGCCAGGGCAACGGGACACAGACCCAGGCTCTGGCGTGATACATCGACGAACACGGGTTCTGCGCCCATGTGATACAAGGCATTGCAGGTCGCCACAAAGGTCAGGGGCTGGGTGATCACCAGATCCCCTGCCTGCACACCTGCCATGTAGAGCGCGATATGCAGCGCCGCCGTGCCATTCATGGTGGCAACGGCACGGGCTGAACCGGTAAAGGTGGCTATTTGCTGCTCGAACTGCTCAACATAGGCACCGACACTGGAAACGAAGGTGCTTTCGAGGGTATCGAGCACATATTGACGTTCATTGCCGGCAAAGGTCGGGGCGTGAAGAGGGATGAAGTCATCGGTTTTGTAGGTATCACGAATAAAACGTATCAATTGAGTATGCATACCGATTCCTTACATCTTGCCGTCGAGATATTTGCCCGTTTCTTTGTGACCAAAATCCGGGATCATGGCGAAGAACAACTCGACGATCTCTTTCTTGTCCCAGGCGCGTTTTGTTTTCATGGCTGCAATGGTCTGCTCGAAATGGTTGAGCAGATCATTCTGATATGAGGGTTCATTCTTGATGATGCCCAGGTTCTCGAACCGGGCCATATCCAGCACTTCCTTGTCCGTGAAGAACTCTTCGAAGTCTTTTTCACCCGTGGTGTCACTCTCGGTAAAGAGGCAGGGCCACATCCCCTGCTCGGGCAGGCTCGCCATCAAGGCTCTGGCTTCATCCTCGTCCTTGCACAGATGCGGCTTGTAACCATGCTGCTCCAGATACTTCACGGCGATTTCGGCGAAGGTAATCAGGTGCAGGGATTCGCTGAGCTTGGGGAAGAAGATATCCCTGTTCTCACCGAAGATGCAGGACATCAGGCACAGCTCACCGGACTCCTGGGGAGTCACGAAGTAGCGTTTGATGTCGTTGGGGGCGACGATGGGCTGACGCTTTTGCAAGCGCTGGTTGAAGCCATGCAGCAAGGAGCCATCGGAGAAGGCCACGTTGGCAAAGCGCGCGGTTGAAATGGCAATCTGTTCGCTGCGGCGCATCAGGAACATCTCCATGATGCGCTTGGACGCCCCCATCATGTTGACCGGATTGGCCGCCTTGTCCGTCGAAACACAGAAATACTTTTTCACTCCCATGTCGATGGAGTGCTGGATGGTTTTGTCCGTGTTGAAGACGTTGACATCGATCATGCGCATCAACGTGAAAGGATCTTTCTCGCTGCGTACATGTTTGAGCGCAGAAAGATTGAGCACGTAATCATAGGCGCCGTCAGCTTTGATAAAGGCGTCATATTCAATGGAGCCGATATCCAGGGCGAACGTCTGGAAATCACCATCGATATACCCGAACGAGCTGCGGATATCGCGCACCAGCTCGACCATGTTGTTCTCGCTGATATCGACCACATGCAATTTACGTGGATTTCTCTTGAAGATCTCTTTGGTTACCGCCTGGCCAATAGAACCGGCGCCACCAAGCACAAGAAAACGGGACTGGCTGACGATATCAGACAGCTGTTGCTCATTTTTGCCGATGTCATCAACGAACAGGTCTTTATTACGACCAATGAGACTCAAAATATTACTCTTCATATAAAAGATACCAATCTCAAGTTCAGTCCACGCAGGACGTGCAATATATCAATGATGAATTCAATCAATGTCGCGCATTTGCGAGAGATGCCAGGTAATCGTCTTGGACAATCCTGACTCAAAACTCTCCTGCGGCAGCCATTTCAATTCAGTGGCTATTTTGCCGGCATCAATGGCGTAACGACGGTCATGGCCGGGCCTGTCGGCCACATGGGTGATTTGATCCCGATAGCTTTTCACCCTTTCCCCGGGCTTTTCTCCCTCAAGAGGAGATGGGGACAAGGGGACCAGTTCGTCGAGCAGATCGCAGATGGTCTGCACCACCTCCAGATTGCGCTTCTCATTGTGGCCCCCGATGTTGTAGGTCTCTCCCACTCGCCCTTTGGTCAGCACCAGCAACAGTGCTCTGACATGATCCTCCACATAGAGCCAGTCGCGGATCTGATCTCCCCGGCCATAAAGCGGGATGGGCTTGCCAGCCAGGGCGTGGGCGATCGTTTGTGGAATCAGTTTTTCCGCATGTTGCCAGGGCCCGTAATTGTTCGAGCAGTTGGTCACCAGCACGGGCAGCCCGTACGTTCGGTGCCAGGCGCGCACCAGATGATCGCTCGATGCCTTGGCGGCAGAATAGGGGCTGCTCGGCGCATACGAGGTAGTTTCGGTGAAAAACGGCAGCGCGGCTCCGGAAGTCAACTCATCCGGATGGAGCAAATCGCCGTATACCTCGTCGGTGGAGACATGATGGAAGCGAAATGCAGCCTTGCGTACCTCGTCCAGATCGTTCCAATAGGCGCGTGCCGCTTCCAGCAACATATAGGTGCCGACGATATTGGTCTGGATAAAATCGGCAGGGCCTGTGATGGAGCGATCAACGTGGCTCTCGGCGGCCAGGTGCATTACGGCATCGGGTTGATGGGTTGTAAAGACCCTGTCCACTTCAACGCGATTGCAGATGTCGACCTGCTCGAACACATAACGATCGCTCGTAGATACAGACGCCAGAGATGCCGGATCCGCCGCATAGGTCAGCTTGTCCAGATTGACAACTGAGTCCCGGGTATGCTGGATGATATGGCGGACAACGGCAGAACCGATAAAGCCGGCACCACCGGTAACAAGAATTTTCATATCAGTGGGTGTTCATGCATGGTCAGTGAATAGCTGAGTCAGGCAAGGCCATACTTGTATGACCAGTATTCGAGGTCAATATTGCCTGAGAAAACCACGACAGCCAGAAGCTGGCAACAGTGTTAGCTACCGCCCTTGGGTTACAGCCCCCAGTATGCTGCTTTTAACCTGATTGTCAGTGCTGTTGGCCATCACATCCTCCAGCTTCTTGTTTTGATTGATGTTTAACAATGTTGTCGCATTACATTGCACACCCAGGCAGTCCGCAGCCTGCATTGCTCACATCTTGGGCTATCTGCGCCCCAAACCCGATTCGGGGTCAGATTCTATCTTGTTTAACCCAAAGATGAACAGTCAAAACAATAGGAAAGCGCCTATTGAAATCAGGATTCAAAAAAAACCATTCATGTGATACTGCCCTCCGTGAATCCACTCAGCCGTTGCCGGGGATTGCCCTGCTTTGTTCCAGCATCCAGGCCAGGGCATGTAAACATGTTTAATTTCAAACAATTAAATTCATACCTCAAGCGCGTGCAGGCACTCGGGGATGGCCTGACGCCAGCAAGGCCCCCCGCCCCTGTGTACCGGCAGGCTGAAAGCGGCAAGCCGCTTGTGCGATAAGAATGGTCGCGACCAGCCCCTGCACCGGCTCTGACCCTCAACACCCAGAAACCGGCAGGCACGGATAGCGAGCCTGAACACGAGGCTGATGACACAGCGTTGCATCATGGGAAATGCATGAGGAAAGAAGGCAGGGATGATTCAGTCCCGATACAGCGGGGTCAGGTAGGATCCGGATTGACTCTCCCTCTTGTTGACCCTCTAATTGACAGCCTGGACCCTCATCATCATGCATCTTATGAAAATCCTACTGGTTGAAGACGACAAGCTGCTCAATCACCACCTCTCCACCCTGTTGACCGAGGCCCAGAACCAGGTTTACAGCACGGACAATGCCCAGGTGGCGCTGCACTACGCAGCAGACTACCCCATCGATGTCGCCATCATCGATCTGGGCCTGCCTGACATGGATGGCCTTCAGCTCATCACCCGCCTGCGCGAGCAGCAGATCCCCTTTCCCATCATTGTGCTGACGGCCAGAGGCAACTGGCAGGACAAGGTGGAAGGACTGGAGGCCGGGGCGGACGACTACCTGGTCAAACCCTTCCAGAAGGACGAACTGCTGGCCCGTCTCAATGCGCTGGTACGCCGCAGCGCCGGCTTCATCTCCCCCAGAGTGAAGGCGGGTGACTACGAGCTGGATCTCTCCCGCAAGGAGCTGACCATCGCCGGCGAGGTCACTGTGCTGACCAGTTTCGAATATCTGATCCTGGAATACCTGATGCGAAATGCCCGTCAGGTGGTCTCCAAACAGCAGTTGCTGGATCAGCTCTATGGGGATGGTGAAGGGGATCCCAACACCATCGAGGTGATGGTGAGCCGGCTTCGCAAAAAACTGGATCCGGAAGGGAGCATCCAGCCCATCTCCACCATCCGCCGCCAGGGCTACATCTTCAACCTCGCCTGCAGCTGATGCACCTTGCCATGTTGCATCCCCTGACCCTGATCCGCCGCTCCCTGCACCTCAAGCTGATGCTGAGTGCCATGCTGGTCATCGCGCTCATCATGGCCTTCTCCGTCTACATACTCTACCTCGGCCATGCCGAGGAGCAGGCCCAGAAAGCCAGTGTCCGCATGCAGGAGAACCTCTCCAAGCTGTTCTCGTCAAAGCAGCCGGAGCCCCACGCCATGACGGATCTAGGCAAGCTCACCCCGGATGCCATCGATCCCAATCTCGACACCCTGATCTGCCGCGCCGACGGAGTGCTGAGCTGGTCCAGCCTGCACATGCCGGAGGTGGTCTCCATCAAGGAGACCATCTGCCGGGATCTGATGAGATACCTGGGGGGACTGGATCAGGACTATTTCTTCAAGCTGCATACCATCAAGAACGGCGAGAGCTACTTCATCTACAGCCTGCGTTTCCTGCGCAATCATGGCGCCGGCCCCACCACCTACTACGTGGTGATGGTCGATTCCGCCCGGCGCTATCAGGCCCAGACCCGCGATTACCTCTACCGCTGCATTCGCCAGGCGCTGCTCGCCTACTGTCTGCTGGGCGCTCTGTTGCTGCTCACCAGTTTCTGGAGCCTCTCCTCCCTGCGCACCATGGCGCGCCAGATTGACGAGATCCGCGCCGGTACGCGAGAGGCGCTGTCAAACGACTACGAGCGCGAGCTGACCCCCCTGACAAGCTCGGTCAACCAGTTGCTGGAGAACGAACGCCAGCAGACCCAGCGCTACCAGCACGCCCTCAACGATCTCGCCCACAGCCTGAAAACCCGGCTGGCGCTCATCCAGATCACCGCCCAGGAGCTCAAGCTCGGCCACGACATCCATGACAACATCAATGAACAGATCACCACCATGGATCAGATCATCCAGTACCAGTTGCGCCGCGCCGTCACCGGGCGAAAGCGCCTCGCGAGCAAGGGCACCGAACCGGTTCCCCTCATCGAGAAGCTGCTGGCCAGCCTCGCCAAGGTCTATCGCCACAAGAAGCTGCAGACCGGCTTCCAGTTTGACGACGATGTCTTCTTTCACGGCGAGCAGGGCGATCTGATGGAGCTGATGGGCAACCTGCTGGACAACGCCTGCAAATTCGCCATCAGCGAGATCCGGGTTCATGTCCGCCACCGGGAGAGCGGCCTGCTCATCGTGGTGGAAGACGACGGCCCCGGCATCGCCCCCGGCAAATCGCAGCAGATCTTCCAGCGCGGCGTGCGGGCTGACAGCTCCCCCGGCCAGGGGATTGGCCTCGCCGTGGTGACCGAAATCGTGCACAGCTACGGCGGCGAGATCCGGGTGGATGACTCCCCGCTCGGCGGCGCGAGATTCCACATCACCCTCCCCTGACAGCGCAGGGGCCAAGTACTGGCCCCTGCCGCATTCGGGCATTGCCATCCCGGTGCTTTCCCTGTCTCACACCTCACTCCTTATGCTTCGACCAGGCCAAGCACATGGCAGCGAGGCTGACGAGCATCAGAAGCTGGCCTGCAGCTCCCCTCAGCCCCATGCTCGCGCAGAAACGACAGGCATAAAAAAACCGGCCGCGAGGGCCGGTAAAACAGTTCAGGCTTGTCAGGTGACAATGCGCACCCAGCGGATGAAGACCGGTTTCAATTCCCTATGAAGCCCCGTCCTCTTGAGTACGTAGGTTCACTTTACGCCCCGGTCACTGAATCGGGACTGAACCATGTTCACCCTGGCAAGGCTCAGAGACGGATCCCGAGGGACTGGCGCAGATAGGCTCCCGCCCCGAGCAGCCCCGGCCCTTCATGGGTGATGAGGAAGACCGGAATGTCTTTGAGATAAGGCTTGAAGCGCCCCTTGTCCTCGAAGGCGACCCGAAAGCCCGATCCGATGAAGAACTCCTGGAAGCGCGGCACTATGCCACCGGCGATGTAGACACCGCCGAAGGTGCCCATGTTGAGTGCCAGGTTGCCGGCAAAGCGGCCCATGAGCACGCAGAACAGGCTCAAGGTGCGGCGGCAATCGAGGCAATCCCCCGCCAGCGCGCGCTCGGTGATGTCCTTGGGGGCAAAGGGTTCGGGCTCGCGGCCATCGGATTTGACCAGGCCGCGATAGAGATTGACGAGCCCGGGGCCCGAGAGGAAACGCTCCGCCGACACATGGCCCAGCTCGCCGCGCATCACCTGCAGCACCGCATCTTCCTCTTCCGTGTTGGCGGAGAAATCCACGTGACCGCCCTCACCCGGCAGGCTCAGCCACTGCTCACCGGCCTGCACCAGGTGGGCGACGCCAAGGCCGGTCCCTGCGCCATAGATGGCGATAGGCTTGCCGGCCACCGGGGCCGCGCCCCCGAGCTGGATGCGATCGCTCTCGCCGAGCACGGGCACCGCCATGGAGACGGCAGTGAAATCGTTGATCACCTGCAGGCGTGCCAGGCCGAGGTTGGCCTGCATCTCGCGGATGGAGAACTCCCAGCTGTGGTTGGTCATGGCGACCCAGTCACCATTGATGGGACAGGCGATGGCGATGCACGCCTCGCCCACGGTGGCATCGTGCTCTTCGAGATAGAGGCGCACCACGGCCTCCAGGCTGGGATGGGCCAGCCCCGAATAGGTTTTTGCCTGGGAAATGGCGCCCGTCGCCAGTTCGCAGAGGGCCAGCCGGGCATTGGTACCGCCAACGTCGCCCACCAGCGCATGGGTATGCTGCATAACAAACTCCTTCGTTACCGACTCGGGGCGGCCCTTACCGTCCCGACATTATTATTTGGCTGCAATACTACTCGAGCCCGCAGCCGGGCTGCGCGATTTATGCAGACAAGTGTGCGCCCGCTCACAGTGTTGTTGCTTTGCAACATTTGTAAGCGTTTTCAAGACGCAAATGGAAGTTTGCAACTAAAAACACGAAATAATTAGACATGAGTCATACTTTGCAGGGCCGAGATTAGTTCCGATAAGCGCTTGTCTTGTATAGTCATCGCGGAGACTGGAAACCTGCTTGAGCTGTGAATTTAGTGCACAGACACTGAAGTTAAATTACAAAAATGCCTGGTGGTAATGATGAATACCCTCGATAAAATTACGAACAATCTGGAAAGTTTCAGTAAATCAGAGCGTAAGGTGGCTGAAGTGATCCTGGCCTCACCCCAGACCGCCATTCACTCCAGCATTGCTACCCTGGCCAAGCTGGCCGATGTGAGCGAACCGACCGTCAACCGTTTCTGCCGTCGCCTCGATACCAAGGGTTTTCCCGATTTCAAGCTGCACCTGGCCCAGAGTCTGGCCAACGGCACCCCTTATGTGAACCGCCACGTGGAAGCGGAAGACGGCCCGGATACCTATACCGCCAAGATCTTCGAATCCACCATGGCCTGCCTCGATGCCGCCAAGAACAGCCTGGACATCTCGGCCATCAACCGCTGCGTCGATATTCTGACCCAGTCCAAGAAGATCAGCTTCTTTGGTCTGGGCGCCTCCTCCGCCGTCGCCCGGGATGCCCAGAACAAGTTCTTCCGCTTCAATATCCCCGTGGTGAGCTTCGATGACATCGTCATGATGCGCATGAGCTGCATCAACAGCAGCGAAGGGGATGTGGTGGTCCTCATCTCCCACACCGGCCGCACCAAGGCCCTGGTGGAAATTGCCGCGCTGGCCCGGGAAAACGATGCCACCGTCATCGGCATGACCGCCAAGGACTCTCCCCTGGCCCGCGAATGCAACCTGGTGCTCTCCATGGACGTGCCGGAAGACACCGACGTCTACATGCCCATGGCCTCGCGCATCGCCCAGCTCGCCCTGGTGGACGTGCTGGCCACCGGTTTCACCCTGCGCCGTGGCATGAAATTTCGCGAAAACCTGAAGAAAGTCAAAGAAGGTTTGCGCGAATCCCGCTTTGATACCCCGCACTCCTCCTGATCATTCGGGGGTCCGCCCCCGACTGTCTATGCCAACGGGCTTGGTGTAGTATCGAAATTCAATCAAACAAGGCCACCCAGATGGCCTGCCAGTTGGCGCCATGCCACATGCTTGACGGGGCAGTATTTCAAGTCATATCAACTTCACATTGGAGTCTTTCATGCCAAGACGTACAAAGATTGTTACCACACTCGGTCCGGCGACCGATCGCGACGGCATTCTCGAGGGGATCATTCGCGCCGGTGCCGACATGGTGCGGATGAACTTCTCCCACGGCACTCCTGAAGATCATATCCAGCGCGCCAACCAGGTGCGTGACATCGCCGCCAAGCTGGGCCGCCACGTGGCCATCATGGGCGATCTGCAAGGCCCCAAGATCCGCGTCTCCACCTTCAAGGATGGCAAGATCTACCTCGCCATCGGTGACAAGTTCATTCTCGATGCCGCCCTCGGCAAGGGCGAAGGCTGCCAGGAGCAGGTCGGCATCGACTACAAGAGCCTGCCGCAGGACGTGGTATCCGGTGACATCCTGCTGCTGGACGATGGCCGCGTGCAACTGAAGGTCGAGCAGGTCGAAGGCACCCGCATCCACACCACGGTGACCGTGGCCGGCCCTCTCTCCAACAACAAGGGCATCAACAAGAAAGGTGGCGGCCTCTCCGCCCCGGCCTTGACCGAGAAGGACAAGGAAGACATCAAGACCGCCGCCCGCATGAACGTGGACTACTTGGCGGTCTCCTTCCCCCGCAGCGGCGATGATCTGCGCTACGCCCGCGAACTGGCCCGCGAAGCCGGCTCCAACGCCAAGATCGTGGCCAAGGTCGAGCGCGCCGAGACCGTCGCCAGCGACGAGGCGATGGAAGACATCATCCTCGGCTCCGATGCCGTCATGGTGGCCCGTGGTGACCTGGGTGTCGAAATCGGCGACCCCGAACTGGTGGGTGTGCAGAAGAAGCTCATTCGCCACTCCCGCCGCCTGAATCGCGTGGTCATCACCGCGACCCAGATGATGGAGTCCATGATCAACGCACCGCTCCCGACCCGTGCCGAAGTCATGGACGTGGCCAACGCCGTGCTGGACGGTACCGATGCGGTGATGCTCTCCGCCGAGACCGCCGCCGGCCAGTTCCCCATCGAGACCGTGACCTCCATGGCCAGCGTCTGTGTGGGCGCCGAGAAGCACCCGAGCCTGAACGTCTCCAACCACCGCATGAGCTACACCTTCACCTCGGTGGAAGAGGCGGTGGCCATGTCCACCATGTATGCGGCCAACCACCTGGAAGGGGTCAAGGCGATCGTGGCGCTGACCGAGTCTGGCACCACCCCGCTGCTGATGTCCCGCATCAGCTCCGGCCTGCCCATCTTCGCCATGTCTCCTCACAACAAGACCCTGGCCTGGGCCAACCTCTACCGCGGCGTCACCCCCGTGCTGTTTGATGGCGACGAGACCAAGCCGGTCTACGAGGTGTGCCGCGACGCGCTGGACGTGCTCAAGGCCAAGGGACTGCTGCAAAGCGGCGACATGGTATTGCTCACCCACGGCGACAAGATGGAGACCGTCGGCAGCACCAACACCTGCAAGGTGATGATGGTCGAGTAATCGCCCCTCCTCCCTGCCACAAAAACGGCTCCCGCGGGAGCCGTTTTTTTATGGGATCTGCCCAGGTTCAACCGCGAAACAGCTCCACCTTGTCTCCATCCTGCAGGCTGCCGGCGCCGCGCACTACCACCTTGTCTCCCTGCTTGAGAGCGCCGCTCACCGCCACCTCCCGGCTGTCCCCAAAGAGCACGGTGACCGGCACCCGGTTCACCGTGAGCGCCTCGCCGCGCTGCTCCACCTGATAGACCACGCTTCCCTCGGTGCCGAGCACCAGGGCATCCCGTGGCAGCAGCATGGTGTGCTGCTCTCCCATCGGCAGCGCCACCCGCACTGGCGAGCCGATGATGAACGTGCCCGCTTCCGGCTTGAGGCGCAGCTCGATGAGCCGGGACTTGGGATCGGCGCTCGCCGCCCGCTGGTAATAGATGGCGTGGCTGCTGAGCTGCTCCCCTTCCACCCGCAACCGGGTCTGGGTGGCCAGTTGCCGGGCCCAGGCAATAGGCGCACGCAACCGGATGTCCGGCTGGTCCGGATTGACCAGCTCAAGCGCCTGTTCGCCCACATCCACATGCTCCCCCGGCTGGATGAAGTGTTCATTCACCACCCCGTCAAACGGGGCAAAGATGCGGCTTCTGCGCAGCTGCTCCTCAATCTGGCGCACCTGCACCCGCGCCAGCTGCTCGGCCAGCTCAGCCTGCTCCACGTCATAGCGCGCCTTGTCATACTGGCTCTGGGAGGCACTCTTTTGCTGGTGCAAACGATCCAGGCGCTGGAACTCGGCGCGAGCGTAACGCAGGTTGCTCCCCTCTCTGGCTTGTTCAGCCCTCGCCTGCTCCAGCGAGAGGCGCAGAGTCGCGCTGTCCAGGCGCAGCAACTCGTCCCCCGCCTTCACCCGGCTGCCAAACTCGGCTATCCACTCCACCCGACCGCTCACTTCGGCGCTGAGCGCCGCCTGCTGGCGGCTCGCCACCGTGCCGCTGACCCAGATGCTGGCCCCCGCCTCTCCCTGGGCCACCTCCGCCAGCGTCACCATCTTGCTTTGTGCAAGCGCAGGCAGCCCGCCAGCCAGCAGCAGAGCCCCCACCACCATCCTTGTGAAACCTTGTGTCATCGATGAGCTCCTTGCTCAGGCACGCTGCCGAAGGGCGTGCGGTATGTCGGTCTGCTCCCCCAACCGCAGGAAGGCGGGCAACAGGATCAGGGTGAAGAGGGTGCTGCAACTCATGCCGCCGACGATGACGGTGGCCAGCCCCCGGTAGATTTCGCTCCCCTCGCTCGGACTCAGCATCAGGGGCAGCATGCCGAAGATGCTGGTGAGGCTGGTCATGGCGATGGGACGCATCCGGCTTTGCAGAGCATCGGTGACTGCCGACTGTCGGCTCATCCCCTCCCGCTCGGCCATCCTGGTCTGGTGCACCAGCAGAATGGCGTTGTTGACCACCAACCCGAGCAGGATGACGAAGCCGATGATGGTGAGCAAGTCCATCGGCAGCGGCGCCACCAGACCGCTCAGGTGCAGCGCCAGCACGCCGCCTACGGTGGCGAGCGGCAAGGTGAGCAACACCAGCACGGCATCCTTGAGGGAGGCGAAGACCCCCCACAGCAGAATGAGCAGTATCATCACGGCGAACAGGAAGATGCTGCCGAGGTTGCCCAGCGCCTGCTGCAGGCTGTCGGCATTGCCGGCGACCCGCAGCTCCCCCCCGGCCGGCAGCAACGGCCGGATGGCGGCAAAGCTCTTGTGCTGCAGGGTGTCGAGCACCTGCTCCATGCTCATCCCCGCAGGGGGCGAAATCTGCAGGCTGATGCTGCGCCGCCCATCGGATCGGAAGATGCTCTCAGGCCCGAGTTGCGGCTCCACCCGCAGCAGTTCCCCAAGGGGAACGATACGCCCGGACGGGGTAGCAAGCGGCACCGCCTTGAGCTCGTCCGGGTTGGCGGAGGCCTGCCCCATCAGCAGGATGTCGAGCCGCTCATCCCCGTCGAAATATTCGCCGACCCGCAGACCATCGCCAAAGGTCTGGATGATGGCGGGCATGGGGGAGCGATCCCAGCCCACCTCGGCCAGGCGCCTGTCCTGGGGCACCAGCCGAAGCTCGGGAGCGGTGAAATCGAGCCCGGGTTCTGGCCTGACCTGGGCGCCGGGCAAGTCCCGCTGCACTATGGTCATGCTCTCCCGGGCCGCCTGATAGAGTTCGGGCAGCCCACCCCCCTGGATCAGCAGGGAGATGCTGTTTTCACTGTCAAAACCGCCAAACAGGGACCCCTGACCGCCAAACACCCGGGTGTCGGGAATGCCCACCAGCAACTGCTTCATCAAGAGCTGCTCCAGTACCTTGATCTGGCTCTCCTCCTTTGGCCGCACCCCGATCTGGGCACCGCCCGGGTAGCGCAGGATGTAGTAGTTCTTGAGGACAGGATCCTTCTCCCCTTTCATATAGGGGTCGAGGCGAGCAATCAGGGTATCGATCACCTCTTCCCGCTGGGCCTTGAGATTGACCCCCGGGGTGAAACTCATCCAGACATCGATGGCGTCCCGCTTCACATCCGGCAGGTAGTTCATCTTGGGCAGCAGCAGCCAGCTCGCCAGCACAGGCCCCGTCATCATCAGGACGATGATGGCCCAGCGCCTGGGGGCGGTGGCAGTCCAGCGGATCACATGGCGAGTGGCGCGGCACCACAGGCGCTCAAAGGGATCAATCAGCCGCTCGTGCCCCATCCAGCGCGCCGCCACCGCAGGCAACACCGTGACCGCCACCACCATGGAGACGGTCACCGCGCAGGCGATGGTGAGCGCAAGATCGGCAAACAACTGCCCTTCCACGTCGTTGAGCAGGAGCACCGGCAGGAAGATGGCGACCGTGGTCAGGGTGGACGCCACCAGAGCGGTCCACACCCGGCGGGTGCCCTCCAGCGCCGCCTCTCCCTTGCTGATATCACCCCGCTCATGGCGCCGGTAGATGCTCTCCAGCACCACGATGGCGGCGTCGAGCACCATGCCGACCGCAAACGCAATGCCCGCCAGGGAGATGATATTGAGGGTCCGCCCCATCACCTTGAGCAGGCAGAAGGTGAGCATGATGCTGATGGGAATGGCGATCGCGATCATCAGGGTCGCCTTGAGCTGGCGCAGAAAGACCCAGAGGATGGCGCAGGAGAGCAGCACCCCGAGCCCCAGGTTGGCGGTCACCATGCTCACCGCCCGGTTGATGTAGAGAGAAGCGTCAAACGACTGCTCCATGTGCAGGCCGACCGGCTCCAGCACCTCCCGGTTGAGCTCCCCGACCTTGGCCTTGATCCCCTCGAGCGCCGCCAGGGCATTGGCACCGCTCTCCTTGAAGATCTGCGCCGCGATGGCAGTGTTGCCGTTCTGGATGCGCAGCACCGGGTTCTCCTCCCGGGCCACTCTGATCTCGGCTACGTCCCGCAGATAGATGGGCAGACCGTCACGCCAGTCCACCACCTTGTCCCCCAGGGCCGCCACGTCATAGCGACCGGCAAAGCGCAGCTTGTACTCCCATCGTCCGATGTCGAGGGTGCCGGCCGACACATCCCAGCCCGTCGTTGCCCGGCTGGCGAGCACCGGGATCTCCACCCCCAGCTCGGCGGCGCGGTAAGGGTCGAAGCGGATCTGGATCTGGCGCTCGTTGATCCCCTCGATGTCGACCGTGGACACCCCGGGGATCCGCTCCAGCTCGGGCTTGACCCTCGCCTCGATCAGCGCCTGGTGATCGTCTATCTCTCCCTTGGCGCCGGGCAGTTGCTGGATGAAGAAGAAGGTCAGGGTGTCGTTGCTGCTGTAGTTGTTGACGTAAGGGCCACCGATGTTGTCCGGCAGCCCCGAGACCCGGTTCAGGCGGGAGATGACGTCAAGCTGGGCCCGCTGCATGTCGGTGCCGAGGGCAAACTCCATGTCGATTTCGGTGAAGCCGGGGTAGCTGTTGCTGCTGAGACTCTTGAGCCCCTGTACCCCCTGCATCTCCTGCTCGATGGGATCGGTTATCTCCGACTCCATCTCCTGGGGCGAGGCCGAACGCCAGTCCACCGTGATGTTGAGGTGAGGACGGTCTATGTCGGGAAACAGCTGGACGGGCAGTCCCCGGATGCTGAGCAGGCCCAGCAAAAAAATCAGCACGACCGAGACCGCCACCCAGATGGGGCGTTCGATCGCCGTTTTGGCGAGGTTCATTCACTCTTCCTGAGTTGTTGTTATCGGCCATTCCGATGGCCTTGCTTCCTGCCCCAAGGGTGGGGGCCATTGCATTAAACTGGAATTAATCGACCTTGTAAATGCCTGGTTAAACAACAAAAAACCGGCCACTAGGGCCGGTTGTCGGTTTATGCTCGGGGTCAGGCTGCATGCTCGACCGGGTTCGGTTGAGACAAACCTTCCAGCTCGCCAGGAGCGAAGTTGTCCACCTGGATAGCCTCGTAGCGCAGGGCATCGGCGGCCAGCAGCTTGTCCGCCTCCTCCTTGCCGAGGATGGACTGGGACAGGGCCGCAGCCACCAGCTCAGGCAGCGCCAGCTTGCGGGGCAGTCTGCCCTCTTTCTGGGCCTGCACCAGCTTCTTCTCGATGGGCTGCACCGAGACCATGGCCTGGAAGGCACGCTCCATCAGCCCCACCGGATCCGCCTCGTCCTTGCCCACATAACAGAGCGCGGTCAGACGATCCCGGAACTCGCCCGGCGTCATCATGGCCAGACAGATGGCATGGCAGCGATCGTCCGCCGGCATCTTGTAACCGACGCCGAACGGGAACACCACCCGCTTGAGTACGGCACCCACCACCTTGTTCGGGAAGTTCTGGAAGAAGCCCTCGAACGCCTTGCCAATCAGGTAGAGGTTGCGCTCCACCGCGTACTGCACGAACGGCAGGTCAGAGACCATGCGGCCCTGATCCTCGTAATGCTTGAGGGTGGCGGAGGCCAGGTAGAGGTGGCTCAGCACGTCACCCAGACGGGCGGAGATCATCTCCTTGCGCTTGAGATCGCCACCCAGCATCAGCATGGAGACGTCGGCGCACAGGGCCAGCCCCTTGCTCATGCGGGAGAGTTGCTTGTAGTAGCGGGCGGTTTCACCAGCCACCGGCGCGCTGTTGAACTGGCCCAGGGTCAGCCCCTGGAACAGGGCACCGAAGAAGTTGCCGGTACCGAAGGCGATGTGTTTCATCAACAGGGCGTCAAACTTCTCGAGACCGCGATCCACGTCGGTGTCGGCCGCCGCTTCCAGCTCGGCAAACACATACGGATGGCAGCGGGTGGCCCCTTGCCCGAAGATCATCAGGTTGCGGGTCAGGATGTTGGCCCCTTCCACCGTGATGGCCACCGGAATGCCCATGTAGGCGTAGCCGGTGTAGTTTTTCGGGCCCAGCTGGATGGCGCGACCGGCGTGGATGTCCATGGAGTCATCCATCACCTGGCGGGCCATCTCGGTCATGTGGTACTTGGAAATCGCGGTGACGATGGCCGGTGCCTGACCCAAATCCAGGGAACCTGCGGTCATGCGACGAGCGCCTTCGAGCTGATAGGTGAGGCCGCCGATACGGGCCAGCGCTTCCTGCACCCCTTCAAACTTGCCGATGGACATGCCGAACTGTTTGCGCACGTAGGAGTAGGCGCCCACGGTGCGGCTCGCCATGTGACCACAGGCGGTGCCAAGGGCAGGCAGCGAGATGCCGCGACCGGCGGAGAGGCACTCCACCAGCATGCGCCAGCCGCGGCCGGCGTAATCCGGGCCACCGATGATCCAGTCGAGGGGAATGAACACATCCTTGCCGAAGGTCGGACCGTTCAGGAACGCCAGCCCCATGGGGTAGTGGCGATCGCCGACGCGCACGCCTGGGTGACTGGTCGGGATCAGCGCACAGGTGATGCCGATCTCTTCCTTGTCACCCAGCAGTTTTTCCGGGTCATAGAGCTTGAACGCCAGCCCCAGCACAGTGGCACGCGGCGCCAGGGTGATGTAGCGCTTGTTCCAGTTGAGGCGAATGCCCAGCACCTCTTCACCCTTGTGCATCCCCTTGCAGACGATCCCCTTGTCCGGGATGGCGCCCGCATCGGAGCCCGCTTCCGGCCCGGTCAGGGCGAAGCAGGGTACCTCCTTGCCGTTGGCCAGCCCCGGCAGCCAGAAATCTTTCTGGGCCTGGGTGCCGTAATGCATCAGCAACTCGCCCGGGCCGAGGGAGTTGGGCACCATGACGGTGACCGCGACGCTCAGGCTCTTGGTGGCGATACGGGTGACGATGGTGGAGTTGGCAATCGCCGAGAACTCGCGGCCGCCGTAGGATTTCGGGATGATCAGGGAGAAGAAGCCTTCTTTCTTCAGATAGTCCCACACCGGCTCCGGCAGGTCCTTGGTCTCGTTGACGATCTTGAAGTCGTCCACCATGGCGAGCAGGGTTTCGACCTGGTTGTCGATAAAGGCCTGCTCTTCTGCACTCAGCTCGGCCTTGCCGTAGCCGTGCAGTTTCTTCCAGTCCGGGTTGCCGCGAAACAGCTCCCCGTCCCACCAGACGGAGCCGGCCTCCATGGCCTCCCGCTCCGTGGCCGACAGGGGCGGCAGTATCTTCTTGAAGATGCCGAACACGGGGCGGGTCACCACCTTTTTACGGATGGCGGGGACACCGAGCACCACGGCTATCGCCAGCACCAGCAGGACAAGCAATGTGATCATACCGAAGTTCCTTCTATTTCACTGTTTCCGTTGATTATTGTTAGGTGTTACACGGCCAGGGAGAGCCTGGTCGACTCCACGGGCGCCCCGACACCGGACGCCAGATAAGGAATGACGTTGCGCACCAGCCCTTCCACATCGAGCTGCTGGCCAAAATCGGCCTGGGCGATGTCACGCAGGGCATCCGCAGAGGCCATGGTGAAGACGACGGTGCCCAGGGTGAAGTGCAGGCGCCAGAAGAGATCCGCTGGCGACAAATCCGGATTGGCCTTGGAGATGGCCTGGGTGATCCCGTGCAGGGTCGTCCCATAATGGGTGGTAATAAAGCGGCGCAGGTGGCCCTGACTGTCGATATAGCCGCGCCCCAGCAACTGCATGAAAAGCGCCGGGCCATTCGCCCTGACGGCCGACAGTTTCATCAGGGGTTCGACAAAGCTCTCGAACACCTGCAACAGGGTCAGCTGATCCTGCGCCATCAACGTCTGCAACCGCCCGTCCAGTGCCGGCATGAAGAGGCTCAAATAACGGTCGAGCACCGCCTGGATAAGCTCCTTCTTGGAGCCGAAGTGATAATTGACCGAAGCCAGATTCACATCGGCCTCGCTGGTGATCAGACGCAACGAGGTATCGGCGAACCCCCGCTCGGCAAACAGCACCTCGGCGGCGTCGAGAATACGGTTCTTGGTATCGATTTTACTCACTGGACACCTCACTTAAACGAATGTTTAAAAAGTACGTTTCACGCCCACTCATGTCAAGAGAATGTGAACAAGTGTTGGCTAAATGTTTTTAATCAAAAAAGAGGGAAGATGGCGGGAACTTCGCGGCGAGACGGCACTCTATATCTATGCCACTGCAATTAAACATTAAGTCTCGCCCAACCTGCGCCATGCTAGTTGGGCATTTTTTTGCCCTGCCGTCACCCGATGCGCTGAAAGAGAACCAAAAAAAAACCGTCGCAGGTGCGACGGCGGGGAAAACGGGTCTGACTATCCAGTGTCGACCCATCGATGGGTGTTCAGGCTTGCATCGATGTCGCCATCCTCGCAGTGAAACGTCATCAGACTTTGTCAGCACAGACCCAAATTGTGACAAAGTATGGCAACCAGCCACATGGCCCGGCTTCGCCAATCTTGCTATGCTGTCGCCTCATGCCAGAGGGGAGAGAAGATGAAGTATAAGGTCGATACCCACACGCACACCGTCGCCAGCACCCACGCCTACAGCACCATTCACGATTACCTGCCCATCGCCAAAGCCAAGGGGATCAAGCTGTTCGCCACAACGGACCATGGCCCGGACATGGCAGATGCCCCGCATTACTGGCATTTCGTCAATCTGCACGTGTTGCCCAGGGTCGTGGACGGGGTCGGTATCCTGCGCGGCATCGAAGCCAACATCAAGAACATCGACGGTGAAATAGACTTCCCCGAGCGCTACGAATCGCGGCTCGACATGATCATGGCGGGCTTTCACGAACCGGTGTTTCCCCCCTGCGATCAGGCGACCCACACCCAGGCCATGATCAACGCCATTCGAAGTGGTCGGGTCGACATGATAAGCCACCCCGGCAATCCCGCCTTCCCCATCGATATCCAGGCGGTGGTCAAGGCAGCGGCAGAGTATCGAGTGGCGCTGGAGGTCAACAACTCCTCGTTCAGTCACTCCCGTGCAGGCAGTGAAAGCAACTGCCGCGCCATCGTCGAGGCGGCGCGCGATCTGGGTGCCTACCTCACTTTCGGCTCCGACTCCCACGTGGCATTCAGCCTCGGCGACTTTGATCACTGCCATCGGCTGGTCACCGAAGCCAACTTCCCACATGAGCGGATCCTGGCCCGCTCCCCCCGCGCACTGCTCGATTTTCTCGAGAGCCGCGGCCGTGCTCACATCCCGGAGTTCATTGACCTCTGATATGCCTTAACATCATGAGCCAACTCATAAAATCGAGTTGGCTCAATTGACTTGTCCGGCTTTTTTCACGACTCTGAACATCAAACCGCCGGTATAGCTCAGTTGGTAGAGCAGCGCATTCGTAATGCGAAGGTCGTAGGTTCGACTCCTATTATCGGCACCAGACAGACGAAGGGTTGGCCTCAGTGCGAGGCCAACCCTTCGTGCTTTTTGTCCCGGGTCTCGGGCCAAGACGCCGGTGTGACTGCGCCAGAACACCCTCCCCCCTCCAGGACACCGCCATCCGCGACGGTCCTGTTCATCTAGCCTGACGCACCAACCTGACCCCACCAACAGAGAGGGCAGCCAGGCAGCCACGCCCCGGCTGCACCTGGGCGAGCATCGTTATCCCGGGGCGCCTCAGCGCTGGGCATAGATCTGGTCGAACACCCCGCCCTCCTTGAAGTGAGTGCGCTGGATCACAGGCCACGCGCCGAAGGTCTTCACCACGTCGAGGAAGGTGGCGTTCGGGAAACGGTCTGCAAACTCGGCGAGGATCGCCGGGTTGCGCGGGCGTAGATAGTTGCTGGCAGCAATGCGTTGGCCTTCGTCGGACCAGAGATAGGCCAGATAGGCTTCGGCCTCCTTGCGGGTACCCTGCTTGTCGACCACCTTGTCCACCACTGACACCGGCAGCTCGGCCACGGCGGTGACGCTCGGATAGACCACCTCGAAGCTGCCACGACCGAACTCCCGGGCAATCATCTCGGCTTCGTTTTCGAACGTGACCAGCACGTCCCCTATGCGGTTCTGGATGAAGGTGGTGGTGGCGGCGCGGCCGCCGGTGTCGAGCACGGGAACCTGCTTGAACAACTTGCCGACAAATGCCCTGGCCGCATCTTCATCGCCCCCCTGCTCCAGCACATACCCCCAGGCAGACAGATAGGTGTAGCGGCCGTTCCCCGAGGTCTTGGGGTTGGGCACGATGACCTGTACCCCCTCCTTGAGCAGATCAGGCCAATCCTTCAGCCCCTTGGGGTTGCCCTTTCGCACGATAAACACTGTGGCCGAGGTGAAGGGGGCGCTGTGATCCGGCAGGCGATCCGCCCACCCCTTGGGCACCAGGCCCCCATGCTCGGCGAGGGCGTTGATGTCGGTGGCCATGTTCATGGTGATGACATCGGCGGGCAGGCCGTCGATGACGGCGCGCGCCTGCTTGCTCGATCCGCCGTGGGACATGTTGATCTGCAGTGGCTCCCCGCCTTCTGCCTGCCAGTGCTTCAGGAAGGCTCCGTTGTACTCCTTGTAAAAATCGCGCATCACGTCATAGGAGGCGTTGAGCAGGGTGGTCGCCTGGGCCAGCGGGGCGAGAGCCAGTCCTGCAACAAGCAGGGTGGCGGGCACGAGTCGTTTCATTTCACATCCTTGGAATGAGGGGCGAGTGACTGACTATAAGAGCCGACCATTTATTCTTTGAAAGAATAATTACTGCTCAGCTTATGCGATAAATGGCATCTCCTGGGTCCGGCGCAACGGATGACGGCGATGAGATGGTCACCTCCAGGCGGGTTATTATGGCTGCAGAGGGCGGCGCCCATGAGCGTGGGGCTCCTCCTGCCCGCTCCCTGCCACGGGCAGGGAGCGCCGTTGTCACCTGCCTCGATTTGGCTTCTCGACATGACAGATAAAAAACGGGGCGAACCTAGTGGTTCGCCCCTGATGCTTTTTACGTCAACCCCGAGGGGTCAACCCTGTTTGTCTGATGCCGGCTCTGCGTCCTTCGGCGCCTGCCAGCCGCCACCGACGGCCTTGTAGAGGGCGACCTGGTTACTCAGCTGGGCGAGCCGGGTGCTGATGAGCCCCTGCTTGGCGCTGAATAGGGAGCGCTGGGCATCGAGGCGGGTCAGGTAGCTGTCCACCCCTTGCTCGTAACGCACCTCCGCCAGCCTGAAGTAAGTCTGGTTGGCATCCACCAGCGCCTGCTGCGCCTGCAGCTGCTGCGCGTAGTCAGCCTGGGCACCGAGGGTGTCCGCGACCTCCTTGAAGGCGGTCTGGATGCTCTTCTCGTAGCTCGCCACCGCCTGCCTGGTCCCCACCTCGGCCACGTCCAGATCCGCAACGCGCTTGCCGCCATCGAAGATGGGCAGATTGATCTGGGGCATGAAGGTCCAGGTGCCGGTGCCGCCGTCAAACAGACCGCTCAGCTGGTTGCTGGCGGTGCCCGCCGTCGCGGTGAGCGAGATGGTCGGGAAGAAGGCAGCGCGGGCCGCCCCTATGTTGGCGTTGGCCGCCTTCAGGTTGTGCTCCGCCGCCAGGATGTCCGGGCGTTGCTGCAACAGGCTGGAGGGAGCCCCCACCGGGATCGGCGCCAGTTTCACCTCGGCCAGGCTAGCCGGTTGTGCCGCCAGCACCGGAATATCGGTGCCAAGCAGCAGGGCCAGACCGTTTCTGTCCTGCTTCACCAGACGCTGGTATTGCGCCTGGCTGACCTTGGCGTTTTCCAGTGCCGTGCGCCCCTGGGCCAGCTCCATCTCGGAGGCGGCGCCCAGGCGGTATTTGTGCTCGGTCAGGGCATAGCTCTCCTGCTCGGTGGCGAGGGTCGCCTGGCTCAGGGCCAGCAACTCCTGATCCGCCAGCAGGGTGAAGTAGGCATTGGCCACCGAGGCCACCAGCGCAATCTGGGTGCTGCGCTGGGTCTCGATTTGCGCCAGATAGGTCTCAAGGGCCTGATCTTTCAGGCTCTGGATCCGGCCAAACAGATCCAGCTCATAGGCGGTGATGCCGATGTTGGCGCCGTACTGGCTGCTGATGGTGCCCTGCCCCGTACTACTGAGATCGTCGGATCCCTGCTGGCGGGTGCCGCTGCCACTGGCGGCCAGGGTCGGCAACTGGGCCGCCCGCTGGATGCGGTATTTCGCCTCGTAGGCCTCGACGTTGAGGGCTGCCAGGCGCAGATCCCGGTTGCTCTCAAGGGCGGTGCCGATCAGCGTCTGCAGGGCCGGGTCCTGGAACTGCTGGCGCCAGGGGGCAAGTTCCCCCTTGGCGGCCAGGTCAGCTTGCCAGGAGGCGCCTTGGGGCAGCTCGGGGCGCTGGTAGTCGGGGGCCATGGAGCAGCCCCCCATCATCAGGGTCACGCCCAGGGCGATCAGGGTCTTAGTCATGGTTGATCTCCTTGGTGTGGACACTCTCTTCCCCGGCATGCTTGCGTTCGGTGAAATAGCGCATCACCAGCACAAAGAACAGCGGCACGAAGAAGATGGCGAGCACGGTGGCACTGATCATCCCCCCCATCACGCCGGTCCCGATGGCGTTTCGGCTGCTGGCGCCCGCCCCGGTGCTGATCACCAGGGGCAGTACCCCCAGGATGAAGGCGAGCGAGGTCATCAGGATGGGGCGCAGGCGCTGACGCGAGGCCTCCACCACCGCATCCCCGAGCCTCATCCCCTTGTCGTGCAGCTCCTTGGCGAACTCGACGATGAGGATGGCGTTCTTGGCCGACAGCCCGATCGTGGTGAGCAGGCCCACCTGGAAGTAGACGTCATTCTCAAGCCCGCGCAGGGTCGCGGCCAAAATGGCCCCCAGCACCCCGAGCGGCACCACCAGCATGACCGAGAACGGAATGCTCCAGCTCTCGTAGAGGGCCGCCAGACAGAGGAAGACCACCAGGAGCGAGATGGCGTACAGGGCCGGCGCCTGGGAGCCTGCCTGACGTTCCTGGAAGGAGAGGCCGGTCCACTCGATGCCGATCCCTTCCGGCAACTGTTTCACCATCTCCTCGATGGCCGCCATGGCGTCACCCGTACTCTTGCCAGGGGCCGCCTCACCGACGATCTCCATGGCGGAGACACCGTTGTAGCGCTCAAGACGGGGCGAGCCGAAGCTCCACTCCGTGCTGGCAAAGGCGGAGAAGGGCACCATCTGGCCCGCGCTGTTGCGCACGTACCACAGCTTCAGATCTTCCGGGTTCATCCGGAAAGGGGCATCCGCCTGCAGATAGACCTTCTTGACCCGGCCTCTGTCGACGAAGTCGTTCACATAGGAGGAGCCCCAGGCCGCCGACAGGGTGTTGTTGATGTCGGTGATGGAGAGCCCCTGGGCCAGCGCCTTCTCGTAATCGATCTTGATGTCGAGCTGGGGCGTGTCTTCCATCCCGTTCGGGCGTACCCGCACCAGGTTGGGATCCTGCGACGCCATGCCGAGCAGCTGGTTGCGCGCCTGCATCAGCTTCTCGTGACCCAGACCGCCACGGTCCTGCAGGAAGAAGTCGAAGCCGGTGGCCGTGCCGAGTTCCGGAATGGGGGGCAGGTTGAAGGCGAAGACCTGGGCTTCCTTGATGCTGAACAGGAACCCCATGGCGCGGCCGATGATGGCATTGGCGCTGCGCTCTTCCCCCTTGCGCTCACTCCAGTCCTTGAGCTTGATGAAGGCCATGCCGCTGTTCTGACCGCTACCGGCGAAGCTGAAGCCCGCCACCGTCAGCACGGAGTCCACGTTCTCTTTCTCATTCTCGAGGAAGTAGTCGCGCATCTCCCCGAGCACCACCTCGGTCCGCTCCTTGGTCGCCCCCACCGGGAGCTGCACCATGGACATGATGACCCCCTGATCCTCTTCCGGCAGGAAGGAGGTGGGCATGCGCATGAAGAGCACCGCCAGCACCGCCAGCATGGCCAGATAGATGATGCCGTAGCGGGTGCCCTGCTTGATCACCTTGCGCACGCCGTTCTGGTAACGGTTGGCGTTGGTGTCGAAGAAGCGGTTGAACCAGCCGAAGAAGCCGCGCTGGGCGCCGAATTCACCGTGCTTCATGGGTTTGAGCAGGGTGGCGCACAGGGCCGGGGTCAGGATCAGCGCCACCAGCACCGAGAGCACCATGGCCGAGACGATGGTGAGGGAGAACTGGCGATAGATGGCACCGGTAGAGCCACCGAAGAAGGCCATGGGCACGAACACCGCCGACAGCACCAGGGCGATGCCCACCAGGGCGCCGGTGATCTGGGTCATGGACTTGCGGGTCGCCTCGAGGGGGGAGAGATCCTCCTCGCTCATCAGACGCTCCACGTTCTCCACCACCACGATGGCGTCATCCACCAAGAGGCCGATGGCGAGCACCAGACCGAACATGGTCAGGGTGTTGATGGAGAAGCCGAAGGCCGCCATCACCCCGAAGGTGCCGAGCAGGACCACGGGCACCGCGATGGTCGGAATCAGGGTTGCCCGGAAGTTCTGCAAGAACAGATACATGACGCAGAACACCAGGAAGATCGCCTCGATCAGGGTCTGCACCACCTCCTCGATGGAGATCTTCACGAACGGCGTGGTGTCGTAGGGATAGACGATCTCCATGTTGGCCGGGAAGTACTCGGAGAGTTCACCCAGCTTGGTCCGCACGTGCTCGGCGGTGTCCAGGGCGTTGGCACCGGTCGCCAGCTTGATGGCGACGGCGGCGGTGGCCTGGCCGTTGTAGAGCGCGGTCGCGTCGTAGTTTTCACCGGCAAGCTCGACCCGGGCCACGTCCTTGAGCTGGACCTTGGAGCCGTCCTGGTTCACCCGCAGCAGGATGTTGTTGAACTCCTCCACGGTGGAGAGCCGGGTCTGGCCCATGATGGTGGCGGTAAATTGCTGATCGCTCACCGCAGGGGTCCCCCCCAGCTTGCCGAAGGCAACCTGGGCGTTCTGGGCCTTGATGGCGGCCTGAATGTCGGCCGGGGTCATCTGCACCCGGTTGAGCTTGTGGGGATCGAGCCAGACGCGCATGGAGTACTGGCTGCCGAACAAGGTGATGTCACCGACCCCGTCCAGACGGCTCAGGGGCTCCTTGATGTTGGCTACCACATAGTCCGCCAGGTCATCGTTGGTCATGGCGCCATCGGTGGAGATGAAGGCGGCCACCATCAGGAAGCTGCTGGAGGTCTTCTGGACCCGCACGCCCTGTTGCTGCACCTCTTGGGGCAGGAGCGACATGGCCTGTTGCAGCTTGTTTTGCACCTGCACCTGGGCGATGTCGGGATCCGTGCCCGGCTTGAAGGTGAGGGTCACGCTGACGTTCCCTGACGAGTCGGATTGCGCCGACATGTAGAGCAGGTGATCCAGCCCGGTCATGTTCTGCTCGATGATCTGGGTCACCGAGTCTTCCACCGTCTTGGCGGAGGCCCCCGGGTAGCTGGCGGAGATGCCAACCGCCGGCGGGGCGATGGTCGGGTACTGGGCCACCGGCAGGCCGATGATGGCCATGGCCCCGGCCAGCATGATCACCAGGGCGATCACCCAGGCGAAAATGGGTCTATCTATGAAAAAACGTGCCATGAGGCGACTACTCCATCCTACTGCTTGGTTGCCGGGGTCTGTTGTGCGCTGTTGCCGGCACGTTCAGTGGGCGCCACCACGACCCCGGGTTTGACTTTCTGCAGACCGGCGACGATCACCTTCTCGCCAGCCTTGAGACCGGACTCCACCACCCAGCTGTCGCCGGACATGCGGCCGACCTGCACTTCACGCAGTTCCACCTTGTTGTCCGCCGTCACCACCATGACGGTGGCACCGCCCTTGGGGGTACGGGTCACGGCAGTCTGGGGCACCAGCAGGCCTTGCGGGCGCTCGCCCTCCTGCAAGGTGGCACGCATGAACATGCCGGGCAGCAGCAGTTGATCCGGGTTGGGCACGATCACCCGCAGGGTCACCATGCCGGTCGCCTCGTCCACGGTCACGTCGGAGAACTGGAGGGCCCCTTTCTCGCCATACTGGCTGCCATCTTCCAGCTGGAAGCTGACACCGGCCCCGTCCTTCTCCCCCTGGGTCAGCTTGCCCTCGGCCACCAGGCGCTTGAGGCGCAGCAGGTCGGCGGTGGACTGGCGCACGTCCACGTACATGGGATCGAGCTGGGAGATGGAGGTGAGGCTGTCCGCCTGCTGGGCGGTGACCAGGGCTCCCTCGGTCACCGCCGATTTGCCGATGCGGCCGCTGATGGGGGCCGTGATGCGGGTGTAGGCCAGATTGATGTTGGCGGTCTGCAATGCGGCCTTGGCGGCCCCGATCTCGGCCAGCTGCTGTTTCCAGGCCGCGTCGGCGTCGTCATACTCCTGGCTGCTGATGGCTTTCACCTTCACCAGCTCGGCGTAGCGCTGGGCCTTGAGGCGGGCGCTGCGCTCGTTGGCCTCGGCCTTGGCGAGGTTGGCCTTGGCGGAAGCCACTTCGGCCTGATAGACGGCGGGATCAATCTGATAGAGCAGTTGACCGGCCTTGACGTCGCTCCCCTCGGTGAACAGGCGCTTGAGGATGATGCCGTTCACCTGGGGACGCACCTCGGCCACCCGCAGGGGGGCGGTGCGGCCGGTGAGCTCGGACAACAGTTGCAGGGGGGCCGTATGCAGGGTGACCACGTCCACGGCGGCGGGAGGCATCTCCCCCATGGCCTGCTGGGCCCCGTCCTTGTCACCACAGCCAGCCAGCAGGCCGCTTGCCAGCAAGGCAAGGCCGACCGAACGTGCGAGAATATGTTTATGCATCAAGTCTCTGAACCTCAGTTTCAATCAAAAAGAAGTGACAAAACCACAGGGTTTATAAGGCCCCTGTTGGTAAAACGGCGAAGATGAGGCAATATACATACATTCATGAATGTATGTAAGAAACTTTTTTCACTTTTAAACAGGACCGGAGTCAATGGCCAGACGCACCAAAGAAGAGGCGCAGCAAACCCGCTGCAACATCATGAGCACGGCCCTGGATCTCTTCTGCCAACAGGGGCTGGCACGCACCAGCCTGACCGATATCGCCAAGGCGACGGACCTCACCCGGGGCGCCATCTACTGGCACTTCAAGAATAAAGAAGAGCTGTTCGTCACCCTGTGGGAGGAGCTGTGTGCCCCCCTCTCCCACCAGCTCGATGCCTGTGTCGACGAGGCGGAGCCGGATCCCCTGGGCAAGCTGCGCAGCTTTCTCAAGGAGGTGATGCTCAAGATCAGCACCGAGCCCGCCCACCAGCAGATGTTCACCATCATGTTCAATCTGGAATCCATGGAGGGAGAGGCCGCCGTCATGCGCGAGCACATGCACCTGCAATCCATGAATTTCTTCCGGGATCTGGAGATCACCCTGGCCAATGCCGTGCACCGCGGCCAACTGCCCGAGGGGCTGGATCTGCGCCGCGCCGCCACCCTGCTCCACTGCACTCTGGACGGCTACATCATCAATTGGCTGCACTTCCCGGATCGCATCGATCTGATTGAGGAGTCGGACTTCCTCCTCGATACCCTGTTCACCCTCATCGCGAGCCCCACCCTTCGCCGCCACCCCTGAGTCAGCAAGACGCGCCGCCCCCGCCAATGCTCAACAGCCGGGGGCAAACCTGCTAGAGTAACGCCCCCCACCACGATGAGCCCGACACCCTTGCCACACGCCCCCGCGCCGGCGCACGACGCCGCCCCTCGCCCCGCCCTCGTGGCAGGCGCCCATGCCCCCTTCCTGGCCCTGCTGGGCAACGGCCGTCATCTGCTGGAGGCCGGTTGCGGGGCAGGAGAGGATCTGCGCCTCTTTCGCCAGCAAGGCCTCACCGTGACCGCCTTCGATGCGAGCCGGGCGCAGGCCGCTGCCGCCTCGCGCCTGTGCGGTCAGCCGGTGCGAGTCTGCCGCGTCGAGCAGATGCAAAGCGTCGTTCCCTATGACGGCATCTGGGCCAGCGGCTCCCTCCCCTGTCTGCCCGAGCACGAGATAGCCCCGGCGCTCGGTCATCTGGCCACCCTGCTCAAGGCCGGGGGCCCCCTCTACGCCTCCTTCCCCCACGGGAAGGGCGAACCGCTGCCACGGTCGGGGGAATATCCCCTGCAGACCCGGCTCGACGAGGCGGGACTGCGACGCCTGATCGCTCCCCTCCCCTTCACCCTGCACCATGGCTGGGTGGGGGAAGATGAAGTGAACGGCCCCTGGCTGCACGCCTTGCTGGTGCGGCGCTGATCCGCGAAAGCCCCCGGGGACAGTGACACCTCACGGCATTCAGCCCGTTAACAATATTTAACCCTGGGTTAACCACCATAAAGCAGACAAGATGCGGTGTTTGTGTTAAAAAGCGGCATTAAAATCAAAATTAAATAACAAATCAGACACCAACACCTGGATTCCCCCATGAAACTCGTTCTCAATCTGGTTGCCGGTATCCTCGCCGGCCTGCTGCTCGGTCTCTATGCCCCCGAATGGGTCGCCCGCGTGCTGTTCACCGCCAAGACGGTGATAGGCCAGCTCATCACCTTCACCATCCCGCTCATCATCCTCTTCTTCATCATGAGCGGCATCGCCAGCCTGCCGAAGAACTCCGGCAAGCTGCTGGGCAAGACGGTGGGGCTCTCCTACTGCTCCACCATACTGGCGGGCCTGTTCGCCTTCACCGTGGCGAGCCACCTGATCCCGCACCTGACCACGGCCGCCGAGCCCACCGCCGAGGCAGCCACCAAGCTCGCTTCCTACATCGACCTCGAGATCCCGCCCCTGTTCGGGGTGATGTCGGCCCTGGCCGCCGCCTTCGTGTTCGGCATCGGCATCAGCGCCACCCAGGCCACCGACCTGCGCCGGGTCGCCGATCAGGGCCGTGACATCATCGACCGCCTGCTGGCACGCGTGATCATTCCCCTGCTCCCCTTCTACATCGCCGGCGTCTTCGTCGAGATGACGGTGGAAGGCACCGTCTTCGCCACCCTCAAGACCTTCGGAGTGGTGCTGGTGATGGCCATCGTCATGCACTGGATCTGGCTCTGCGTCCTGTTCGTTGGCACCGGCCTCGCCCAGGGGCGCTCCCCCGTCATGCTCATCAAGAACATGCTGCCCGCCTACTTCACCGCCCTTGGCACCATGTCCAGCGCCGCCACCATTCCGGTGGCCCTGCAAGCCAGCAAGCGCAACGGCGTGAGCGACGGCATCGCCAACTTCACCGTGCCCCTGTGCGCCACCATCCACCTGTGCGGCTCCACCATCACCCTGGTAACCTGCGCCACGGCGGTGATGTTCCTCTCCGAGCACCTGGCCATTCCGGGCTACGGTACCATGGTGCCCTTCATCATGATGCTGGGCGTCATCATGATTGCCGCGCCGGGCGCACCGGGTGGCGGTGTCATGTCCGCGCTCGGCCTGCTCACTTCCATGCTCGGCTTCGGTGAGGCCTCCATCGCCCTGATGATCGCCCTCTACCTGGCCCAGGACAGCTTCGGCACCGCCTGCAACGTCACCGGTGACGGCGTCATCGCCCTGTGGGCCGACCGCTTCGCCCGGGGCGAGCCAGCACTCAGCACCGAGCAGAACGCAGCCTGATAGCGCAGGCAATAAAAAACGGGAGCCATCGGCTCCCGTTTTTCGTTGGCTGCACGCGGCTTGTCAGCCCCGGCGGCGGATCACCCCTTCTTGCATGGTGCTCGCCACCAGCACGCCGTCGCGGGTGAAGAACTGGCCGCGCACCAGACCCCGACCGCCGCTGGCGCTCGGGCTGTCCACCACGTAGAGCAGCCAGTCGTCCAGCCGGAACTCCCGGTGGAACCACATGGAGTGATCGATGGTGGCCACCTGCATGTCCGGCTCCCAGTAGGAGACCCCGTGGGGCTGCAGGGCGGCGAACAGGAAGTGGAAGTCGGAGGCATAGGCCAGCAGGTAGTTGTGGACCCGCTGATCGTCCGGCACCGGGCCATTGGCCTTGAACCAGGTGTAGCGAAGGGGCTCGTGGACATCCGGGCGAATGGGGTCCACCAGGGTCACGGGGCGAATTTCGATGGGCTTCTCGCACAGGATCTTGTCCCGCAGGGCCGCCGGGATCAGCTGCTCGTAGGGACGCACCAGCTCCAGCTCGCTCTTGAGCTGCTCGGGAGGCGTGATGCCGCCCGGCATCTTCGCCTGGTGCTCGAAGCCCTCGGCTTCCACCTGGAAGGAGGCGTTGAGGTAGAAGATGGGCTTGCCATTCTGGATGGCCTTGACCCGGCGGGTGGAGACGGTCTGGCCGTCGCGGATGTTCTCCACGTCGTAGACGATGGGCTTGTTGGCATCCCCGGGGCGCAGGAAGTAGGAGTGGAAACTATGGACCTGGCGGTCGCTTGCCACCGTCTGCTTGGCGGCTGACAAGGCCTGCCCCATCACCTGTCCGCCAAACACGGATCGCAACCCGAGATCCTGGCTCTGGCCCCGAAACAGGCCCTCCTCGATCTTTTCGAGCGCCAGCAACGCCAGCAGCTCATCCAGTACCTTGCTCATTGGTTTCTCCTGTCTTTGTGCGCGAAAGGCTAACAAGCCCGTCCCGACAGGGCAACCATCCTGATGCACATCCCCGTCTGCAACCACCTCCCCTTCAAAAAAGGGAAGTGTATGACGCTTTCCAGCCCGTACAGAGGGCACTCTGGCCCCCTCCCCTGGCAAGGGGAGGGCTGGGGTGGGGTCAGACGCGATCAAGCCATGCCCGAATAGAGACAACCACCCCAGGTAGATTCTCCATCACCTCCCTGTTGCTAAATCTCAGTACCGTCAGCGACAGGGCCGCCATGTAGGCATCCCGTCGCTTGTCATGACGCAAACCCCGCATGTCGAAATGGCTGTCGCCATCAACCTCAATGACCAACAACCGCTCGGGGCAGTAAAAATCCGCAATGTATGGGCCTATACCTTGCTGACGGCGAAACTTGACTCCGAGTTGCCCAGCCCGAAGCGCCTGCCACAATCGCCGTTCAGGCTCTGTTGGATTGTTTCGCTGTTCACGCCGTTTATCCAGCGTGGCCTCGCGGTTGAAAACACGAACTGGCTTCTCGTTCATGACAGTATTCCTCCGACTATGACCCCTGTCAGCATAACAACTACTCACCCCCTCCCAGCCTCCCCCTTCAAAAGGGGGAGGAGCTTGTCTGGCCCTTTCTCTCCCCTGTGCGATTCAGTCTCAAGGAGCCCGGCAGGAACAGAAAACAAAAAAGCCCGCACCTTGGGGTGCGGGCTTGTGGCGTGTCCGGGGCGAGCGGCCCGTGGTGGCGGCTTACTTGCTGCCGGTGCCGGAATTGCGGGTGGAGGAGGTCGGCTTGCGACGGGCGGTGGTGGCACGGGCGCGCGGCTCCTTGCCCTGCATCTCCTTGTGGCGCTTCACGGCGCGACGGATCTGGGCGGCCTGCTTGTGACGGGTGCTCTTGCCATCCTGCTGCAGATCGACCTTGGATTCGGTCTCGTTCGGCAGGTTGACCAGGCCGCGCAGGTAGTTCACCTCGGGCAGTTTCAGCTCCTGCCAGCCGCCGCGGGGGATGCCGCGATCCAGCTTGACGTCGCCGTAGCGGATACGCATCAGGCGGCTCACCTGTACTTCCTGGGACTCCCACAGGCGGCGCACTTCCCGGTTGCGGCCCTCGGTCAGGGTGACGTTGAACCACTGGTTCAGCCCTTCACCGCCGGCCGGCTTGATCTTGTTGAACTTGGCCATGCCGTCTTCCAGCTGCACGCCCTTGCGCAGGCGCTGCAGCATGGCTTCGGTGATCTCGCCAAAGACCCGCACCGCGTATTCCCGCTCCACTTCGTGGCTCGGGTGCATCAGCCGGTTCGCCAGCTCGCCGTCGGTGGTGAACAGCAAGAGGCCTGAGGTGTTGACGTCGAGGCGGCCGACCGCTATCCAGCGGGCGCCATCCATCTTGGGCAGACGATCAAACACGGTGGGACGTCCTTCCGGATCGTGGCGGGTGCACATCTCCCCTTCGGGCTTGTGGTAGGCCAGCACGCGGCAGATCACTTCCTCTGCGGCGCGGGTCTTGACCTGGTGGCCATCCACCCGGATCACGGCGTTCACTTCGACGCGATCCCCCAGCGTGGCGACCTTGCCATCCACGCTGACCCGACCTGCGGTGATCAGGGCCTCCATCTCACGACGGGAGCCTTGACCCGCGCGGGCCAATACTTTTTGCAGTTTTTCACTCATCGGGTTTACCTGATTGTTGATCGCTGCCCGCCGACATCGCGGACAACCTTGGCTCTTGTGAGAAGGCCCCGTTGGCCTCCCCACCATGTTCATGCTCAGCACGGCCTGCCAGAGGCTGACCGTCACCGCCCTCGCCCGGCATGAGCGACAAGGGGGCCTGCAGCTCGGGATCCAGCTCGGGGAGCTGCTCCAGACTCTGCAGGTTGAAATAGTCCAGAAATTCACGGGTGGTGGCGAGCAGCTCGGGGCGACCCGCCACCTCCTTGTGGCCGATGCTGCGCACCCAGCCACGCTCCTTGAGGGTGTTGACGATCTGGCTCGACACCGCCACCCCGCGGATGGCTTCTATCTCCGCCCGGGTGATGGGCTGACGATAGGCAATCAGCGTCAGCGTCTCCATCACGGCGCGGGAATAACGGGGAGCCCGCTCGCTCCACAGGCGCGACAGCTCCTCGGCATACTCCTGGCGGGCCTGGAAACGCCAGCCGGAGGCCACTTCTTTGAGCTCGACCCCCCTCTCGCTGTAATCCTGTCTGAGCTCTGCCAGCAGCAGCTGGACATAGCGGCCGGTGACCGGGTAGTCCGAGAGCACGCTGCCCTTGATTTCGCTCACCGTGAGGGGACGCCCCGCCACGAAGATCGCCGCCTCGATCAGGGTCTTCAATCGTTCAGCAGGCAGCGCCACGGTGGACCTCCCGGGTCCACGCCCCTGGCGCCGCACCTCGCTCAGTGTAGATGCTCATGCTCCTCCCCCTTCCCCTGACTGGCCAGGGCAAAATGGATGGGGCCCAGGGGCTCCGCCTGCAAGATCCAGATCAATTGTTCCTTGCACAGCTCCAGCAGGGCCAGGAAGGTCACCAGCACCCCCATGCGCCCCTCCTCGGCTCGCAGCACCTGCTCCAGGCGCAGGGTCTGGCCCAGGGAGAGCATGGCGAGGATCTCCGCCATCCGTACCCGGGTCGGGATCTGCTCGCGGCGGATCTGGTGATGTTCAAAATGAGTCGCGCGTTTTACCACACTTTGCATGTAAAGGGCGAGTTCAACCAGAGAAACATCGGGCGCCAATGGCTTCAAGGCACCAAAATCCGGCGCCATGGCGGCGGCGACGAAGATCTCCCGCTCCACCCTCGGCAGGGCATTGACCCGCTCCGCCCCCAGCTTGTAGCGCTCGTACTCCTGCAGGCGACGAATGAGGGTGACGCGAGGGTCTTCTCCCTCCTCCTCGTCTTCCAGCTCCGGGGCCTTGGGCAGCAGCAGGCGGGACTTTATCTCCGCGAGCCAGGCCGCCATCAGCAGGTATTCCGCCGCCAGCTCGAGGTTGAGCCCCTGCATCAGATCCACGTACTCCATGTACTGGGCGGTGATCTGCAGGATGGGCAGGTTGAGGATGTCGAGCTGCTGGCGCCGGATGAGGTAGAGCAAGAGATCCAGCGGCCCCTCGAAGGTGTCGAGAAACACCTCCAGCGCATCGGGGGGGATGAACAAGTCCTGGGGCAGCTCATGGTAGGGCTGCCCCAGCACGGTGGCGATGGGCGGGGGAAGGGAAGCCTCCCCCGTCGTGCCCGCGGGGGTTGTCAGCGCGGGCACGGGGTCGGCAAGATCACTCAAACGGCGTCGGATCCCCGGCACCGCGGCGACGCAGCACGGGCTCGTCGTCGGAGAAATCCACCACAGTGGTGGGCTGCTCGCCCAGATACCCGCCGTTGACCACCAGATCCAGCTGCTTGCCGAGCTTGTCGGCAATCTCCTCGGGGTCGAACTCCGCCATCTCGGAGCCCGGCAGGATCAGAGTGGTGGAGAGCAGCGGCTCACCGAGGGCCTCGAGCAAGGCCAGTGCGATGTTGTTGGCCGGGACCCGGATGCCGATGGTCTTCTTCTTCTCGTTCATGAGGCGACGCGGCACCTCCTTGGTGGCCTTGAAGATGAAGGTGTAGGGTCCGGGGGTGTTGTTCTTGACCAGCCGGAAGGCGGTGTTGTCCACCTTGGCATAGGTGGAGATCTCCGAGAGATCACGGCACACCAGGGTGAAGTCGTGGTTCGGCTCGATGCGACGGATGCGGCAGATGCGCTCCAGGGCATCCTTGTTGCCCATCTGGCAGCCCAGGGCGTAGCCGGAGTCGGTGGGATAGACGATGACGCCGCCGTTTTGCAGGATCTGCACCGCCTGGCTGATGAGGCGAACCTGGGGATTGTCGGGATGTACGTAAAAATGCTGACTCATATGCTCTTCTCGCGATAGGGGGCACGCTCGTTGCCCGCTTCATGGTCAAGGGCCCCTTGGCCCATGACACTACCTTAACCTGTTTGACGCAGACTCGCCTGCATCAAAGATGCCGGCCCGGGGGGTCAGCGGCTGGCCAGCAGGCCCGCATGCTCCTCGGGGGTGAGCCCGAAATGACCGGGGTGACCCAGCCACAGCGGCATCCCCTCCTTGGGGAGCCAGAGGTGGCGGCCAAGCTCGGTCCAGTTGGAGGGGAAGTGAAAATCGGACCCCACCGAAATATAGAGATCGTGCTCCCTGGCCCACTGGCCGAGATTCGCCCGCTCCTGGGGGCTCTGCTGGGGCAGGGAGACCTCCATGGCATCCCCCCCGACGGCCTTGAAGGCCACCAGCAGCCGCTTGATCCACTTGGCGGTGAGATTGTAGCGGCTCGGGTGGGCCAGCACCGCCAGCCCGCCTGCGGCGTGGATGGCCTCAATGGCCTCCCCCATCCCGGGCCACTCGGCGGGCACATAGCCCTTGTTGCCCCGGCTCAGGTACTTCTTGAACACCTTCTGCATATTGTCGGCCACCCCGCGCGCCACCAGCACCCGGGCAAAGTGGGCCCGGGTCACGGCGGCGTCACCGGCAAGCTGCTTGGCCTCTTCATAGGTCCCCGGGATGAGGCACTTCTCCAGACGACGCCCGATTTCCTCGGCGCGCGCCTCCCGGCGAGCCCGCTGCCCTGCCAGAAAGGCGAGCAACTGGGGATTTTTCTCGTCCACCCCGAGGGCCACGATGTGGATCTCGTGATGCTCCCACCCGGTGGAGATCTCCACCCCGCTCACCAGGCGCAGTGGCAACTGGTCGGCCGAGATGGTCTGGCGCACCTCCTCAAGCCCGTCGAGGGTATCGTGGTCAGTGACCGCTAACACCTCCACCCCTTTTTCGGCGGCGCGGCGCACCAGGTCGGCGGGGCTCAGCACCCCGTCCGAGGCGGTGGTGTGGCAATGCAGATCGAATCTCATCGGCGTGTTTCGCTCTTGTTTGGGACCTGCCTGGAAAAGGCCGGCAAAAAAGCGACTTGACTTGGCCGCGGCTTTATCGTTTTCTGTAGGCACTTCATTGCAAACATCTTTTTACAGGACTCAATCTCATGCAAGCGACTTCCATCCTGACCATCTGGTGGTGGCACACTCCCTGACATGCGGGCGTGTGGTCGTTGCTGTACCTGTAATCTGACAGCAAGTTAAGAACCCAAAGAAAAAGCCCGCTGACCCCAGCGGGCTTTTTTATTATCCGGCAAATGGACCTGTGATGAAACCGACAATTCAGAGAAGCACACTGACATGGCGATGGCGAACTCGCTGACGTGACCCGAACCCGACCCATTTTCAAGAGAGACAGCGCCATGACCATCGGTGACACACAACACATGCAAGGGAAGGCATTATGACAGGCAACAAGACCCGTTTGCCCCTGGGCGAATTCGATACCATCCGGCTCAATGCCCCCTATGTGACAGACCCCCTGGCACTCTATACCCGACTCTGCCAGGACAGACCCAACAACCTGCTGCTCGAATCGGTGGAGATCGACTCCAAGGCCGGCACCCAGAGCCTGCTGCTGGTGGACGCCTGCCTGCGCATCGAGTGCCGCGGCCGCGCCGTGCAGGTGCGCCCCCTCGGCGACAACGGCGCAGCTCTGCTGCGCCTGCTGGAGCAGCGCCTGCCCGCCGTCATCACCCAGACCCGGGTGGCGGACGAGCTGCACCTCGACTTCCCGGCGTCCGATCGGGAACTTGACGAAGACAGCCGCCTCAAGGGCAGCAGCGTGCTGGACGTGCTGCGTACCCTGCAGCGGGAGCTGCAATGCCAGCAGGGCAAAGAAGCCCTCTTCATGGCGGGCAGCTTCGCCTACGACCTCATCGCCTCCTTTGAAGACTTGCCCGAGGTGCCAGAGGGGAGCAACGACTGCCCTGACTACTGCTTCTATGTGGCCGAAACCCTGATCACCATCGATCACATCAAGCAGAGCACCCAGTTGGTGGCCTGCCTGTTCGGCGGCGAAGAGGATGAGCAGCTGGACGCGCGCTACGCCCGCCTGACCGCTCGCCTCGAGTCCTTCAAACAGGCCTGTCAGCAGCCGCTGCCTGCGCCGCAGGGCACGGCGCCGCTGACCGGCGCCCTGGCCGTCGACAAGGGGGACAAGCAGTTCTGCGCCGAGGTCGAGAAGCTCAAGGGCTTCATCCGCCGTGGTGACATCTTCCAGGTGGTGCCGTCCCGCAGCTTCTCCCTCCCCTGCCCGGATCCCGTCGCCGCCTATCGCCGCCTCAAGCAGACCAACCCCAGCCCCTACATGTTCTACGTGCAGGACGAGGGCTTCACCCTGTTTGGCGCCTCCCCCGAGAGCGCGGTCAAGTTCTGCGCCAACAGCCGCCAGGTGGAGATGTACCCCATCGCCGGCACCCGCCGCCGTGGGCTCAACCCGGACGGCAGCATCAACCTGGATCTGGACGGCCGCATCGAGCTGGAGCTGCGCCAGGACGAGAAAGAGGTGGCCGAGCACCTGATGCTGGTGGATCTGGGCCGCAACGACATCGCCCGCATCTCCGCCCCCGGTACCCGCTACGTCAAGGATCTGCTCAAAGTGGATCGCTACAGCCACGTCATGCACCTGGTCTCCCGGGTGGTGGGCACCCTTCGCGACGACCTTGACGCCCTGCACGCCTACCAGGCCTGCATGAACATGGGCACCCTGACCGGAGCCCCCAAGCTGCGCGCCAGCGAGCTCATCCGCATGGTGGAAGGCAAGCGTCGCGGCAGCTACGGCGGCGCCGTGGGTTACCTGAACGGCGCAGGGGAAATGGACACCTGCATCGTCATCCGCTCCGCCTTCGTGAAAGAGGGGGTCGCCCATGTCCAGGCCGGCGCCGGGGTGGTCTATGACTCCAAACCCCAGGCCGAGGCGGACGAGACCCGCGCCAAGGCGGCGGCCGTGCTGGCCGCCATCGCTGCCAGCCATGGCACCTCCCTGCAGGCCCTCAGCGCCCAGCAGGAACAACACAAGGACGTGAGCCATGACTAACATCTTCCTGCTCGACAACTTCGACTCGTTCACTTACAACGCTTTGGCCGACCAGTTCCGCACTTCGAAGGAGCAGTCCCATGACTAACATCTTCCTGCTCGACAACTTCGACTCGTTTACCTACAACCTCGTCGACCAGTTCCGCACCCTGGGCTACCCGGTGCGCATCTACCGCAACAGCCTGCCTGCGAGCCGCATCATGCAGGAGATCGACGCCTGCGAAGGGGACGCCGTGCTGGTGCTCTCCCCGGGGCCGGGCGCTCCCCATGAGGCGGGCTGCCTCATCGACCTCATCAAGCTGGCCCGGGGCCGGGTGCCCATCCTCGGCATCTGCCTCGGTCATCAGGCCCTGTGCGAAGCCTACGGCGGCACCGTCGGGGCGGCGGGGGAAATCGTCCACGGCAAGCGCTCCCTCATCGAGCACAACGGCCATGGCGCCTTCGCGGGGCTGCCGAGCCCCTTGCCGGTGGCCCGCTACCACTCCCTGGTGGCCACCTATGTGCCACAAGAGTTGCAGGTGATTGCCCACTATCAGGGCATGCCCATGGCCATCGAGCAGCGTGACGAGCGGGTGCTGGGCTTCCAGTTCCACCCGGAATCCATCATGACCAGCGAAGGGGCCCGCCTGCTCACCCAGGCCCTCGCCCATGTCACCCGTCCAGAAAGCCACGTGCGGTAAGGAAGAGACCATGCATCAACATCTCAATACCCTCTATCAGGGTCAGTCTCTCACCCGCGACGCCGCCCGCGATGCCTTCGGCCAGGTGGTTCGTGGTGAAGTGGATCCCATCGTGCTCGCGAGCCTTTTGACCGCCCTCAAGATCAAGGGGGAGACCCCGGAGGAGATCGCCGGCGCCGCCGAGGCGCTCTTGGCCGAAGCCCGCGACTTCCCGCGCCCGGACTATGCCTTCTGCGACATCGTCGGCACCGGAGGGGACGGCCTCAACACCATCAACGTCTCCACCACCTCGGCCCTGGTGGCCGCCGCCTGCGGCCTGAAAGTGGCCAAGCACGGCAACCGCTCGGTCTCGAGCAAGTCGGGGTCGAGCGATCTGCTCGATAAAATGGGCATCAAGCTCGACATGAGCCCGGCCCAGGCCCGCCGCTGCCTGGACGAGCTCGGGGTCTGCTTCCTGTTCGCCCCCCAGTACCACGCCGGGGTACGCCACGCCATGCCGGTGCGCCAGGCCCTCAAGACCCGCACCCTGTTCAACGTGCTGGGGCCGCTCATCAACCCCGCTCGCCCCAGCTTCCAGCTGATGGGGGTCTATGCCCCCGAGCTGGTGCGCCCCATCGCCGAAACCCTGCTGGCACTCGGCCTGAAAACCGGTATGGTGGTGCACGGCGCCGGTCTCGACGAGATTGCCATCCACGGCCCGACCCAGGTGGCGGAGATCCGCGACGGCGAAATTCGCGAGTACTTGCTCACCCCGGCGGACTTTGGCCTCGACACCTACCCGGTCAGCGCCATCCAGGGCGGTGAGCCCGAGGAGAACCGCGCCATCACCGCCGCCATCCTGGAAGGGCGCGGCAGCCCGGCCCACAACGCCGCCATCGCCGCCAACGTGGCGCCGCTCCTGGTGATGGCGGGCGAGGCCCCGGACTTTAGGCAGGCCGCCGCCCGGGTGCTGGCGGTGCTGGCAAGCGGCCAGGCCGCCCTCCTCGCCCGGGATCTCGCCACCCTGAGCCATCAGGAGGCATGATGTCAGCCACCACCACCGCGTGCCCCAGGGGCACTCACCCAGAACGCCCGACGGGCAACAGCCAGCTTCGCAAGGATAACGAGATGTCAGATGTCATTGCTCCCCACGCCTTTCTGAACATGGCCTCCATCAGCCAGACCATTCTCGGCAAGATCGTGGCGGCCAAGCAGGAGTGGGTCGCCGCCCACAAGGAGAGCCAGCCCCTGGCGAGCTTCCAGGACGCGCTGACCCCAAGCGATCGGGATTTCGAGGGGGATCTGCGCAAAGGCTCCACCCGCTTCATTCTGGAGTGCAAGAAGGCCTCCCCCTCCAAGGGCTTGATCCGCAACGACTTCAGCCCGGAGGCCATCGCCGACATCTATGGCCACTACGCCACCGCCATCTCGGTGCTGACGGACGAGAAGTTCTTCCAGGGGGATTTCGCCTTCCTGCCCCGGGTACGCGGCCGCGTCCAGCAGCCGGTGCTCTGCAAGGACTTCATGATTGACCCCTATCAGGTCTATCTGGCCCGCCACTATCAGGCGGACGCCATCCTCCTGATGCTCTCCGTGCTCACCGACGAGGGGTATCGCGCCCTGTTCAACGTGGCGAAAGAGTTGGGCCTCGGGGTGCTCACCGAGGTGAGCAACGAGGAGGAGCTGACCCGCGCCATCGACCTCGGCGCCCCGGTGATTGGCATCAACAACCGGGATCTGCGGGATTTGAGCGTCGATCTTGCCCGCACCCGGCAGCTGGCGGCCAGGATCCCGGGGGATCGGGTGGTGATCAGCGAATCCGGCATCAACCACCGCGCCCAGGTGGCGGCCTTGCGCCACCACGCCAAGGGCTTCCTGGTGGGATCTTCCCTCATGGCGGAGCCGGATCTGGAGGCCGCGGTGCGCAAGCTCGTGCTCGGCCAGAACAAGGTGTGCGGCCTGACTCGTCCCGAGGACGCCGCCGCCGCCCATCAGGCGGGCGCCGTGTTCGGCGGCCTTATCTTTGTGGCGAAAAGCCCGCGCTACGTGGACATTCCCGCCGCCCGCGCCGTGATGGCGGGTGCGCCGCTCTCTTACGTCGGGGTGTTTCGCAATGCCCAGCCCGCCACCATCGCCAAGACGGTGGATGCGCTGGGGCTCGCCGCCGTGCAACTGCACGGGGATGAAGATGCCGCCTATGTCGAGGCACTGCGCGCGCTGCTGCCGGCAGGCTGCCAGATCTGGAAAGCGGTTGGAGTCACAAGTGGCGAGTCCCTGCCCGCCCTAGACTACCCGGCGGATCGCCTGCTGCTGGATACGAAAGTCGGCAGCCAGAGCGGCGGCACCGGTCAGGCGTTCGACTGGACTCTTCTGGCCGGGCTCGACAAGAGCAAACTGATGCTGGCAGGGGGGCTCAACCCCGACAACGCCCTCGAGGCCGCCCGGGTGGGCTGTCTCGGCCTTGATTTCAACTCCGGGGTGGAGAGTGCCCCGGGCAGGAAGGATGCCCACAAGCTGACGGCCGCCTTTGGCGCCCTGCGCCAACTGTGAGCGCCCCCGTGACTCATTCAACGAATTAATGAACTGCGTTTGCCCATAAGCACAAGGAATAATGTATGACCCTGCTCAATCCGTTTTTTGGTGAATTTCGTCGATGACATGTATGTGCCCCAGCCATACGCCTCAGCCCGCCAAGGCTCATACCTGATCTCAATTGCAGAATGTAAAGGAAGATAACCATGACCCTGCTCAACCCGTTTTTTGGTGAATTTGGCGGTATGTATGTGCCCCAGATCCTCATCCCCGCCCTGCTCCAGCTGGAGAAGGCCTTCGTCGATGCCAAGGATGATCCGGCCTTCGTCGCCGAGTTTCAGGCGCTCCTGACCGAGTACGCCGGTCGCCCGACGCCGCTCACCCTCACCCGCAATTTGACCCAGGGCACCAAGACCCGCCTCTACCTCAAGCGTGAAGACCTGCTGCACGGCGGCGCCCACAAGACCAACCAGGTGCTGGGTCAGGCCCTGCTCGCCAAGCGCATGGGCAAGCACGAGATCATCGCCGAGACCGGCGCCGGTCAGCACGGTGTGGCCACTGCGCTGGCCTGCGCCCTGCTCGGCCTCAAGTGCCGGGTCTACATGGGGGCCAAGGATTGCGAGCGCCAGAAGCCCAACGTGTTTCGCATGAAGCTGATGGGTGCCACCGTGATCCCGGTGCACTCCGGCTCCAGCACCCTCAAAGATGCCTGCAATGAGGCACTGCGCGACTGGGCTGCCAACTATGAAACCGCCCACTACCTGCTCGGCACCGCCGCCGGCCCCCACCCCTTCCCCACTATCGTGCGGGAGTTCCAGAAGATGATCGGGGAAGAGGCCAAAGCCCAGTGCTTCGAAAAAGAAGAGCGCCTGCCGGATGCGGTGATCGCCTGCGTTGGCGGCGGCTCCAATGCCATCGGCATGTTTGCGGACTTTATCGATGAGCCTTCCGTGCGTCTTATCGGCGTCGAGCCGGGTGGTCACGGCATCGAGAGTGGCGAGCACGGTGCGCCGCTGGGTCACGGCAGCAAGGGGGTCTTCTTTGGCATGCACTCCTTCCTGATGCAGGACAACCAGGGCCAGATCCAGGAGTCCTACTCCGTCTCGGCAGGGCTGGACTTCCCCTCCGTCGGCCCGCAGCACGCCCACCTGGCCGCCATCGGCCGCGCCGAGTACCCCTCGGTGACCGACAAGGAGGCGCTGGACGCCTTCCAGGAGCTGGCCAAATCCGAAGGCATCATACCAGCGCTGGAGTCCTCCCACGCCCTGGCCCACGCCCTCAAGATGGCCCGCAGTGAACCGGAAAAAGAGCAGGTGCTCATCGTCAACCTCTCCGGCCGTGGCGACAAAGACATCTTCACCGTTGCCGACATCTTTGAAAAAGAAGGAACCTTGTCATGAACCGTTACGCACAACTCTTTTCCCGTCTGGACAAGGCCAATCAGGGCGCCTTCGTGCCCTTCGTGATGCTGGGTGACCCCACCCCCGAATTGTCCCTGGCCATCGTCGATGCCCTGGTCGAAGGGGGCGCCGACGCCCTCGAACTCGGCATTCCCTTCTCCGATCCGGTGGCAGACGGCCCCACCATTCAGGGTGCCGCCCTGCGTGCCTTTGCCAGCCACACCACCCCGGACGACTGCTTCGGCCTGCTCGCCCGCATCCGCGCCAAGTACCCACAGCTGCCCATTGGCCTCCTGGTCTACGCGAACCTGGTCTATGTGCGCCACATCGACGGCTTCTACGAGAAGTGCCAGCAGGCAGGGGTGGACTCCGTGCTGGTGGCGGACGTGCCGGTGCAGATGTGCGAGCCCTACAAGGCGGCCGCCGACAAGTTCGGCATCGACAGCATCTTTATCGCCCCGCCCAACGGCGATGCCGAGACGCTCAAGGCTGTTGCCGAGCTGGGCTCCGGTTACACCTATCTGGTGAGCCGCGCCGGCGTGACCGGTGCCGAGACCAAGGCCGGCATGCCGGTGGAGGGCCTCATCAACACCCTGCGCGAGTTCAACGCCCCACCCGCCCTGCTCGGCTTTGGCATCAGCGAACCGGCCCAAGTACGTGAAGCCATCGCCGCTGGCGCCGCCGGTGCCATCTCGGGTTCGGCCGTGGTGAAGATCATCGAGACCCACCACCAGAACCCGGAGCATATGCTCACTCGTCTGAAAGAGTTTGTGGAAGGGATGAAAGCCGCGACCAATCGATAGGGGACGGCATTGGTCAAATGCCATTGGCCGTGTCTACAGAAAAGGGAGCCTGATAGGCTCCCTTTTGTTATCCGGCGTCAGCGGTTTACTCCTCTGTAGGTCTGATTAGCGAAGCGTAATCAGACGTTCGCGGAATTGATGCTGATGCTATGGCGCGGCTCCGCCACGCAGGACACGAGGGCGCCGCCCTCGACGGGGTTTCGCCCGCAGCTTCGCGGCTGGGGCGAGTGACTTTGGAAAGACCCAAAGTCACCAAAGGTCTTCTCCCCCGCTTATTCGCCCGACTGACGTCGGGTACCTTCGGCTCATCCTCTTGTCCAACGGCACGCGCCGATGGGCCTTTGGCCTCCGCCATCCATGGCTTCGCCCAAAGCCCGCTTCGAACATCCATGTTCTCGCGCCAAATCGGGTCGAGCTGTGCTCGCCCTTTCCCGATTTTGCCCATGGCCCAGCGCCGCTCGCTCGGCATCCTGCCTCGCGGCCTGGACAAGAGGGCTCGCCTCAGCGAATAAGAGGGGGATCAATACCGTGCCAACCCACAGCCCCGTCTAACAGCAGATACACTCCCTCTCCCCTTGGGAGAGGGCTGGAGTGAGGGGGTGGTGCATTTCCAGCCAAGCAAGTTGCTCACTTAGCGCACGCCTTAATGACTAATTTATTGATCCAACACAGATTCCTGCCAAGACACGCTTCTCAACGCGCCACTCTCCCCCTTAAGATACCCGAATGACAATCAACCTCTCGGGCACACCATGAAAGCGATTGTTGCTATCTCGCGGGTTAATAACAGCGGACTGGGGGCTGGAACTCAGGGGCGGTAGCTTTGCCCACAGTTGCCATAGTCAACACCTTTCCTGTGTTTTGACACTTTGGAAAAGCCTGAGCAAAAAAAAAGCCGTGAATAGATGAAGATGTCAGAGGCTGGTCAGTAATATTGTGATTTAAATTGAATTTTTCTTGGTAGCTATCAGGACAAAGCTGAGTTATATGGAAAGCTCTGCTATCGGATTAGTACCACCTCCCATCTAATAACTTTTTGGTTAAATTATTTCAGTTAGGAGATATAACTCTATGGCAGTAGAACGAGTTGAAGCAATTAAAACAACATATAATGGTATTGAATACCGTTCACGAACAGAAGCTCGCTGGGCTGTTTTTTTTGATGGCATCGGAGTGAAATTTGAGTACGAGAAAGAATATGTAGAACTGTCAAATGGTCAAAAATACCTACCAGACTTTTTTCTTCCTGAGTTCAATGCATTTTTTGAGGTGAAGCCAAATTCAGACGCGATAGTAACTGAGGAATGTGTAAAAGCTCGTCAGCTTTCTCAGGATCTGGCTGATGAGCATATTAATGTTTGGTTAGCTACTGGTGGTCCATCAGAACAAAATGGAAATGTGATACCACTAAACCACTGGGATTTGTCAGATGACATTGAGCATATTCTATCAGTCAGAGAAAACCGCTATATGTTTTATCAGGACCGTAGAGATGAGGGTATCTACTGGCTATATGCTGTGGACTATACAGATACTATGAGATCTGCATACTATATTGGTGGTTGGGGAACTGAAACGGATCATATGAAAGAGCCAATGATGTTTGGTCAGGTTCAGGCTGCCTATAAACACGCTCGAACATATCTGTTCTAAAACCAATAAAAATAAACTTTTTAAGAATGATTCGCAACGTCTGGCATTTCCATTATTCCTTGCATTTTTGTGTTTAAGGTAGCCTGCTGAAGCTTAGAAATTGAGTTGCTCACACCTTAATATGCGTTATGTGACAGAGAAATCATCAGATTAAACAGAGAGGTAAAATGTCATTTAATATTGAAATACCTATTTTAGATAGTATCAAAACTATAACAGTTGACGCAGGCTCGTCTGTAATGATTGTAGGGGCAAATGGAGCTGGAAAAACACGACTAGCTGCTTACATTGAAGAATCAATGGGTGATAAAGCACATCGAATTGCAGCACATAGAGCGTTATCTCTCAATCCGAGCGTCACTAAAGTTAGTGAACGTCAAGCCCTTAAAGCTTTAAAGATTGGCAGTGATGGTGATTGGGCTCAAATGATACATCGAAAAGGTTCGCGTTGGGGAGATAATGCCCCAGTTTCACTGCTTAATGATTTTGATTACTTGCTGCAGGCACTGTTCGCAGAACAAACAAATAGATCTTTAGATACTCATAAAAAAGTTAGATCTGGCGACTACAGCGAAGCTATTGCTACAAAATTTGAGATATTATCTGAAACTTGGCAAGAGTTATTACCCCACAGAGAGTTGCACATAAGTGGTGATAATATTCAAGCCTCTATACGAGGAACTGACAGCTTGTATTCAGCTAGAGATATGAGTGATGGTGAACGTGCAACATTCTATATTTTAGGACAGGTACTTGTTGCTGATGAAGGCTCATTGTTGATTTTTGATGAGCCTGAGCTTCACATCCATAAATCGATCATGTCTAAACTTTGGGATAAATTGGAAGCATTGCGTCCAGATTGTGCATTCTTATTTATAACTCATGATCTAGAATTTGCATCAAGTCGAGTGGCGGATAAGTATGTTATTACTTCATACAACCCTCAACCTTATTGGGTCATAAATAGCGTTCCTAAAGATACTGGTTTTGATGAGCAATTAGTAACACTGATAATGGGAAGTCGTAAGCCAATTCTATTTATTGAAGGTAGCTCTAATAGTCTTGATATAATGACATATCGCAGTTGCTACCCTGAATGGACTGTTATTCCTCGCGGTTCTTGCGAGCAAGTGATTCATTCTGTTGTGACTATGAGACAAAACTCAGAACTGACTCGAATTTTATGCTCTGGTATTGTTGATGCTGATGACTACAGTCGCGAGGATATTGAGTACCTAGATGGGCTTGGTATCAAATCAATACCGGTATCAGAAATTGAAAATATTTTTTTACTGCCTCCCGTGAGTCAAGCAATCTTAAAATTTGAAGGCTACTCTGGATCGGATCTTGAATGTAAATACAACATGTATAGCGAAGCAATATTTAATAATATCAAATCAGAGCAAATAAATGATGTGGTTTTAAGGTACAGCAGGCGACGTATAGACAGAAACCTAAAAAAAGTTGATTTAAGTAGCGCATCCTCAGTTGAGGAGCTGTCGTCAATTCTAGATTCGAAGCTATCAGAATTAAATATTTCGGCTATTTCTGACTTCAAGAAAAAAGAAATAGATAACGCCATTGAAAATAAAGATTTGTATACCTTATTGAAGCATTTTGACAATAAGGGCTTACTGGCATTAGCTGCAACTAATTTAAAAGGTTGCAAGTTAAGTAACTTTGAACAGTGGTTGTCAAGGATACTGAGTCAGCAAGGTAACAATGCAGTCAAAATGGCAATAAGACAACAATTGCCGAACTTAGATGCAAGATAATATCACCTAAAAACCACTTCCAGTTGAATTCATAACGTGTGCCGAATTGGCTATCTCTCAGCCATAGCACACGTTTACTAACAAAACAAAAATCAGGACACCCACCTTTCTGAGTAAGACGTTGCATAGCCAAGCCACAAAAATATGGGTGTCCCAGTAATTTCTCCATCTGACCCTGGCGGAATGACAAATATAAATCGAAAAACAAAACGATTGGCCATCATCTGCACCTTCCTGTTTCTGATCCGACTCGAATTTCGCGCCTTTGGTTATGACCTGCTTTATCACAATCCAAATGAACCCTACGGCATATCGGATTTGATTGAAGGAATGTTAACCCTCATTTATCTGGTGAGCTTGGGTCTCTGCATAATGCATGCATTGCGGGTATTGCTCCGGCACTGGGATCTAGGTGCCTTTGGGGCTTCAGCCCTGCTAGCTCTCTGTGCCGCCCAGTGGCATAGCTATGACTATCTTCATCACTTGGCCGCCAGTCTCAGCAACCCCTAGGACCCCTTCCCCACACCCGCCATCCCATCAATACCAGCATCAATACAATCCCCGGCAGCCAGACCCAGTAGAGCTCGGAGAGGATCACCGCCTCACCTCGGGCGGTGAGATAGGCCTCCAGCTTGAAGGGGGCAACCCGGATCAGCTGCCAGGGGGCGAAGAAGCGCTCGTCAAACCACGGCCAGAGCCAGCCAACCCCCTTGCCGCCAGTGGTGAGGGAATCGAGCAGGCTGTGGGAGAACAAAGAGACCAGACGGTGGAATGTTTTGAGTATTCCTCTGAACAGACAGGCTTGTCACCATTCATGGCTCAAAGCGCTTGCCATGGGTATCCATCTTACGCATCATTCACCATTTATAGAGTCATACGAAAACGGAATGGTGATGAAAAAAGGGTTATTCCTGCTTTTAATGCTGTTGCAAGCACAAGTTTTAGCCGAAGGCGCACCTCTGAAAGCCAAAGACCCGCTCGATTTTGTTCCCAAGGGATATGTCGTCTTTGAGAAAATCGAGGGGGATTTAAACAAGGATGGCCAGAGTGATATGGTCATCGTCATCAAAGGCACTGACAAGCGCAATGTCATTGTTGACGAATACCGTGGTGAGCTGGATCGTAATCGGCGAGGTCTTATCATCGCGTTCAATAAGGGGGATCACTATGAGCTGGCGCTCGATAATCCAAGCTGTTTCTCCTCGGAGAATGAAGATGGTGGTGTCTATTTTGCCCCTGAGCTTTGGGTCTCCGTAGAGAAAGGGATCTTGCAGATCCACTATGGCCATGGACGTTATGGTTACTGGTCTTACAAATTCAGATATCAGAACGCCGGTTTCGAATTGATTGGCTACGACCTGAGTGAAAACCGCGGCCCCCTCGTCGAGCGGGTGACGAGCATCAACTTCTCGACCAAGAAAATATTAATAAAGGAGAACATCAATCAGAATGCGCAAGAAGATGGTGACGAGATCTTCAAGGAAACCTGGAAACGATTCACCTTGCCAGCACCGTTTACCCTAAAAACGGTTGCTGACTTTGATGGTTTTTACTATGACAAACTGTACAAAATCATTTTCTAGATACCTTGCAGGGTATCTGGATGCAAAAAATAAAGATATGAGACACTGTGAATCCAAGCAAAAGTAGCGTATGCCAAGGCTTTGTGTGAATTTGTACATACAAGGAACCGCAGTGAATAAAAACAAATTATCCAATTACTGTCAAGCGCAGTGATAGTTCAGGAAACCAGAGAATGAGAGAGTTGATCCAACGGATTGGTGAGATGGAAAACTGCAAGGTATTGCCACCTTCAGGCATTCCTGACATGGATATTCCAGATGATTTAAAAGAATTTTATTCACTCTGCGGTGGTGTCATTCTTTTTGAGGCAAGTGACTATTGTTTCAAAATCTCGACACCAGCAGAATTAATCCCTGCGAATCCATCTATACTGCCTGAAGGATATGAGCAAGACATACCCAAAGATGATATGTCCAATGATTTCTATATCATCGCAAGAAATGGCCCTGAACAAGCAATAAGCATAAATCTCGGGTATTCTCAATTTGGCTACTGTTACGATAGCTTCTGGGACCTCCATGCAACGAGTGATTCCCCCATAATCGCATACAGTTTCACATCGCTCTTGAATAACTTGGTCAAAAATAAAGGTTCTTGTCTTTATTGGCTCAATTCAAGCTTTGTTAGTTTGGGGTACTTATATGGCTAGGCGCTTTACAAGGGCTAGCAAACGACAGGGTAACGCCAATTAACATACTGGCAAACAGGTGAGGCCGGGAGCATGTGCCCACAGCCAAAAGTACCGACATATCGCACACCCGCCTTGCTGAGCAAGGCGCTGGATAGCCAGAACACAAAAGATGGGTGTCTACGTTTTTGATTTTCGACTCCCATAGGGATACAGCTGCAATCGCTGCATCACCCCGCCAGATCGACGCCCTTTCGCTTTCCTGCTTGTTGCCAATCACGGCATCGTTGTCGCCTCGCTCGACGGAAGTCGGCAGGAGCGAAGGGGCTTTTTTCATACATCTGCTCACTCAGCAGCCCGCTTAAAACAATAATTTTTCACTAATGTATTGAAGCTAATAGTATTTTTCTCCCCCCCTCTTCCCATGACCCGATCAGAGCCCTTATGATAGCCAAACGACAATCCCTCTCTCGGGAGAAGGCCATGACAGCGATTGTTGCTATCTCGCAGGTTAACAGCAGCGAACTGGGGGCTGGAACTCAGGGGCGGTAGCCTTGCCAGGATTGTGGCGCCAGACTCGAAAAAGATGGCGCTCAATGCAGGTTCAACCACTGCAAGGGCTTCGATTTCGACCAATAATCCGGCAACATAGCCGGGACTTTTTCATCGTATCGAGATCTGAGTGTGACCAAGACTCCAATTCTGCTTTTAGTCGGCCGCGACGATTGGCAAAGAGATGAAGCATTGAACCAGGCCCTGCTGACCAGATTGAGAAAAAACAATGTCGACATTCGTTGGGAGGATCCAGCGGCCAGCTTCATTTTTTCATTCAGAAAATGGGTAAAACGGCTCCGTCTTCTTCCAAAACGCCTGGAACGATTACATCTTCGGGCGGCACAGGTACTCTATGGTATCTTGCACCCATCGTATTTTTCCTATCTGTATCACAGGAAAGACAACGCTGTGTTATCTCGTTGTGATTTTCTCAAGAAGACAATCAGCAGCCAGGGTATCGCTGAACGTGTCATCGTGCTTGCACGCTCTTCAGGTGGACGGGTGTCATCATTGATCGCCGATGAACTGGGTCTCAAGAAAATAATTTGCCTGGGCTACCCTTTCAAACATCCTGATTCGCAGGATGAGCCAGAACGTTATCAGCATCTGGCACATCTCCAAACTCCCATGCTGATTATCCAGGGTGTTCATGATGAATATGGTGGTCTGGGTATAGAAGATCACTACCCTCTCAGTGAGAATATTCAGATTTCTTATTTTGATACGAATCATAATTTCACTGTCGATGATGCCACCATCACCCGATTGGTTGATGCCATTGAAAACTACTCGGGTTTGGTGAAACGGTCTTGATATTTATAAACAGATGCATGTGTTGAGACCAGGGACGGTTTGAAACAGGCGGGATAATCAGTTCACCTGCCTATTGACCAGAGGTGGTTCTTCTTTGATGATGAGACCACTTTTTTATTATTACCTCCTTTCCGGCTAATTACTATTGAGGTATTCTTGAAAAGTGAAGGATGCCCAATCTGTGGCTTTACAGATATAACCGTGTTGAATGAGTTTAATTACACCACGTTTGATATTTGCGAATGTTGTGGTGCCGAGTCAGGTTTTGATTATGATCAACACTCCACACCTGAGCATTTTTCCAAGATCCGTCATCAATGGGTTGAAACAAAAAAATTGCGCATGGTGGGGGAGTAAAAAATCGATTCCATTAAACTGGGGTCCAAAAAAGCAAATGGCGCTTGCCAACATTGAGATGTCTCTGTAGCAGCCAGTTGTTGGCAAACCATGCAGCACACCACTCACCAAAAACCGGCACTTGAAAACAGCCACGGGTTCTATATTAACCATTGAGAAAATATGAGCTACCGACTCACTGAAAAGGAAATGCAAAACGTCCTTGCTCTTCCGTCGACAGAGCGTGTCATGCATTTCATCAAACGCGTCGCAGACCAGGAGTCTGCCTGGGGATTGCGTGCATCTGACGGCTGGGTGTCTGGCGATATTGATGGTTGTGGCAAGCCAGCATTTGCCATCTGGCCTCACCCTGAATACGCCAGCGTATGTGCCACGGGTCCTTGGTCAACGGCGAAACCTGAGATCATTGGCCTGGACGACCTGATAGGCGAGTGGTTGCCTGAAATGTCCAGACTGGGCATTCCGCTCGCAATATTCCCCACCCCTCAGGACGCCGCTGTGACCATGACGGCACAAGCGTTATCGGCAGCCCTGGCATATGAGCTGGAAAACTACTAGGTGTCAGCGGTCACCCATTCCTGTCGGGCTTCTCATAACGGCGCCTGAACTCGGACCTCAGCAGATAAAAGAAAAGGAGCATCTTTTGAACCCAGACTACCTTGAAACCGGCAAACAGTTTTTTGTTGGGTGGGGGACATTGATGCTAATCAATGCTGTCCTCGCCCAAGGGAAGAATCGTAGCGGTTTGGCCTGGTTTTTTATTTCATTGCTGCTAGGCCCGGTTGCAACATTGATATTGGCTCTGGTTCCAAAAAGAACAGAAAGTCAATGACAAGACATGCTTTAACCATGATGCCTTTCAATTTTTTGATAACAGGTGGATCATGTAGCGATTCATTTTTATCAATTTGGCAGGCTCTAAAAATCAGTCAATATGCTTGGAAAAAACAAATTATATCGCTGTGAACTGGCGCTATATGAATTTTCCTGGTTGATGTTCATGTTTGCACCGCAATCCAGGCCGTGTATCAATCCCTCACCATGAATATATTTCCATCAGACATATTCGGATATCCCGGTACGGACCTGGTATCTGATGGTGCGCTCATGCTCTCAATCTGAGGCTCATCAAAAATGAACCCCCTTTTTCTATCCGAAAGACATCCTGTTTCCCATAAGGCGGCCATTCTTGCTGATGAAGGAACTTCGGTCTGGCTCTACATGACAGACTCCGGGTCTGATTACCCTGCAGCGGACTGTTGGCTGCTCAATACGGTACCATCCCCTGAACATCTGAATGAGTACTGCGGCAACAACGCACCGCCGGCAATCCTCAAGTTTGTTGTTCCTGGTAGTGAAGGTGATGCGCCCCTCGAAAGCGATATTGAGCTGCGTTGGGCGCCTGACGGTCATTCCGTCGCCCTGTTGGTCAAGGGTACGCCACTGGGGTTTATTGCACAGGGAAACAAACATGGCTACAGCAAGAATCTGGTGACTGCCAGCCCGTTTGGCATGCCATTTGAACAAGAGCTTTATGAGCGGTTGTTCCCATGATCACTCTTGTCTTGTCGGCCTGTCATTCAAGACGTTCATAGCCTTCACTGGTCTGGATTGAACACCCCATCTTGCCAACAGGTCGGGCAATATTGCAGCCAAATCCCCAACACAGAATCTGCCGCAGAAGAAATTTCTGTTATGCATGTTGACCGTGAGATAGGTTGCCGCCGCTGGATATAACACGCCATAACATAGAATCTGAGAAGGCAAAATGGACAATCTGGAAAAAATCAAAAACCTTATTCCGCTATGGTATGCACAAAGGAAGTGGGCTGAAGAGCTGCTTGTACGTGTTTTTCATCTGGCCTCCGCAGAGGAAATATTGGAGCCAAAGCATAGGGGAAGCATGACCATACCAGGGACTCATTGGGTCTATCGTACTCATGGTGTTGGTGTCGATATATACCGAACTGCTTCTGTCGGTGGAATAGACTTTGATTTCAACAAGCCAGATCCCGACGAATGGCGCTTAAAAATATTCTTTGAAAAACAGTACAATGAAGGCAACCTCTCTTTCACCGCGTACCGCGAGCTGTATGAGGACGAAGAACTGCTTGACCGCGTTATAAAAATGGCGCTTGACAGGTGATCTACAACACCTGTCGTTTATCAAACCCATATCTGGTTTTAGTGGGTCGTGTCACGACAGGGCGGCGTAGATTTCCCGGGCAAGGTGTCATTCGATCGGGAGGATAATGATGGACATTCGACATAGAGAGCCCGTCAAAGAGTATGTTATCAAGGCAGGCATGACGTCTGTTTCGAACAATTCCAAATGGAATCGTCTTTTTGCGTTGCTGCATCAGAGCAACAGGTTCTTCCAATACCGGCGAACGGATCTGGATGGTTCCACATTTCCAGAAGATGGCAAGAGCTATACACCAGAACTGGCCCAATATTGGGGCAACTTATGGACCATGGAGTTCCTGGACGTCCTGGCATACCAGGCTCACTCCAGAGGGGCATTGCTGGCACCGGATATTGAAGATTTCACGGATGAAGCGATTCATATTGCGAGCCAGGCCGGTGTCAAATTTACCATGCTGGAGCGTGGTATCCGGGTCTGGGGCTATGTGAGAAAAGAGAGCCATCCCTTTTTCGTCTGCATGCACAACCAGTCTCTACAGGCGCAGCGGCAGGACCACTGCGCGAACTAGCGTACTGTGTTGACCCTTATTTTTCTGCATTGCGCAAACGACTTGCGCCCCAAAAAGAGCGACGAATGTCTTGGTGCAAATACATGCCCTACACAGGGTTGTGTCACTGGACATATCAACCATCGTCACCACAACTGATGTTGCAGGTAAAACAATATGCTCGATGAAATACAGCTGGCATTTACGCCAGACAATGTAAAACAGGTTTTGACATGGGGCGCCCATCCAGAAAGTGCACCTCATCATCATGAGTCCATTGCTCACTGGTGTGAGGCTTTCTGGAACAAATACGCTGATATAGATGCCCCCGCAGAGATTGATGCCGTGATGCCCATACTCGCGGAGGTAGAATCGAACTGGGATATCCACGTTGCGTTGAATAAAGAGTCTGCCTCCATGCCTGCTGAATGGTTTGTCGCATGGTTATCTCAACTACCGGAGTGACAAGGCAACTCCCCGTCAGGCCGGAATCGCAAAATAGCACCTCGTGACAGAATAGGGAGCCGGAAGAAGATGACCCATCGTTGAATCACACCAACTGGCATGGCTGATTAACGCAGCGAAAGGCTCGCGACAAGCGCCTGATCCTCCATATTTCGCATCCAATAAGTGAATCGCCCCATGATAAGAACACTTATCCAACTTCTGTTGACACCGCTTCTGGCGGTTGCCTTCCTCTATCTTTGCAGCCTGCCGGAGGATCTCTATTTCGACCCGCCGCTCTTAAGCTATGTCGTCATGTTTCTTGTCACTCTGGCTGGCACCACCTATGGCAGGATCAAGGCCTGGCGCGCCTCCTGACCGACCTCATCACAGATTCTCAAGGCTGCGCAGACGCAGCCTTGAGCCCATGGCGGGCATTGCCTACAATGACCCACTTTTTATCACTCTCAGGTAAATAAAATGAGCGACAACAAACCTGCACTGCCCGACCGTCTGGCGGCCAACCCGCGCAGCCCGCACCATGTGGCGGAGTGCTTCGAGCACGAGATCGGCATTCGCGTGAACGGCAAGGAGCGCACCAATGTCGAGGAGTACTGCATCAGCGAAGGTTGGGTGAAGATCCCCTCCCCCAAGGCCAAGGATCGCTACGGCAACCCCATGCTGATCACCGTCAAGGGCACCGTCGAGGCTTTCTACGCCTAAGCGGCCCTGACCGCGCGCCCCGCCGGGCCCGCCGCCATGCTGTTCAGAACACCGGCCTTGCGCCGGTGTTCTGCTGTTAAGGGCGGCCCAGGGTTACAGGCACCTCTCTTTCTTTGCTCTCTGTTGCCTTCCTGTTTCTTCCTTTCCTTCCCTTTCTTTCGCCTTTTCCTTTTCATCTGGGCCCTGATCCGGCAGGCGAGCCGCCTTTGGCATCCAGGCAGGGCGACGCTCTTGTCATCCCTGCCGGTTTACCCAGGCCATCACCGCCCCACTCACCCTCGGGAGCGCGACTTGCCGCCCTGCCAGCGTTGCAGCGCAGCCCCCGCCAGCACCAGCAGGATGCCGAGCAGATCGCTCGCGGCCAGCCGTCCGGCCAGGGCATCGAGCAGGGCGCCCCCCGCCAGCTGGCCCGTGACGATGAGCAGGGCGCAGGCCAGGGCGCCGATCCGGCCGATGGCCCAACTGCTGATGGCGACAAACAGCGCCCCCAGCACCCCGCCGAGCAGCAGCCAGGGATCGAGCCCGGCGAGCCGCTCCCAGGGTGCCCCTTTGAGGATGAGCAGGGCGCCGAGCAGCCCGAAGCCGAGCAGGTGGTTGGCAAGGGACGCCGTCATGGCGCCCCGGGCGCTGGCGAGGCGGCCGTTGAGGGTGCGCGACAGGCTCACCGCCACGCCGTTCAGCAGTCCCAACAGGATCAGAAGGGTCATGGTGTTTCTCCTAGCCGAGCACGATAAACAGGGCGCTGGCCATCACCAGCAAGGCGGTGAGCAGTCCCATCAGGATCAATATGGTCACGGTGTTTCTCCTAGCCGAGCACGATAAGCAGGGCGCCGGCCATCACCAGCAGGGTGGCGAGCGCGTCCTTTCCCGAGGGGCGGCGGCGAGCCAGTCCGAGCCAGCCGAGGCCATCGCACAGGGCACCAAACAGCAGTTGGCCGAGCAGCAGCAGGGCCAGGGTGCCCGCCATGCCGAGGGGCGAGTTGAGGCACAGGGCCGCCAGCACCACGGTGAGCGCCCCCGGCAGACCGCCGAGCCAGGCCCAGGGCGGGGCCGCCTCCGGCGTCGGGGGCCTTGGGGAGAGCCACCACAGGAGCCCGGCCACCAGGCTGCCGACCCCGTGGGCCAGCCAACTTGCGAGCCAGGGGTCGGTGGCGCGGGACAGGGCGCCGTTCTGGGCGATCATCAGCGCCAGCAGCAGGCCGGCGGCGAAGGCGGCCAGGGCACCCAGGGTCTGGCCAAGTGTCTGGCCGAGGGCGGGGCGGCCGGGGCCGCGGTCAACAAGCGGGGGGATCATGGGGTTGCTCCTTGGTTGAACTGATGAGCAGGGTAAATTGTTTTTGATTTGGGGATAATCTACCCTCCTGGAACAACATTGTTTCCATAACGAGAACAACATGAACCAGGAAGCCTTCGCCCTGCTCCCCGCCTTCGTCGCCGTGGTGGAGTCGGGCACCTTCTCCGGCGCCGCCCGTCAACTCGGCCTCAGCAAGTCGGTGCTGAGCAAGAAGGTGAGCCAGCTCGAGCAGGCCCTCGGCTGCCAGCTCCTCTATCGCACCACCCGCTCCCTCACCCTCACCGAGGCGGGGGAGCGCTACTTCGAGACGGTGCGCCATGCAGTGCGCCTGGCCAGCGACGGGGAAGATGCCATCGGCGCCCTGCAATCGGCCCCCCGCGGCCTGCTGCGGGTGACGGTGCCTATGGTCTATGGCCGGCGCCACATCGCTCCCCTTGTCCCCGAGTTTCTCGCCCTCCACCCCGAGGTGCAGTTGCAGCTGGAGATGAGCGACGCCCGGCAGGATCTGGTGGCCGAGGGGTTCGACGTGGCGGTGCGCATCGGCGAGCTGGAGGATTCGAGCCTGGTCGCCCGCCGCCTCGCCCCCTGTCTCAGCACCCTGTGCGCCGCCCCCGCCTACCTGGCACAGGCCGGCACGCCCCGCATCCCGGCGGATCTCGAGCGCCACAACTGCCTCTTCTACTCCCTGTTTCGCGGCGGCACCCAGTGGCGGCTGCACGGGCCCGAAGGAGAGGTGGCCATCACCCCCAGGGGCAATTTCGAGGTCAACAACAGCGATGCCATCCACACCGCGCTGCTGGCGGGGCTTGGCATCGGCAACATGCCGGACTTCATCGTGGCGCGGGATCTCGCCATCGGGCGGCTGGTGCCCGTCCTGCCAGACCATGCCCTGCCCGAGCACGGCATCTGGTGCGTCTATCCCAAGCGCCGCCACCTGCCCGCCAAGGTGGAGGCCTGGCTGGCCTTCCTGCAGGCGCGTCTGGGGCTGCGCTGAGGGGGGCATCGGGATAACCGGAACGGTTCACGTTTTTTTCATCGGGAAGGGAGTAGAGTAGGCAGCAAACCAAGCATCTGTTTTTATTGGAAAAGCATTCAGGGGACGAGCCACGGCATCGCGCCCCGCACCCCACAGGGAGCCCCATGATGAAGAAAACCGCGATTGCCCTGACCCTCACCAGCCTGCTGACGCTGCCGCTCGTTGTCTCATCCGATGCCTGGGCCGCCCCGGTGCGCTCCCTGCAAAAGGAGCAGAATTACGAGCAGTTCATCAGCAAGCGCCAGGTGGTGGATCAGCTGCTGGCAGACGCCGCCCGCATCTTCCACTCCCCCGCCCGGGTCTCCGATGCGGGCTTTACCGCCAAGATGCCGAGCAACATGGAGCAGGTGACCACCCTGCTGCTGGAGGCCCACCAGCTTGAGCCCTATCGCACCGATCTGCTCATCTCGGCGGCCAACGCCCAGATCTACAACGGCAACGTGGACAGGGCCATCGCCCTGTTCGAGCAGGCCCTCACCGCCGCCCCGGACGATCTGGACATCAACACCTATCTGGCCACCTGGCAGCGCTTCAAGGGCAACCAGGCCAAATCCGATGGCTACCTCAAGCGGGTCGGCGAGCTCAATGCCGGTCGCGCCGCCGACTTGCAGCGGCTGTTCGCCACCGTGGACAGGGTGGTCGCCACCCCCCTCAAGGAACGTCAGGGACGGGGCGAGAAGAAGGGGCGCCGCGCCATCGTCACCCTGGGCTATGCCCTCAATCCCGATGGCTCCATGCACGACATCCTGCTGGGACGCCTCGAGACCACCCGCGCCCTGGCCCAGGCCGATCCGGCGGCCCTCGTCATCCTCACCGGCGGCGTGCCCCAGAACCGCCAGACCGAGGGCAAGCTGATGGCGGACTGGCTGGCGAAAAAGGGCATCGACCGCTCCCGCATCATCGAGGAGAACTACGCCACCAGCACGGTGGAGAACGCCCTCTACAGCGGCTATGCCCTCGCCCGCCACGAGATTGAGTTCGCCACCCTGGTGAGCTCGGCGAGCCATGTGCGCCGGGGCCAGACCCTGCTGGAAATAGCCTGCTGGCAGAGCGGCCCGGCGAACATCCGCATCGACAGCGTCGCCTACCCGGACAAGCCCCTCTCGGCCCTGGCCAAGGCAAGCCCGGAGGAGCTGCTTGGCATCTACCGGGACGCCCTGCGTACCTATGGCCTGTGGAGCTACCGCTCGGCCCCGCTGGTGGAGCGCTGATCCCCCGGCCCCGCCACCCTGGCGGGGCCTTTTCCTCTCTTCCCCCTGCCAGTCACTGCGCCCCCTGGGGGCTAGCCCTTGGCCCCTTGCGCCAGCCACCCGATAGACGGCGGGTGAGCAAGCTATCCACTTTCTGGCATATCTCAATCAGATCATTGATTTACCGTTCTTTTTCTAAGAACCAAACGGCATGAGAGCACCCTTCTCGTTCCTTCGCCCCCGGGGATGTTCAGATAAAGATGTGGCTTCCAACACCCCCAACAAGGAAGTGCATCATGACAGCAAAAGGCATCTCTCTGTGGCTCGCGGCCTCCATGCTGCTCGGCCAGTCCGCCCAGGCCCTCGACGTCACCGTGGCCTACCAGACCTCCGCCGAACCTGCCAAGGTAGCCCAGGCCGACAACAGCTTCGCCAGGGAGAGCGGCGCCACCGTGGATTGGCGCAAGTTTGACAGCGGCGCCAGCGTGGTACGGGCGCTCGCCTCCGGCGACGTGCAGATAGGCAACATCGGCTCCAGCCCCCTGGCAGTGGCGGCGAGCCAGAATCTGCCCATCGAGGTGTTCCTGCTCGCCTCCAAGCTCGGGGAGTCCGAGGCCCTGGTTGTGAAGCAGGGGCTCGCGAAACCCGAGGATCTCGCGGGCAAGCGCATCGCCGTGCCCTATACCTCCACCACCCACTACAGCCTGCTGGCGGCCCTCAAGCACTGGAACGTCGACCCCGCGACGCTGCAGATCGTCAACCTGCAACCACCGGCCATCATCGCCGCCTGGCAGCGGGGCGACATCGACGGCGCCTATGTCTGGGCCCCCGCCCTCAACCAGCTCACCAAGGAGGGCAAGGTGCTGACCGACTCCGCCCAGGTGGGTGACTGGGGGGCGCCGACCCTGGACGTCTGGGTGGTGCGCAAGGACTTTGCCAAGGCCCACCCCGAAGTGGTGCAGGCCTTCGTGAACAGCACCCTGGCCGCCCAGCGTGACTACCTGGCCAACCCCGACGGCTGGCTCACCAAGCCGGACAATCTCGCCAAGCTGGCCAAGCTGAGCGGCGTTCCCGAGGCGGACGTTCCCGCGCTGGTGAAGGGCAACACCTACCTCGATGCGAAGGCCCAGAGCGCCGAGCTCGGGCGCCTCGTCAACCAGACCATCATCGACACCGCCCGCTTCCTCGAGAGCCAGGGCAAGGTCGCGAACGCCGCCTCGGACTACCGCCAGTTCGTGACCGATCGCTTCGTGAAAGCCGTGGCCCAGTAAATCCAAGGAGACGACCATGCTGCTGCTCTCTCATGTGTGCGCCGAGTACGCCGGCAGGCGGGTGCTCGACAACATCAACCTCTCCCTGTCCGAGGGGGAGCTGATGGTGGTGCTGGGGCCCTCGGGCTCGGGCAAGACGACCCTCCTCAACCTGGTGGCGGGCTTCGAGCCTTGCCACCACGGCCAGATAAGCCTTGAGGGCAAGCCGGTCACCGGCCCCGGCGCCGAGCGCGGCGTGGTGTTCCAGAGCGAGGGGCTGCTGCCCTGGCGCAACGTGCGAGACAACGTGGCCCTCGGCCTGCAGCTGGCGGGTGTGCCCAGTGCCGAACGCACCGAACAGGCCCAGGCACTGCTGCGTCAGGTGGGGCTGGAGGGGGCCGGCGATCGCGCCATCTGGCAGCTCTCCGGCGGCCAACGCCAGCGGGTCGGCATCGCCCGGGCCCTGGCCACCCAACCCCGCCTGCTCCTGCTGGACGAGCCCTTCGGCGCCCTGGACGCCTTCACCCGGGAGCAGATGCAGACTCTGCTGCTGCGCCTGTGGCACGAGCACCGGCGTCAGGTGCTGCTCATCACCCACGACATCGAGGAGGCCATCTTCATGGCCACCGATCTGGTGCTGCTCTCCCCCTCCCCCGGGCGGGTGACGGAGCGGCTGACCCTGGATTTCGGTCGCCGCTTCGCCGCCGGGGAGCCCTGCCGCAGCATCAAGTCCGATCCGGCCTTCATCGAGCGCCGTGAATACGTGCTGGAACGGGTGTTCGCAGAGCGGGAGGCCTTCGCATGACTCTCGCCCTCGCCCGGCAACGGGATCTCACCCACGCACGGGCAGCGGGCTGGCCCCTGTCCCGCCGCCTGACCCTGAGCCTCGCCACCCTGATCGTGCTGCTGGCCCTGTGGTGGCTGGTGGCCCACTTCGGCTGGGTCGACCCCCTGTTCCTGCCGCCCCCACAGCGGGTGTTGGCACAGCTCATCACCATCGCAGGCCCAACGGGCTTTATGGATGCCACCCTGTGGCAACACCTGGGGGCCAGCCTGGGGCGCATCCTGGTGGCGCTCGCTGCCGCGGCGTTCTTTGGCATCACAGTGGGCATCGCCATGGGGCTCTCCCCCACGGTGCGCGGCGTGCTGGATCCCCTCATTGAGCTCTACCGCCCGGTGCCGCCGCTCGCCTACCTGCCACTCATGGTGATCTGGTTTGGCATCGGCGAGACCTCCAAGGTGCTGCTCATCTATCTGGCCATCTTCGCGCCCGTGGCCCTGGCGACCCTGGCGGGGGTGCAGAGCGCCAACGCGGTGCGAGTGCGGGCGGCCCAGGCGCTGGGCGCATCCCGGTCCCAGGTGCTCTGGCACGTGATCCTGCCAGGAGCCCTGCCGGACATCCTGACCGGGCTTCGCATCGGGCTCGGGGTGGGCTGGTCCACCCTGGTAGCGGCCGAGCTTATCGCCGCCACCCGGGGGGTGGGCTTCATGGTGCAATCCGCCGGCGAGTTTCTCGCCACCGACGTGGTGCTGGCGGGCATCCTGGTGATCGCCCTGATCGCCTTCGTACTGGAACTGGGCCTGCGCGCCCTGCAGCGCAGGCTCACCCCCTGGCATGGAGAAGGACAATGAGCCACAGGCTGACCGCTTTCCTTCGCCCTCCTTTCCTATTGGCATCGGGCCTTCACGCCCCCAGACATGGAGCAAGACCATGACCGACAAGTTGACCATTACCCCCCTCGGCCCCCACATCGGCGCCGTCATCGCCGGCGTCAATCTGGCCGAGCCCCTGAGCCAGGGGCAGTTCGAGCAGCTCCATCGCGCCCTGCTCAAATACCAGGTGCTGTTCTTTCGCAACCAGCCCATCACCCCGCGAGCCCAGCGGGCGCTGGCGAACCGCTTCGGGGATCTGCACATCCACCCCGTCTACCCCCACACGGAGGAGGCCGAGGAGATCATCGTGCTCGATACCCACGACGACAATCCGCCGGACAACGACAACTGGCACACCGACGTGACCTTTATCGAGACGCCCCCGGCACTGGCCATTCTGGCCGCCAAGCAGCTGCCCCCCACCGGGGGGGACACCCTCTGGGCCAGCGGCATCGCGGCGCTGGCGGCCCTCTCCCCGCCCCTGCAAACCCTGCTGGCAGGACTGGAAGCCGAGCACGACTTCACCAAGTCCTTCCCGGCCCATCGCCATGATGACAGCGAAGAGGCGCGCCAACGCTGGCAGGCAGCCGTGGCCCGTCACCCGCCCCTGCGCCACCCGGTGATCCGCACCCATCCGGTGAGCGGCCGTCAGGCCCTGTTCGTCAACGAGGGGTTCACCACCCGGCTGCCCGGGCTGCCCCCCAAAGAGAGCGAGGCCCTGCTCGGCTTTCTGTTCGAGCACATCACCCGCCCCGAGTTTCAGGTGCGCTGGCGCTGGCAGGAGAACGACATCGCCATCTGGGACAACAGGGTGACCCAGCACTATGCCAATGCCGACTACCTGCCGGCCCGCCGGGTGATGCACAGGGCCACCATTCTCGGGGACAAGCCCTTCTGGCGCCCGGGCTGAACGTCCCCCATGGAGAGCGACCATGAGATAACGCCCAGCAAAAAGCCCGCCGGCTGGCGGGCTTTTTCATCATCTGACGGGCCTGGGTGTTGCTATCGGCCCTTGCGCTCCGGCCACCAGGGTGAAGCCCCGATGGCCGGTCTCAGCCCTTGAGCTCCAGCACGGTGGTGAAGCCCCCGAAAATCATGCGGGCGCCGTCAAACGGCATGGTCTGGTGCAGGGGATTGGCGGGGTCCATCCTGGGGTCCTGCATCATCTTGCCCATGGCGTCGTCCCGCACCGCCTTGCTCGGCCACTCCACCCAGGAGAAGACCACGGTTTCATCCTCCCTGGCCGCCACCGCCCGGTAAAAGTCGGTCTGCTTGCCGTGAGGCACGTCGTCCCCCCAGCACTCCAGCACCCGGGTGGCGCCGTATTCGAGGAAGATGGGGTCAAACTGCCCCGCATGATCGATCAGGGCCTGCTTGTTGGCCGTCGGCACGGCGAGCACGAATCCGTCCACGTATGACATCAGAGGTTCCTCCTGTGAGTGAGGATCTCAGCATAGCAGCCGCCCTTCAGCCCGCGCTCTGCACCGCCCCGCGCAGCCCGCCATCACAAAGAGACCAGCCGCTCCAGATCGCTGCGGGTCAGGCGCTTGCTGTCCACCTTCACGTAGAGGGAGTGCTCCTCGCGCACCAGCAGCACGTCGCTTACCCCCTCGCAAGCGCGGATCCGCTGTTCCAGGGCCGGGGTGGCCTCGACCCCTTCCGGCAACACGATGCGCAGGCTGCTCACATAAGGGGGCTCGGCCATGGTGAGGCTCACCCCGAGCCAGGCGAGGGCCAGGGCGGCGCAACCGCCAAACACCAGGGGGCCGCCCCCCAGGCTGTAGAGCAGGCCGCCGAGACTGCCGCCGATGGCGACCCCGAGGAACTGACTGGTGGAGTAGATCCCCATGGCGGTGCCCTTGTAGCCCGGCGGGGACTCCTTGCTGATAAGAGACGGCAGCAGCGCCTCCATCACGTTGAAGCCGATGAAGAAGAGCTGCAACCCGGCGAGCAGACCCCACAACTGCTGGCCGCTCTGCCAGAGCACCAGCTCGGCGGCCAGCATCACCACCACGCACCCGATGAAGACCCGCTTCATCTGGCGGTGCTTCTCGGCATAGATGATGAAGGGCACCACGCTCACGAAGGCGATCAGCATGGTGACCAGATAGGCCTGCCACTGGCTGTCACGGGGCAGGCCCGCACGTTCCAGCAGGGGCGGCAGGGCCACGAAGCTCGACATCAGCAGGGTGTGGACGCAGAGGATGCCGAGGTTGAGTTTGAGCAGGCGAGGGTTGGTGAGCACGGTACGAAAGCTGCCTCGCACCATGGCGGACTCGCGATTTTGCAGGTGGGCCGCCGGGGTCGGCACCACCCAGAGCACCATGGCGATGGCGGCCAGGGCCAGCAGGGCGATGAGCCAGAAGAGGCCGGACAAGCCCAGGGCATGGGTGATGAGGGGGCCGGTCACCATGGCGATGGCGAAGGTGATGCCAAAGCTCACCCCGATGAAGGCCATCGCCTTGGTGCGATTCTGCTCCCGGGTGAGATCCGACAGGAGCGCCATGACGGCGGCGGAGATGGCGCCGCTCCCTTGCAGGGCGCGCCCGACGATGACCCCCCAGATGGCGTCGCTCAGGGCGGCGATGACGCTGCCAAGGGCAAACATCAGCAAGCCGCCGACGATGAGGGGCTTGCGCCCCACTTTGTCGGAGAGCAGGCCGAAGGGGATCTGGAACAGGGCCTGGGTCATGCCGTAGATGCCGATGGCAAGCCCGATGAGCGCCTCGGAGGCGCCCGCCAGGGACATGCCGTAGGTGGTCAGCACCGGCAGCACCATAAACATGCCTAGCATGCGCAGCGAGAAGACGGAGCCGAGCGCCCAGGTCGCGCGTCGCTCGCCCCTCGTCATGGTGAAATCATTCATGAGGGCCTCGATGAGTCAAAAAGAAGAGGGAAAGAAAGGGGTGACAGGCGCCCGGCCGCCCCCGAAAAATCGGCGATGCCCCTTGCAGGGCGGCGCCCATAATAGCAGAGCCGGGAAGATTCCCGGCTCTGGATTTCATGCATTTCAGGGGTGCAGTTCACACTATCAGGGCAGCATGCTCACCAATACAGGCGCTGCGTCCGGCTGGAAGTCCACCGACATCATCACGCTCAGGCAAGTAATGGTGACGATGGAGAACATGAACAGCTTGCGCGCCCAGAGGGAGTCGTCCACCGCCGCCTTGTAGCCCGACAGCGCCATCCCCAGCCACCAGACGCTCACCGCGGTGGCCACCACCAGATACTTGTACCCGGCGTAGCCGCCGAGGAACAGCATCAGGGTCGGCACCATGAACGCCAGGATGTAGAGGGTGATGTGGAGCTTGGCCACCGGGATCCCCTTCACCACCGGCAGCACCGGGATGTTGGCAGCCTGGTAGTCCTTGAAGCGGAAGATGGCGATCGCATAGGAGTGCGGCATCTGCCACAGGCTGAAGATCGCTAGCAGGATCAGGGCCCCCGAGTCGAACTGCCCGCTCACCGCGCAGTAGCCGATGACCGGCGGCGCGGCGCCGGAGAGGCTGCCGACCAGGGTGCCATAGACCGAGTGGCGCTTCATGTAGAGGCTGTAGACCCCCACATAAACCAGGAAGCCCAGCACCGCCAGCAAGGCGGCCAACGGATTGGCCGCAAAGTAGAGCAGTGCAATGCCCGCAACGCCCAGCGCCGTCGCATACCAGAGGGAGACACCGGGGGCGATGAGCCCCCGCACCAGGGCGCGGTTCTTGGTGCGCTCCATGATGCAGTCGATGTCCCGGTCGATGTAGTTGTTGAACACGCAACCGGAGGCCACCACCAGTGACACCCCCACCATGGTCAGGATGAACAGGGGCACATCCAGGCTCCCCTTCGAGGCCAGCAGGAATCCCCCGATAACCGAGATGAGGTTGCCGAAGATGATGCCCGGCTTGGTCACTTGCAGGTATTGCTTCATCATCATCAACCCGCTCAGTGAACCATCATGTTGATGTTGAGGTTGTACATGATCCACAGGGAACCCACGACCACGATGGCGATGATGAGCACGGTAAAGACCAGTGCCACCAGGTTCCAGCGCTCCTCGGAGGAGGTGTTCATGTGCAGGAAGTAGACCAGGTGTACGAAGATCTGCACCACCGCCATGGCCACCACGGTGCCGAGCACCACGGCGTGGGAGGCGGAGCCGTCCATCACCATCCAGAACGGCACGGCGGTCAGGATGAGTGACAGCACGAAGCCGATCATGTAGGACTTGACGCTGCCGTGGCTGGCGCCGTGATTGTCAACGGAATGACTCATTTACATGACCCCCATCAGATAGACCACGGTGAAGACGCAGATCCATACCACGTCGAGGAAGTGCCAGAACAGGCTCAGGCACATCAGGCGAGTGCGGTTGCGCTCGGTCAGCCCCTTCTTGGTGATCGACACCATCATCACGATGATCCAGACCAGGCCGCTGGTCACGTGGAGACCGTGGGTCCCCACCAGGGTGAAGAAGGCAGAGAGGAAGCCGCTGCGATCCGGGCCCGCCTCGTGCACGATCAGGTGATGGAACTCGTAGATTTCCATCGCGATGAAGCCGGCACCCAGCAGGAAGGTGACGAACAGCCAGGTGTTGACCGCCGCAATCTTGTTCTTGTTCATGGCCAGCATGCCGAACCCGAAGGTGATGGAGCTCAGCAGCAGCAGCATAGTTTCGGCGAACACGAACGGCAGTTCGAAGATGTCCTTGCCGGTGGGGCCGCCGGCAGTGCCGTTGACCAGGACCGCATAGGTCGCGAACAGGGTCGCGAACAGGATGCAGTCACTCATCAGGTAGATCCAGAAACCGAATACCTTGGTGGCACCGGCATCGTGGTGCCCATCCTCATGGGCACCGTGAGAGTGATGTAGTACGTCAGTCGCCATGGAATTAAGCCACCTTGTTGATGTTGTCGAAATGCTGACCTTCGATGCGCTCGATCTCGTCAACCTGTACGTAGTAGTCCACATTGTCGTTGAAGCTGTGGATGATCCAGGTGGCGATCATGCCGATGAAGCCGGCGATGGCCATCCACCAGATGTGCCAGATCATGGCAAAGCCGAACACCACGCTGAAGGCGGCGATGATGACACCGGCACCGGAGTTCTTCGGCATGTGAATGGGGGCATACTGGGCAGGCTTCTTGTAAGCGCTGCCGTCAGCCTTGGCTTCCCAGAAGGCGTCCAGACCGGTGACCTTCGGCTCGATGGCGAAGTTGTAGAACGGCGGCGGAGAGGACGTCGCCCACTCCAGGGTACGGCCACCCCAGGGATCGCCGGTCAGGTCGCGGTTCTTCTCGCGGTCGCGGATGCTGACCACGATCTGGATGACCTGGCACAGCACGCCCAGGGCAATCAGACCGGCGCCGCAGGCGGCGACCACCAGCCAGCCGTGGAACTCGGGATCGATGTTCTGGCTGACACGACGGGTCATGCCCATGAAGCCCAGCACGTAGAGCGGCATGAAGGCCACGAAGAAGCCGGTGATCCAGCACCAGAAGGCACGCTTGCCCCAGACGTCATCCAGCTTGAAGCCGAACGCTTTCGGGAACCAGTAGGTGATACCGGCGAAGCAGCCGAACACCACGCCGCCGATGATGACGTTGTGGAAGTGGGCGATGAGGAACAGGCTGTTGTGCAGCACGAAGTTGGCGGCCGGCACGGAGAGCAGTACCCCGGTCATGCCACCCACGGTGAAGGTGATGATGAAGCCGACGGTCCACAGCATGGGCGAGGTGAACTCGATGCGACCGCGGTACATGGTGAACAGCCAGTTGAAGATCTTCACCCCGGTCGGGATGGAGATGATCATGGTGGTGATGCCGAAGAAGGCATTCACGTTGGCGCCGGACCCCATGGTGAAGAAGTGGTGCAGCCACACGATGAAGGAGAGCACGGTGATCGCCACGGTCGCCCACACCAGGGAGGTGTAACCGAACAGCTTCTTCTTGCAGAAGGTCGCCACCACTTCGGAGAAGATCCCGAACACCGGCAGCACCAGGATGTACACCTCGGGGTGACCCCAGGCCCAGATCAGGTTGATGTACATCATCATGTTGCCACCCATGTCATTGGTAAAGAAATGGGTACCCAGGTAGCGGTCTGCGGTGAGCAGGGCGATGGTGACGGTCAGGATCGGGAAGGAGGCGATGATCAGGATGTTGGCACACAGGGCGGTCCAGGTGAAGACCGGCAGGCGCATCATGGTCATGCCAGGGGCACGCATGCGGATGATGGTGGCGAAGAAGTTCACGCCGGTCAGCAGGGTCCCCAGACCCGAAATCTGCAGACTCCATATCCAGTAATCGACCCCGACCCCGGGACTGAACTCCAGCCCCGACAAGGGCGGATAGGCCAGCCAGCCGGTCTGGGCGAATTCACCGACCCCGAGGGAGACGTTGATCAGCACCACGGCCGCGGCGGTGAACCAGAAGCTCAGGTTGTTCAGGAAGGGGAAGGCCACGTCACGGGCACCGATTTGCAGCGGCACCACGATGTTCATCAGACCGATCACCAGCGGCATGGCCACGAAGAAGATCATGATGACGCCGTGGGCGGTGAAAATCTGGTCGTAGTGATGGGCATTCAGGTAGCCTTCGCCACCCCCGGAGGCGATGACCTGCTGGCCACGCATCAGCACGGCGTCGGCAAAGCCACGCAGCAGCATGACCATGCCCAGAATGAGATACATGATACCGAGGCGTTTGTGGTCGACCGAGGTCAGCCACTCTTTCCACAGATATTGCCACTTGCCGTAGTAAGTGATGAGACCGGCGATGGCCAGGCCCCCCAGAATGATACCGGCTATCGTGACCATGATGATGGGTTCATGGTACGGAATAGCCTCGAGTGTCAATTTTCCAAACATCGATTATTCCTCGGATCCTGCTTTCACACTCTTGTCGGCCGACATGGCCATGTGTCCGGCATGGGCGTCATGGTTCATGGCCTGGTTCTCCATGGCGTCCTCTTGCGAGGCCTCATGGTTCATCCCTTCGTGGTCCATGGCACCCGCTTTCGGGGCGGCGTCATGGTTCATGGCCTCGTGGTTCATGCCCTCGTGATCCGCGGAGCCCGCAGCCGGGGTGGCGTGACCACCATGGGACATGCCGCCCATGAACTTGTTGATGATGTTGACGAACAGCTTGGGATCGGCGCTGGCGAAGTACTCCACCGGGTGGTTTTCGCTCTTCTTGGCCAGGGCATTGAACTCATCCATGGTGCTCAGGGCCTTGGAAGAGGCCTTCACCTTGGCTACCCAGGCGTCGAAACCGGCTTGGTCCTGGGTCGCGATGGCCTTGAACTTCATGCCGGAGAAACCGGCACCGCTGTAACCGCCGGAGATGCCCTTGTACTCGCCCGCTTCGTTGGCAATCAGGTGCAGCTTGGTCTGCATGCCGGCCATGGCGTAGATCTGGCCGCCCAGTTGCGGGATGAAGAAGGAGTTCATCACGGTGTCGGAGGTCACCCGGAAGTTGACCGGGGTGTTGACCGGGAAGGCCAGCTCGTTGACCGACGCAATGCCCAGCTCCGGATAGACGAACAACCACTTCCAGTCCAGGGAAATGACATCCACCTGAACCGGTTTGACGTCCGATTCCAGCGGCTTGTAGGGGTCGAGGGAGTGGGAAGTTTTCCAGGTGATCACCGCCAGGATGACGATGATGATGACGGGTACAGTCCAGACGACTGCCTCAATCTTGTTGGAGTGGGCCCAGTCCGGCGCATAGGTGGCACTGGTGTTGGACGCCCGGTATTTGTAGGCGAACGCCACCGCCATGACAATCACGGGCACCACCACGATCAGCATCAAGCCGAGTGCGGTGAGTATCAGTGACTTCTGCTCCATACCGACCTGCCCCTTGGGGCTCATCAGTGCCATGTCGCAGCCACTCAGCAAGCTGGCGGTCGCGAGCAGCAGCAAAGCGCCCAAGCCCCTCTTCACATCAAAGAGTCTCATGCAATGTCCTCATCTTTTGAAGGCTTATTGGTATAAAAAAATGCAGCATTTTATTGCATCAGACCGGCATGTGAACAACATGAAAAATTAATCCCAAAAATGTTCAAAAGGTGATGGAAAGCGGTATCAGATGTTAATCCCTTGACAATGACCAATTTATTCAAGTTACACCGCGGCAATTCATCTTCCGTTAATCTCTCGTGCCACCAAAAGTGACCACCAATTAACCAAAAATATCCATTTGGTCTGTTTTTAACCCGCCATTATGATCAAAAAAGAGCCATACAGCCCCTTTTCGACTCACAGGTCATTTCTCCACGCCTTGATCTGGATGGGTATTTTTCGGAGAAGATTAAAAAAATAATTAATCAAACAAATGTATGATTAACTTCCCATCCCCCGACAACGGTCGCAACCCCTGGCGCCAGAAGGCACACTTCGTAACAAAACGGGCCCTTGTGCGGGCCCGTTGACAATCGTTTTCTCTCCCTCACTCGGAGTCGGAGTCAGGAGTGATCATGTTCCATCCGGGTCGCCACGGCGATCCGGTTCCAGGCGTTGATGGTGACCACCTGCACCAGACACTGGGCCAGCAGGGTTTCCCCCAGTTGGGCCAGCGCCGCCTCATAGGTCTGCGTCGTGAGCCCCTTGTCGGCAATCAGGGTCACCTCGTCGGTCAGGGCCAGCACCGCCCGCTCCCGGGCGTCGAACAGCGGCGACTCCTGCCAGGCGGCCAGCGCCAGCAGACGCTGGGCGCTCTCCCCGTGCTTCATCGCCACGTCGGCGTGCATCTCGATGCAGTAGGCGCAGCCGTTGATCATGGAGGCGCGCAACTTGATGAGCTCCTTGAGCGACAGGGGAATGTCGGTGCCCCCGAGGTAGGACTCGAGGCCCATCATGGCCGAGACGGCGGCGGGCACCTGGTTGGCGAGCTGGATACGGTGTGACATGGCAAGACTCCTGTGATGGACCCCGGATGGGGCGGTGAGCTGATTGTTCACTTTTTCATTGTTGATTAGAATATCGTCATAACCTGCAACAATTTTGCGTTTATCGCAAAGGTGAATCCATGCTGGATCGCATCCGCATCCTGGCCCAGGTGGTGGAATCGGGCAGTTTCTCCCGTGCCGCCCGCGCCCTCAACCAGGCCCCCTCCTCCGTGACCCGTGCCATCGACGCCCTGGAGCAGCAGCTCGGGATCCCGCTCTTCAAGCGCAGCACCCGCCAACTGGTGCTGACCGAGCAGGGCGCCTATTTTCTCGCCCGCTCCCTGCCCCTGCTGGAGGAGGCGGATCAGCTGGTGCAATCCCTGCAACCCCTCTCGGTGGCGCCAGAGGGGCCGCTGCGGGTCTCGGTGTTCGAGAGCTTCGGCGCGTCCTGGCTCTCTCCCCGCCTGCCCGACTTCCTCGCCCGCTACCCCGGGGTGCGCCTGGAGGTTGCGCTGGACAACCGCATGGTGGATCTCGATGCCGAGAACGTGGACGTGGCGGTGCGCATCGGCAAGCCCGCTGACAGCAGCCTGCACACTCGCCATCTGCTCACCAACCGCTCGCTGCTGGTCGCCTCCCCAACCTATCTGGCCCGCCATGGCGAACCCGCCCATCCCGCCGAGCTGGCCCACCACAACTGCCTCATTCGCGGCCATGGGCGTCAGCGCCAGCACTGGTACTTCCAGCAGGGCACGGAGCGCGAGAAGGTGGCGGTGCAGGGCAACCTCGCCTCGGTCGGGGGCACGCCCCTGCTCTGCGCCGCCCTCGCGGGGTGCGGCGTGCTGCTGCTGTCGAGCTGGATGGTGCAGCAAAGCATCGACGAGGGCACCCTGCTGCCGCTGCTGCCAGAGTGGCTCGCCTCCCCCTACGAGGATCGCCAGGACGAGATCCACGCGGTGTTTCGTGGCGGCCGCTTTCTCAAACCCCAGACCCGCGCCTTCATCGACTTTCTGGTCGAGGCGATCAGGCCCCTGCAAGGGCCGCGCTGACCGCAACAGAGCCTCCTGGCGAAACCCTGAAAACGCAGACGCCGGGCACAGGGCCCGGCGTCTGGAAATGAGGGTCGCCACGGCGACCGCTCAGCGTGATTTTCGCCCGTCAGGGCTCGGGGAGAGCCCCCGGTAATCCCCGTAGGGGAAGATGTTGCGCAGGCGCTGGGCCACGGGCTCGGGGATGGAGCGGGAGAAGACCAGCCTCACCCCGTTGCCGTCCCGCAGGCCCAGGATGCGCCCGCGCACCGGCTCATGGTGCAGGATCTGGGTCGCCTGGGTCACAAAGCGCGGCGGCACCGAGCCCCGCTTCACCACCACCTTGCCCGGCGCGAGCCGGACCTCGAACAGGGCACCGCGCCCCAGCGTCATCAACCACCCGATCAGGGCTATCGCCACCAACAGAGACAACCAGGCCATTGCGTCTTCCTCCCGTCAACCCGATGTTCGCCAGTATAACCGGGGGCGCCTCACCATGACCCGGCCGCCATCACGCTTTCACTCACTGCCGGGCCTTATCGGCGCCCCTTGCCCCAGGCCACCAGGGTATCCCGATAGAGGGCGAGCAGGGCCTGATCCCGCACCGCGATCCCGACCTGCTGGGCCGGGCAGTCGGCCCACTCGTCATGGGGATGGCGGGTGTCGTCAAACTTTTGCAGGGTATGGCCGATGGCGGGCCCCTCGGTGATGACCCGCACCGGCCCCTTGCGCAGGGTGAACAGAGCAGGATCGATCACATAGGCGATGGCGGAGGGATCGTGCACATGGCACCCCGCCATGCCGATGCGCTCGGAATAGAAGCGCAGGTAGAAGCGGCTGACATCCCACAGGAAGCGGCCCGGCTCCCCCGCATCGTCCCGCAGGGCATCCAGATAGTCGGCGGTGAAGATGCTCTGCTGGGTGACGTCGAGCCCGATGATAACCAGGGGCCAGGGGGCGGTGAAGACCCGGTCCGCCGCATCGGGATCGTCGTGGATATTGGCCTCGGCATAGGGGGTCACGTTGCCGCGATGGCCGTTGACGCCAAAGGCGCCGCCCATCACGACCACTTCTTTCACCAGGGCGGCTACCTCGGGGGCCGCCTCGAGCGCCAGCGCCAGGTTGGTGAGGGGCCCGATGGTCACCAGGGTGATCTCGCCGGGATGGGCCTTCACTGTCTCGACGATGTATTGCCAGGCCGGGCGGGGATCCGGGATGAGGGTCACCTCCCCCGCCTGGACGTCACCAAAGCCGCTCGGGCCGTGCACCACCGTCGTCGGCCCCACGGGCTCGCGCAGCAGCGGCGCGGCGGCGCCCTGGGCCACGTCCGCCTTCATGCCATATTTTTGCTTGAGCCAGAGGGCGTTGCGGGTGCCGTTTTCGATGGTGGCATTGCCAAACACCGTGGTGATGGCGAGCAGGTCAATGGCGGGGTGCGCCTCGGCAAACAGAATGGCCATGGCATCGTCGATGCCGGGATCGGTATCCAGAATGATCTTGTGGGTCATGGGTCCTCCGTGAAACGAGCTGCCAGTGTAGCGGGCCCTCGCCGCTTTGACAGCACCGGGATCACAACCTCGGGGTTTCCTTTGCATCAGGCATGCTGGCGGGACCACTCGCCCCTGGGGTCAGGGCTGGGGGTCATTCGGAAGGGGCGACCACCGCCTCCTCTCCCCTGGCGGTGCGTTTCAGTTGCCCCATGAATTGCTTGAAATGGGGAAGAAACCCCTTGAACAGCTCCTCTTTGCGATGCTGCATCATGACTTCGCCAAACAGCTTCAACCCGACGATAAACGCCTGATGTTCCTGCTCCGACATGGGCAGCTTCCCCTTGCTGAGCGCCAGGATGGCAAAGATGTCGTCGTGATTCTGGCAGTCGAACTGCAACGGGGGCACATCGCGGTCCAGCGCCTGGACCTGTACACGATAGGTGTGTGGCATCTTTCATCTCCTCTCGGGCTGGGCTTTTGCTCATATGGTTGATAAAATCAATTAAACCCGTTTAAGTTGACTTTATCAACCATGAAGTTATCAAACCGCCTCTTCCGGATCCTCGATCAGTACAAAATCGCCATGACGCAGCATTTCCGGGCACAGCAGATCGCCCTTAGCCCCCTCCATTACAAGGTGCTGCAACTGATCCATGCGCTGGATCCCGCCACGCCGCAGCTCATCGCGCAGCGGTCGGGCCGCGACAAGGCGCAGGTGACGCGCCTGCTGCAGGAGATGGAGAAACAGGGGCTCATCGAGAAGCGGCCCCATCCCACTGACAGACGCAGCATCTGTCTGGCCTTGACCCCGCTGGCCTGCGAGCGGGTCAACCAGGGGGAGCAGGAGGCCGCACGGCTCGACGAACGGCTGTGTTCCCTGCTGACGCCGGCGGAGATAGCGCAGTTGCAGCAACTGCTGGACAAGATAGAAAAAGGGCTTGAGTCGACCGATTAGGGTCAGCGTCAGGGGGGCCGCTGCCTGATTTGTGGTCAACCAGCGCGGCCTGCGCTGGCGGCGCCTTGTGAGCCACTCCCGGAGATGGTATCACTGGCCCTACTCTCCCCTTCCCGCCGAGGCGCCATCGTGATCACCCTGATTAAAGAGTCCGACCAGTTGAAAATGCCCTGGAAGAACAGGCAGGGCACCACGGCCCAGATCCTGATCTCCCCCCCTGGTTCGACCCTGGACAAGCTCGACTTTGACTATCGGCTGAGCTCGGCCCCCATCAAGGAAGCAGGGAGTTTCTCCCGCTTTCCCGGCTACCAGCGCATCCTGCTGCCCGTCAGCGGTGCCGGTTTCGTGCTCAACGGCCACCCCTACGCCACCTTCGAGGCAGCCCACTTCAGCGGGGATGACGAGACCCGCTGCGAGCTGCTGAAAAAAGAGGTGACGGATCTCGGGCTCATCTACCACCCGGCGCGCATCAGCGCCAACGTGCGGGTGCTGAACCTGCCCTTCCCCCTCAGCCTCACCCTGGAGACGGACAAGTGCTACCTCTGCCACCTGCTGGAGGGCCAGCTCACCGTGCAGGGACAGCAGGTCGCACCGGGCGAGACCCTGGTGGTGCAAGGGGAGGAGAGCATCCGCTTCGAGTGCGGGAAGAAGACCACCCTCGCCTTCTTTACCCTGCAGCCCAAGCAAGCCGCCGTTTAACGCCGGGGGGCACGGCCCCCGCTGTCGAGGCAGGCCTGCATGGTGTCATAGGGGGTATAGTGCCTGGTGCGGCTGTAGTAGGTGCTGCCCTTGGGGTGACAGATGCCGCTCAGGCTCTTCTTCACCGGGGGCTCGGCGGCCAGCGCGATCGCACACAGCAGCATCAGGCAACAGCCAAGCATCCATTTCACTGCATTCATGCTCTCTTTTCCGAAGGGGCGTAGGCGGGCCACTGGCCCATTTGCGGCCTATTCTACGCCGCTCATCCCCTTGCCACCCCAGACCAGATCATGAAAGCACTGCGACGCAGCGCAAGCGAAGACAAAAAAGCCGGGACCCTCCCGGCTTTTGCTTGTGCTGGCGGCGACACGACCCTTGGCACTACCCCACCTTGAAGCTGCCCTTCATCAGGGCGAAGTGGCCCGGGAAGGAGCAGAAGAAGGTGAGATCCTTGCCCGCCAGGCCGTCGGTCTTGAAGGTGACGCTGGTGCTCTCGCCGCCCCCCACCAGCTTGGTGTGGGCCAGGATCCTGGGGTCATCCTTGGGCAGGTAGTCGTGATCGACCCCGGCGCTCATGCCGGCGGTGGCGATGGCCTGATAGTTGGCGGTGTTGGCCAGCACCCAGTTGTGGCCCATGTTGGCCACCGGCAGCTTGCCCGTGTGATTGAGGGTCACCGTCACCTCCTTGCAGGTGGCCGGCACGCTCATCGCCGTCTGGTTGAACTGCATGGCGTCATTGCCTTCGATCACCAGTGCGCACTCGTCGGCCAGGACCGGGGTGGCGAGGGAGCCAAGAAGCAGCAGGGTTAACACCTTTTTCATCACGTTCTCCTTTGATTGACGAAGGATGACAGCACAGGCATCTCGCCCCCGTGGGCGCGACCCGCAAAGATGCTGTCAGGATCGATCTTCATTGTATTCAAATGTCACCGAAGGACGACCGCTTTTGGGCCAGCCTGCGGGCCCGGTCACTTCTTTTCTCCCGACCCCGGGCCCAAAGCGGGTTGATCAAATTCCCCTCCGGCTTAATTATTTGCGGCCTTCCCGCCCACGGCCACTCGCCAGCACCACAGCCGTTGGCTAAGCTGCTCCCCCGTCGATGACTCCCGCGAGAATGAGAGATGAAGTTCCCCTTTGCGCCTGCGCTGGCGCGCACCCTGCTGCTCTCCCTGATCCTGCTGCTTGGCGCCTGCCAGCCGGCCCCGACCCAGACCCGCATCCAGGGCAACACCATGGGCACCTATTATGCGGTGACCCTGAGCGACCCCTTCCCCGGCGGACAGGGGGCTCTGCAACAGGAGGTGGAGGCGCTGCTGGCACGCCTGAACAAGGAGATCTCCACCTATGATCCGGGCTCCCTCATCTCCCGCTTCAATCAGGGAACGGGGCAGCCCCCCCAGGTCATCCCGGCCACCATGGCGAAGATTGTGCAACAGGGGATTGACGCCGGGCACCTCACCCGGGGGGTTCTCGATGTCACCGTGGGCCCCCTGGTCAATCTGTGGGGATTCGGGCCGGACAAGCGCCCGGTCAGGCGGCCCGGCGCAGAGCAGATCGCCAAGGCGCGGGAGCGGGTCGGCATCGACAAGCTCACCCTGACCCCCGAGGGGGATCACTTCCTGCTCGGCAAGGCCATCCCAGACCTCTATCTGGATCTCTCCACCCTGGGCGAGGGGGCAGCCTCCGACGAGATAGCCGGGCTGCTGGAGCAAAAAGGGGTCCACAACTACCTCATCGAAGTGGCGGGGGCGGTGCGCAGCAAGGGGCACAACGACAAGGGCAATCCCTGGCGGGTAGCCATCGTCGAGCCCTCGGACAGACCGGGCGCCATCGAGGACGTGGTGACCCCGAACGGCATGGCGGTGAGCACCGCCGGCAGCTATCGCAACTATTACGAGCTCGACGGCAAGCGCTACTCCCACATCATCGATCCCGCCACCGGCGAGCCCGTGACCCACAAGCTGGTCTCCGCCACCGTCATCACCCCCACGGCCCTGGAGGCCGATGCCCTCGACACCGCCCTCATGGTGATGGGCCCCGAGCGGGCGATGGCCTTTGCCAGGGAGCACAAGCTGGCGGTCTATCTCATCGAGAAGACCGCCACGGGCTTTGCCGCCAGCCACACCCCCGAGTTTGCCCCCTATCTGGTGCGCAAGCAGCCCTGAATGACGAGGCCCCGCAGTGCGGGGCCTCGTTCACTGACCGCCTATTCGATGGGGATGCGGTGGGGCGCGGGGCTGGCCGCCTGCTTGGGCAGGCGCAGGGTGAGGATGCCGTTGTCAAAGCGGGCGCTCACCTGCTCTGGCGACACCTCCACCGGCAGCTCGACGCTGCGCGACACGCTGCCATAGTAGCGCTCGCTGCGCAGGGCCCGTTCATCCTTGTTCTGGCTGTCAAACTGGCGGATCTCCGCCTTCAGGGTCACCAGCTTGCCGTGCACGTCCACGTGGATGTCCTCCTTCGCCACCCCGGGCAATTCCGCCTGCAGCAGGTAGTCATCCCCGCTCTCCCGCAGATCCAGCTTGATCTGGCTGGGCAACGGGTCCCCGTGCAGGGGGCGGATGTAGAAGCCGGAGGCCATGTCGTGGAACAGGTCATCAAACAGGCTGGTGCGACTCGGTAGCAAACTCATCTGATCCCTCCTTGTGAGCGGGCAAGGGAGCAGACGGGCACCCTGCCCTCTGCTGCCTCCCGCATGCTGACGCTCTTCAAGTCTAAAAACCGGGACAGCGCCTGCCAGTGCCAACTCGCCTTCCCTTGACCGGGATCAAAGGCAAGACACCCTTTTTTTCACCCAAGGTCTGCGGGAAAAACCGGGGCCCCTCCCCATGTGCAATTGCCTGCCTGCGGACTTTGGTGGCACACTTCTCCCACCAGCCCGTAGCGCCTTGATGCCAGACAGATGCAGACACCGGACTCCGTACCCGAGAAGAAACCCCAGCCCAAGCCCAAGCGCATCCTGCTGGTCAACGAACAGCGTTCCTTCCAGATGATGATGAAGGCGATGCTGATCAACATCGGCATCAACCGCATCACCTACACCAACTCCGCCGACGAGGCGCGCCGCCGCTGCCAGAAAGAGAGCTTCGACATCTATCTGCTCGACTATGAGCTGGGGGCGGGCGAGAACGGCCGCCAGTTGCTGGAAAGCCTGCGGGATCAGCAACTCATTCCGCCCCAGAGCGTGGTGATCATGGTCAGCAGCGACGGCTCCCGCGCCATGGTGCTGAGCGCGCTGGAAGCCGAGCCCGACGAATACCTGATGAAGCCCTTCTCCCAGGAGCAGTTCTCCTTTCGTCTCAAACGCGCCCTCGCCCGGCGCCAGGCGCTGGAGAGCGTCTTCAGCGCCCTCACCCGGGACGATCTGCCCGCCCTGGTGGAGGCCTGTGCCAAACAGGCGGACGCGGTGCCCCGCTTTGCCAACTTCTGCCGCTGCCTGCAGGCCGACACCCAGCTCAAGCTGGGCCAGGCCAAGGAGGCTCGCAGCCTGATGCGCCAGCTGCTGGCGGGGCAGGAGAACAGCTGGGCTCGCCTCACCCTGGGCAAGGCGTGCCATACCCTGGGTCTGCACGAGGAGGCGGTAAGCCACCTGCAAGCCACCCTGAAACACACCCCCCTGATGGTGGAGGCTTACCTCTGGCTCGCGGAGTCCCTGCTGGCGCTGGGCAATGACGAGCAGGCCCAGCAGGAGCTGCGCCGGGCGGTGGACATCTCTCCCCAGTCGGTGCAGCTCTCCCGCCGTCTGGCGGAGGTGTGCCTGCAACGGCACGACTACGCCCAGGCCAAGGACGTGCTGCTCGCCCTCATCGACTTGTCGCGCAACTCGATCCACCGCACGCCGCATTATCTCGGGGCCTATATCCAGACCCTCACCTTGTACGCCCTCAACAGCAACGACGGCTACCACATCGCCAACCTGCAAAAGCAGGTGAACTCCGCCCTGTCGCGCATCCGCGACTCCCTGATGATGTCGGAGTTCAACTACCCGGTGTTCGAGCAGATCTGCCAGGCCCGGGTGCGCATCGCCCTGGGGGAGCTGCTCAAGGGCAAGAAGATGCTCTATCGCGCCAACCAGAACTGGCTGGACGAGCCCGCCACCATGCCTCCGGCTCTCCTTGGCGAGACCATACTCGCCCTCTATCAGCTCGGGGAGTTCGAGTACGCCGAGAGCCTGCAACCCCTGCTGGCGGAGGATGAGGATCGGCTGCTCACCACCTGCATCCAGGTAACCCGGGATGACAAGACGGTGCAGGAGCGGCGCCAGCGCTATCAGCAGCTCAACGATCTGGGCATCAAGGCCTATCAGGCCGGAGAGCTGGAGCAGGCCCTCGGCCACTTTCGCGAGGCCCTGCGCCGGGCGCCCGCCAATACCGGCGCCGCCCTCAACAAGATCCAGGTGCTGCTGCAACTCATGCAGAAGAACCGCAAGAGCCCGGAGTTTGGCGCCGAGTGCAAGGAGACCCTGGAGGTGCTGGAGGGCATCCCCCTCAACCCCGCCCAGCAGGAACGTTTTCGCAAGCTGCGCCAGGAATATCATCAGCACAGCTGATATCCCCCCTCCTCCCCTCACCTATGCTGATACTGACTCAGGGAAGGGAGGGGCAACACCATGGCAATGTGCCGATACCTGGTGGCCGATGGCCGCCACTGCACCGAAGAGGCAGGGGATCATGATCTCTGCCGCTGGCACGACCCCGCTGCGGCCCACAACACCCCTGATACCGCCGAGGCGCTGGAGCGCTATGTGCGCCAGGGAGGCCTGTGCCACGGCCTGCAACTGGCCCGCGCCGAGCTGGCGGATCTCAACCTGGTGAACAGGCAGGGTCCGGAGGGATTCTTGCTGGAGCAGTGCAACCTCTATCGCGCCAACCTGCGAGGGGCACACCTCTATGGCATTCGCATCAAGGGCGGCAGCCTGATGAAGGCCGATCTGAGCGAAGCGAACCTCCATTGCGCCACCCTCGACGACGTCAACCTGCTCGGCATCCGCTGGAAGAACACCCGCCTCGACAACCTGGAGACGGGCAAGCGGCTGATGCAGGACAGAAAGGGGCGCCGCGAGCGGGACCCGGCGCAGGCCCGCGTCTGGTTCAAGGAGGCGGAGGAGACCTACCGGGATCTGCGCAAGGCCTCGGAGGCCCAGGGCATCTTCACCATGTCCGGTCGCTACATCCAGCAGGAGCTCACCATGCGCCGCCTGCAGATGCCGTTCTGGTCCTACCGCCGCTTCGCCTCCTGGATAGTGGATCTCTTCTGCGGCTACGGCGAGGCCCCCATGCGGGTGGTACTCTTCTCCCTGCTGCTCATCGTCATCTGCAGCATTTTTTACTTCTTCTGCGGCCTCAACTTCGCGGGCACCTACCTCATCTATCGCCCGGACGCCCCCCTGGAGCAGAACGCCATCTTCCTGATGGAGTGCCTCTACTACAGCGTGGTGACCTTCACCACGCTGGGGTATGGGGACTTCACCCCGGTGGGGTTGTCGCGGATCTTCGCCGCCTTCGAAGCCTTTACCGGCAGCTTCACGCTGGCGCTGTTCGTGGTGGTGTTTGTCAAGAAGATGACCCGCTAGAAACCTGTCCACTATCTTGCTGGGAAGCCGCTTCCAAGGCTCATGTGCTGCTCGCTTATGTGTCGCTAGGCGCTTCCATGTATATACACTCAGGTTCCTCTGCTGCGCGTCACCTTGCTGACAGACTCTCGCGACAGATCGTGAACAGATTCCCGAGCCGCTGCGCCAGTCACAGCCCCCGAACTTGCATCCATCGCGGATTCCTAGTCCAATAAGCGACGAACAAAAACGACATGAGCACCCCGAACATGAAGATCATCTCTTTCAATATCAATGGCCTGCGCGCCCGTCTTCATCAGTTGCAAGCCCTTATCGACAAGCACCAGCCGGACGTGATCGGCCTGCAGGAGATCAAGGTGCACGACGAAGCCTTCCCGGTCGCGGATGTGGAGGCCATGGGCTACCACGTGGTCTTCCACGGCCAGAAGGGGCACTACGGGGTCGCCATCATGAGCAAGCAGGCTCCCATCGAGGTGCAAAAGGGCTTCCCCACCGATCCGGAAGATGCCCAGCGCCGCATGATCATGGCCAGCTTCAAGCGGGAAGACGGCTCCGTCATCAAGGTGATGAACGGCTACTTCCCCCAGGGGGAGAGCCAGGATCACGAGACCAAGTTCCCGGCCAAGCAGAAGTTCTATGAAGACCTGCAGCACTACCTCGAGACCCACCACACCCCGGACGACCAGATTGCGCTGATCGGGGATATGAACATCTCCCCCACGGATCTCGACATCGGCATCGGCGAGGCGAACCGCAAGCGCTGGCTGCGGGATGGCAAGTGCTCCTTCCTGCCCATCGAGCGGGAATGGATGGAGCGCCTCAAGGGGTTCGGCCTCACCGACACCTTCCGCGCCGCCAACCCCACCGAGTGCGAGCGCTTCTCCTGGTTCGACTACCGCTCCAGGGGCTTTGACGAGAACCGGGGCCTGCGCATCGACCTCATCATGGCCTCCGACGCCCTCAAGGACAAAGTGACCGAGACCGGCATCGACTACGAGCTGCGCGGCATCGACAAGCCCTCGGATCACGCCCCAATCTGGACCTGCTTCGCCTGATCCCCACGTCAGGCTCGCCCTCGCCAAAAGAACCTGCCCCCGCCCATGCGGGGGCTTTTTTTGTTCACTGCCCCGCCCTTTCTTAATCCATGTCAATTCCCAGGCAGACGGCGCTTGCCAGGCCTTGACCTTCTCCTTTCGGCAAGGTTTAGATTCGGCCCATCCGTCACGGGGAAACCACCCATGCTCTCATCGAGATTGCCCACCACGTTCATCGCCCGGCTGTTGCTGGGGCTGATGCTCGTCTGCAATCTCACCCTGTGCATCGGCTGGCATGGGGCGGCCACCGCCCTGCCAAGTGACGCATCCGCATCCATCCTGACTCCGGCGCAGTCCCCTTTGTCTCATGGACTGCACCAGAGCGAGCCTGTGCAGCACTCCGCCATGAACCAGGCCGACACAGCCTCCCTCTCCTGCCACGGCGGCCCCCAGAGTGAGGCGGCCCCGCCCGGGGAGGAGTGCCAGATGCAGAGCGGCGTCTTCGGCGCCACCAGTGCGCCGCCCCTGCTGGGCCTGCTGCTGTCACTGCTGCTGCTTCCTTTGCTGTTGCTCCCTTCGTGGCGCCTCGCCCCCCTGCTGGACAACTGGTTGCGGGATCCCTTCCTGCGATCCCGCGGTACCCACCCTCCCTCCTGGCCGCGCCGACACCTGATGTTGTCGGTGCTGCGCCACTAGAACGATCTTCTCTCGCGGCAACAGCAAGCCTCGGCTTGCCCGTTTTCTGCCGCCTTGCCTGACCCTGCGCCCTGGCCAAACCGGCCCGCTCGCAGGGAGCCGTGCGCGCTGACACAGCTGCGCCCCGTTTGCCGTCTCGTGGTGATGCCCAGCCAGCGCACACCACCACACTGGCGGCCTGACAGAAGAGAAGAGATACCATGTCATCCACCCCCGTTACCCGGTCTGCCTGCACGCAGCCGTGCCAGCCCTCCCTTCGCCTCCCGCGCACCGGAGGCTTGTCATGAACAAGACACTGTTGATGTCCGCCCTGCTGCTGGCCTTCGGCGCCGGCGGCGGCTACTGGGCCGCCAAACAGACCACCGCTGGCCCCGCTGCCAAGGAGAAGACGCCGCTCTACTGGGTCAACCCCATGGATCCACGCGACAAGCGCGATGGCCCCGCGAAGGACAACATGGGGATGGACTTCATCCCCGTCTATGAGGAAAAACAGGGCGGCTCACCCGGCACCGTCACCATCAGCCCCGAGATCCAGCAGAACCTGGGGGTACGGCTCGCCAAGGTGGAGAAGCTCCCCATCCACCAGCAGATCGAGACGGTGGGTTACGTCGGTTATGACGAAGACAAGCTGGAAGCCGTCAACGCCCGCATGGCGGGCTGGATCCGCACCCTCGCCATCAAGAGCGAGGGGCAGCAAGTGAGCAAAGGCCGCCTGATTTACGAGCTCTACGCCCCGGATCTGGTCAACGCCCAGCACGAGTATCTGCTGGCTCTCAACACCGCCAACCCCCTGCTGCTGCGCGCCGCCGAGGGCAAGCTCAAGTCCCTGCAGGTACCGGCGGATCAGATTGCGGCCCTCAAGGGCAGCCGCCAGGTGCAGGAAACGGTGCGCATCTATGCCCCGAGCAGCGGCTATGTCTCCGAGCTGAAGGTGCGCGAGGGCCAGTATGTGGAGCCCGCCGCGGCGCTCTTTAACATCAGCACCCTCAAACAGGTGTGGGTGAGCGCCGAGGTGTTCGAGCGCCAGGCCGCCCAGCTGAAGGTGGGCGATCCGGTCACCATGACCCTCGACTATGCCCCCGGCCGCCGCTGGCAGGGCCGGGTCGATTACCTCTACCCGACGCTGGATGCCACCACCCGCACCCTCAAGGTGCGGCTGCGCTTCGCCAACCCGGACGAGTTTTTGAAACCCAATATGTTCGCCAAGGTGACGATTCAGGCGGGTAAGGGAGAGCCGCAATTGGTGGTACCGAGCGAAGCGGTGATCCGTACCGGCAGCCAGGACCGGCTGGTGCTGGCGCTGGGGGATGGCAGCTTCAAGTCGGTGGCCATCACTCTGGGCCCCCAGTTTGGCGACAAGGTGGCCATCAAGGCAGGGGTAGAGGCTGGGGACAGCATAGTCAGCTCGGCCCAGTTCCTGCTCGACTCCGAATCGGCCATCGATTCTGACTTTCAGCGCATGACGGCGGTGCGCCCCGCCCAGGTGTGGACTCAGGGCGAGGTTGAAAGTATCGATCTGGCCAACCGTACCCTGATGGTCTCCCACCAGCCCATCCCCGAGTGGCAGTGGCCCGCCATGGAGATGGAGTTCACCGTGGCCGAAGGGGTCGATATCAGCAAGCTGGCCGAGGGGCAGACCCTGCACCTGCAGGTGATGCAGGAGGGGGATGAGTACCGCATCACCACCATCCATCAGGAGCAAGCGCCGACAAGTGGCGACACAGCCAAGCCAGCAACGGATGAGATGCAGAAGATGGAAGGCATGGATCATAGCCAGCATCAGATGACGATGCCCGAGATGGAGAAGAAGTCATGATCCCTGCCATCATTCGCTGGTCCATCGGCAACCGCTTTCTGGTGCTGCTATTGACCCTCATGCTCACCGCCTGGGGGCTCTGGTCGGTCAAACAGACCCCGGTGGACGCCCTGCCGGATCTCTCCGACGTGCAGGTGATCATCAAGACCTCCTATCCGGGCCAGGCGCCCCAAGTAGTTGAGGATCAGGTCACCTACCCGCTCACCACCGCCATGCTGGCGGTGCCGGGGGCCACCACGGTGCGCGGCTACTCCTTCTTCGGCGACTCCTTCGTCTATGTGCTGTTTGACGACAACACCGACCTCTACTGGGCCCGCGCCCGGGTGCTGGAGTATCTGAGCCAGGTTGCGCCCAACCTGCCCGCCTCAGCCCGCCCCCAGCTCGGCCCCGATGCCACCGGGGTGGGCTGGGTCTATCAGTACGCACTGGTGGACAAAACCGGCAAGCATGACCTCAGCCAGCTCACCTCACTGCAGAACTGGTTCCTCAAGTACGAGTTGCAGACGGTGGACGGGGTCTCCGAGGTCGCCACCGTGGGCGGCATGGTGCGCCAGTATCAGGTGCGGGTCGATCCGGACAAGCTGCGCGCCTACGGCATCCCGCTCTCCCTTATCGAGACCGCCATCAAGCAGGGCAATCAGGAGACCGGCGCCTCCGTCATCGAGATGGCGGAAGCGGAGTACATGGTGCGCTCCAACGGCTATCTGAAAAGCGTCGAGGATCTGAAGCAGATCCCGCTCGGCACCAATGTGCGCGGCGCCCCGCTGCTGTTGGGTGACGTGGCGGATGTAGTCACCGGCCCCCAGAGCCGGCGCGGTCTGGCCGAGCTCAACGGCGAAGGGGAAGTGGTGGGCGGCATTATCGTCATGCGCTACGGCGAGAATGCCCAGCACACCATCGACGGGGTCAAGGCGCGGCTCGCCCAGCTGAAGAGCAGCCTGCCGGAAGGAGTAGAGATCGTCACCGTCTACGATCGCTCCGACCTTATCCAGCGCGCCATCGACAACCTCTCCGGCAAGCTGGTGGAGGAGTTCGCGGTGGTGGTGCTGGTCTGCCTCGCCTTCCTGTTTCACCTGCGCTCATCTCTGGTGGTGCTCATCTCCTTGCCCATCGCCATCCTGACCGCCTTTATCGTGATGCACCTGCAGGGGATCAACGCCAACATCATGTCGCTGGGGGGCATCGCTATCGCCATCGGCGCCATGGTGGATGGCGCCATCGTGATGATCGAGAACGTCCACAAGCACATGGAACGGGAAGCATTAACGGACAAGAACCGCTGGCGCATCATCACCGAGGCGAGCATCGAGGTGGGGCCCGCCATCTTCTTCTCCCTGCTGATCATCACCATCAGCTTCCTGCCGGTGTTCGCGCTGGAGGCGCAGGAGGGGCGGATGTTCCACCCGCTCGCCTACACCAAGACCTACGCCATGGCGGCGGCCGCCGGGCTCGCCATCACGCTGGTGCCGGTGATCATGGGTTACTTCATCCGTGGCAAGGTGCTGGCGGAGCAGGCCAACCCGCTCAACCGCTGGCTGAGCCAGGGCTATGTGCCACTGCTCAAGGCCGTCTTGGCCCGCCCGAAAACCACCCTGGCCATCGCCGCCGTGGTGACGGTGGCGGGCTTCTGGCCGCTCAAGTACCTGGGCTCTGAGTTCATACCGCCGCTGGATGAGGGGGACATCATGTACATGCCCACCACGGCGGCCAATATCTCAGTGGGCAAGGCGCGGGAGATTTTGCAGCAGACCGACAAGCTCATTCGTACCGTGCCCGAGGTGCAGAACGTGTTCGGCAAGGCGGGGCGCGCCGAATCGGCCACCGACCCCGCCGATCTGGTGATGATGGAGACCAGCATCCAGCTCAAGCCCCGCGATCAGTGGCGACCCGGCATGACCCCGGAGAAGCTGAAAGAGGAGCTGGATTCCCTCATCCGCTTCCCCGGCCTCACCAACGCCTGGGTGCCCCCCATCAAGACCCGTATCGACATGCTGGCCACCGGCATCAAGACCCCGGTGGGCATCAAGATAGCGGGGCCGGATCTCAAGGTGATCCAGCGGCTCGGCCAACAGCTTGAGCAAGTAGTCGGCAAGGTGGAGGGAGCCTCATCGGTCTACGCCGAACGGGTGGCCGGTGGCCGCTACGTCAAGGTGGATATCGACCGACTGAAAGCGGCCCGTTACGGCCTCAACATCGCCGATGTGCAGGCGGTGCTCGCCACCGCAGTGGGCGGCATGGAGGTGGGCCAGACCATCGAAGGGCGCGAACGTTATCCCATCAACCTGCGCTATCCCCAGAGCTATCGCGATTCGGTGGCGAGCCTCGAGCTGCTGCCGTTGGTGACCCCGAGCGGGGCGCGCATCGCCCTGGCGGACGTGGCCCGGGTTTACATCAGCGATGAGGCGCCCATGCTGCGCAGTGAAAACGCGCGCCTCAACGGTTGGGTCTACGTCGATATTCGTGGCCGCGATATCGGCTCTTTTGTAGCTGAGGCCAAGGCAGAGGTGGGCAAGCAGCTGGTGCTGCCGACGGGCTACGCCCTCACCTGGTCCGGCCAATATGAGTACATGGAGCGGGCCAAGGCGCGCCTCGCCTACGTGGTGCCGCTCACCGTCGCCATTATCGTACTGCTGCTCTATCTGGCGTTTCGCCGCTTCCAGGAGGTGTTGCTCATTCTCACCACCCTGCCGCTGGCGGTAGTGGGCGGGATCTGGACCCTCTGGCTGCTGGACTTCAACCTCTCGGTGGCGGTCGGGGTGGGCTTTATCGCCCTGGCAGGCGTCGCGGTGGAGACCGGCGTCTTGATGCTGGTCTACCTCAACCACGCCTGGGATGACCTCGTCGCCTGCGGCAAGCCGGACCAGGCGGGCCTGCACCGGGCGGTGATCCACGGCGCCGCCCTGCGCCTGCGCCCCAAGATGATGACGGTAGTGACCATCATTGCCGGCCTGTTGCCCATCATGTGGAGCCAGGGCACCGGCTCCGAGGTGATGCAGCGCATCGCCGCCCCCATGATTGGCGGCATGGTGACGGCACTGGTGCTGACCCTGCTGGTGCTGCCTGCGGCCTATTACCTCTGGCGCAGCCGCAACCTGCCTGCTTATCAACAATCCGAATGACCCGATTTCCCAACCCTTTTCGACTGAACGATTGAAGGAAAACACCATGAACTACAAGACGCTGACCCTGACATTGCTGCTGGGCCTTGCCACCCACACCAGCCTGCAGGCAGAGGAGATGATGAACCACCAGGGGCACGACATGGCGCAAATGGAGGGGATGAACCATGAGGGCCACGACATGGCCGCCATGCAAACCGAGCAGACCCTGATCAAGGGGACCATCACCCGCCTCGATGCCGCCAACGGCAAGGTCGGCATCAAGCATGAGGCCATCGCGAACCTCAAGATGCCAGCGATGACCATGGTCTTTCGGGTGGCCGATCCGGCCCTGCTCAAGGATCTGAAGGTGGGGGATGCGGTGCGCTTTCACGCCGAGAACCCGGCCGGCAAGCTCACCGTGACCGCCATCCAGAAACAGTAAGCAGACTGATTTCAGTAAAAGACGGCGGGATTATCCCGCCGTCTTTATTTATGACATCACAACATGTGGCTCTGTCAGCCACGAATATGCGCGATAAAGGCGTCGATCTGCTCGCGGGTGCAGGCGGGGTTCATAAAGACCGCCTTCTCCCCGGCGATATAGGAGTACTTGCCACGCTCGTCGTATTCCGAGTGCGCCACCGCCTCCACCCAGTTGGTGTAGAGCCCCACCTTGCCGCGTCCCTTGAACAGGCTGCGGTGGTACTCGGTGTTGCGGGCCAGCCGCGCCTTGTAGGCCGCATCCGGGCTGCGGGCCAGCTCGAAGGCGAATTCGGCTTCCGGGTCCTGCACCCACTCGGGGTTGTAGATCTTGAAGCCGACACTGGGCCCCTGATTCTCCTGGGCCACCAGCTTGACGTTGCCGAGCTGGCTTAACCGGAAGCGGAAATAGTTGGCGTTTTGCAGGCAGTGGGCCAGCACGGTGCGATACCCCTCCACCCCCAGGTAGTTGAGGGCCGCATAGGCACCGAACAGGCCGCTCGCCCCACGGGAGCACTCGATGGTGGATTGCAGGTGGGTCTGACCCTGGATGTCCCGCTCAAAGTAGGAGAAGTTCTCCGGATCGTTCTCCATCGCCTTGAGATCGCTCTGCTCTTTTATCATCACCAGGCTGGAGGTGTAGGGCACATAGCCCCACTTCTGGAAGTCCACGGTGAAGGAGTCGGCGTATCTGAGCTAGGCGAAGCGGCTCACGTTGCGCGCGATCCCCGCCAGGGTGGCGGCGTTGATGGCGAGCGGGTTGGCGGCAAAGTCGTAATCCAGGAAGAAGATCATCGACCAGCCGATGGCGGCGTCGACGTGGATGTGGGGCCTGACCGCCACCTCGAAGCGCTCGCAGAGGCGATCCCGCAGCTCGACCACGGGTTTGACCCTATCCACCCCGAAGGTGTCGGTGGTGCCCATGGTGAGCATGATGGTGGGCACCACGTGATGAAGGGCAAAGCAGGCGGTCAGGGTACGCTCGAGGTGGTCGAGATCGATGTCGTTGTTCTCGCCGACCTGGATGCGGATGGTCTTGTTCTCGATGTCCACCCCGAGCAGGGAGAGGTTGGTGATGTTGGAGTAGTGACCGCCCTGGGAGTTGATGATGCGGTAGTCCTGATAATGGCCTAGCCCCTTGTGCTTGGCCTGTGGCAGGCTCTTGCGGATGCCGAGCAGGTAGCCGTAGAGGTTACAAAACGTCCCCCCCTGGGTGAAGATGCCGGTGGCGCGGGCCGGGTCGTAACCCGCCAGCAACGCTATCTGGCGCACCACCTTCTTCTCCAGCTCCTCCGCCACCCCGGCGTATTCGGAGTAGACCAGGTTGGGGTTGGCCAATATGCCCATCTGGGCACCATAGATGGCGGGATCCGCCGACATGGTGATGACGTTCTCGACGCTGGAGGGGTTCTCCCAGTCCTTTGACAAGGCGCCGGCAAACAGCAGCTCGGCCATGGGCTCCCCCGGCGTGCGCATGGTGGCTGGCACCGGCATGGTCTCGCAGAGATCCGCCAGACGGGCGCGGCCATCGGGCCAGGCAGTGAGCCGCGAATCCGGCGCCAGTCCACGGGCGCGAAACTCGTTGAGGGTGGCAAAGCCGGGCTCGCGAAAGACCGGCCAGAGATCGGGATTGCGGGAGAAGAAGTGGGCTTTGACGGTGGCAAAACGGCGGGCGAATTCAGGGGAGACGGCGTTGACGCCCTCATCTTTCAGATAGACCAAGTGATTCATTTTTATACCATTGATACTGCTGAGGTGCGGTTTTTATACTCCAGTGACACCTCTATCAACAGAGACAATAACTAATGATCTGCCCTACTTTTTGTCATGTTGGCGCCCTGACGGGCGCCGTGCCCCCTCTCCCCTCTTTTCCCCTGTTCATCTTGTGATCCTGGGCATGGGCAAGGTCAGCGCAGGGCGGTCAGCAGCCATGCCGAAAACCCTTCCAGCTCGGGGTTGGCCGAAAACGTCGCCCGCCACTGACGCAACAACTCGTCGATGGCCTCGGGACGATATGCCACCCCGGGCAGGCGTGCGGCCAGGTCATCCAGGGGCGCAGGGTCCAGGGTGTCACTGAATATCTGTGCCCGTCCTATCACCCCCTTTTCCACGTCGAAATGAAGCTCGACCCCGCCCCAGGGGAAACGCTCCTCCAGCAGGTGGCTGAAGGCGGGAGCATGGCCGAAGTTCCACTCCCAGCTGCGTTGGCGGGCAAAAGTCTCGGCAAAGCCGGGCAGGTCGGGCATCCGCTCGGGGGAGATGTGCTCGGGCGGCACCACCTCACCGTAATGGGCAAAGAAGGCGTCGCACAGGGCCTGCACCACCTGCTCATGACCCAGGCCAGGCAACAGCTCGCCAAGGTTCGCCACCCGGCTTCTCACCGAGCTGATACCCTTGGCCGCCAGCTTCTTGGGGTCGGGATTGAGGTAGTGGGCGAGGCGGCCGAGGTCAGCGTCCAGCAGCAGGGTACCGTGGTGAAAACCGCGATCATGGGTCTCCCGGTAGGCCGAACCCGACACCTTGCGATCCCCGTCCGGGGTCGCCACCAGCAGGTCGTTGCGCCCGGAGGCAAAAGCACTCACACCGAGCCTGGCGAGGGCATCAATGACGATGGTGGTGGAGACGCTCTTGTCATAGCCGGGCTTGCCCGCCATGAAGGTGAAACAGCTGTTGCCAAGGTCGTGGAACACGGCGCCGCCCCCGCTGCTGCGCCGGGCCAGGGTCACCCCGTCCTCTTCCATGCGGCGGGTGTTGCACTCCTTCCAGGGGTTCTGGGCCCGGCCTATCACCACCGTATTGTCGTTGCGCCACAGGAACAGCACCCGCTGGGCCGGGTCCATCTGGCGAAAGATGCACTCCTCCACCGCGAGGTTGAACAGGGGATCGTGGGAGTCGGAGAGCAGCAGGCGCAAGGAAGACATGACAGGACCTTCTCGGGAAACAGGAAACGGATGACTACCATACCACCCTGAACGAAGGAAGGCGTCCCCCGACCGCCACAGGTCGACACCCGATACGGACAAGAGCATCAACTTCTGATACGACAGGAGAAGATAAGAGGGAATTGCCGAAAACACGCAGTTTGTCATTAACAGGCGAGAAGAGAGGCGGCAGCCATCCCTCCTGGAATGATACCTAATGCCCTTTTCACCGGCCGGTGACGAGTCAACAAGGTTTCAAAATGAGCCGTGACGCCCATTGACGTGATGAATGACACAAAAATGACTTTTAATGCCTCCCGCGCCCCATCTTATTGGGGCTTGCTCCCCTTGCGAATAACAGGAAATTGTTTGACTCTAGCCAGAAGAGCACCTCCCGAGAGAACAGCGGTATGACGGAGTCCGATGCATCTCGCCAGCCTGTACGCTGGCTTCTGCCCTTCTGGGTGATGATTGCCACCCTGACCACGGCTCACCTCAGGGCGGATGAGCGCGTCATCCTGCAGCTTCCCTGGCAGCACCAGTTCCAGTTTGCCGGTTACTACGCCGCCATCGCCAAGGGGTTCTACCGGGAGGCCGGCCTGCAGGTCACCCTGCGGGAGGCGGGGCCGGGCACCGACGTCATCAATGAAGTCACCACGGGTCGCGCCCAGTTCGGCATCCGCGGCAGCGATCTGCTGCTGGCCCGGGCAGCAGGTCGCCCTGTGGTGGTGCTCGCCGCCATGTTGCAGCACTCCCCCCTGATGCTCATCACCCTGGAGCGGCCGGATATCCAGACCCCGGGCGATCTGGCCAACAAGCGGCTGATGCTCGACCCCGGCTCCAACGAGCTGCTCACCTACCTGCATCGCTACACCCGCAGCCGGCAGTGGGAGACCCTGCCCTACGAGCGGGGGGTACAGGCACTGCTGAGGGGCCAGGCGGACGTCATCAGCGCTTACAGCACAACCGAGCCCTTCACCCTGCAGCAACAGGGCATTCCCTTCCGGGTGTTCAGCCCCCGCGACATCGGTTACGACTTCTACGGAGACAACCTCTTCACCTCGGAGAGTGAGGTCATCAACCAGCAGGAGCGGGTCCAGCGCTTCTTGCAGGCCAGCCTCAAGGGGTGGCGCTATGCCATGGATCATCCCGAGGAGATGATCAACCTGATCCTGGAGCACTACCCCAGCGGGGCCGGGCGCGAGGCGCTCGCCTTCGAGGCCCGTGAAACCCGGACCCTGATGCAGCCCGACATCATCGAGCCCGGTTACATGCAGCAGGATCGCTGGCAGCAGATCGTCCGCACCTACCAGGAGGCCGGGATGATCAAGGCGGTGCCCAACCTCACCTCCTTCCTCTACAACAGTACCCAGGCGAGCCTTCGTCAGCAGCGCCAACTGCTCGACAGGAGCGTGGCCATCGCCATGCTGATCTCTTTCTCCCTGCTGGCACTGCTCGGCGTCTTCCTGCACCTCTATCTGCGTCTGCGGGAAGAGGCCAGTGACCGACAGCGGCTCACCCGGGAACTGGCCCAGCGCGAGCAGCACTACCGCTTCGTGGCGGAGAACAGCGGCGACGTGATCTGGACCATGGACACCAATAGCCTGCGTTTTCGTTACATCAGCCCCGCCATCGCGTCCCTGAGCGGCTATGAGCCCGCCGAACTCTTTGCCCTCTCCCTGCGCCAGCTGCTCCCCGATGAGTCCTGGAAACAGCTTCGCGACGGCATCACCGCCTCCCTCGAGGCCTGGCAACGGGGGGATCATGGGCAGACCCGGTGCGTCATCCACTCCCAGCTGCGCCACAAGCAGGGTCATCTGGTGGCCATCGAGACGGTCACTACCTTGCATGGCAGCGCCAGCACAAGACCGGACGCCATTTTGGGGGTGACCCGGGATGTCACCGAACGTTCGGCCCGGGAGGAGATGATGCGCCGCCTCGCCTTCTATGACCCCCTCACCGGCCTGGCCAACCGCCGCCTGCTGCAACAGCGGCTCAAGGAGACCCTGGAGCAGGCTCCCCAGCAGCCCCTGGCCCTGGTCTTCATCGATCTCGACCACTTCAAGCCCATCAATGACACCTTCGGCCACGAAACCGGCGACCTGCTGCTCAAGCTGGTGGCCGAGCGCATGGGGGAGTGCGTCAGGGAAGAAGATCTGGTGGCACGCCTTGGGGGGGACGAATTCGTGATCATGCTGCCCGATACGGATGCCTCAGGCCTCGCGGTCGCCGACAAGCTGCACCACTGCCTGCATCACCCCTTCCAGCTTGAGCAGCAGGCGCTGCGCATCTCCGGCAGCATAGGGGTCGCCCTCTATCCGGATCACGGCACCGACCCCAAGACCCTGATGCACCACGCCGATCAGGCCATGTATCAAGCCAAGCACCATGGCCGGGGCAGGGTCTGCCTGTTTTCCTCCGGGCAGGAGCCCCTCCCCGGCACCCTGCAATGGCAGCCCGCCCACGCATGCGGCCACCCCCGTATCGATGCGGACCACCGCCAGCTCTACCTGCTGGCCAACCGCTTGCTCGAGCACATGCAGGATCCCGGCATCCATCCGGATGCCTTGCTGGCAGACATGGCGCAGATATTCGAGGTAGCGCGCCAGCACTTCCTCCTCGAAGAGCAAGTCCTCGCGCAATACGGCTATGAGGAGCTGGCGGCCCATCGCCAGGAGCACCAGCATCTGCTGAAAAAAGCCGGTCAGCTGATGGCGGCCGCACAGGCGGGCACCCTTGGCAACGATGCCCTGCTCAACTTCATCATCCAGGAGCTGGTCGTGGGTCACATGAGCCAGGCGGATCGCCGTTATTTCCCCCTGATGAAAACCTGCGATGCCCGCGAGGCGGTGTGATGCCAGAAAACAGGGGGCACGTGCCCCCTGTGTTTACCTCTGACTTCGGCGAACGAGCAGGCTGTAGTAGAGCAGCGGGATCACCACCAGGGTGAGCAGGGTGGAAACCAGGATCCCGAAGATAAGGCTGATGGCGAGGCCATTGAAGATGGGGTCATCCAGGATGAAAAGCGCCCCTATCATGGCCGCCAGCGCCGTCAGCATGATGGGTTTGGCTCGCACCTGCGCCGCCTCGATCACCGCCTGCTCGAACGCCACGCCACTCGCCCGCTGCTGCTCGATGAAATCCACCAGCAGGATGCTGTTGCGCACGATGATCCCGGCCAGGGCGATCATCCCGATCATCGAGGTGGCGGTAAACTGGGCCCCCAGCAGGGCATGACCCGGCATCACCCCGATGAGGGTGAGCGGAATGGGGGCCATGATGATGAGCGGCACCAGATAGGAGCGGAACTGGGCCACCACCAGCAGGTAGATGAGGATCATCCCCACTCCGTAGGCTAGCCCCATGTCGCGGAAGGTCTCGTAGGTTATCTTCCACTCCCCGTCCCACAAGAGCGCCACCTCCCCCAGCTTGTCGGGCTGATGCACGTAATACTGTGGCAGCGAGATGTCGGCACCGGCGGCAAACATGCCGTAGAGCGGGCTGTCGGCATGGCCGCCCATGTCAGCCACCACCATCACCATGGGCTGCATGTTCTTGTGCATGAGGTAGCTGGGGGCCACCTCGTCACGACGGCTCACCAGCTCGGAGACCCGCACCAGCTGGCCGCTCTGGCTGCGTACCTTGAGAGCCAGGATGCCGGTCAGATCCCGCTTGTCACCGGGGGCGAGCTCGATGCGGATCGGTACCGGATACTTGGCGCCTTGCCCCTGCAGCCAGCTGGCATCCTGATAACCCACGCCCCCGTTGAGGGTCGCCACCAGATCCCCGAGATCGACCCCGAGCAGGGCCGCCTGGGCGCGATCCACCACCAGCCGCCACTTGGGCTGAAGGTCGGTCAGATAGATGTCCACGTCCACCAGGTCCGCCGTGGCCACGAAGCGGGCCTGTACGGCGCGGGCAGCGGCTTCACGGGCGGCCTGCGTCGGGCCATACACTTCCGCGACGATGGGTGACCAGACAGGCGGTCCCGGGGGCACCTCCACTACCTTGAGGTTGCCCCCTGCCGCACTGGCGATGGCCTGCAAGGGCGCACGCACCGACCGGGCAATCTCATGACTGCTGCGATCCCGTTCATGCTTGTCCACCAGATTGACCTGGATGTCCCCCACGTTGGCGCCGCTGCGGATGAAGTAGTGGCGCACCAACCCGTTGAAGTTGATGGGGGCGGCGGTGCCGGCGTAGATCTGGTAATCCTTCACCTCGGGCACCCTGGCAAGCTCCCGACCCACCGCCAGCAGGGTGCGCTCGGTCTGCTCCAGGGTCGCCCCCTCCGGCATGTCGAGCACCAGCTGGAATTCAGACTTGTTATCAAAGGGGAGCATCTTGAGCACCACCCACTGCACCACCGGCATGGCGGCGGCGCCCGCTACCAGCAGCAGGATGGCCAGCCAGAGCTTGTGTCTCGCTCTTTTGGCACCCGCCCCCATCAGGAAAGGGGTCATCAGACGGTGAAAGAGCCCGGCCTTGGCCTCCCCGTGGGCGACATGCCCCTCGCGCTTGAGCAGGTGATTGGCCAGCCAGGGGGAGAAGATAAAGGCCACCAGCAGGGAGATAAGCATCCCCATGCTGGCATTGATGGGGATGGGGCTCATGTAGGGGCCCATCAGGCCACTGACGAAGGCCATGGGCAGCAGGGCCGCGATGACGGTCAGGGTCGCCAGTATGGTCGGCCCCCCCACCTCGTCCACCGCGCCCGGAATGAGATCCTTGAGGGACCCCTTGCCCAGGCCGCGATGGCGGTGGATGTTCTCCACCACGACGATGGCGTCATCCACCAGGATGCCGATGGAGAAGATCAGCGCAAAGAGGGACACCCGGTTGAGGGTAAAGCCCCATGCCCAGGAGGCGAACAGGGTCAGTGCGAGGGTGATGACGATGGCGACCCCCACCACCAGCGCCTCGCGCCACCCCATGCTCACCAGCACCAGCAATACCACCGCCGTGGTGGCAAAGATGAGCTTGCCGATGAGGGTGTTGGATTTGGTCTCGGCGGTGACGCCGTAGTCACGGGTCACCGTCACCTCGACGCCAGCCGGGATGAGCCGGTTCCTGAGGCTCTCGACCCGAGCCTCCACCCGCTTGGCCACCTCCACCGCGTTCTGCCCCGGCTGCTTGCCGATGGCCAGGGTCACCGCCGGGTAGCTGGCTTGCCCCTGCCCCATCCAGCTGCGCTGGACCGGGGTCTCTTCCCCAAGCGCCACCCGGGCCACCTCACCGAGATAGACGGGCTTGCCGTCGTGCAACCCCACCACCAGCTCCCGGGCCTCCTGCTCGCTTTGCAGGAACTGCCCCACCTGCACCTTGATTTCCCGGTTATCCTGCACCACGGCCTGCTCGCTGCCCACCCGGTTGGCGGCCGAGAGACGCTGGCTAAGTTCGCCCCAGCTGATGCCATGGGCGCTGAGGGCCGCCGGGTCCGGCATCACCCGCAGCACGGCGCGCTGGCCCCCCAGGCTGTAGATGTCCCGGGTACCGGGAATGCGCTTGAGTTCGGTCTCCAGCTCGTGGGCGACCCGGGTCAGATCGGGGGCCCCCAGTTGCTTGCTCCAGAGGGTCAGACTGACGATGGGCACATCATCGATCCCCCGGGGTTTTACCAGTGGCTGACCGACTCCGATCCCCTGTGGCAACCAGTCGCGGTTGGAGTCGAGCTGGTTGTTGAGATCCACGATGGCCTGCTCCCGGCTCACGCCTACCTTGAACACCACCACCAGCAGGGCACCATCGGGTTGGGAGAAGGAGTAGAGGGTATCTATCCCCTTTATCTGGGAGACCACCTGCTCGGCAGGGGTGGTGACGAGGGATTCCACCTCTGCCGGGCTGGCCCCCGGGAAGGGAATGTAGACGTCTGCGAAGGTGACATCGATCTGGGGCTCCTCCTCCTTGGGGGTCACCAGCACGGCAAAGAGGCCGAGCAAGAGCCCCACCAGCGCCAGCAACGGGGTGATGGCCGAGCCCTGAAACAGGGCCGCCAGCCGACCCGCCGGCCCCAGGCGGCCATGGCTGCCGTTCAGATCGCTACTCATGGGGCACCTCCTGTTGACGGGTCCAGGCATCGGGGGCCAGGGTGTCACCGCCCTTGAGACCCGCCAGGACCTCGCACAGCCCAGCCTCGCAGTGGCCGACCCGCACCGGGGTCAGGGCCCAGCCCTCCCCCTCTTTGAGGTAGACGCCGTTGAACTCCCCCTGCCGCAGCAGGGCGGGCTCCGGCACTTGCAACACCTGACGCTCACCCTGTTTGAGCTGCACCTTGAGCCACATGCCGGGCAGCACCCCTGTCGTGTTCGGCGGCAGATCGAGGCGCAGCCGGAAACTGTGGCTCTGGCTGTCGGCGTAGTTGAAGCAGGTCAGCTTGACGGGAGTCACGGCCTTGCTACCGGGCAGCAGCACCTGCACATCCGACGGCTGGCCGGCGAGAGCCAGCGCGGACTGGGGCAGCTCCAGCTCCACCCTCAGCTCGCCAAGGGAGAAACCGGATAGCAGCGGCGTACCGGGGGCCACCGTCTCCCCCAGCTCCACCAGCCGCCTGGTCACCACCCCGGCGTAGGGGGCGAGGATACGGGTATAGCCGTAGGCTTCCCGGGCCTGGATGAGGGCGGCCTCGGCGGCATTGACCTCGGCGCGGGCGGCCCGATCCGTTGCCTGGGCGTTGTCGAGCTGGGCCCGGGTGATCACCCCCTTGGCGATGAGGGCCTGATAACGGGTGAGCTGGCGCTCGGCCTCCACCTGCTGGGCCTGGGCCCTGGCCACCCGCGCCTCGGCGCCGGTCACGGCGGCAGACTGCTCCTTGCCGCTTATCTCGAGCAGGGGCTGCCCGGCCTGTACCTCGTCGTTCACATCCACCAGCATGCGGGAGACGCGGCCACTGGTCTGGGCCGCGACCGTCCCCTGATGAATGGCGCTCACGGTACCGCTCAGGGTGAGCCAGTCGGTGACGCGCTGCGGGGTCAGCGTCAGCGGCCCCTTGGCCTCCTCGGCCGCCACCAGGGTGGATGTCATGACCAGCAGGGTGGTCACCAGCAACCGGATTGTGTTCATCATGATTCTCCTTCCCTGGCTCATGGGCACCTTGAAAACTCAGGCAATACGGTGCTGGCGAGCCTTCTCCAGCACCCTGTTCCAGACCTTGTCCACCAGCAGGATCCCGGCCGCCATGGCCCCGATGAACAACAATATCATGGGCTGTCCGCTGGAAATGAGACTCAAGGCAGGCCCTGGACAGATGCCGACCAGGCCCCAACCGATCCCGAACAGTGCGGCCCCGCCAATCAGGCGGCGATCCAGCACGGGAGCGGGAACCCGGGCCATGGGTTCCCCCAGCAGGCTCAGGGGACGGGGTTTCACCAGCAGGAAGTAGCCCGGCATGAAGACAGCCAGGGCCCCTCCCATCACGAAGGCCAGGCTGGGATCCCAGGCACCGGCCAGATCGAGAAACCCGGTGACCCGCGCCGGATCCATCATTCCGGAGAGGGCCATTCCCAGCCCGAACAACAGACCCGCAAACACACTTGTCAGCAATTTCATGGCAATCAACCCGTCAAAACATGTGGTGAGTAAAGAACACGGTCGCCACGCCCATCCCCATAAAGGTGAGCGTCGCCACCACGGAGCGCGTCGACAGCCTCCCCATGCCGCAGATGCCGTGACCGCTGGTGCAGCCATTGCCAAGACGGGTGCCGATGCCCACCAGCAGGCCGGCCAGCAGCACCACGGGCCAGCCGGGCAAGGCATCAAAGGCGGGCATGGTGGCCCAACCCAGGGTCAGCGCCAGCCAGGCCCCCAGTCCCAATCCCAGCAGAAACAGCACCCGCCAGGGGGTCTTGTACTGCATTGCACCGGCCAGAATGCCGCTGATCCCGGCCACCCGGCCGTTGAACAACATCAGGATCAGGGCCGAGAGCCCCGCCAGCATGCCGCCCCCCAACGAGAGCAGCCATTGGCTTTCCATCATCGAATTTCCTCATCTGAGTGACAAAAATGGGTTTGCAGCGCCGCCAGCACATCGGCCGCCGCCTCGCTCACCAGGGAGTAGTAGATCTGCTGGGAGACTTTGCGCGAGCGGATAAGGCCCTGGCGCTTCAATACCGACAGTTGCTGGGAGAAGGCCGACTGCCCGAGCTGGCTGTGGGCCAGCAGCTCCCCGACCCCCTTCTCCCCTTCCACCAGCTGGCAGAGCACCATCAGGCGTTCGGGATGAGCCAGCGCCTTGAGCAGGCCGGCGGCGGCTGTCGCATGTCGGTTCATCTCGTCGAAGTGGCTCATAAGATTAAATTAGCAATTGCTGATATTTGTTCTATTGTATAAAACAACTCTAAATTAGCAATCACTAAACAAAAGGAGACGAGAAATGACCGTCGATAACGGAGTCAGAGTGGTCGCAGGTGGCATGTTGCTGCTGTCGCTGCTGCTCACGGCCTGGGTCCACCCGGGCTTTGTCTGGTTGAGCGTCTTTGTCGGGGTCAACCTGATCCAGAGCGCGTTCACCGGGGTCTGTCCCGCCGCCGCCGTGCTCAGGCGAATGGGGCTCAAATAGGCAGGCGGACATATTGGCTCACAGGAGCCGTGTAATAGAGCGGAGGCTCATTATGGCAACCATCATCATCATCGGGGCAGGGTTGGGGGGCATGTCGGCCGCCTACGAGCTCAAGGCCGAACTCGGCAAGCAGCACGACGTCATCCTGGTGAACGACAAACCTGACTTTGAATTCAACCCTTCGAACCCGTGGATTGCGGTCCGGTGGCGAGAGCGCAAGGATATCTCCCTCCCCATAGAGCCTCATGTGAAGAAGAAGGGGATCCGCTTCATCCACGCCGCCCTGACCGGGTTGCAACCCCTCGAACAGCAGATCCGCCTCTCCGATGGCCAGCACCTGCACTACGACTTTCTGGTGCTCTGCACCGGCCCCGCACTCGCCTTTGAAGAGGTGCTGGGAGCAGGCCCGACGGCGGGCGGCACCGCCAGCGTCTGTACCCTCTCCCACGCAGAGGAGTGCCTGCACAGTGTCAACGGGCTGCTCGACGAACCGGGTCCGGTGATCGTCGGTGCCATGCCCGGCGCCTCCTGCTTCGGCCCGGCCTACGAATACGCCTTCATCCTCGATCGCCACCTGCGCGACAAGAAGGTGAGAAAGGACGTGCCCATGACCTTCGTCACCAGCGAACCCTACATCGGTCACCTCGGCCTCAACGGCGTGGGGGATTCCAAGGGCATGCTGGAGAGCGAGCTGCGCATGCGCGACATGCAATGGATCTGCAATGCCCGCACCGTGGCGGCCAGGGATGGGGTGATGACGGTGGAGGAGCTGGATGAAGATGGCAACGTCAAGCGCACCCACAGCCTCCCCTACAAGCATGCCATGATGCTGCCCGCCTTCGCCGGCATCAGCCCCTTGCGGGGCCTCGAGGGGCTGGTCAATCCCCGCGGGTTCGTCATCGTCGACGAACACCAGCGCAACCCTGTCTTCCCGCAGATTTACGCCGCCGGGGTCTGCATCGCCATCCCGCCCCAGCACAAGACGCCGGTTCCGACCGGGGTGCCCAAGACCGGCTACATGATCGAAGCCATGGTGCGCACCCTGAGCCACAACATCAAGGCAGAGCTGGACGGCCAGCCCCCGGTCACCCGGGCGGTGTGGAATGCCATCTGTCTGGCGGACATGGGGGACACAGGGGCCGCCTTCGTGGCCATGCCGCAGATCCCGCCGCGCAACGTCGCCTGGTTCAAGAAAGGGAAGTGGGTCCACCTGGCCAAGATAGCGTTCGAGAAGTATTTCCTGCACAAGATGCAGGTGGGCGACACCGAACCCATCTATGAAAAACTGATGCTCAAATACCTGGGCATCGACAAGACCCGGTAACCCCCCAAGGGCCCGCCGGTGAAGGGAAGAGGGCTCCCTTCACCGGTGCTTTCATCTCTTTTTTATTATGTTTCAATATGTTGCTATCAAAGGCTCGGGGTTTACCCAGGCCGCCGTATCGGCTACCATGTCGCCTCTTTATCACTAGCGGAGACCATCGGTGGGCAACTCATCAAGTGACAGACGCACGCCGACCCTCGTCGTCGGCACCCTGGTCGCGAGCTAGCCGCAGGTTTTTCTCTGCCGCGACTCGCCACCCTGCGAGAAGTGGATCCCTCTTTTCCCCGCTTTTCACACTTGACGTCAGGTGACGCGGACTCATCCCCCGACACCTTGCCTGCATAGTTTCTGCTTCCCAAAAGGAGGCTGCTATGCGCTTGATTTCAAACAACCCTGTCGCTGACAAATCCCCTTCCCTGCTGAGCAGACTGGGGCGGGGCCTGCGACCACTCTGGCAACGTGGCAGACGACGTCAGCACCTCTATCGGCTGCACATCCGCTGCGAAGACAGAGCCGACATGGAGCAGGTGCTGGCGGCGGTGAGCCACACCCTGCAGCCGGCCGGACTCAGTCCTCTGCAGTCCCTGAAGCCCGGGCGCGGTGAAGGCCGCGTGCTGGTGCTGAGCCTCTACTGCACGCCGCCCCAGCGCCGCTATCTGGTGCAGTTCATCCACCAGGTCGGGGCTGTCCACCCGGTACGCTGGGAACTGCGCCCCCGCGCCGGGGGCGACGCCACCAGGCATTGACCCTCGAATGAGGCGAGGTCCTTCCCGGGCAACCGTGAAGGGCCTGTACCCTGTTCTGCGCCATCCCGCCCCGTCAGGAGGCGGGTCGCGCCCTTGCATTCACCACGATGTCGACCTTGCCCCCCATCTCTCACACAACCCGGGGGAGCAGGCTGGTCGGCATCCCCAGGAGGAGACCCTTCATGAGAATGTGGCAACAACTCGATTTTCTCGCCCTGCTCGACACCCTGGCCAGCCTGCTGCTCGCCTTCGTGCTGGGCAGCCTGGTCGGCCTGGAGCGCCAGTACCGCCAGCGCACCGCCGGTCTTCGCACCAACGTGCTGGTCGCCGTGGGGGCGGCCCTGTTCGTCAACCTGGCCCAGCGCATCTATGACCTGCATGGCGGCAGTTACGGGGTCGTCCACGTGGTGGCCTACATCGTCTCCGGCATCGGTTTTCTCGGCGCTGGCGTCATCATGCGGGAATCCGGTAACATCCGGGGCATCAACACAGCAGCCACCCTGTGGGGCGTCGCCGCGGTCGGGGCCGCCTGCGGCGCCGGGTTCGCCCTGGAGGCCATCCTCGGCGCCCTCTTCGTGCTGGCCGCCAACACCCTGCTGCGCCCCCTGGTCAACCAGATAAACCGTGACCCGGTGGACAACATGGACACCGAAGTGACCTATCACGTGACCGCTCTCATCGGCCGCGCTCACCAGAAGGAGGTGCTGCCCTGGCTCGAGCAGATGCTGGAGCAGGCCCACTACCCCCTGAGCGAACTCGACATCACCCCCTTCGGCGATCAGGATCTCGAGATCTCGGCGGCGCTGCTCGCCACCGCCATCGATGGCACCAAGCTCGATGCCCTGATGAACACGCTCGGGGAGCACCCTCACATCAAGCAGATCTTCTGGCGAGCCAGCATTACCGATTGACGCCCTCATACCAGTCGCAGCACAAAAAGCCCCGCCGGAACCGGCGGGGCTTTTTCACAGGAAAGGGAAGCCGTGTGCCTAGCGGCGGCTGCGCCAGCGCACCCTGGGGTTGATGACCTGGGCGGTCTGGGCTGGGGGATTGCCCGCGATGAGTTGCTGCATCATCTCGAAGGCGGCCCGGGCCAGGGCCGGGCAATCCTGGGCCACGGAATCGATGCGCATGGGGATGCAGTCGAGCAGATCGTGATCGTCGAAGGTACACAGGCGCATGCCGGTCTCCATCAGTTCCGCCTCGTTGAGGTAGCGCAGCACCCCCTCCAGCAGGGTGAAAGAGGCGGTAAAAAGCCCCTTCGGCGGTGCCCCGAGTTCGTCCACCAGCTCAGACATCAGCTGATAACCCGAGCTCGGCTGGTAGTCACGGTGGCGGACCCGGTCTGAAGTGGCCTCCAGCCCGGCCCGGTGCAATCCGAGCTCGTAACCCGCCAGCCGGTGGCGGCTGGGGGAGAGATCCAGCAGACCGCCGAAGTAGTAGATCTCCTCCCCGCAATCCTCGGCCATCTCCTGCACCAGCTCGGCGGTAGCCTTGCAGGCGTCCGAGATCACCATGGGCAGGCGCGACTCACCGATGTGGCGGTCGAGCTGCACCACCGGCAAGCGGTCGTGGATGCGGGCATAGATGTCGTCACTGTGGCCGCTGGAGGCGACGATGAGGCCATCCACCTGGCGGCTGATGAGGTTGTCCACCACCCGCTGCTCCAGGGTGGGGTCATCCTCGGAGCAGGCGATGAGCAGCTGGATCCCCGCCTCCCGACAGCGGGCCTCCAGGGCACGGGCGATGCTGGCGAAGCCGAAGTTGGTGAGATCGGGGATCACCAGCCCCCAGGTGTAGCTGCGCACCTCCCGCAGGGAGCGGGCGTGGATGCTCGGCTGATAGTGGCACTCGTCCGCCACCGCCTGGATCCGCTTGCGGGTATCGTCGGCGATGCGGTATTCCGCACTCTTGCCGTTGAGCACCAGGCTGGCGGTGGCCTTGGAGACCCCCGCGAGCGTGGCTATCTGGGCAATCGTGATCCGTTTCTTCTTCTCCACCTGACCTCCCGGCACACTGAGACCGGGCTATTGTACTAGGCAGGTCGCCAGCGGCCAGTGATCGAGGCAAATTTTGCTGCCATCACCACCACAACGTGCGGAAAGTACTGGGTTTTCGCCGGGGAAGTAACGGGTCGACAAGCTCTGGCGCCCGCCATCGACGAAGCACTCCAGGCTGGAGCGGTCACACAAGACGGTGATCTTGCCCCCAAGCCAGGGGGCGCTTCGCTCCTCCCACTCCCCGCTCTGCCAGTTCTGGCGACGCAGGACAAGACGCCCCGGCTGCCACACCAGCTCGACCACGGCCCCGAACCCGATGCGCCCTTCACCGCACAGCACCAGATCGAGCCAGGCCGAGTCGATGGCCAGGGCAGGCAGCTCATCCGGCGCCCCCTCGAAGCGGGTCTGCTCCCCTTTCAGGGCGCCCAGCTCTGCCACCGGCCGCTGGCAGAGCCACTCATCCTGCCAGAACAGCTCCCGCGGGCAGCTCATCTGGTGGATCCAGCCGTGCTCGAGAGTGGGCTGGCTCATCTCGTTCTCCTCCGGCAACCCCAGCCAGCCGAACAGCAGGCGCCGCCCCTGGCTATCCTGGGTAGTCTGGGGGGCATAGAACTCGAATCCCCGGTCCAGCTCGTGGAAGGACCCGTGGGCGAAATGCGTCCCATCGAAGTCACCCGCCAGCCAGCCGCACTGGTAGAGGTTGCGATAATCCTCTCCCTGCGGGGCAATCCCCTGGGGGCAGCTGATCAGCACATGGCGATCTCCTAGGGGGAAGAGATCCGGACACTCCCACATGTAGCCAAACTCCCCGAGACCGCCGCGCCCGCTGCCGGCGATGGGGCCCACCAGCGTCCAGGCATCCAGGGTATCACCGCGATAGAGCAGCACCTCACCCCGATCGTCCAGGGTGCGGGCCCCCAGCACCATCAGCCACTGCCGACCGTCGTGCCACACCTTGGGGTCGCGCACATGGCCGCTGTAGCCTGCGGGCAGGTCCAGCACAGGTCCCAGCTTGGCAAAGCCCCCCGCACCGTCGGCGCGGGCCAGACACTGGTAGGCGGTGCGGCTGCCGTCCGGGTATTTGACGTTGCCGGTGTAGATAAGGGTCAGACGCCCCTGCTCGTCGCTCACCGCCGAGCCCGAATAGCAGCCGTGGCTCTCATAGGCCTCGGTGGGCAGCAGCGCCACCGGCTCGTGCTGCCAGTGCAGCAGATCGGTGGAGGTGACATGCCCCCAGCCCTTGTTGCGGTGCTCGCAACCGAGCGGGTTCCACTGGTAGAAAAGATGGTAGCGCCCGTCGTGCTCGATGAAGCCGTTGGGATCGTTGAGCAGCCCCACCGGGGCTGCCAGATGCCAGCGGGGCCGATGGGGATCGGCCGCCGCCTTGAGCTGTCCGGCCAGCAGGGACCGGACAACCAGGTTCAGGAGATGGCTTTCCTTCATCACTCCACCTTGTACTTGAGCAGGTAGGAGGCGGCGAAAGCGGCGCCAAAGGCGATCACCAGACCGATGACGTAGTGGATGAGGCTCATGGGCTGGACGATGGCCATGCCCGGGATGCCGGTCAGGCCCACCGCCGTCATGCCGACCTTGGCCGCCACCACGTAGGCGCCGCCGCAGGCCCCGCCGAACAGACCGGCCAGGAAGGGCTTGATGTAGCGCAGGTTGACCCCGAAGATCGCCGCCTCGGTGATGCCGAGCAGGCAGGACATGGCCGCCGGCACCGTGATGGCCTTGATCTTCACATCGCGGGTCTTGAAGTAGACCGCGAGGCAAGCCCCACCCTGGGCCACGTTGGCCATGGCCCAGATGGGCAGCAGGAAGTTGACGCCGATGGCAGGGTTGGCCAGCAGCCCCGCCTCGATGGCGTGGAAGCTGTGGTGGATGCCGGTGATGACGATAAGGGAATAAGTCCCGCCAAACACCAGACCCGCCAGCCAGCCTGCCTGCTCATAGAGGGCGCTCAGACCGAACGAGATGCCATCCCCCAGCACCCGCCCGGCGGGGCCGATGAAAAGCAGCGCCACGAAGCCGGTGATGATGACGGTCAAAAACGGGGTGAGGATGAGATCCAGGGCGTCAGGGATGCGCTTGCGCAGCTGCTTCTCCAGGTGGGACATGAACCAGACCGCCAAGAGCACCGGGAAGACAGTGCCCTGGTAGCCGATCATGGCGACATCCAGGCCGAAGAAGTCCATGGTCTTGAAGCCCCCGGCCACGCCCCAGGCGTTGGTCAGGGCCGGGTGGGTGAGGATGCCGCCAAGGGTCGCCCCGAGGTACGGATTGCCGCCAAACTCCCGCGCCGCCGTAAAGCCGATGAGGATCGGCAGGATGATGAAGGCTGCCGAGCTGAACATGTCGAGCATGACGAACAGGGCGCTGTCGGCGTTGACCCAGCCGTAGGTGCGCACCATGCCGAGCAGCCCCATCAGCAGGCCGGAGGCGACGATGGCCGGAATGATGGGCACGAAGATGTTGGAGAGGGTCCGCGCCAGACGCTGGGCCACGTTCAGCTTGGCCGTCGCCATGTCGGTCAGCTCCGCCTTGCTGGCGGTGCCGGTCCCGGTCAGGGTGACGAACTCCGCATAGACCTTGTTGACCAGGCCGGTGCCAAAAATGACCTGGATCTGGCCGGCGTTGCTGAAGCACCCCTTGACCCCCTCCAGCTTGTCGATGGCGGCCTTGTTCACCTTGCTGTCGTCCGCCAGCACCAGCCGCAGCCGGGTGGCGCAGTGGGCGGCGCTGACGATGTTATCCTTGCCCCCGAGCAGGGGCACCAGATCCTGGGCTATCGCACTGATATTCATATTCTTCCTCTTATGACCCGCCACGCTGGCGGGCCCTTGTCACATGAGAGTAGGGGCTGTCGAGCCGGGCTTCTAGCCGCAGATCAACGGCCGCTTGCGCCTGATCGCAAAAATTCATCCAGCCGGGTGCGGGTGGGCAGTGCCGTCATCGCCCCCTTGGCGGTGGTGGCGAGCGCCCCGCAGCCGTGGGCCTGAGCCAGAATGGCGGGCAGCTCGGCCAGCGTCGGCAGCGAGGTCCATTCGGCCAAGGCCGCCAGCAGCCCGGCGACGAAGGCGTCCCCCGCCCCCGTGGTATCGAGTGGCGTCACTTTGGGCCCCACCCACTCCAGCAACTCGCCACCCAGACGGGCCACCACGCCCCCCGCCCCCCGGGTCACCAGCACCAGGGCCGGGCCTGAAAGAGTGGCGAGCCCCGCCGCCAGATCGTCCAGACCGCTCAGCAGTTGCAGCTCCTCCACGGAGAGCTTGACCACGTCTGCGAGGGCCATGGCCTCGCGCACCACGGGCAGCATCTCGGCAGGGTTGCCCCACACCTCTGGCCTCAGGTTGGGGTCGAAGCAGACCCGCCCCCCGACGGCCCGAATGGTCGCCATGGCTTGCAGGCAACTGCTGCGCACCGGCTCGTTGGCGAGCGCAATGGAGCAGGTCAGCAGCCACTGCCCGGCCTGGAAGACCGGCAGATCGGCATGGCTCAGGAACTGATCGGCGCTCGGGCGCACCATGAAGGTGAAACTGCGCTCCCCCGCCTCATCGAGATCCACCAGTACCGTGCTGGTGCGATGGGCCGGATCCAGGATCAGGTGGCGAATGTCGACCCCCTCCCTGGCCAGGGTCTCCCCCATGAAGCGGCCGAAGGGATCCGCGCCGACCCGGCCAATGAAGGCCGACTCCCCGCCGAGCCGAGCAACGCCCACCGCCACGTTGGCCGGTGCGCCACCCGGACACTTGAGGTAGTGCTGCTCCCCTTCCGGGATCAAGTCCACTACCGCATCCCCCATTACCCACACACGATTCGTCACCTTGTTGCTACTCCACTGCTGCACAGGATTTGCCGGGGTCAGCCCCGGGTTCTGGGTCCGCATTATCAGCTAAACCGTTTTAGCTAACCAACAGATCCCGGGGCCGCCTGCCATTTTTGTGATCGGGATAACGAACTAGAACCAGGTTTCCATCTGCACGCCAAAGTTCCACTCGCCCCCGGCGGTGAAGTTGCTCTGGCCCATGGCATCGGAGCTGGCGTAGTTGTCGAGCTCGGAGGACCAGTCCATCCAGGTGGCGAACACCCGAAGCTCGGGCCGCTCGAAGAAGCCGGCGGTCTGCGCCTTGAAGGTCGGCGCGAAGGTGAGCTTGGTGAAATCGCCGCTCACCGCCTGACGACCCTTGTAGCCCTTGGGATCGAGGTCCATGTACTGCCAGGTCGCCTCGTAAACCAGCTCGACGTTCTGGCTCAGCACCTGGGCCAGGCGGCCATTGAGGGTCACCCAGCGGTACTCGTCCCCTTTCACGTAACGATCCTGGCTGTGCTCGGCCAGCAGGGCCGGGGCCACACGCCAGCGGGGCGCAAGATCGGTGGCGCCAAACACGGCGACCCGCACCGCATCGGCATCCGGCAGCAGCTCGCTGTCGGAGCCCAGCCCCTTGAGCTCGGCACCCAGACCGTGGCCATACAGCACCGCCGCCTTGGAGAAACCGGGGTTGATGCCAAAGAAGCTGTCGGCGTGGTAGGCCACCAGGGTGTGGGCACCCTTGTTCGCCGCTTCGCTGCCCGCGCCGCCGTCGTTGATGCGCACCTCGTTGTCCTTGGCGGAGAGGCCGTTCAGCATCCACTGCCAGTTGCCAACGCGGTTGTTCATGGTGAGGATGTAGCTCTCGATGTCGGAGAGACCGCTCGCGCTGATGTCGCCGTAGTCGCGCCCGTAGAGGGAGAAGTTCGCCTTCCAGCTGTCGGCCAGCTGCACGTCGTAGACGCCGCCGCCGGTACCGGCCAGGAAGACCACGTCCGAGTCGAGCCAGTGGATGTCGAAGTTGTCCCGGTCAAAGCGCTTGCCCGCCCAGAGCACCGAGTGCTGGAAAGGACCGCTGAAGCTCGCCAGATCGCCGATTTCGGCAAACACCTGGCGGGTGTTGAGGCTGGAATCGCTGGCGGTCCAGTCGTTGCTGGTCTCCACCCCGTCCGCCAGCATCAGCTTGTAGCGGGCCCAGCTGCCATCGTCGAAGGTCTGGGTCTTCAGCAGGTTGGCCTCCATGTAGGTGTCATCCTCGTTGCCAAGGCGACCCACGGCGCCGCCCACCGAGCCCGCCGGGGTGATGTAGGGGCCGCCGCGGCCACCATTGCCGTTGCCGTTCACCAGCAGGCCCGAGCGGGCATAGCCGTGGAACTCGAAGCCCTGGGCCCCGGCGGTCTGCTTGTCCACCTTCTCGCTCTGAGCCTTGGCCACCACGGCCGTCTCGCGGGCTTCGTTTGCCTTGCTCTGGGCCTCATCGGCCCGCGCTTCGGCAGCGGTGGCACGCGCCTCGGCCGCCTGCACCCGCGCCTCCAGCGCCGCCAGACGAGCCTCGATACCACCATCCGCCGCCCACAGCGGGCTGCTCATTCCCAATCCCAGCGCCACGGCCAGCGCCAACTTGCTCTTGAACATCGTCATCGTCCTCACCTGTCTTCTGTCGCCCGTCCGGGCTCTGTTGTTGTTGACGAGCCGAGGATAGCTAAACCGCTTTAGCTTACTCAATACGCCAGCTAAACCGTTTCAGCAGGAGTGTGAGCGGGATAACATTTGTACAGGGGGAATTGGTGGAAGTTGTGAGGAGGATCCCTCATCGGGATCCACTCAATAAGGGGGGATCCAGGCCAGATGGCGGGCAAAAAAAAAGCCGGCACATCCGTGCCGGCTTGGGTAACGCGGGTCGCGTTTATTTGGTCAGGTCGTCGAAGAAGCGTTTCACCCCTTCGAAGAAGCCTTCCGATTTCGGCTTGTGGGTCTTGGCAGCGGCGCCGCTGAAGGAGTCGTCCAGCTGGCGCAGCAGATCTTTCTGGGTCTCGGTCAGCTTGACCGGAGTCTCGATCACCACCTTGCACATCAGATCCCCTACCTGGCCGGAGCGCACGGACTTGACGCCCTTGCCCCGCAGGCGGAACAGCTTGCCGGTCTGGGTCTCCGGGGTCACCTTGAGCTTGACCCGGCCATCCAGGGTCGGCACTTCAATCTCGCCGCCGAGCGCCGCCGTGGTGAAGCTGATGGGCACTTCGCAGTAGAGGTCGTTGCCGTCACGGACGAAGATCTCGTGCTCGCGCACATGAACCTGTACGTAGAGATCCCCCGCCGATGCGCCGGTTTCCCCCGCTTCCCCTTCGCCGGAGAGACGGATGCGATCCCCGGTATCGACCCCGGCCGGGATCTTGACCGACAGGGTCTTGGTCTTCTGATAGCGCCCTTCCCCATGGCACTTGCGGCACGGATCCTTGATGATCTTGCCGCGACCGTGACAGTGGGGGCAGGGCTGCTGCACCGCGAAGAAGCCCTGGCGCATCTGCACCTGGCCGGAGCCGTGGCAGGTGGGGCAGGTCTGGGCCTGGCTTCCGGTATGGGCACCGGAGCCGTTGCACACTTCGCAGTGGACCTGGGTCGGGATCTTGATCTCCTTGGAGACCCCACGCACCGCCTCTTCCAGCGTCAGCTCCATGTTGTAGCGCAGATCGGCGCCACGGGCCGGGCCGCGACGACCGCCCCCGCGACCACCGAAGATGTCGCCAAACACGTCGCCAAAGATGTCGCCGAAATCGGCACCACCGCCAAAGCCGCCGTGGCCGCCACCCTGGCTCGGATCCACCCCGGCATGACCGTACTGGTCATAACGGGCACGCAGGTTCTCGTCGGTCAGGACCTCGTAGGCTTCCTTGACCTCTTTGAACTTCTCTTCAGCCCCGGCATCACCCTGGTTGCGATCCGGGTGATACTTCATGGCCAGACGCTTGTACGCCTTCTTGATCTCGCGCTCGTCGGCACCTTTCGACACCCCGAGCACTTCGTAGAAATCGCGCTTCGACATACTCATCCTGTTGCTATATCAGCAGTTACGCAGACGGGCGTTGGTTACCCAACGCCCGTAAATTCATTGACGAATCTGCTCACACTCTTACTACGAAGCCGTGATCAAGGCTCATGTGCAGCTCGCTTGTTTGTAACCAAGAGTGCTCATGTATTCACATACACTCCGGTTCCTGCGCTGCTCTTTACCTTGCTGACGGCCTCTCGCGACAGACCGTGAACAGATTCTGAGCCGATGGGCGAAGCGGACTTCGCCCATCCGGGTCGGGCTTACTTCTTGTCGTCTTTCACTTCTTCGAACTCGGCGTCGACCACGTCGTCGTCAGCCTTGGCAGAAGAGGAGGACTGACCGGCGTCAGCACCGGTGGCGCCTTGCGCCTGAGCCTGCTGCTGGGCAATTTCCATCAGCTTCTGGGACGCTTCCAGCAGCGCTTGCTGCTTGGCTTCGATGGCAGCCTTGTCGTCACCCTTGATGGCGGATTCCAGCTCGCTCAGGGCAGTCTCGATCTTGGTCTTCTCGTCGGCAGGCAGAGCTTCACCGGCTTCGGTGACCTGCTTGCGCACGGAGTGGACCAGACCGTCAGCCTGGTTGCGGGCCTGCACCAGCTCTTCGAACTTTTTGTCCTCGGCCGCGTTGGCTTCGGCTTCGCGTACCATGCGTTCGATCTCGTCATCAGACAGACCGGAAGAGGCCTGGATGGTGATCTTCTGCTCCTTGTTGGTCTCCTTGTCTTTGGCGGAGACGTGCAGGATGCCGTTGGCATCGATGTCGAAGGTCACTTCGATCTGCGGCAGACCGCGCGGTGCCGGGCGGATGCCTTCCAGGTTGAACTGGCCCAGGGACTTGTTGTCGCTGGCGCGCTTGCGCTCACCCTGCAGCACGTGAATGGTCACGGCAGACTGGTTGTCTTCGGCGGTGGAGAACACCTGGGACTTCTTGGTCGGAATGGTGGTGTTCTTCTCGATGAGCGCGGTCATCACGCTGCCCATGGTCTCGATCCCCAGGGAGAGCGGAGTCACGTCCAGCAGCAGTACGTCGGTCTTGTCACCGGACAGTACGGCACCCTGGATGGCAGCACCCATGGCCACGGCTTCGTCCGGGTTGACGTCTTTGCGCGGCTCTTTACCGAAGAAGTCGGCCACGGTCTTCTGAACCAGCGGCATACGGGTCTGACCGCCCACCAGGATGACGTCGTCGATCTCGCCAACCGCCAGACCGGAGTCTTTCAGGGCGACACGAACCGGCTCCAGGGAGTCTTTCACCATGTCTTCCACCAGGGATTCCAGCTTGGCGCGGGTCACCTTGATGTTCATGTGCTTCGGACCGGTGGCATCTGCAGTGATGTACGGCAGGTTGACGTCGGTCTGCTGGGCAGAAGAGAGCTCGATCTTGGCTTTTTCGGCGGCATCTTTCAGACGCTGCAGGGCCAGCTGGTCGTTGCGCAGGTCAATGCCCTGCTCGCGCTTGAACTCGTCAACCAGGTAGTTGATGACGCGGTTGTCGAAGTCTTCACCACCCAGGTGGGTGTTACCGTTGGTTGCCAGCACTTCGAAGGTGGTTTCCCCTTCGACTTCGTCGATCTCGATGATGGAGATATCGAAGGTACCGCCACCCAGGTCGTATACAGCAACCTTGCGCTCGCCCTTGACCTTGTTGACGCCGTAGGCAAACGCAGCCGCAGTCGGCTCGTTGATGATGCGTTTTACATCCAGACCAGCGATGCGACCGGCATCCTTGGTGGCCTGACGCTGGGCGTCGTTGAAGTAGGCCGGTACGGTGATGACGGCTTCGGTCACCGGCTCGCCCAGGTAGTCCTCGGCGGTCTTCTTCATCTTTTTCAGCACTTCGGCAGAGATCTGCGGCGGTGCCATCTTCTTGCCTTTCACTTCAACCCAGGCGTCACCGTTGTCGGCCTTGGCGATGGCGTACGGCATGATTTTCAGGTCACGTTGTACTTCGTCATCTTCGAAACGACGGCCGATCAGACGCTTGATGGCGAACAGCGTGTTCTTCGGGTTGGTGATGGCTTGGCGCTTGGCCGGCTGACCAACCAGGATTTCGCCGTCATCGGCATAGGCAATGATGGACGGAGTAGTACGGTCGCCTTCCGCGTTCTCGATCACGCGAGCATGGTCGCCATCCAGAATAGCGACGCAGGAGTTGGTAGTACCCAGGTCAATACCGATGATTTTACCCATTTGACGAATCTCCAAATACTTTGAATAAACTGGCGAGGGGCTCGCCTTGATACGTTAACGGCTAGGTGGGGCCTGCCACTGTGGCTTTCAAGCTCCCGGCATCAAATTTTTTGTGCCGCCGTGGCCTTGCAACCTATATGGGGTCTCAAGTCGGCGCTTCAAGTCCGGCCCTGAAAAAACCTGCATACAGGCCACCTGACAGCCAAATGACGCCAGACACGTTTTCTGGCGCCACATCCAACAAAAAGCCCGCCAAGCGGCGGGCTTGGTGAGAACAGCGTGATCAGTCAGCGGACTTGGAGACCATCACCATGGCCGGGCGGATGACGCGGCCGTTGAGCTCGTAGCCCTTCTGCATCACGGCGATCACGGTGTTCGGCGCCACGTCGGCACTGGGCACCATGCTCATGGCCTGGTGGGCATTGGGGTCGAACGGCTGGTTGGTCGGGTCCAGCGCCACCAGGCCGAACTTGGCCACGCCGCTCTGCATGGATTTCAGGGTCAGCTCGACCCCTTCAATCATCGGCTTGAGGGTGTCGTTCTCCTTGTCCGCCAGCTCGATGGCGCGCTCCAGGTTGTCCAGCACCGGCAAGAGCTCTGCCGCGAACTTCTCCAGTGCAAACTTGTGGGCTTTCTCCACGTCCTGAGCGGCACGGCGACGCAGGTTCTCCATCTCGGCGACGGCGCGAATGGCGCGCTCGCGCTCTTCCAGGGAGGCCTGCTGGGCCGCCTCCAGCTGGGCCTCCAGCTCGGCGATGCGGGCCTGTTCGGCTGTCACTTCACTGTCTACATCGGTCGGCTCGACTGGCTGGGCTTCCACTTGCTCCATCGCTTCAACCTTTTGTTCTTCGTGGCTCATGACATCTCCAATATTCAGGGGTTGCGTGTGAGGGTGGCTGGCGTTCAGACAAGCGACACGCGCCAGCAGACCCTGTGTTGGCGCTATTATGGGGACACAGCCCCGGCTTTCAAGGGGAAAAGGGCAGATCGGGCACAATGGCGCCCATCCGCGTGCCAGGCAGCCCCTTTTCGGGGCCGATTGCACCAACCGCCACGGAGGCAGACAAATCCCCGGCAAAGCGCGGTATACTCCCCCCAAGACTCTCCCAGACCCGATAACCTATGGATTCTCCGTTCAAAACCGTTGCCCTCATCGGCAAGCCCCATCACGAGGGGGCCAACCAGACCCTGACCGGCCTGTATCAGTACCTGACCAGCCGCGGCTTTCGTGTGCTGCTGGAGAGCCGGGTGGCCCATACCCTGGGGCTGCTCGGGGAGAACGTGATGGATCTGGTGCAACTCGGCGAGCAGGCGGATCTCGCCATCGTCGTCGGCGGTGACGGCAACATGCTGGGGGCCGCCCGGGTGCTGTCACGGTTCGATGTGGCGGTGATCGGGGTGAACCGGGGCAACCTCGGCTTCCTGACCGATCTCTCGCCCCAGGATTATCTGCTGCCCCTGGAGCAGGTGCTCTCGGGTCACTTCAAGAGCGAGCATCGCTTCCTGCTGGAGGCCGCCGTCTATCGCCACGGGGAGCGCAAGTCGAGCAACCTCGCGGTCAACGAGGCGGTGCTTCACCCGGGCAAGATCGCCCACATGATCGAGTTCGAGGTCTACATCGACGGCAGCTTCATGTACAGCCAGCGCTCGGACGGCATCATAGTGGCGACACCCACCGGCTCCACCGCCTACTCCCTGTCGGCAGGGGGCGCCATTCTCACCCCCAAACTCAACGCCATCACGCTGGTGCCCATGTTCCCGCACACCCTGAGCAGCCGCCCCATCGTGCTGGATGCCGACAGCGAAGTGCGGCTGCTGGTCTCGCCGGACAACCAGGACGACGCCATGCAGGTGAGCTGCGACGGCCAGGTCACCCTGGCGGTCCACCCGGGGGACGAGATCCTCATCAAGAAGAGCAGCCACAAGCTTCATCTGGTGCATCCGCTGGATTACAGCTACTTCCACGTGCTGCGCAACAAGCTCGGTTGGGGCAGCAAGCTCTTCTAGCCAGGCAACACCGGTGGCGAGGGTCTACCCCTCGCTGCTTTCGACCAGCCGAGGCAGTGCCGGCTCGAATGCCAGATGAACCCCGTTTCTCCCCGCTTCCTTCACCCGGTACATGGCAGCATCGGCTTTGGTCAGCATCAGTGCCAGGTCAGCCTCGGCACTGGCGCACACAACCCCCATGCTCACCGTGACCCCCTCGCACGGCAGGCAGGCCCCCTGCCGGGAGCCCGTCTCTATCTGGCGGCGGATCCGGTCACAGATGTCGTGGGCCATCTGGCCGCTCACGCCCCCCATGATGATGGCGAACTCCTCGCCACCGATGCGCCCCACCAGATCATCCTTGCGTACCTCGGCCACCAGCACCCCGGCCACATAGCGAATGACTTCATCCCCGCAGCCGTGACCAAACTGGTCGTTGACCCGCTTGAAGTGATCGATGTCCAGGACCACCACGCAGCGCGTCTGGCCAGGCGTAGCCCCCTCTCCCTGCCTGAAGAGGCCGCGCCGATTAAGCACCCCGGTGAGGGGATCCCGCTCCGAGAGCGCCAGCAATGCCTCCTCCGTCTCCACATAGGCCACCAGAGGCAGCAGCAACACCGAGCCGATAGTCAGCACCATGTGCATGAAGAAGATGAGATCGAGCCAACCTCCGCCCCCCATCCGCCCTTCGACTCCCAGCAAGAGCAGCCCCCCCTGGCTCAGCAGGATGGTGAAATGCAGCAGGTAAATGAGCGCCACCGCATGGAGCACCCGCTTCTGTTGCCGGCCGAGAGAGACGATGAGGCAGGCGCACCACAGGTACAACATCGACTCCATCAGAGCCAGCACAATGCGCACGGGGGCGAGGCTGGACAACCCCAGATAGAGCAGCAGCAACACCGCCACGCCTCCCCCCACGGCACGGGGATGCCATGCGCGCTCGTAAAGCGCACAAAAACCGGCGAGCAACAGCAGGATGCTCATGAGCGAGACCAGGCCGCCGACCCGGATGCCCAGCGCCGGATACCCTCCCAATACCCCCAGACTGAGCAGCAGGATGGAGAGGGAGAAGAGAAAAGCGGAGAGGGACCAGTACAGAAAGTTGCCTCTACCTGGCTTCAGGGAGTGGATGAACAGCATGATCAGCCCCGACATCAGGTTGATTGCCAGGGAGATCAGCAGCAGGGTCGGGGTATGGATCATCGTGACGCATCCTTGCGAAGAGGTCTGTGCGCAGCCCAGGCTCAACCAGGACTGGTTCGAGTGTGTCTCAGCCAGCCACTCACCACAAGAGAGCGCCTCAAGGTGGCTTCTCGCATCGCCTCAGCCCATGCCAGGTACGCAGGTTGATTTTGCAAACCATCGGATCGGCGTCACACCCATGCCGCGGCCTTGACACCCTTGCCCTCCTCCTGTTTCGCAAAAATCCTCCCTGCCCACTTTACTGTATATAAGACCAGTATATACTGGATGCATACACAGTAATGTTGACCCATACAGGATGAGACCATGCTGACCCAGCTGACCGTCAACAACTTCGCCATCGTCAAGTTTCTCGAGCTCGATCTGCAACCGGGGATGACCTGCATCACCGGGGAGACCGGGGCGGGCAAATCCATCGCCATCGATGCTCTGGGGCTGTGCCTGGGGGAGCGCGCCGAAGCCAGCATGGTGCGCCCGGGCAGCGACAAGACCGAGGTGAGTGCCCGCTTCCTGCTGGAGGGTAATCCTGCCGCCCGGGCCTGGCTCGCCACCAACGAGCTTGAAAATGACGGTGAGTGCATCGTCCGGCGGGTACTGTCCGCCGAGGGGCGCTCTCGCAGCTATATCAACGGGGTTCCCGTCCCCCTCGCCCAGCTAAGGAACCTGGGTCAACTGCTGGTCAACGTCCACGGTCAGCACGCTCACCAGATGCTGCTCAAACCCGATTACCAGCTCGCCCTGCTGGACGGCTACGCCGGTCATCATCTGCTCCTCGACGATGTGCGCCGCCACTACCAGCAGTGGCGCCAGTTGCAAAACGAGCTCAACCGGCTCAAGGCCGAGCAGCAGCAGCGGGAAGCCCGCCGTCAACTCATCGAATACCAGGTGCAGGAGCTGGACGAATTTGCCCTTCAGCCGGGAGAGTTTGAAGAGATTGAAGAGGAGCATCAGCGGCTCGCCAATGGCACCGAGCTGATGCAGGAGTGCGGGTATTGCCTCGATCTGCTTTATGACAATGAAGAGACCACCATCGCCGGTCTGCTGCAGACGGCGGTGGACAGGGCCGAGACCCTGGTCGGCATGGACAGCCGGCTTGGCAACGTGCTCGGCATGCTCAACGAAGCGCTGATCGGCGTACAGGAGAGCCACAGCGAGCTGCGCAGCTATCTCGACCGGCTGGAACTGGATCCAGAGCGCTTCAACGAGCTGGAGAGCCGCCTCTCCAAGGCCATCAACCTGGCACGCAAGCACCATGTCAAACCGGCGGAGCTGGCCCACTACCATCAGGAGCTGGCCGCCGATCTGGCCCGCCTCAACTCCGACGAAGAGCGACTCGAGGGGATGGAGGACGAGCTGGCCTCGGCCCGCCAGGCCTTCGTGCAGGCCGCCGAGGCCCTGAGCCAGAGTCGCCAGCGCTATGCCGAGGAGCTGGGCGCGAAGGTAAGCGCCAGCATGCACGAACTGGCGATGCCAGATGGCCGCTTCGCCATCGAGGTGCGACCCGATGCCCAGAGCAGCCTCTCGCCCCTTGGCATCGATCGGGTGGAGTTCATGGTCACCACCAACCCGGGTCAGCCCATCCAACCCCTTGGCAAGGTGGCTTCTGGCGGCGAGCTGTCGCGTATCAGCCTCGCCATCGTGGTGATCAGCGCCCGCAAGATCTCCACCCCGACCCTTATCTTCGACGAAGTGGATGTGGGGATCAGCGGCCCGACCGCCGCCGTGGTGGGCCGCCTGTTGCGCCAGCTCGGCGAATCCACCCAGGTGATGGTGGTCACCCACCTGCCCCAGGTGGCAGGCAAGGGTCACCAGCACATGGTGGTGAGCAAACACACCGACGGCAAGACAACGGAAACCCAGATGCAGGCGCTCACCCCGGGCGCCCGGCTCAACGAACTGGCCCGCCTGTTGGGGGGCGATCAGATCACCGACAACACCCTGGCCAATGCCCGTGAGTTGCTCGCAAGCTGACCACGGGGCGGGCGGGACATCCTCCCGTCCATGTCGCCCCTTTTAGATTGACCGAGTCATCATCGCGGTAGCCATTTGAAGCCTCTTGCCGACGGCGCCGGCCTGGTTGACCGATGCCGTGAACCGCAAGCAAGAAAGAGGGGCTGCCCTGGCTAATCCGCGGCAAGTGTCTTGATGCTCAATCTGAGCCTGTCAGCCTGGTCATCACCCAGTCGGGCTTCCATCGCCATGGTCAGAACGCCACTCATCTTCGTTGCACTCATTCATATATCGAACGGACCCACTCCTTCATTTTCCATTCAACTCAGTCTGTTATGATGATGTAAACGGACTCGGTACCTTCAGTTGCCATCGACAGAAGATGACGCTTGATGCAAACACACCGGGTTCGTTTGAGCTGACATTTCGCGGGAAGGGAGGATGGGAGCGCGCTTCCGCCGTCTGACCCGCACCTGCCAAGGAGAACTGCTTATGAGCCCGACCAATATTGTGCTGTTGCTGGAAGGCAAGGATTACGAGCAGGAGACACTGGCCAAGGCGAGCCGTCTGGCACAAGGGCTGGGCGCCAACCTGACCTTGTTGCACCTGACCCACAGCAGCAAGACCCGTCGCAATAGTCTGTCCCTGTCACAAGAGGAGCGCAGCGCCCAGGGCACCCTGGATGCCAAGGCGATCATCAGTGAACTCATCACCCAGCTGTCTCATCCGGTGGATTACCAGTGTCTGGTGGTGGATGACGTGGTGCCGGATCTCCAGTGCTGGCTGGCCGCCCACCCCGCCGACCTCTTGCTGGTCGGCAGCCGTCATCACTGGATGGAGGGCTCGCTGGCCCGCCTGCTCCTCTACAAACTGCCCCTCGATATCCAGATCTGCCACGAGCCTCACGCCGCCTTGCTCAAAGCCGTCGGTTGACGCCACAAGACCCGCTCCCTGAGCGGGTCTTCTTGTTTCAGACGCCCCGCCGTCATCCTCCCCCAGCTTGACCTCCTCCACTGCGTCAACGCCAGAACCACACGACTTCTTACACATTGCTCGCTTCTTTTTGAGGGCCATTTGCTGCACGATATGGCCCTTGCACGCCTTCGCTCGTTTCGTTCAGGTGATAAATGAAAGCTCTTCGAAAACCCGGCAAGCTCGCCCTGCTCGCCCTTGTGCTGATCCCTCTCGTCACCTGGCTGGCCTGGCCAGGCAACACACCGGACCCGGTACTGACCGCAACGGTAACCCGCCAGGATGTGGAGCAGACGGTGCTCGCCAGTGGCGTACTGCAGGCCATCGAGCAGGTGGATGTGGGGGCCCAGGTCTCGGGTCAGGTCACCTATCTCGCGGTGGAAGCGGGTCAACAGGTCAAACAAGGAGAGCTGCTGGCGGAGATCGATCCCCTGATCGCCCAGAACAACCTCAAGACCGCCGAGGCGGAGCTGGCCAGCCGCCGCGCCCAGCTCAAGATCAAGCAGGCACAGCTCAAACAGAACGAGCTTGCCTGGCGCCGCCAGCAGCAGATGTTTCGGCAGGAAGCGAGCTCTCGTGCGGATCTGGAGAGCGCCGAAGCCCAGCTTGCCGTCACCCGGGCCGAGTTGCAAAGCGCCCAGGCCGACATCGACAACGCCATCATCAAGGTGGAGCGCGCCAAGACGGAGCTCGGCTACAACCGCATTCAGGCCCCCATGGATGGTACCGTCGTCTCCATCGTCACCCGGCAGGGGCAGACCCTGGCCGCCAGCCAGACGGTACCGACCCTGCTCAAGCTCGCCAATCTCGACACCATGACGGTCAAGGCCCAGATCTCCGAAGCGGACGTCACCCGTGTCAAGGCGGGCATGCCGGTCTATTTCACCCTGATAGGGGATCCGGATACTCGCTACCACGGTACCCTGCGCACGGTCGAGCTGGCCCCCACCAACATCAATGAGCAGACGGCCAGCACCATGGCCACCAGCAATGCGGCCATCTACTACTATGCCCTGTTCGATGTGCCCAACCCCGGCCATCAGTTGAGGGTCGCCATGACGACCCAGGTCACCATCGTACTCGGCGAGCGCAAGCAGGTACTGGCCATTCCCCAGACCGCCCTCGGCAAGAAGACTGGCGACAACGAGTACGAGGTCAGCCTGCTCAAGGCAGGGGACCAGAGAGAGATCCGCCGCATCAAGACCGGCATGAAGGATGACATCAAGATTGAGGTGGTGAGCGGCCTGACCGAGCATGAGAAGGTGATCCTGGAGCAGGGCAAGCCGGCCCTGCACGATGAAGGGGAGATGGAGCCGTGAGCGAGCCCCTGATCCGTCTCAAGGGCATCGAGCGGCGCTACCAGAGCGGAGAGCACGAAGTGACCGTGCTGCACCCGCTGGATCTCGCCATCGATGCCGGGGAGATGGTGGCCATCGTCGGCGCCTCCGGCTCCGGCAAATCGACCCTGATGAACCTGCTGGGCTGCCTCGATCACCCGAGCGGCGGCCAGTATCTGTTTCGCGGCCAGGATACCGCGACCCTGGATGCCCTCTCCCTGGCACGGCTGCGCTGCCACCACTTCGGCTTCATCTTCCAGCGCTATCACCTGCTGCCCCATCTGGATGCGGCCGCCAACGTGGAGATCCCCGCCATCTATGCCGGCACTGCCCGCCTTGATCGCCAGGCCCGAGCCCGCACCTTGCTGACCCGCCTGGGACTGCAGGATCGCAGCCACCACAGACCCGGCCAGCTCTCCGGCGGTCAGCAGCAGCGGGTCAGTATTGCCCGGGCGCTCGCCAACGGCGGCGAGGTGATCCTGGCGGACGAACCCACCGGCGCTCTCGACAGCCAGAGCGGCAAAGAGGTGATGGCCATCCTCAAGGAGCTGCACGCCCAGGGCCACACCATCATTCTGGTGACCCACGACATGGCGGTGGCAAGCCATGCGGATCGCATCATCACCCTGCGTGACGGGCGGGTAGTGGAGGACAGCGGCCATCGGGCGACCGATGACAACGCACCCTCCCCATCCGGGGCGCCGGCCCACCCGCTGCCAGGTGATGGCAGCCAGTTGGCCCCTCCCCCTGTCGGGCAAGATGCACAGGGCACAGGCGCCGCCGTCCGCACCGCAAGCCGGGGCTGGGATCGCTACCGGGAGGCGGGGCGCATGGCCCTGCACGCCATGCTGGCCCATCGCATGCGCACCTTCCTCACCATGCTCGGCATCATCATCGGCATCGCCGCCGTGGTCAGCGTGGTGGCGCTGGGTCAGGGGGCGCGCGCCAAGGTGATCGACGACATCAACGCCATGGGCACCAACACCATCGACATCTTCCCCGGCAAGGACTGGGGAGACGAGAAGGCCGCCAGCATCCAGACCCTGAACGAGCGGGATCTCGACGCGCTGCTCGGCCAGCCCTATCTGGAGGGGGCCAGCCCCCAGATAGCGACGTCGGGCCAGCTTCGCTATCGCAACAAGACCAGCAGCGGCAGCGTGATCGGGGTCGGCAACGACTTTTTCCGGGTCAAGGGGATGACGCTCACCCAGGGGCGCCTGCTTGATGAGCGGGACATCCGAAACCGGACGGCAGTCGCCGTGGTGGATGGCAAGACCATAGAGAGCCTGCTCGGCAAGGTGGACCCGGTCGGCCAGGTGGTGCTGGTCGGCACCCTGCCGGTGCGCATCGTGGGGGTGGTCACCCAGGAGACCGGCTTTGGCCGCAGCAGCCAGTCGGTCAATGTCTGGCTCCCCTACAGCGCCGTCATGAGCCGTCTCCTCTCCCAGCAGCACTTCACCCAGATCACCATCCGGGTCAAGGACGGCGTCCAGCCCGCCCTGGCCGAGCAGGCGGCAGTCGCCCTGCTGACCCAGCGCCACGGCGTGAAGGACTTCTTCACCTTCAGCAGCGACAGCATCGTCAAATCGGTGGAGAAGACCACCGCCACCCTGACACTGCTGGTCTCCGCCATCGCGGTGATCTCCCTCATCGTCGGCGGCGTCGGGGTGATGAACATCATGCTGGTCTCGGTGGTGGAGCGTACCCGGGAGATAGGGATCCGCATCGCCGTCGGCGCCCGCCAGTCCGATATATTGCAGCAGTTCCTCATCGAGGCGGTGATGGTCAGCCTGCTGGGGGGGCTGCTCGGTATCGGCCTCGCCCTGCTCATCGGCGCTCTCTTCTCCCTGCTCGTGGAAAGCTTCCAGATGCGCTTCTCGCTCTTCTCCATCCTGATGGCCTTCGGGTGCTCCTCCCTCATCGGGATCCTGTTTGGTTACCTGCCCGCCCGCAATGCGGCCAGGCTCGATCCGGTGGAGGCACTGGCGAGGGAATGACGATGCACAACCTATCAAGGCTCGGGCTAAGCCTGATGCTCACCGCCAGCCTCGGTGCCTGCAGCCAGCAGAGCACCTATCACAGACCCGATCTCGACGTGGCGCCAGCATGGCAGCAGGAGAGCCGGGGTCTCACCGCGCAGCAGGCTGGCCCCTGGTGGCAGGGATTCCAGGATCCCGCACTCGATCGCCTGGTCGAGGCGGTGCTGGCCGCCAACCCGGACATGCGGGTGGCCGGGCTCAAGCTCAAGAATGCCCTGCTCGGCGCCGATCTGGCTGACACCAACCTCACCCCCTCGGTCAGCGCCAATCTCGGGGCCAGCGGCACCAAGAACATGAAAGATGGCAGCGCCAGCAGCAACCTGGGCCCTTCCCTCAACCTCAGCTACGAAGTGGATCTCTGGGGCAGACTGGCCGCGGCAAGGGATCAGGCGAGCTGGGAGGCACAGGCCAGCGAACAGGATCTGGCCGCCACCCGGTTGCTGCTCATCGGCAAGACCCTGGAGCAATACTGGCAACTGGCCTACCTCGGTTCGGCCATGACCCTGGGCACCCAGCAACTGGCCAATCTGGAGCGCATTGAACGCCTGACCCGCGCCAAATACGAGGCGGGCGCCGTGACCCGACTCGATCTGGTACAGGCCAGCCAGCAGAAGGCGGGCAAGCAGGCGGAGCTCGCCACCCTCACCCAGCAGCGGGCACAGGCGGGCAATGCTCTTCGCCTGCTGCTGGGCCGCAGCAGCGGGCCGCTCGCTGACGCTCCCGACGCCCTGATCATGGGCCCGATCCCGTCCGTGGCGGCCGGCATCCCCGCCGATGTGCTGGCGCGGCGCCCCGACGTACGGGCCGCCGAGCTGCGCCTTCGCAAGACCCTTGCGAGGGGAGACGAGATCCGCACCGGCTTTTATCCCACCCTGAGCCTGACCGGCGGTGCCAGCACCACCTCGGATACCCTGACCCAGGTGCTGCAAAATCCGGTTGGCACCCTGGGCGCCACGCTGGCGCTCCCTTTCCTCGAGTACAACAAGACCCGGCTCTCCATCGCCAGCGCCGACATCGACTACCAGATTGCCGAAACCGAGTTTCGCAAGCAGCTCTATACCGCGCTGCTGGAAGTGGAGGATGGCCTGGCCGCCCGTCAGCAAGGGGATCAGCGGCTGCGCTATCTGGAGCAGCAGAGGGCCTATGCCCGGGAGGCCGAGAGGCTGGCAGGCGCCCGTTTCCTGGCCGGAGCCACCGGGGTGCAACCCTGGCTGGATGAGCAGAACCGCCTGTGGGATGCCGAGCTCGCCCTGCTGGCACAGCAGCAGGCCCAGCTCAACAACATGGCAGGCATCTATCGGGCGCTGGGGGGAAGCGATCGAACCTGACCCAGGCAGAGAGTGTGGGATCGCGATGGACATCCCGAGGAGGTCAATCGCGACCCATTCTGCCCACAAACCAATTGATAATAGTTTTCATTTCATCAAGAATGGGCGCCATCATCAGCCAGGAGTATGCCCATGTCTCAACCCGCCCCGGCCAATCGCCCCCGCCTGCTCACCGTCAAGCATGTTCAGGATGTGAGCCCGCACCTGCGCCGAATCTGCCTGACCAGCCCCGAGCTTGTGGACTACCCCTTCAGCTGTGGCGGTGCTCATGTCAAGATCATGCTGCCCCGACCGGATCAGCGCGAGATAGTGTTGCCCACCCCCACCGACAAGGGGCCTCGCTGGCTCGATCCCGCCCAGAAACCCGTCATTCGCACCTTCACCATACGCGCGTTTCGCCGGGAGGCGCTGGAGCTCGACATCGACTTCGCCCTGCACGGCGAGGCCGGCCCCGCCAGTCGTTTCGCCCTGCACGCCAAACCGGGTGACAGGCTCGCCATCTCGGGCCCGGGTGGTCCCTACCCCATGCTGCAAACGGCCGAGCACTATTACATGGCGGGGGATCTCACCGCCCTGCCCGCCATCAGCGCCATGGTGGAGGTGATGCCGGCCCATGCCCTCGGCCATATCGCTCTGCTGGTCCCCCATCAGGACGACGTGCAGGATCTGTCGCTGCCGGCCGGCGTCGACCTGCGCTGGTTCGTGGGCAATCCGGAACAGGCCGCGACCCTGGTGGCGCATTTCACCGCCCAGCCTATGGTCGCCGAGGGGAGCTATTTCTGGTTTGGCGGGGAAGAGAGCCTGGTCGTGCCGCTGCGCCGCCACGTCAGACGCGCCCTGGATGCCGAGCGCCAGCGGGTCTACGCAGTCCCCTACTGGCGCAGCGGCAAGGATGAAGACGCCTACCACCAGGACAGGCACGCCGTGATGGACAGCTGACCCCCTCTTTATCTTGTGACTGGCGGGCTTCTTCCCTCGGGGAGCGGCCTGCTTTTTCTGCGGTTCCCCCGCCATCGTTCTCTCTCCCCCCATCTTCGCCTGGCGATTTCATTGCACTTGCATTTGAGACAAACACCAAGATAATGACAATCATTCTCAACAACTACGATGAGCCGTGAATCTGTCTGCTCCCAACAGGATGCCGCATACGGGTTCCCCATCGCACACATGCACAGCAAGGTAACTCCAGATGGCAGTTTTGAATTCGGTCATGCGCGCCTTCGCCATAGAGGCGCTACCCACCCCTGCCGAGCTGCTGGCGCAGCACCCCTGTCCGGCCGACATGGCCCGGCACATCGACAACCAGCGCCATCAGGCACGCCGGATCCTGGCAGGTGAAGACGATCGCCTGCTGGTCGTGATTGGCCCCTGCTCCATCCATGATCCCGTCGCGGCCCTGGACTATGCCGGACGGCTGGCACGACTCGCCACCGCCTATGAAGACAGCCTTCAGATAGTCATGCGAGCCTATTTTGAAAAGCCGCGCACCACGGTGGGCTGGAAGGGGCTGGTCTTCGATCCGCACCTGGACGGCAGCAACGACATCAATCGGGGATTGCATCTGGCACGCCAGGTGCTGCTCGACATCAATGGACTGGGGCTCGCCACCGCCACCGAATTCCTCGACACCACCAGCTTTCTCTATCTCGCCGATCTCGTCAGCTGGGGCGCCATCGGGGCACGCACCACGGAGTCTCAGGTCCACCGGCAATTGGCCTCCGCCCTGCCCTGCCCCGTGGGATTCAAGAACGGTACGGACGGCAATATCCGGGTCGCCATCGATGCCATCCAGGCCAGTACCGCCTCCCATCTCTTCACCGCCCCCGGCAGCCAGGGCGGCATGGTAGTGATCAAGAGCGAAGGCAATCCCGACGGCCATATCATTCTGCGTGGCGGCACCCTGCCCAACTACCACCAGAGCGATGTGGCGGAGGCAGCAGACCGCCTCACCCGCCAGGGACTCCCCCCTCGCCTGATGGTGGATTGCAGCCATGGCAACAGCCAGAAGCTGCACACGAACCAGCTGAAGGTCGCCAAAGAGCTCTGTCGCCAGCTGAGCGAAGGGAGCCAAGCCGTCGCCGCCGTCATGGTCGAGAGCTTCTTGCTGGGAGGAAACCAGAAACCGGCTCCTCTGGGTGAACTGCAATACGGTCTGTCAGTGACCGATGCCTGCCTCTGCTGGGAAGAGAGTGAACACCTGCTTGCCATGCTGGCAGAGGCGGTCCAGGCCCGTCGCCGCACCCGGAGAAAATACACACACGCCGTTCAGTCTGAACTCGGACAACCCGTCATCTAGCATTCGGTTTATTTGTTTGCCACCAATTGGTGTCTGCCTCATCCGCACATTGTCCGGCATCGTGCGGATATATCGCAGAAGAGCGGTGTCAAACAGACCATAAATAGAGGGGATAAATTAATAGGCGGTGGGCGTCATGCATCAGCATGAAAAAGAGACGGGCCGCTCAGGCATACAGATGAGGATCCACCGCCGCTATTTCATTCTGTCACAGCAGGTATCCATGATCGTTTCTCACAAGGGACGAAGAAACACGGGCTGTATGAGTCCTCAGTGCGTATAAGTGGCGAGGTGGCGTGGAAGATGATGCGCCAACTTTATTGGGCACATGATGGTTATGGCTATTCCAGACGAGGCTCTCCAATTAACCGGAGTAACCTGCGCAATTGGGTTTTACTGCGACATCCTCTGAACCCTGAAAATAATAATGCCGCCCTGCAGGCGGCATTATCGAGATCCGGATCCGGCGATCAGATCAGGAAATCGTTCAGATCCTTGCCCAGCGCAACTTGCTCGGCGATGGCCTTGGGCATACGACCCTGACCGGTCCAGGTCTTCTCCTGACCGTCTTCCTGGTACTTGTATTTCGCAGGACGGGGAGCACGCTTGCTCTTGGTGGTGCCCGCCGCAGCCGGAGCCGCCACGCTGCCGATCAGCTCACGGGGATCGATACCAGCCTGTTGCAGCATTTCGGTGAATTCATTCAGTTTGCGCTGACGCTCTTCCTGTTCGGCACGTTCCTGTTCAACGGACTCGGCACGCTCGTTATATACCAGGTCAAACTTTTCTTTCGCTTCTTGCAGTTGCTCAAACGGCAGTTCACGAATGGCAGCGCGCAAGCTGCGAATGTTCAGCAGAACCTTCAGAAACTCGTTCATTACTTCCTCACAGAATTATTTTTGTATGTCACAGGGATAACACGATTTGAGAATAGCATGCCCATTGGATAACAACATAATGTTTTTATACCATCCGGCAGCGCGCTGACACCATATGGACATTATTCACCGTGGTTAATTCCCTGCCTGATACTTATTGGGAATACCCTCACGGACTTTATTTTCTATTTTCCCCGGTTAATCTCTGGTTCACCTCATCCGTTGCACACGCTGTTATCTCTTACCCGCGACGCTCTGCGCCAAGTCATTTAGCAGCAGTGCCGGCCCTTATTGTACAAATAGTGCGCTCATGGGCATCACCTTCGCGGACAATAAACCAGGTCCCGTTTCAGGATGCCCCTTGCGCCTGATCCTGTATCCAGCGGATGAATGCCTGGATCTTGGGACACTGGCGATGAGGGAGGGTCGCCAGGTAATAACGCGGCTCGCAGCGCACCGCCATATCCGGGAAGGGCATCACCAGCGCTCCGCTCGCCAGCGCCTGGCTTGCCAGCTGCCTGCGCCCCATGGCGACACCGGCGTGGTGGGTGGCGGCAAGGATCGCCAGATCCGCTCGATCAAATCCCATGTGTGACGAGCAGGCCTCCAGGGAGAGATGCCAGTGGCTCCCCCAGGTGCGCCACTCGTCGCTGTCGGTGTCCAGGCCCCAGGCCTGCCTGTCATGGAGCAGGCGGCACTGCTGCAGATTCCCCACCTCCCCCATCAGACCGTGGTCGCTGGCGTATTGAGGGCTGCACACCGGCACCATGTATTCATCCATCAGGGGGTGGATGGCCAGGCCCGTCGGGGTTCTGGCATCGAAGTTGAGGGTCAGATCGATGCCGTAGCCGTGCAGGTTTATGTGCTCGTTGCCCGTCAGCAGGTTGAGCTCGATGTGAGGATGCAGACGGGAAAAATCGGCGAGCCTTGGCACCAGCCAGCACTGGGCGATGGAGGGGCGCGAGTGCAGCGTCAGGGAGCCCGACAGCGCCTGCTCCCTGATCTCCAGCACCTCCTGATTGATGAACTCCAGGGAGGAGGTGAGGGCCCAGAAGATGCGCTGCCCCTCCGTGGTCAAGGCCACCTTGCGGTGAAAGCGCTGGAACAGCAAAAAACCGAGCGCCTCTTCCAGGGCCGAGATGCGGTGGCTCACCGCGCTTGGGCTCAAGGAGAGCTCGTCGGCGGCGAGCGCAAAGGAGCCGTGGCGGGCCGCCGCCTCGAAGGTGTGGAGCCTGGCGAGCTGATGGCTGCTGAGCAGCTTGCTCCTCACCCCCGGGTGCTCATCGCGTTGCATGGTTGGGCCTCCCTCTCTTTTATCTGGCAGATGATACCAGAAGGGCGAGGTTTGCATTCACCAGGAAGACTCAACTCACCCGTATGCGAAGACACAGCAAGGTAGATGACCATTTGCATCAACTGGGCTCATCCAAGCGACGCGTTTTATCATTTGTCACGGCAACGCTGGTGCCATTCAATGGGATGATTCCGTCACCACCCCGAGAGGCTTTCATGACACACACCGACATTGCCGGGCTCATCGCCCGCTTCCCCCTGCTCGAACCGCTGATCGCCCTCACCCCTGTGACCTGGTTCAATCCGGGGGCCACCTCCCTCGCGGAAGGATTGCCCCATGTGGGGCTCACCCGGCACGATGTGGCCGCCGCCTCCGCCCGGCTCGCCCGCTTCGCCCCCTACCTGTGCGAGGCCTTCCCCGAGACCCGCACCAGCAACGGCATTCTGGAGTCCGAGATCGCCGCTATTCCGGCGATGCAGGCTACGCTCAATCAGCGCTACGAGGTTGAGGTCACCGGTCGACTGCTGCTGAAAAAAGACAGTCACCTGCCCATCTCCGGCTCCATCAAGGCGCGCGGCGGCATCCACGAGGTGCTGGCCCATGCCGAACACCTGGCCATCCAGGCTGGGCTGCTGCGCGAGACGGATGACTATCGCACGCTGTTCTCGGACGACTTCCGCCACTTCTTCGGCCAGTACAGCATCGCGGTGGGGTCGACCGGCAACCTCGGCATGTCCATCGGCATCATGAGCGCCCGCCTCGGCTTTCGCGTCACCGTCCACATGTCGGCTGATGCGCGGGAGTGGAAGAAGCGCAAGTTGCGCGAACATGGCGCCATCGTGGTGGAATACGCCGAGGATTACGGGGTGGCGGTGGAGCAGGGACGCAAGGAAGCCGAGCGCGATCCCAACTGCTTCTTCATCGATGACGAGCACTCCCGCACCCTGTTCCTCGGCTATGCGGTGGCGGGCGAGCGGGTGAAAAAGCAGTTCGACGAGATGGGCATCAGGGTGGACGCCGACCATCCGCTCTTCGTCTACCTGCCTTGCGGCGTCGGCGGTGGCCCCGGCGGGGTGGCCTTTGGTCTCAAGCTGGCGTTTGGGGACAACGTGCACTGCTTCTTCGCCGAACCTACCCACTCCCCCTGCATGCTGCTCGGGGTCCACACCGGGTTGCACGATGCCATTGCGGTGCAAGACCTTGGCATCGACAACCTCACCGCCGCCGACGGCCTCGCGGTGGGACGCGCCTCCGGTTTTGTCGGCCGCGCCATGGAACGCCTGCTTGCGGGCTTCTACACCCTGAGCGATCAGGAGATGTACGACCTGCTGGGGCTCCTGGCCCGGGATGAAGAGATCCGGCTCGAGCCCTCGGCACTGGCGGGCATGGCAGGCCCCTGGCGAGTGGCCACCAACCTTGAGTGGCAGAGTGGGCAGGGACTGGATGCTGCCAAGATGGCCGGGGCCACCCACCTGGTGTGGGCCACCGGCGGCGGCATGGTGCCCGCCGAGGAGATGGAAAAATACCTGGCCTGCGCCCGGATCTGATCTTTTTTTCGCCCCCGTGACCCGCCGACCTGGCGGGTTTTTCTACTGCGAGATCAGCAAGATGGCACCTCAGTCCTCGCCACCATGACACAGACGGCCAGACTGCTGGACAGCCTGATTTGTCATCCAGCCCCACTGACTGGTTATTTTGTGATACGATAGAGACCGTTTTTTGACATCTGCGCCCCGTTGTCCCCTTTTTCCGGTGAGATAACCACCGGATCCGGCGACCAACACCTGCCGGGCGCAGCACAACATGTGCCCAGTTCGAATCGCTCCTGCGCGACCTTGACGCCAGGAGCACTCCCCTCTGGGCACCTTAGATAAGGAGATCGGGCGATGAAACAATATCAAAGCTGGTTGGGACAATATCTGATGAGCCGCCGTGACGGAGACCACGCCATGGCATCCGAGCTCGCCAACTCCATCTGCGAATTCTGGCAGGCCCGTGGAGATGAGGCCGAGACCAGCAAATGGCAGCAGATCTACGAGCAGCACGTGGAAAAAACCACCTGACGACCTGCTCTCCTCCATAAAAAAACCGGCGCTCATGGCGCCGGTTTTGCATTTCAACGACCCGGATCACATCTGGTCGATCATGTCCTGGGCGAACTGGGAGCAGGAACGCAGGGTGGCTCCTTCCATCAGACGCTCGAAGTCATAGGTGACGGTCTTGTTGGCGATGGCCGCTTCCATCCCCTTGACGATGAGGTCAGCCGCCTCGGTCCAGCCCAAGTGGCGCAGCATCATCTCGGCAGAGAGGATGAGGGAGCCCGGGTTGACCTTGTCCTGGCCAGCGTATTTCGGCGCGGTGCCGTGGGTGGCTTCGAACAGGGCAACGCCATCGCCGATGTTGGCGCCCGGCGCGATGCCGATGCCGCCGACCTGGGCCGCCAGCGCGTCGGAGATGTAGTCACCGTTGAGGTTCATACAGGCAATGACGTCATACTCGGCCGGACGCAGCAGGATCTGTTGCAGGAAGGCATCGGCGATGACGTCCTTGACGACGATGGTCTTGCCGGTCTTCGGGTTCTTGAAGGAGCACCAGGGGCCGCCGTCGATGAGCTGGGCATCGTACTCTTTCTGGGCCAGGGCATAGCCCCAATCCTTGAAGGCACCCTCGGTGAACTTCATGATGTTGCCCTTGTGCACCAGGGTCACGGAGTCGCGATCGTTGTCGATGGCGTACTCGATGGCGGCACGGACCAGACGCTCGGTACCGGCCTTGGACATGGGCTTGATGCCGATGCCGCAGGACTCGGGGAAGCGAATTTTCTTCACGCCCATCTCGTTTTGCAGGAAAGCAATCACCTTCTTGGCTTCATCGCTGTCTGCCTTCCACTCGATGCCGGCGTAGATGTCTTCGGCGTTCTCGCGGAAGATCACCATGTCGGTCAGCTCGGGGTGCTTGACCGGGCTCGGGGTCCCTTCGTAGTAACGGACCGGGCGCAGGCAGACGTAGAGGTCCAGCTCCTGGCGCAGGGCCACGTTGAGGGAGCGAATACCACCGCCGACCGGGGTGGTCAGCGGGCCCTTGATGGCCACGCAGTATTCACGAATGAAATCCAGGGTTTCGGCCGGCAGCCAGGCACCTTCGCCATAGACATGAGTCGATTTCTCGCCGGTATAGATCTCCATCCAGGCGATCTTGCGCTCGCCTTTGTAGGCTTTCTCGACCGCAGCATTCACCACATTCAACATGGCCGGGGTCACGTCCACACCGATACCATCCCCTTCGATAAACGGAATGATGGGATTGTGGGGAACCTGCAGCTTGCCGCTGGCATCGACTGTGATTTTCTGGCCCTGGGTCGGGATAACTACTTTGCTTTCCATCGGCATCTCCTAACTTCCGTTTGTTATCAATCTGATCGTTGCGCGCGGCCATCTTAAGCCCATCCATTTGCATAATCAAATAGCGGGCGTGCATGTCAGACCATAGTCGGGGAGTGGATCACAGTGCGCCTGAGGATCCCCTACTCCCTCGCCGCCCTCTGGTCCTGACGAGGCGCAGGCCCCGTCCATCCGGGCCTCTTCCTCTAGTGATGACAGCGTCTCCCTGCCCTCGCCGCCCCGAAGGAGCCTTTCCCCCAAATCCCGTTCGCCTTTACATCGTCGTAACCCCTTTGGCGAGGCAAGGCGCGCCGGGGGACAGGCTGCCGGATCCGGACTAGGCTCTTTGCCAGTGATCGGGGCGCCCGGGGCGTGGCCGGTCATGAAGAGAGCACGACAACAAGGAGAACACCATGTTTATCGTCACCAACCGGATGGTCAACGAGCAGGGCAAGACCCCCAGCGAGATCTTTGGCGAAAAACCCGCAGAGGGCCCCAACGAACTGCGCCTCGCCGAGGCCCGGCGTCAGGGCAAGCAGTGGCAGCTGGACCTGCTGCCGGATCAGATCACCGCCGAGATGGCCGCCAGCGTCGGCCTTGACCCCGACCTCCCCCACCCGGCCAGCGCCTATGTGGCGCGCAAGCTGCTGGAGCGCTGCGCCGGGACCGGCAGCACGGCCAAGCAGAAGCTCAAGACCGGCAAACACCTGCTGCTGTTCGTACACGGCTTCAACAACGATCTTGACGATGTGCTGGAGCGGGCCGCGGGGCTCGAGGCCCGGTACGGCGTCGAGGTGCTCTGCTTCAGCTGGCCCGCCAATGGCGGCGGCGCCCGGGGTGTGCTGAGCTACAAGAGCGACAAGCGCGATGCCCTGGCCTCGGCCGGGGCCCTTGACCGGGTGCTGGAGAAGATGAAGGGGCTGCTCGACGAGTTCAACGGCCAGTATGTGACGCAACTGGAAGAGAAAGCCCAGAAGAAGTTCGCCGACAACGGCGAGGCCTGGGATCGCTACTTTGCCAAGGAGGTGAACAAGCGCTGCCCCTTCACCATCAACCTGCTGCTGCACAGCATGGGCAACTACCTGTTCAAGCACCTGCTGGGCAGCACCACCTACCACGCCAACCAGCTGCTGTTCGACAACATCATCATGGCCGCCGCCGACACCAACAACGAGCTTCACGCCCAGTGGGTCGATCGCATCCAGTGTCGCAACCGCCTCTACATCACCATCAATGAGCGCGATGGTGCCCTGATGGCATCGCGCATGAAGATGGGGGAGCAGCAAAAGGCGAGGCTCGGCCACTACACCCGGCGGCTGGACGCCAGAACGGCCACCTACGTGGACGTGACCAATCAGCCCCATGTGGGGGACTCTCACGCCTACTTCGAAGGGGATGCCCTCGCCAACGAGAAGGTGCTGCGCTTCTTCCACACCGTCTTCAACGGCGGCACCGGCGAGCGCGCGGAGCTGTTCGATGCGGCCCAGAACCTCTATCGCCTCTAGCCACTGCGCAAAAAAACCACCGCCCCGAACAGGGCGGTGGTTTTTCATTATGCGCTCACTTGGTGGCTACAAGGCCGCCAGGGGCTAGTGTTCTGCCGCTTCCGGCTGGGGCGCTTCGCTGCGCTCCCGTTGCAGTTCATCGACCCTGGCCTGCCATCTGTCCTGGGCCTGTTTTTGCCCCTGGGACTCGAATTCCTGGCGCATGGTGTCGATTTTTTGGTCAAGTTTTTCCATCAGGATGTCTCCTTACATCTCGGGTTACACACTGGCTGACGGCACTGTTTGGCCAACCTGCTCACCCGATTGGACACCAGGTTTTCCCCAATTGTCCAACAAAATAAACGATTGATTATGCAAAAACCAATCTAGAAAATGGGTTGAAGCTCCTTATGAAACCCCATTATTCACCCTGAAAACGCCTGATAAAAACACTATTTTTACCATTGATATCAATATCTTGATATTTATCACTAGCTCAATGACTCCCTTGAGATCGGCATGACGAGTGTATGCACATTTTTTTTCACAAAAACACCCCGCTCTCCGAGTTTTGCGACCGGAAAGGCCCCCATTTCCATCCAAAAATGCGATGGGTTATGACACAACCCATCTCTTTAATGGATAGATAATCCCCAACCCCGGCCCTGCGGCTTGCCAACCCGACCACCAGCAGGTTCGCTTGTTACCCATCCGGGCATATCCCGCCCCACTCCCGCCCCGATAAAATGAAGCCGCACCACGCCTGCTGAGCGGGTTGTTGCCGCCCTCATCCCCTCTCGTCGGAGTCATGACATGGATCTCTTCTGGTGGTTTGCCCTGCCCGTCGCCGCAGGCACCTTCTATGGGTGCTATTTCTGGAACCAGCGCCATGCCCAGCCCGACTGGCTGCGCCTGCCCACCCGCGCCGACTACCTGCACCAGCATCCCGAATGCGCCATCGACGATGAACATGGGGCGCGCTGCTGCGCCTGCGGCTCCGACAAGGTGCTGGGCCACCCCCAGACCGGCTGGCCTGATCATCGCTTTCGCCACACCTGCCTCGCCTGCGGCAAGGCGCTCTTTCGCACCGAAGAGCCCCCGATATAAGCATCCACATTCTCTCTTTTTGTATGGCGATGTATGGCGATGGCAGATGCTGACATCCGCGAAGCAGCAAAGAGCACGCGCTCGGGACAGGGAGACATCTCAGATGGAAAAGGATTTAACCGCACTGAAGCGCAAGTGGCTCAAGAAGCATCTGCAAGCGCTACGGGCAGTAAAAGACGAGGAACAAGAGAAAGAGACCATGCTGGCATTTGTCGGCATTCTGTGTGCACTTTTGCCAATACTGACTGCGGCTGTCTACTTTGTGGGTATGCGTTATTACCACGGCTACCTAGGACAGTTCGGATTGAAGAGCGATGAGTTCTCTCTCCCCCCAGACACCACCTTATTCCACGGGTTTTATCTTCTCATTCAACTGTTCTTACCCTATGTGCTACCGCTCGTTACGGCGGTAGCCGGACTGTTTCTCTCGCTCACATTTTTATTTTTCAAAGTGAAATGGCGGCTGAGGCTCTCATGGTGGTTATTTCGCTTTGTCGAGCGGCTTCCCATTGTGCAAGAAGGAGGCAAGATTGCTCATCACTATCCTGCTCCGTTTACCTTCCACTGTTTGAGCTGGTTAAAACGTACTTACTTCAAATTTACTGTTTTTATACTGCCTCCCTTGCTGGTCATCATGGCGTCAGAACACATCAAACCTATGGGGGAAGAGCTCGCTAAAGACCAAATCACCCTCCTCGAACAAGGCAACTGGCCAGAGAGTAAGGCCCATAGCCAGTCCCCTCTGCTGGGGGATGAACCCCATATCCGCATCGGCTGTAACACCGCCCACTGCGCCTATCGCCTCAAGGGGGGTGACACCCTGATCCTGCGCCTCGACCAGATAACCGAAACCCGCTACCGGCCTGACAAGGCCGCCCCGAAATAGACGGCATGGCGCAGGCGTCCTGACAGGGAGAGCGCCGACCAGGTCATAATGGGTTGTCGTTTGTGACCCTGTTTCGTACTATTGCCCGCCACTGCGAACCCCCTTTTCCGGCCCGGGCGTCACGCACGGCGCGGGCCCACAAACGGATAGCGATCCCATGACATCTCTGACCCACTGCTCGGTGCTGGCGATGACGCTGGTTGCACTGCCCGCCCTCGCCTCCGGCGACGGTGACGGGTGCGGCTTCTGGCTCACCGACTGCCCTCTCCCCACCTATCCGCTCTATCTCAACGAGAACGACACCCGGGGCAACCTGCTGATGCTGCTGGGGGATGCCCAGCATCACCCCCTCCCCTTCACCCTGCCGGCGGATCCGCTGAACGAGCGCAGCCAGCCGCTGTTCTACCTCACCCGCCTCCCCCAGCCGGAGGAGGTGGAGGACCCGGCGCTGCGCGAGCAGCTCGGCAGCCGGCTGGCCGCCTACGACCCGTCCCTCCCCCCGCTGCTCGAGCACTACGCGGGCCACGACTCCCTCTACGGCCACGCCATCTCCAACTCCCTCTCCTCGGTCAGCGCGTTTCTGGACGCCCTCGAGCAGAGCGAGGTGCCCGCCCCGGAGCGCACGTCGCTGCTGCGAAGCCGTCTGCTGATCCTGGGGCAGCAGGAGAGCCCGGCCCCCGCTACCGAAATGAGCGGTGCTGCCCTGGAGTGGCAGGGGTATCTGCAGGCTGCCCGGCACTTCTACGAGAGCCGCTTCGAGGAGGCCCGCGCAGGCTTTGCCGCCTTGCAGCAGGCCAAGGCCCCCTGGGTGGCCGAGAGCGCGACCTACATGGTGATGCGCACGGAGATCAACCTCGCGATGAAGGAGGCGAAGGACGAATACGGTGATCAGGACGTCACCAGGAGTGACAAGGAGGCCCTTCGCCGCGCCATGGCCCAGGGTCAGGCCTATCTGGCGGCCTACCCGCAAGGGCGCTACGCCAGCTCGACCAGAGGACTGTTCAGACGCATCCAGTGGATGGCCGGTGATCTCGGCGCCCTGCGGGATGCCTATGACGAGGCCATGGCAACCCGCCAGCCCTTGCCGGCGCTGGAGGCCCTGGTCAACGAGATCGATCTCACCCTGCTCAGTGGCGATGCCTATCGCCATCAGGCGGCCTATCAGGACTCGGCCCAGCCGGCGCTGCTGTTCGTCAATGCCCTGCGGGGTCTCAGACCGACCTATGAGCGGCCGCGGGACTGGCAAGATGCCCAGCTGGACGACGCCATCGCGCACCTGCAAAAAACCGGTCACCAGGCGCAGGCGGCCTATCTCAAGGCCTATGCCCTCTTTTTGGACAAGCAGTTCGAGCAGGTGCTGGCCCTGCCCTCCCCCGGGCAGGAGGACGCCACCCTGGCATTCAGCCACCAGATGCTGCGCATCTGGGCCTGGCAGGGCATGAAGGCCTTCGACAAGGCCGAGCAGGCCCTGATGGCGCTGGTGGCCTCCCCCCTGGGTCAGGCCCAGCAGGCGTTCGTGGAGAACGTGCTGGCGGATCACTGGGTACGCACCGGCAACACGGCCGCCATCTTCCAGCCCGGCAGCCCCATCACCCAGCTGCGCATCCGCGCGGCCGTGCTCAAGCAGGAGGCCGAACCCGCCCTGTTGCGCCAGCAAGCCAGTCAGGGCCCGAGCGCGGCGGAGCGGCAGATTGCGCTCCATACCCTGCTGGTGCGGGATCTCATCGCCAGCGACCCGGCCACCTTCTTGCAGGATGTGGCCCTCATCCCCGCCGATTACAAGGAGGCGACCCCTCCCGCCGACGCGCCCTGGGAACCCGTGCCCAACGGGGATGTGCGCCTCTCGGCGTTCCAGTGGCGCGGAGAGGGGACGCCCCAGGGCTACCACTGCCGGGATCTGGCCCAGACCCTTGGCACCCTGGTGCAGCGCCCCGACGATGGTCATGCCCTCAACTGCTTCGGGGAGTACCTGCGCAGCCGGGATCCCCATATCGACCTGTGGCAGGATCGCGAGATGATCTGGGGGCTGGCGCAAGACGAGCGCCCCACGTTCCCGAGTCGCCTCGCCCTCTATCAGGCCGTGATGGCCAACCCCAAGGCGGAGCCCGAAGACAAGAGCTATGCCCTCTATCGCGCCATCCAGTGCTATGCCCCCTCCGGCTACAACAGTTGCGACAGCCAGGAGATCCCCAAACGCACCCGGCAGGCCTGGTTCAACACCCTCAAGCAGCGCTATGGCAACTCGGTGTGGGCCAGATCCCTCAAATACTACTGGTGAGCCATGAGCAGACCCCCTGAACGCGCCCTGCTGGCGCTGCTGCTGACGACCCTGGCCACCCCCCTTGAGGCCAGTGTCGATGCCAGCGCCTATGACGCCTTCTGGCTCTGGTCCGCCACCCGCCACCAGCCGGTACTGGAACAGGCCAGCACCCTCTATCTGCATCAGGGGGAGATCCTGGACAGGCCCGGCGGCTCCCGCTTCGTCAAGCTGGGGCGGGTTCCCTCCCCCCTCAAGGCCGGGCAGGTCTGGCTGGTGGTGCGTGTCAACGCCCTCCCCCTCTCCCCCGCCCACGAGCAGGTGCTGGTGCGCCTCTACGAGGGGTGGCGCGCGGCCGGGGCCAGGGTGGCGGGCATCCAGATCGACTTCGATGCGGCGACCCGCCAGCTCGATCGCTATGGCAACGCCCTGCAACAACTGCGGCGCGCCCTGCCTCCCGGGTGCAAGCTCAGCGTGACGGGGCTGCTCGACTGGGCGAAAACGGGGGACGTGGCAGAGCTCAATCGCCTGCCCGTGGACGAGCTGGTGATCCAGACCTATCAGGGCACGCGCACGGTGCCGGGCTATCAGGCCTATCTGCCCGCCATGGCGCACCTGACCATCCCGTTCAAGGTAGGGCTGGTGCAGGATGGGGAGTGGGATCCCGCCTGGCAGACAACACTGGCCGCCTCCCCCCATTACCGGGGCGAGGTGGTCTTCCTGCTCAACCGCCCGGCGCCGATCCCGGGGACCAGTCCCCCTGTTCCCCGGCATGACGCCCACTGAGACGCGGGTGAACCCCATCGGGACACAGGGGCAAGGGCGTGCCCACGGCAAGCAGCAGTGGCAGACCCTGATCCGGCTGGTGGCATCCACACCGGGCGAGATGCCGTGCGAGAGGAACGCCGTCCGGGCCACCACATCGGTCAAGCCCGCCATCGTGCTGCGCGGCGCGCGGCGTCACAAACAGGGAGAGAAACAAGGATGACGTTTGTCGAGATGGACCCCGCCCACCTGCCGCTGGCCCTGCTGCTGGAGGCCGATCCCGCCGCGTCGCGCATCGCCGCCTACCTGCCCGGGGCCTGGGGCTTTGCCGCCCTGGCGGACAACGAGGTCGTGGGGGCCTGCGTGGCGGGCCTGGTGGGGGAGCAAACCGCCGAGATCTTCAACATCGCCGTTGCCCCCAACCGCCAGCAGCAGGGCATCGGCTCCGGCCTGCTGCGCTTCGTGCTGGAGAACCTGGCCGGGAAGGGGATAGGCCGCGTCGAGCTCGGTACCGGCAGCTTCGGCCACCAGCTCACCTATTACCAGCGCCACGGCTTTCGCGTCCATGCCGTCGTGAAGGATCACTTCCTCATCCACTATCCCGAGCCCCTGATGGAGCACGGCATCCAGCACAAGGACATGCTGCGCCTCTCCCTCGCACTGGCGCCGGACACCGCCTCCCCCTGACCAGAGAGGGTGAGCCCCGCTCTCCCCCTGATGGCCGCCCCCTGTGGTACACTCCGCCATCCCCTGTTTTTGGTAGGCATGCGATGAAATCAGCCCGTCCCCGTCTCTCCCTCTCCGCCCGCCCTGACGCAGGCCGCACGGCCAGCGGGCCCACCACGGTGCGCCCATCCCAACGCCGGGAGGCCCGGCACGCAGGGAGAGTCAACGAGCGCAAACCGGCCCCCGCCCCGGCGGATCGCAAGCTGCTGCTCCTGAACAAGCCCTACATGGTGCTCTGCCAGTTCACCGACGAAGGGGGCCGCGAGACCCTCAAGGATTACATCAAAGAGCCCGGCATCTATGCCGCGGGCAGGCTGGATCGAGACAGCGAAGGGCTCTTGCTGCTCACCAACGACGGCAAGTTGCAGGCACGCCTCACCCAGCCGGGAGAGAAGACCCCCAAGACCTACTGGGTGCAGGTGGAAGGCATCCCGAGCGAGGAGAAACTGGCCGCCCTTCGCGCCGGTGTGGAACTCAACGACGGCATGACCCTGCCCGCCGGGGCGCGCATCATGGATGACCCTGTGGTGTGGCCACGCAATCCGCCCATTCGCGAGCGCAGGGAGATCCCCACCTGCTGGCTCGAGATAACAATCGTGGAGGGGCGCAACCGCCAGGTGCGGCGCATGACCGCCCATATCGGCCACCCCACCTTGCGCCTCATCCGCTACGCCATCGGGGAGTGGACCCTCGATGGTCTGGCGCCGGGAGAGAGCCGCGCCCTGCCCGCCCCCGAGCTGGCACCCGCGCCACGACCAGCCGCCACGCAAGGCAAACCACGGGCATCCGCCGCAGCCGGGGGCACTGGCCGCAGTGCCCCCCGCACCGCCCGGCCAACAGATCAGGATCCAGCCCAGGGGCGGGACCGCCGCGGGGCAGACCCGCGCCAGGCCAATCGCAGCGGCGGGCGCACCACCGCCCGCCGTCCGGCTCGCACCAAGCCCTCTGAATGAAGGCGACAGCGGATCTGCATCGAGCGCCCCCGCCGGGGCACAGCCAACAAGACAAGGAGTCCTTATGAGCGATCACCCACCGCTGCCCACCCGCCTCACCGTGGCCGCCCTGGTGCACTGGCAGGGGCGTTTCTTGCTGGTGGAAGAGGAGATTGCGGGCAAGCGCCGCTTCAACCAGCCCGCCGGCCACGTGGAGCCGGGAGAAGATCTCATCCAGGCGGCCTGCCGCGAGCTGAAGGAGGAGACCGGACTCACCGCCGCGCCCACCGGCTGGCTTGGGGTCTACCTCTTCAAACCGGCGGACAGCGAGGCCACCTTTGTGCGCACCGCCGTCATCTTCGACCTTGAAAAGTCGCCCGGTCAGCACCATCCAGAGGATCCCGACGGTGACGTACTGGCCTGTCACTGGCTTAGCCTGGAGGAGATTGCCGAGTGCAAGCCCGCCCTGCGAAGCCCCCTGGTGTGGCAGTGTATCCAGGACTATCTGGCAGGCACCCGCCTGCCGCTGTCGGCACTCAAGGCCTTTATCTAAGCGCCATTGGACGCTCTTTTTGACGCGATGGGGCCGAGACAAGAAAAACGATTTCCCGCCGCCGGGCTTCCAAGGGGAACGGCGGCAGGGAGATGTGACCGGGGGCGCAAAACTCTGGTAGAATACGCCCCGTTTAAACGAACTGGTAACTTCGACTAATGACAGACAACAGCCAAATCAAGGTGATCGTCGGCATGTCCGGCGGCGTGGATTCTTCCGTCTCGGCCTACCTGCTCCAGCAGCAGGGCTATCAGGTCGAAGGCTTGTTCATGAAGAACTGGGAAGAAGACGACACGGACGAGTACTGCTCTGCCGCCCAGGATTTGGCTGATGCCAAGGCCGTCTGCGACAAGCTGGGGATGAAACTTCACACCATCAACTTCGCCGCCGAATACTGGGACAACGTCTTCGAACACTTCCTGGAAGAGTACAAGGCGGGTCGCACCCCGAACCCGGACATCCTGTGCAACAAGGAGATCAAGTTCAAGGCGTTCCTGGAATTCGCCGCCGAAGAGCTGGGGGCCACCTACATCGCCACCGGCCACTATGTGCGTCGTGACGACAGCACCGGCCGCCCTCGCCTGCTGCGCGGCCTCGATACCAACAAGGATCAGAGCTACTTCCTCTATACCCTGAGCGAAGCCCAGGTGGGTCAGAGCCTGTTCCCGGTCGGGGATCTGGAAAAACCCGAGGTGCGCCGCATCGCCGAGCAGCTGGATCTCATCACCGCCAAGAAGAAAGACTCCACCGGCATCTGCTTCATCGGTGAGCGCAAGTTCAAGGACTTCCTGGCCAAGTTCCTGCCCGCCCAGCCCGGCCCCATCGAAACCGTGGACGGCAAGATCATCGGCGAGCATCAGGGGCTGATGTACCACACCCTGGGCCAGCGCAAGGGGCTTGGCATCGGTGGTCGCAAAGATGCCACCGAAGAGGCCTGGTACGTGGTGGACAAAGAGGTGGAGCGCAACACGCTCGTGGTGGCGCAAGGGGAGCACCCCCGCCTCTACTCCGACGGCCTGGTCGCGAGCCAGCTGCACTGGGTGGATCGCACCCCCATTCGCGCGCCGCGCCGCTGCACCGTCAAGACCCGTTACCGTCAGGAAGATATCCCCTGCCTGATCCAGCCCATCGACGATGAGACCATCCGGGTCATCTTCGACGAGAAACAGGCTGCGGTGACCCCGGGCCAGTCCGCCGTCTTCTACGACGGGGAAGTGTGTCTGGGCGGCGGCATCATCGAACAACGTTTCAGCCATCCGGTCTAAGGGCTGGACGCTCACGAGCGTCCGCGCTGTACTCCCTTCTCCCCTCGCGGGAGAAGGGTTGGGGATGAGGGGGTAACCACCCTCACCCTGACCCTCTCCCTGAGGGAGAGGGGACAAAGAAAAACAGTACCAGGCAGCGATGCATGATTGGCAACGTCCAGGCCGGATCATGGCATCGGCCGGTGAATGAACAGAACAGGGCCGTGAAGACATGGCCGACACATTCCAGGCCGGATCATGGCATCGGCCGGTGAAAGAACAGAACAGGGCTGTGAAGACATGGCCGACACATTCCAGGCCGGATAATGGCATCGGCCGGTGAAAGAACAGAACAGGGCTGTGAAGATATGAGCGACAAATTCCAAGACAGAACCATGGCCTTTGCAGGCATCTGCCAGGCCGCCTATCTGGTGCAGAAAGTGGCCCGTGACGGCTCCTGCGACGAAGCCTCCCTGCGCGAGAGCCTGCAAAGCATTCTGGTCACCAACCCCACGCAGCCGCTGGAAGTGTTCGGCAGCCACCTGGCCATTCGCGACGGCTATCGCGCCCTGGCGGAACAGCTGGGGGCCGACGGCAGCCAGAAGAATGCCGAGCTGACCCGCTACGTGGTGAGCCTGATCGCGCTGGAGCGCAAGCTCGCCAAGCGCAAGGACATCCTCAACATGCTGGGGGAGCGGATCAGCCAGATCGGCCGCCAGCAACAGCATTTCGATCTGCTCGACGAGCAGATCCTGGCCAACATGGCGAGCATCTACAGCGACCTTATCAGCCCCATCGGGCCGCGCATCCAGGTGGCGGGCACCCCGCTGTTCCTGCAGCAGCCCCTGGTGCAGCACAAGGTGCGCGCCCTGCTGCTCGCAGGCATCCGCGCCGTGGTGCTGTGGCGCCAGCTCGGCGGCAGCCGTACCCAGATCATCTTCGCCCGCAAGAAGATGGTGGAACTGGCCAAACGATTTTAACCCCCACACCAATCATCAGGAGTTCACCCCATGGAGCTGTCCGCGCTGACTGCCGTTTCCCCGATTGACGGTCGTTATGGCGACAAGGCCGATGCCCTGCGCCCTATCTTCTCCGAATTCGGTCTGCTGCGTTTTCGCGTCGAAGTCGAGGTGCGCTGGTTGCAAAAACTGGCCAGCCACGCCGGGATCCCGGAAGTCCCTGCCCTGAGCGAGGCAGCCAATGCCGTGCTTGACGGCATCGTCAGCAACTTCAACGAGCAGGATGCCGCCCGCATCAAACAGATCGAGCGCACCACCAACCATGATGTGAAAGCGGTGGAGTACTTCCTGAAAGAGAAGGTGGAAGTGAACCCGGAGCTGGCCGCCGTCAGCGAATTCATTCACTTCGCCTGCACCTCGGAAGACATCAACAACAACTCCCACGGCCTGATGCTGAAGACCGCCCGGGAAGAGGTGATCAAGCCTTATTGCGAAAAGCTCATCAGCGAGATCAAGCGCCTGGCCGTCGAGTACCGCGACATGCCGCTGCTGTCACGCACCCACGGTCAGCCGGCGACCCCGAGCACCATGGGCAAGGAGATGGCCAACGTCGCCTACCGTCTGGAGCGCCAGCTCAAGCAGATCATGGCGGTGGAGCTGCTGGGCAAGATCAACGGTGCCGTGGGCAACTACAACGCCCACATCAGCGCCTACCCGGATGTGGACTGGCACCAGTTCTCCGAGGAGTTCGTCACTTCTCTCGGCCTGACCTGGAACCCCTACACCACCCAGATCGAGCCCCACGACTATATCGCCGAGCTGTTCGACGCCCTGGCCCGCTTCAACACCATCCTGATCGACTTTGACCGTGACGTCTGGGGTTACATCTCCCTGGGTCACTTCAAGCAGCGCACCATCGCCGGCGAAATCGGCTCCTCCACCATGCCCCACAAGGTCAACCCCATCGACTTCGAGAACTCCGAAGGCAACCTGGGTCTGGCCAACGCCGTGTTCCAGCACCTGGCGAGCAAACTGCCCATCTCCCGCTGGCAGCGTGATCTCACCGACTCGACTGTGCTGCGCAACCTGGGTGTGGCGGTGGGTTACTCCCTGATTGCCTATCAGGCGACCCTGAAGGGCATCTCCAAGCTGGAAGCCAACGCGGACGCCATGGCCGCCGATCTGGACGCCAACTGGGAAGTGCTGGCGGAACCCATCCAGACCGTGATGCGCCGCTACGGCATCGAGAAGCCCTACGAGAAGCTCAAAGAGCTGACCCGTGGTCGCCGCGTCGACGCCGAAGGGATGCGCACCTTCATCGACACCCTGGAGTTGCCGGAAGCGGTCAAGGTCGAGCTCAAGAAGCTGACCCCGGCCAACTACATCGGCGACGCCCAGCGTCTGGTCGATCTGCTGAAATAAGTGATGTAACCGAACCGGCGGGGGCTCTGTCATGACGGCAGGGCCCCCGTTGATTTTGGCCCATTTGATATGATCACCCTCTATCGGGCCATTTCAGAGCCCTTGCCCAAGCCCGCCTTGGGCAAGCCCTCTCACAAGATACGAGAAGCACCATGTACCAACTCAATCTGGATATCGCTCACTTCCTCGAGCACTACTGGCAGAAGCGCCCGCTCCTCATCAAGGGCGGTTTCACCGACTTTCAGGATCCCATCAGCCCGGACGAGCTGGCGGGTCTGGCCATGGAGGAGGTGATCGAATCGCGCCTGGTCACCCGCTTCAACAACCAGTGGGAGGCGGCCCACGGCCCCTTCGAATCCTACGATCACCTGGGGGAAGAGAACTGGACCGTGCTGGTGCAGGCGTGCAACCACTGGGTACCCGAGGTGCACGAGCTGGCGGTGCCCTTCCAGTTCATCCCGGGCTGGCGCTTTGACGATGTTATGGTGAGCTTCTCCACCCCTCACGGCGGTGTCGGCCCCCACATCGACAACTACGACGTCTTCATCACCCAGGGGCAGGGCAAGCGCCACTGGCGGGTTGGCGATGCCAAGCCACTCAACGAGTTTGCCGCCCACGCCGCCCTGCTGCACTGCGAGCCGTTCGAGGCGATCATCGACGTCATCATGGAGCCGGGCGATATCCTCTACATCCCGCCTGGATTCCCCCACGAGGGCTACGCCATCGAGCCCTCCCTGAACTTCTCGGTGGGTTTCCGCGCACCGGACGCCAAGGCCCTTGTCTCCTCCTTTGCCGATCACCTGATCGACAACGAGATCCGCACCGAACGTTACGGCGACCCGGACCTCCAGCCCCGCGCCCGCCACGGGGAGATCCAGCCCCATGAGCTGCACCGCCTGCGGGAGCTGATGCAACAGGCCCTCGACGACGAGACCCTGTTCAAGGAGTGGTTCGGCACCATGATCTCCGAGGCCAAGCACGATCTGGACGTCAATCCGGTGGAGCCGGACTACAGCGCCGACGAGGTGGCCGACCTGCTGAGTCAGGGGGAGCCCGCCATCAAGGTGCCGGGGTTGCGCAGCGTCTGGTTCAGCGGCGAGAGCCGCACCTGCTACATCGACGGCGAAGCCTGGACCCTGCCAAGCGAGGATCCGGCCGCCATCGTGCTCCTGTGCGACAAGGACATCATCACCCAGGACGCGCTGGTGGAACTGGCCGATCAGGCGGGCTTCCTGCAACTGCTGACCCGGCTGGTCAACCGCGGCTACTGGTTCTTCGGCTGATCCAGAGGGCTGCCGCCCCTCCCGACGTGCCGGGAGGGGCGGCGTTTTTTTCCGCTGTAGGCCAACCGGCTCCTGCCTTGCGCTGCTTCGCCCTGACGCCACGGGAGGGAGTGACTACACTGGATGACGGCCAACGGCATCGGGCCGGATCGCCCCCGCAATGGGGCCCTGTTGTTTGTCATTTAACAACATGGGATCGGGCAGGATGCGAGGCCAGAAATGGGAACCAAATGGCCTCAGTTGCGGAAAATCAATTATTTTAGCCCCTAAAATGAGCTGTGAGCGAAAACGTTATCTTTCAAATTGAGGCCGTTTTCGCTCAAAACGTTGTTTCTGGATCATAAAAAGTATCCAAAAACTGGTGTATATTGCACGGCGGAAATTCCTTAACCATGAAGACTGACATGAAAAAGACCAAAATCGTCTGCACCATCGGTCCCAAGACCGAATCCAAAGAAATGCTGGGCAAGATGCTGGATGCCGGCATGAACGTCATGCGCCTGAACTTCTCCCACGGCGACTACGCCGAACACGGTGGTCGCATCAGCAACCTGCGCGCTGTCATGGCCGAAACCGGCAAGCACGCAGCCATCCTGCTGGACACCAAGGGTCCGGAAATCCGCACCATCAAGCTCGAAGGCGGCAACGACGTCTCCCTGGTCGCCGGCCAGACCTTCACCTTCACCACCGACCAGACCGTGGTGGGCAACAAAGACAAAGTCGCCGTCACCTATGCCGGCTTTGCCAGCGACCTGCGCGTCGGCAACCGCATCCTGGTTGACGACGGCCTGATTGGCCTGGACGTCATCGAAATCACCGAGCGCGAAGTGATCTGTAAAGTGCTCAACAACGGTGACCTGGGCGAGAACAAGGGCATCAACCTGCCGGGCGTCTCCATCAAGCTGCCGGCCCTGGCCGAGAAAGACAAGCGCGACCTCATCTTCGGTTGCGAGCAAGGCGTTGATTTCGTTGCTGCCTCCTTCATTCGCAAGAAAGAAGACGTGCTGGAAATCCGTGAGCACCTGAAAGCCCACGGCGGCGAGAACATCCAGATCATCTCCAAGATCGAAAACCAGGAAGGCCTGGACAACTTCGACGAGATCCTGGCTGTCTCCGACGGCATCATGGTTGCCCGTGGCGACATGGGTGTCGAGATCCCGGTAGAAGAAGTAATCTTCGCCCAGAAGATGATCATCGAGAAGTGCAACAAGGCCCGCAAAGTGGTCATCACCGCCACCCAGATGCTGGACTCCATGATCAAGAACCCGCGTCCGACCCGCGCCGAAGCTGGCGACGTGGCCAACGCCATCCTGGACGGTACCGACGCAGTCATGCTGTCCGGTGAGTCCGCCAAGGGCAAGTACCCGCTGGAAGCCGTGACCATCATGGCCACCATCTGCGAGCGTACCGATGCCGTGATGCCGTCCAACCTGTCCGCTGCCAACGACAGCAACAAGCTGCGCATCACCGAAGCAGTCTGCAAAGGCGCGGTAGAGACCTCCGAGAAGCTGGACGCCCCGCTGATCGTGGTTGCCACCGAAGGCGGCAAGTCTGCCAAGGCCATTCGCAAATACTTCCCGAAAGCCTGGATCCTGGCCATCACCACCAACAAGAAGACCGCTGCCCAGCTGGTGCTGACCAAGGGTGTGGTTGCTCACGTGGTTGACTCCATCGCCTCCACCGACGACTTCTATCGCATCGGCAAAGAAGCCGCGCTGGAAATCGGCATGGGCGTGAAGGGTGACGTGGTTGTCATGGTCTCCGGTGCCCTGGTACCGAGCGGTACCACCAACACCGCCTCCGTTCACGTACTGTAATCAGTCCTGAACCGATGAAAGCGGCGCCTGCGGGCGCCGTTTTTTTTTATCTCTCCCCCTGCTGCCCCTCTTGCGCCGGTGCTAGAATCCACGCGGATTTTACCCTGGTGGAAAATCCCCCGAACATCGCATAATCACCCGGACGCTTTATGCTCTCAACACGCTTCAAAAGAGCCTCGGCCACCCTGCTGCCGCTGCTCTGTTTACTCATCACCTTCTGGACCCCGAGCACCCTGGCGCAGGATCTGCCCCAGCGCGCCACCGTGCAGCGGGCGCTCGACGCCCTCGGCAAGTCGGACACCCCTACGGCCAGCCAGCAGGCGGACCAGAAGTTCCTGACTGACACCCTCTCCCTCCTCGACAGCATCGACAAGGAGAAGAGCAAGGCCAAAACCCAGAGCGAACGCCTGCGCACCCTGCCGGCAGAGCTCAAGGAGATCGGCGCCAAGCTCGACGCCCTGACCCAGGGCAAGAGCCCGGAGCAGCTCAAGAGCGAATACGCCACCATGAGCCTGGCGGAGCTCGATGCCCGCCAACCCGAGATCATGGCCAACATGCAGGCGGCCCAGGAGGCCCTTGGCACCATCGGCAGCCAGATCACCAACCTGCAGACCCTGCCGGAGCGGGCCCAGGCCAGCATGAGCCGCGCCTATCAGCGCAGCCAGGAGATCCGCACCCGCCTCAACGCCGGGGACGGGGTGAGCAGCGCCGAGAAAATGAAGCTTAATGCCGAACTGGCCCTGCTGGATCTGCAACTGGCCAACCTGCAAAAGGAGCTGGACAACCGCACCAGCATGCAGGACCTGGTGGTCAAGCAACGGGACTACCAGAGTGCCCGTCTCGCCAGTGAAGAGCAGAAACTGCAGGCATTGCAGGAACAGAGCAGCGCCAAGCGCCTGGGGGATACCGAAAAGACCGCCGAAGAGACCGGCGAACTGGTGGCCGCCGAAGACAACCCCCTGGTGCAAAAAGAGCAGGAGCTCAACTACCAGCTCAGCCAGCAGCTCATCAGCTCCACCAACAGCCTCAACACCCTGGCCCAGAAGAACCTGCAGGCGAAAAGCATGCTGGAGCGCGGCACCCAGACCGAGCGCAACCTCAACGAACAGGTGCAGATGCTCAAGGGCAACCTGCTGCTCTCGCGCATCCTCTATCAGCTCTACCAGCAACTGGAAGCGGCCCCCTCCACCCTGGTGAAGAACCTGGAGGAGCAGATCGCCGACCTGCACCTGGCCCAGTTCGAACTGAGCCAGCAGCGTGACCAGCTGTTCCAGAAGAACCAGTATCTGGACAACCTCATCGCCAGCAGCGGCGAGACGGTGAGCGACGAAGACAGGGCCAGCCTTGCCAAGCTCATCGACACCCGCATCGGCCTGCTGGATCAGCTCAACCGCCAGATGGATGCCCAGCTCACCAACGCCATCAGCCTGCAACTGACCCAGCAGCAGCTGACCCGGGTCTATGCCTCCATCGAGTTCACCCTGCAGCAGCACATCTTCTGGGTGAGCAGCAACAAGCCCATCGATGCCAAGTGGTTCATCACCTGGCCGGCCCAGGCCTTCAAGCAGGCCTCCGACTGGGTGCTGAAACCGGACTGGAACGGCTGGGGCGACATGCTGCTGGCGGTCTCCCTGCTCTCCCTGCCGCTGCTGCTGGTGGGCGGCCTGCTGCTGTGGAAGCGCGGCACCCTGCTCGAGCGCCAGAAGAAGATCGTCAAGGATCTGGGACGTTTTCGTCAGGACAGCCAGTGGCACACCCCCCGTGCCCTGCTGTTCACCGTGCTGCAACGCCTGCCGGGCACCCTCTTCATCCTGGCCGCCGGCCTGCTGCTCGCCTATTGCGGTCTGCTGAGCCCGAGACTCATCTTCCAGATCACCCTGAACCTGGCCCTCGGCTACCTGGTGTTCAGCGTCTACCTGTCTGTGATGCGACCAGGGGGCATCGGCGAGACCCACTTCCGCATGCCGCGGGACGAACTGCAGGCCAAGCGCAACAGCATGCGCTACCTCTGGCTGCCCCTGCTGCCCCTCATCATGCTGTCGACCAAGGCGGTGGTGGAGCCCTCCTCCCTTGGCAACGACGTCATCGGCCAGGGCATGACCATGCTGCTGCTGGGGCTGACCGCCTACCTGGTGCTGCCCATCTCCCGCGCCCGCATCAAGGGCGAGGCGAGCATGTTGCAGACCCTGACCGCCGTCGCCCTGGCGCTGGCGCCGGTGGCCCTGATGGTGCTGGCAGCCCTTGGCTACTACTACACGGCCCTGAAACTCACCGGCAGGCTCATCGAGTCCTTCTACCTCATCATCATCTGGGGTCTGGTCTATCGCACCGCCCTGCGCGGTCTTGAGCTGGCGGCCCGTCGTCTGGCCTATCGCCGCGCGGTCGCCAAGCGGGAACACAAGACCCAGGAGGATGCGGAAGGGGGCGAAGCCATCGAAGAGCAGCCCATGGATCTGGAAGAGGTCAGCCAGCAGTCCCTGCGTCTGACCCGCATCATGCTGCTACTGGTGTTCGGCGTCGCCTTCTACTGGCTCTGGTCTGATCTGGTGGCGGTCTTCACCTACCTCGACAGCGTGGTGCTGTGGCACAAGAGCGAGGGGACCGGGGCCAACGCCGTGCTCTATCCCATCAGCCTGAGCGACGTGCTGACCGGCCTCTTCGTGTTTGGTGCGGCTCTGTCGCTGGCCCGCAACCTGCCGGGCCTGCTGGAGGTGCTGGTGCTCTCCAAGCTGCGCCTCGCCCAGGGCACGGCCTACGCCTTCACCACCATGCTCAACTACGCCCTGATCGGGGTGGGCAGCCTGACGGCGCTGGCCATGCTCGGGGTCCAGTGGGAGAAGCTGCAGTGGCTGGCCGCCGGTCTCTCGGTCGGTATCGGTTTCGGCATGCAGCAGATCGTCTCCAACTTCATCTCCGGCATCATCATCCTGTTCGAGCGCCCGGTGCGGATCGGCGACACCGTCACCATCGGCACCATCTCGGGCACGGTCAACAAGATCAGGATCCGCTCCACCACCCTCACCGACTTCGACCGCAAGGAGGTGATCATCCCGAACCAGCAGCTGATGATAGAGCGCCTCATCAACTGGTCCCTGTCCGACACCGTCACCCGGGTCATCGCCCGGGTCGGGGTGGCCTATGGCTCGGATCTGGATCTGACCCGCAAGCTGTTGATGCAGGCCGCCATGGAGAACAGCCGGGTGCTGAAAGACCCGGCCCCCATCGTCTACTTCCTCACCTTCGGGCCCAGCACCCTGGATCACGAGCTGCGCTTCTTCGTGAGCGAGCTGGGGGATCGCAACCCGGCCATCGACGAGCTGAACCGCCGCATCGACGTGCTGTTCCGCGAGCATGGCATCGAGATCGCGTTCAACCAGATGGACGTCTACATCAAGAACATGCAGGGAGACGAACAGAAGGTGGAATCCCGCCCGGCGCTGCCGCCGGCAGGGAACCAGCCCGTCTGATCCCGCCCACTTCACAGGCCCCGTCACGGGGCCTGTTTTTTTTCTGCCCGCCCCCCGCCTTGGAAAGCGCAGATCGCCCCCAATATAGGGAAGACAACGGACTGTCTGCACGAGGAACCCTATGGACTCGCTCTACGCCGTGGTGCTCTTTGCCATCTCGGCATCAGTCACCCCCGGCCCCAACAACATCATGGTGATGAGCGCCGGCGCCAGCGTCGGGATACGCAAGAGCCTGCCCCTGCTCATGGGGATCTGCGTCGGCTTCACCCTGATGCTGTTGCTGGTGGGGCTGGGCTTTGGCCAGCTCTTTACCCGCTTCCCCGAACTCCACATGTTCATCAAATGCGCGGGCACCCTCTATCTGCTCTACCTTGCCTGGCTCATCGCCCGCCCGACGGACGGGATGGCTGACAGCAACGGGACCCGCCCGTTCGGCTTTTTCAAGGGTGCCCTGTTCCAGTGGGTCAATGCCAAGGCCTGGGTGGTTGCCACCGGCGCCATCGCCGCCTTCACCAGCGCGGGGAGCGACCCCTTTGAGCAGCACCTCGTCATCGCCCTGACCTTCTTCATCGTCTCTTTCCCCTGCGTCGGACTCTGGCTCCTGTGCGGTTCCCTGCTCAAGCGCTGGCTGGCAAACGATCTTGCCCGTCGCCGCTTCAACCAGGTGATGGCGGCCCTGCTGGTACTGTCAGTGGTGCCCGTCATTCGCGAGATCCTGATCCCCGCCTGAGACGCCGGGACTCCCCTTTCCCTTGACCCGACGGATGGCCGTCGCAAAGGAGATGCAATGCAACAAGTGGTCTATGTGGCCAACCCGGTGAGCGGGTTGATCCATGTGTTTCGCCTCGAAGCAGGCACCCTCGCCCCGCTGCAGGAAGTGCAGACCGGCGGCGAGGTGCAGCCCCTGGTCATCAGCCCGGACCGGCGCTGGCTCCATGCGGGGGTGCGTCCCGATTTTCGGGTGCTGAGCTTTCCCATCGCCGCCGATGGGCGGCTCGGGGCCCCGACCTCGGCGCCCCTCGAGGGCAGCGCCTCCCATACCTGCATGGACGGCAGCGGCCGCCTCTTCTTTGCCGCCTCCTACGCCTTCAACCACGTCACCGTCTCCCGCCAGGATCAGGCGGGCCGGATGCAGCCCCCTCACCAGCGTCTCGACCACCTGATGGCGGCCCACTCGGTCACCTGGCTCCCAGGGCAAAACGGGGAGCAGGAGCTGCTGGTGGCCTGCCTGAAAGAGGACAGGGTGCGCCGCTTTGCCCTGGTGGACGAGAGGCTGGTTCCCCATCCGTTGGGGGACATTCACACCGCCCCCGGCGCCGGGCCCCGCCATCTGGCACTGCACCCGGACAACGGCGATCTCTATTGCCTCAACGAACTCGACGCCACCCTCAATCGCTACCACAGGGAGGCGGACGGACAGATAGTGGCGCGCGAGAGCCTGGACATGCTGCCCCCAGGCTATGAGGGGGAGCGCTGGGGCGCCGACCTGCACCTGACCCCGGATGGACGTTTTCTCTACACCAGCGAACGGGCCAGCAGCCTGCTCACCCTGTTCGGCGTCTCCCCCCAAGATGGCGCCCTCACCCCCCTCGGCCACTTCCCGACCGAGGCCTGTCCCCGGGGCTTTGCCATCGACCACAGCGGCCACTGGCTCATCGCGACCGGGCAGCAATCCCATGAGGTGGCACTGCATGCCATCGACCCCGAAAGCGGCCAGCTCACCCCGGGCCCACGGAGCGAGGTGGGCAAGGGGGCCATGTGGGTGAGGGTGCTCGCCCTCCCCTGAGATGGCGAAAAACGGGCATAAAAAAAGCCATGGCACTGCCATGGCCTGCGTGAGCCGGCCCCCTCAGGAGCCGGTCACCTCCTTCAGGAAACCGGTGAAACGCTGCCAGGACTTGGCATCGGCATCGGCGCGGTAGTTGTCCGAGCCAAAAACGCTGAACGCGTGGGGGGCGCCGCTGTAGCTGGTCGCCTCGTGCTTCACCCCGGCGCTCTCCAGCTCGGCCACCAGCGCCGCAAACTGACCCAGAGAGACCGCCTCGTCGGCGCTGCCGTGCTGGACAAGCAACTCTCCCTTCACCTCTTTGTAGTCCTGCCCGGCCGGGGTCTCCAGCCCGCCGTGTACGCTCACCACCCCTTTGAGATCCGCCCCGCTGCGGGCCAGCTCCAGCACGGCGGCGCCGCCGAAGCAGTAACCGAGGGCCACCGCATTGTCGAGCCGCCCCCCCTGCCTGCCCGCCTCCGCCAATCCCCCTTGCAGCAGGGTGCGCATCCTGGTCCTGTCCTGATAGAGGGCTCCGGTGAGGCGCTTCTTGTCTTCCACCGTGCTCGGCCTGACCCCGGCACCGAACAAATCTACGGCAAAGACACTGTAGCCCAGGGCCACCAGCATCTCGGCCCGCTTGATCTCGTAACCGTTGAGCCCGTCCCAGTCGTGCACCAGCACCACCAGAGGGGCATCCTTGTCGGCAGCCGCCAGGTAATAGCCCTCGAACGGCTTGCCTTCGACCTCGTAGCGCACCGCACCGGCCTCGGCCGCGCCGCTCCCCATCAGCCCCAGCAGGGCCAGGATCCATGCCCTCTTCATCCTTTCGTCCTCTCCCGTCAATGGTGCCCCTGAGTGTAGCCGCTTCACATGGGGAGCCCGGGTTCAGTGGTACGCAGGCCAAAAGAGAGAGGCCACCCGAAGGTGGCCTCTTTTTCATCATCTCAACGTACAGCAAGCCAGGCGCTTAATCCTTGGCGCTCTCCATGGCACCCGTTTCGGAGTGCTGGGGCAGGATGAGGTTGAGCAGGATCGCCGCCACCGAAGCCAGCCCCACACCCGCCAGGGCGAAGTCGCCAATCTTCATCTCCAGGGCGCCGACACCCACGGTCAGGGTCACCGCCACGATGGCGATGTTGCGGGACAGCCCCAAATCCACCTTGGACTCCACCAGGGTCTTGAGACCGATGGCGGCGATGGATCCGAACAGCAGCAGCATGATGCCGCCCATCACCGGCATGGGGATGGAGGTGAGCAGGGCGTTGAACTTGCCGAAGAAGGCCAGAATGATGGCGAACACCGCCGCCCAGGTCATGGTGACCGGGTTGAAGTTGCGGGTGATCATCACGGCGCCGGTCACTTCCGCATAGGTGGTGACGGGGGGACCACCGATGAAACCGGCGAAGCAGACGCCGATGCCGTCACCGGCCAGGGTGCGGTGCAGGCCCGGATCCTTGGTGTAGTCCTTGCCGGTCACGCCGCCGATGGCCAGCACGCCGCCGATGTGCTCGATGCAGGGGGCGATGGCCACCGGCAGCATGAAGAGGGCCGCGGCCCAGTTGATCTCCGGGGTCTCGAAGTGGGGCAGCGCCAGCCAGGGGGCGTTGACCATCCCATCGAAACTCACCTGGCCCATCAGCACGGCAGAGACATAACCGGCGATGACACCGCACAGGATGGGGATGAGCTTGATCCAACCCTTGCAGAACACGGCGGCAATCAGGGTGACCGCCAGGGAGATGCCCGCCAGGGTCAGCGCCGTGGTGGCAGGCACCACCTGCTCACCGCCGGCACGGCCCATGGCCATGTTGCAGGCTACCTGAGCCACCGACAGGCCGATCACCATGATGACGGGACCGATGACCACGGGGGGCAGCAGCTTGTGCACGAAGCCCATGCCACGAGCGCGGATGATGGCCGCCAGGATGAAATACATGAAGCCTGCGGCAAACAGACCGAACATGGTGGAGGGCAGGCCCCAGGTCTGGGTGGCATAGATGATGGGGGCGATGAAGGCGAAGCTGGAGCCGAGGAAGATCGGCACCTGACGACGGGTGCAGAGCTGGAACAGCAGGGTGCCTACACCGGCGCCAAGCAGGGCCATGGAGGGGTTCAGACCGGTGAGCAGGGGCACCAGCACCATGGCACCGAAGGCGACAAACAGAATTTGCAGCCCGGCGACGCTTTGCTTGACCAAGGAAAACATGGGTATCCTTAATTTTTTGATAACTGACAGGGATATTTGACACTTTTCAGTCATCACAAGACGTTTTCAAGGCAGCCAACGGGCCAAACGGCGTCATTTGTTGCCTTTTACTGCTTGGGGAGGGCATGAAACTGGCTTTTTAGGCGGGATTCGCTGCTACAAGCATCGAGGAAGCGATTTTACGCACTTTTATGGCCAACGCCAATCGTTTTTCCGGCGAGTTGACATGACAAGGCTTTCAACTGGTCGACGCAGATGCCCCCCCAATCCCCTCTCTATACTCGAAGGCGTGACCCCACACCGACAAGGAGTTCCCCATGTCACTGCCCTCGTTCAAACCCAGCCAGCGCCGACTGCTGCTGGGTTCGGCCATCGCCCTGGCCCTGTTCGCCACCCCGCTGAGCTATGACTTCGACCACCACCAGTGGCAGGCAAACCAGGCCCATGCCAAGTCCTGCTTCATCGCCGGTACCCGCATCCTGATGGCCGATGGCAGCGAACGCCCCATCGAGACCCTGCGGGTCGGCGATCGGGTGCGGGACAGGCACGGGCAGAGCAACCGCATCCAGGCCATCGAGCGGGTGGCGCTGGGGGCGCGCAGGCTCTACGGGCTCAATCATCTGCCCCCCTTCTTTACCGCCGAGCACCCCTTCCTCACCACCCGGGGCTGGGCGGCCATCGCACCGGCCATGACCCGCACCGAAAACCCGGCCCTCGCCGTGCTGCCGCTCTTTACCGGCATGCACCTACTGGGTTGGTCAGAGGGGGGCTGCGCGGGCAACCTGGCGCTGGCGCCGCACCCTGTCGAACTGCCGGTGGCCTCCCTCTCCTGGGTTGATGCCCCGCCCGCCACGGCGCTGTTCAACCTGATCCTCGATGGCAGCCACAGCTATGTGGCCAATGGGCTGATCGTGCACAACAAAGGGGGGGATGGCGGCGGCAACAGCGGCGGCGGAGGCAGCAACAGCAGCGGCGGAGGCGGCAACAGCAGCGGTGGGGGCAATAGTAGCCACAGTGGAAACAATAGCGGAAATGGAGGCGATAGTAGCCATAATGGAAACAATGGCGGGGACGACAGCGGCCACGGCGGCGATGACCGTGGTCAGGGCGAACATGCCGGTGGCGACCAGCACGCTGGCGGCGATCGCCACGGCGGTGGCGACAAGCATGCAGGCGGGGAGCGTCATGCCGGTGGCCGGGTGGACGACAACGGCGTGGACGCCGTCGATGCCAATGGCAACAAGCTTCGAGGCGATGGCAGCGTGGATGACAACGGCGTGGACGCCGTCGATGCCAATGGCAACAAGCTTCGGGGCGATGGCAGCGTGGACGACAACGGCGTGGACACCGTCGACGCCAATGGCAACAAGCTTCGGGGCGATGGCAGCGTCGACGACAACGGCGTGGACGCCGTCGATGCCAGTGGCAACAAGCTTCGGGGCGATGGCAGCGTCGATGACCGCCTGGTGCCCCCGCCCGCTCAATAGGTGGCAGCGTCCTGCCCCGCACACACAGCAGGGCAGAAAACAGAGAGGGTGGCCTGGGCCACTCTCTCTGTTTCTATGGCATCGTCATGCCCGCGACACGTGCGGGCAGGTCGCACCTCAGACCCGGCGATAGGGCAGGTAGACCGGCTCCCACATATGGCTCAGGATGTGCTCTTGCAGATCCTGACCGATGAGCGGATGGGAGGGATCCCGGCGCACGATGTCCTTGAGCACCGCGGTCGCCACGTGCACCGAGATGTTGCGCAGCTCGCTGATCCTCGGGTAGACGGTGCCCCGGGCGAGATCCGCCTCGCTCACGCACTCCGCGAGCGCAAAGGCGGCGGTAGTGAAGATGTCCGGGCTTATCTCGCGGATCTGGCTGACGATGGCCGCCAGCCCCACGCCGGGGAAGATGAAGACGTTGTTGCCCTGACCGATGCGATAATCCTGCCCCTCATGGTGCACGTCCTTGAACGGGCTACCGGTGGCGACGATGGCGCGTCCCTGGCTCCAGCGGAAGATGTCTTCCGGCAGGGCCTCGCAGTTGGCGGTGGGGTTGGAGAGGGGGAACACCATGGGGCGCTCGCAGTGGGTCAGCATCAGCTGGATGTGCTCCTCCTGGAAGGCGCCACCGGCGCCGCTGGTGCCGAGCAGCACTGTGATGGGCACGTGGCGCAGCACCTCGGTCAGCCCCGCCTTGCCCTGCAGATCCCACTGGGCCAGCAAGAGGCCCGGCTTGGCGTAGCGGCGCTTGTACTCATCCAGCCCCTCGCGGTTGTCACACACCAGCCCCTGGGTATCCAGGATATAGATGCGATCCCGCGCCGCCTGCGGGTCAAGCCCCTCGCGGATCATCCCCGCGCAGATCTGATCCGCCACCCCGACCCCGCCAGCCCCGGCCCCGTAGACCAGGTAGTGCTGCTGGCCCAGGGTTTCCCCCTTGGATTTGACGGCCCCAATGATACCCGCCAGCACCACGGCCCCGGTGCCCTGGATGTCGTCATTGAACGACGGCAGCGCCTGCTGGTAGCGGGCCAGGTTGTTGAAGGCGTTGGACTTGCTGAAGTCCTCCCACTGCAACACGGCGTTGGGGAAGTGGCGCTTGACCCCGGTCACGAACTTGTCGATGAAGTCGTCGTACTCCTTGCCGCGAATGCGCCTGTGGGGCTGGCCCAGGTACATGGGGTCATCCAGCAGCGCCTGGTTGTCGGTGCCCACGTCCAGCGCGATGGGCAGGCAGCAGGCGGGGTGGATGCCCGCCCCCAGGGTATAGAGGGCGAGCTTGCCGATGGGAATGCCCATGCCCCCCACCCCCTGATCGCCGATGCCGAGGATCCCCTGGCTGTCGGTCACGACGATGATGCGCACCGCCTTGGCATCCATGTGGCGGGCGAGGGAGCCCATGTCATCGACGTTCTTCGGGGTGATGTAGAGGCCGCGCGGCTTCTGGAAGCGGTGGCTGAACTCCTGGCACGCCTTGCCCACGGTCGGGGTGTAGATGTAGGGAGTCATCTCCTCCACGTGGCGGGACAGGAGGGCGTAGAACAGGGTTTCGTTGCGATCCTGCAGGGCTCGCAGGTTCTGGTACTTCTCGATGTCGCTACAGGCGCTCAGGAAGGCCTCATAGACCCGCTCCAGCTGGGCTTCGAAGGTCTGCACCTGGGGCGGCAAGAGGCCGCCCAGCTCAAAATCGGCCCGTTCCTGTTCGGTGAAGGCGGTACCCTTGTTGAGGTTGCGATCGTTGAGCAGATTGGTGCCCGTCAGTGCAACGGGGCGAAAATCGTGACCCTGTGCATCTTTCCACAGCAGATATTGTCCGGTAGCCATAGTCATTCTCTTTGATTTACATGAAGTTGCCATCAGGCAGGAGAGCAAGACTCAGAATGCTGGGGATCATATGACGTTTGCCGATCCGGTTTTGTGAGCTTGGACAAACCCTGCGGCCAAAGGCGCCTTTGCCGGGACAGCCGAAGGTTGCTCCCACGCCCGCCTTGGCGCAAGATCCCGACACGCCCCTGTGGGCATCCCTTTGCGAGTAACGGAGCACCATGACCCCTTCCTCTTCCCCCGCTTTTCTCGTCAGCGGCGTCATCCTCGCGGGCGGTCGCGCCACCCGCATGGGGGGCGATGACAAGGGCTGGGTGCCCCTCGCGGGCACTCCCCTGATCGAGCACGTGCTGACCCGCCTGCGCCCCCAGGTGGACGAGGTGCTGATCAACGCCAACCGCAGCCAGGCTCGCTACCGGCAGCTTGCTCCCGTCATCGGGGACGCGCAGGCCGACTTCCAGGGGCCGCTGGCCGGCATGCTGGCGGGGCTGACGGCGGCCCGTCACGACTGGGTGCTGTTCGTCCCATGTGACTGCCCCGCCCTGCCCCTTGATCTGATGACCCGCTTTCGCGCCGCCATCACCCCGGACACCGATCTGGTGGTGGCCCACGACGGAGAGCACCTCCAGCCCGTGGTCGCCCTGCTGCGCCGCGCCCTGCGCCCCTCTCTGCAACAGGCGCTGGCGGACGGGGAGCGCAAGACCGGGGCCTGGTTTGCCCGCCACCGGATGGCGGTGGTGCCCTTTGCCGATCTGCCCGACGCCTTCGTCAACCTCAACAGCCCGGCCGAACTCGCCGCCTGGGAGGCGAGGCTGCGGGAAGGGGGCGCGCCATGAGCCCCCTGCCCCTGCTCGGCTTCGTCGCCTGGAGCGGCACCGGCAAGACCACCCTGCTGGAGCGCCTCATCCCGCGCCTGGTGGCGCGCGGTCTGCGCCTCGGGGTGCTCAAGCACACCCATCACGCCTTTGACATGGACCAGCCCGGCAAGGACAGCCACCGCCTGCGCCAGGCGGGCGCCACCCAGGTGATGGCGGCCTCCGACCGGCGCCACGCCCTGATCCGGGAGACCCCGGAGGGGGAGCCCCCCTTCGAGGCACTGCTGGCCCGCTTCGACTGGGACAGGCTCGATCTGCTGCTGGTCGAGGGGTTCAAGCACAGGCGCTTTCCCAAGGTGGAGCTGTATCGCGCCGCCATCGGCCGGCCCCTGCTCTTCCCCGATGATCCTGACATCGTCGCCCTCGTGAGCGACGCTCCCCAGGCCACGACCCTGCCCCGGTTCCCCTTCGAGGATCTGGAGGCCATCGCCGACTTCATCTGCGCCTGGTTGCCCCCGCACGCCCCCCGTCAGGCCCCGCCGCCCCTTCGCCTCTACGCCCGGCTGCTGGCGGCCTTGCCCCCATCGGCAGAGCAGGGCTTTGTGCCCGGCTTGCTCAGTCAGGACGAGGCGGGCACCCTGCTGGTGCGCCCGGTGGATGGGGGCCACGACAGTGCCAACTGCCGCATCGAACGGACGCCGGGTAGCGCGGCCCTTCCCCCCGGCGAGCGGGTCATGGTGCGCCTGCCGACAGGTGCGCCCGCATGAACCGGAGAAACGACGCAGGTCAAGGCGAATGCCGTCCCCCTTGCTATCCTCACCACCCTGACCCGAGATAAGAGAACGCCCTTGCGCCTCAATGCCCCGCTCTCCCGCTTCGATCTGCTCATCTATGGCCGCTACCGCCTGGTCCACGGCCTGCGCATCGCCCTGGCCTTCACCCTCACCTTCCTGCTGACCCGGGAGCTCAAGCTGCCGGAGAGCACCTGGCCCCTCATCACCCTGGTGGTGGTGATGGGCCCCATCTCGTTCTGGGGCAACGTGCTGTCGCGCGCCCTGCAACGGGTGGTGGGCACCGTCTTTGGCGCCGCCTGCGGGGTGGTGGCCCTCTATCTGGAGCTCTACTCCCTGCCCCTGATGCTGGCCTGGTGCTGCACCATCATGTTCCTGTGCGGCTACCTGGCGCTCGGCAAGCGCCCCTATGTGGGGCTGCTCATCGGCATCACCCTGGGGGTCATCGTCGGCGGGGTGCCCGGGGACATCGAGACCGCGCTCTGGCGCAGCGGCGACGTCATCCTGGGATCGGTGCTGGCCCTGCTGTTTTGCAGCATCTACCCCCAGCGGGCCTATACCCACTGGCGTCTGCAGATGCACGACACCCTGCAGCAGGCCGGGCGGCTCTACCACACCCACCTCTCCCCCAACGTGCTGGAGCGCCCCAAGCTCACCCGAAGCCATGCCCGCCTGCTCGCCAAAATAGTCAGCCTGCGCCCCCTGCTGGCCCCGGCGGTCAAGGAGACCCGCCTTGGCAGCCCGCTGTTCGAGGCGACCCAGACCACCCTTCGCAACAGCGTCTGCACACTGGAGATGCTGGCCAACACCTATTGGCGGGATCGCCAGAGCCACTTCCTGATGCAGAGCCACCCGGGGCTTCGCGCCTGCCAGCAGGCGACAGAGTCAGTGCTCACCGAACTCGCCCTCATGCTCAAGAGCGGTGATACCACGGCGGCCGACCAGGCCATCGGCCGCCTGCAAGAGGCCGCCGCCCGGCTCGATGGAGACGCAAGCCAGGCGCCAGGCCAGGGACACGACCCCACCCTTGGCGGCTACCTCTGGCTCAATCTCCATCTCATCGAGCAGCTCGCCCACCTCCATCGCCTGCTGGGGCTGGTGCTGCAACCCTATGCCAAGCCCTCGGCCCGCCCCTGATCACGCCTCCTGCAACCACCCACAAAAAAGCCCCGCCGATGCGGGGCTTGCTTGTCTCGGGCTCGCGCCTTAACTTGCACGAGCCAGGGGCTGCTCCGGAGCGAGGTAGAGGGAGAAGTCCTCTATCCCCGCCTTCAGGGCGGCAAAGCAGTCGGGGTCGATGGCCGTGCCCAGGTTTTCCGCCATCATCTCCAGGGCCCGCGGCACCGGGATGGCATCCCGATAGGGGCGCTTGGCGGTGATGGCATCGAAGATGTCGGCGGTGGTGATGATGCGCGTCTCCAGGGTGATCGCCTCCCCCTTGAGCCCCTTGGGGTAGCCCTTGCCGTCGAGCCGCTCATGGTGGGCGCCAGCCACCTGGGCCAGCTCCTCGAAGGCGCCGATGCGGCTCAGGATCTCCTCGGTGTAGGCGGCATGCATCTGCACCGCCGCCCACTCCTGCTCGTCAAGCTTGCCCGGCTTGTCGAGGATGGCGTTGCTCACCCCGAGCTTGCCCACGTCGTGGAGCAGGGCACCCCGCTTGAGCCAGCGTCGCCGCGCCTCGGACAGCCCCATCTGGGCGGCGAGGATGTCGGTATAGAGCGCCACCCTGCCGCTGTGCCCCGCGGTATAGGGGCTCTTGGAGTCCACCACCTGGCCGAAGGCCGCCGCTATCTCGTCCAGATAATCCTCATCCAGCGCCACTTCCCCCTGCCCCGCCGGGTGGGCGAAGACCCGCTCCGCCAATGCGGGATCCGCCAGTCCTTGCCAGAAGGCGTCGTCGGCCAGCGCCTCGAAGGCCTTGACCAGGGCGGGATCAAACCAGTTGCCGCTGCGCTCGCGCAGCTCCCTCATCGCCGCGTCCGGCCCGGCGGCGGCGTGAAACACGTCCACCACCTGACAGAGCAGGGCGATGCGGGAGAAGAGCGGGATGGCCTCTCCCGCCAGTTGTTGCGGCCGCCCTTTGCCGCTCCAGTGCTCATCCAGGGAGAGGATCCCCTGGGCCACCTCGTCGCTGAAACGCAACTGGCGGGCGATGTCCGCCCCCCGGTGGCAGCGGGTCAGGATCAGCTCGTTGGCTATCTGATCCCCGTTGCGAAAGATGTGGAACAGGCTGCGAAAACGGCCCAGCAGATCCGCCTGCAAGCCGGTGTGGCCCAGCACGAAGTTGACCACCTCGGAGAGGGAGCCATCCACCAGCTTGAAGTCGCGCTTGAAGTGAAGATCGTCGGTGAGATAGAGCTCGCAGATGCGGGCGGCATTGCTGCTGCACCCCAGATCCTTGAGCAACAGGGTGTAGTAGAGGTCGTGGCGCTGCCGGGCATCCAGTCCCAGTTGCTCCCCCAGACGAGAGCCTATCCAGCAGCAGCGGATGCAGTGGCCTCTCGGCTGCCCTTCCGTCATGTCCAGGGCATGGCTGAGAGAACCAATCAGCTCTGCCAAACGCAATCCATTTACCGTCATAGCCCACTCCCTCTACATCGGGGCGTACTTGCCCGCAGGCATGTATAGCATTTGTCGGGAGTAAAGGATCAGGGGCGCGACAAATTATACCTGCCCCGCTCCCCGACTTGCCGCCGCATCGCGCTGCTCGCGGCTCAGGGTCGAGACCAGTCTGTCGTCCAGATAGAGATCCAGTCGCTCCCCGCGCATCTCCCCCCGCATCAGGCTGCGCTGACCGTCGATGTAGTGGATCTCCATCTGGGCGGTGCGCTCGTCCGGGTAGCTCACCTCTACCTCGCGCACCCCTTGGGGCAGCAGGGCCAGCGGCACCTGGTTGAGGGCAGGATCCAGGTGCTGGTTCACCTTGATGATCGCATCGCTCTTCTGATCCACCAGGGCGGGCGCCTTGCCGGTGATGGGGTTCTTGCCGGACCAGAATTCGATGGTGTTGAACACGAAGAGATCCGCCGTGGCCGCCAGGCCATAGACGGGGGAAAGGAGCACGAAGACGCCGGCACGACCGTAGCGGTTGTCCACCACGCTGAGGTTGCCCTTGGTCACCATGGAAGAGAGGCCCATCTGACCCATGCAACCACCGAGCCCCAGGCTCGCCCCCACTCCCAGCAGCAGGGCCAGTGCCCTGCCTCTCTGTCGTACTGCCATTGTTGTCTACCTGCTCAATAAAAAGGAGGCGGCAGCCTAAACAAGGGGGCCGGGCGGCACAATGACGAAGGGGGGCCTCATACAGCCAGGGTTCAGCCTGGCCGTCCGATCGCTCACTCTGTTGGCAATCTTGCGGTCAGCCCCTCAGATGGAGAGGGCGGACACCGTCTGGGAGACCCTGTCCGCCTCCTGGTGGATCTCGCTCATCAGCTTGTCCACGCCGGCGATCTGCTGCTTGCCGAGTTCGGCGCTGCCCGCCACCCCGGCCATGTCGTCGGTCACCCTGGCGGTCAGCTCGCGGTTCTTCTGCACCACCCTGGCGATCTCGTCGGTAGAGAGCGACGTGCGGGCGGCCAGCTGGCGCACCTCGTCCGCCACCACCGCAAACCCGCGCCCCTGCTCCCCCGCCCGCGCCGCCTCGATGGCGGCGTTCAGGGCCAGCAGATTGGTCTGATCGGCGATGGCGCTGATGGTCGAGACGATGGCCTCGATGCTTCTGGACTGCTCGTTGAGCTGGCCGATGAGGGCGATGGCCTCATCCACCTGGGAAGCGATGAGGGAAGAGGTCTGCACCACGGCGCGCAGCAAGCCCGCCCCCTCCTCTGCGCTGTGCAGGGTCTCCTGGGCGGTGCTGTGGGCCAGGCGGGCGGCCTCCCGGGTCGCGTGGTTCTGCTCGATGCGCGCGGTGATGTCGCTGGCGAACTTCACCACCCGCACCACCTTGCCGCTACCATCCCGGATGGGGTTGTAGGTCGCCTCCAGCCAGACGGCCTGCCCCCGGCTGTTGTGGCGCATGAAGAGGCCGGATTTGAACTGACCCCGGGCCAGTTCTTCCCAGAAACGGGGCTGCTCGCGCAGAAAGGCCTCGTCACAGAAGATCCTGTGGTGCCTGCCCGCGATCTCACTCAGGGTGTAACCCATGACGCTCAGGAAGTTGGTATTGGCATGGAGGATGTCGCCGTTCGGGGTGAACTCGATCATGGCCCGGGAGCGGTCCAGTGCCTCGGTCAGCGCCTCGAGCCGCCCAAGCCGCTGGTGCTGTTCGGTGACGTCGCTGGCAATCTTGAGTACCCGGGTCACCCGGCCCTGGTGCTTCACCGGGAAATAGGTCGCCTCCAGCCAGCGCGTCTCCCCCTGCCGGTTCACGCGCTCGAAGGTGCCTGACTGCACCTCCCCCTGGGCCAGGCGGCGCCAGAACTGGCGATAGTCACCGGACTCCCCCCAGGCCCTTGGACAGAGCTGGCTGTGGGGCTGCCCAATCAGTTCGGCGGCACCATATCCCATCAGGGCCAGGAAAGGGGGGCTCGCCTCCTGGATGATCCCCTCCGGGCTGAAGATGACGGTGGCGGCACCCGCCTTGATCGCCTCTATGATGCCCTGCTCCTCGTCGAGCCGGGTCTGGCATGCCTGCAACTGCGCTTTGAGCTTCTGATTGAACATGACACTTCTTCCTCGTTGACCATCCCCATGGGCACCACGGCCTCACCCACAGAGGGTATCGGCACCGCCAGCGCCGACATAAGTGGTCGGACGACTGAAACGAATGGGGCGCGCAGTGTATAGAAAAGCGGCGATGCCGCCAAGGGCTCCCAGTACGCAGCCCTTGTGAAAGAGGATCAACTCGGTGCAGAAAAAGAGGAGGCTAACGGCCAGGTACGCACTCGAGGCAGGCGGGATTGCCGGCAAAGCCGAACCGTTCGTAGATCGCGCGCCCATCACTGCTGGCATGGAGCCACAGCTTGCCCAGTTGCTGCTCGCGGGCATACGCCACCATGGCCACCAGCAGGGCATTCGCCATTCCCCGTCTGCGCCAGGCCGGCTGGGTGTAGATGTTGAGCAGGTACCCTTCCCGCCCCGCCAGATTGCCCGGGTAGGGCGGGCGCACGAAGAGTGCCAGGGTGGCGCACGCCACCACCTCGCCCTCCTCTTCCACCACCCAGCTACGGGCGCTGCCCTCTTCCTGCGCCTGAATGAAGTAGGCCTGCGTCGCCTCCCTGAGGACCGGATCCTCATCGGGCCGGGCAAGTTCCCCCACCTCGCAAAAGAGCGCCATGCGCAGTGTCGTCAGGGCAGGAATATCGGCCGCCAGGGCCTCGCGTACCTTCATCTCTTCTCCTTTGCATTCCTTTCCCACCCGTCAGTCAGGCAGGGCTCGTGTGCGGCCACCTTACGCCGGAGGCGAGCGACGGGCAAGGCGCCAGCTGTCGAGCCCCAGGGGGCCCGCCCCCCACACGGCCAGGGTCAGCAGCATCCAGCCCCACAACTGGTGATCGTGAAAGCCCCCCGCCCAGAGGGCCGGGTAGGAGATGACCGCCATGGCGTTGAAGCCAAAGAGCAGCAAGGCGACCGGACGGGTGAAGAGGCCCGCCAGCAGGAAGAGGGGCAGCAACAGCTCGGTCGCCGTGCCCGCATAGGCCGCCCACTGCCAGGGCAGCAGGGGCACCTGATATTCGAACTCGAACAGATAGAGGGTGCTGTCCCAGGCCGTTAACTTGAGCCAGCCGGATCGCAGAAAAATGGTGGCGACCCAGAGCCTGGCAAGCAGCAACAGGCCACCGCTGCACCAGGGCAAGATGCGTTCAACAAGGGGGCCAAGGGGCCTGGCAAGGGTTTGCATTGTCATGGGGCAAGCTCCAGATCGACCAGCAGGTCGAGGGTGATGAGGGGGGCTAGGTGTTCGGCCATGGCGGGATCCTGAGCCAGCAGGCTGGCCAGCGGCCTGCCCTGCAGGCAGCCTTGCAGCAGACGCCAGGCGGCGGCATCCAGGGGAATGGGGTCGACCCGGTGTCCGGGGCGTTTCTTGAGTGCTAGGGAGCAGACAGCATCCAGTTCCCTGACCGTCTCACCGCCGTGCAGGGCCATCTGCCAGAGCGCCAGCACCGGATGGGGGCTCTCCAGGAGTTGCAGATCGCAGGCAGGATGCAGCACCAGCCGCTCCCAGTGGTCAGGGGTCATGGCGGCAAGCCGCTCGGCGGGCCAGCGCCGCGTCTCTGGCGCAAGCAGCGAGACCCGCTCCAGCCCCCACTCGAAGCGGGCCAGATCCCCGAGCCAGGGCAACGCGGCCGTGGTGGGCAAGCGTACCAACCAGTCGCCAAAGCCCTCCCCGTAGTCCATGACGCTCCCCTCCTCCAGAGGTGCCGCCAGCACGAACCCTCGTGCCGCCGCCTCAAAGAAGGTCTCGCCAACCATGGCGCGTACCGCGGGGTAGCTGCTGGCGAGCACCTCGGTGAGGCCGAGGATGAAGTTGTTGCGATAGATCTGCAACAGGGCGTCGGGGGCAAAGCGTCCCGGCTGGATGTGCCCGAGGATGGCATCATCCTGGCCGAGCAGACCGCTCGCAAAAGCGCGTTGCAGGGAAGCAAGCTCACACATGGGCTGCCTCCCCGAGCAGACCGCTCGCAAAAGTACCTTGCGGGGAAACACGCTCAGACATGGGCGGCCTCCCTGGATGTTTGCTGCGCCGTGCTCAGGATCTCGCTGGCACGCTGCGCCTCTCCCAGCAGCACCGGCAGCGGGGGGATCGCCAGATCCCATTCAATCAGGGTGGGGATGGCGCGCTGCTGGCAGACCTGCTCGTAGAGCGCCCAGACGGACTCGGCCACGGGGGTGCTGTGGGTGTCGATATAGAGGGGCCCCTGGGGCAGGTGCTTCTCGGTAAAACCGGCCAGGTGAATTTCGCCGACCGTGTCGAGGTCGATAGTCGCCAGATAGTCGTCCACTTCCAGGCCGTGATTGACCGCGCTCACATGGAGGTTGTTGAGATCGAGCAGGACGCCGCAACCGCTGCGCCCAGCCAGCTCGGCCAGAAACTCGGCCTCCCCCATCTCCCCCGCCAGTTGCAGGTAGGAGGAGGGATTCTCGATGAGCAGTTGTCTGCCCAGTGTCTGCTGCACCCGATCTATCTTGTCGCTCATGTGCAAAAGAGCGGCCCGGGTGTAGGGCATGGGCAACAGATCGTTGAAATAGCGCCCGCCGATGCTGCCCCAGCTCAGGTGCTCCGACACCCGCACCGGCGAGATGGCCGCCACCAGGGCTGCCAGCTGGCGCAGGTGCCCGGCATCGAGCGGATCGGCGGAGCCCAGCGACATGCCGACTCCGTGAAGGCTCACGGGGTAGTGCCTCGCAAGCTCCGCCAGCACCTCGAAGCCCTGGCTGTGGCGCTCGAAGTAGTTTTCGCTGTGTACCTCAAGCCAACCCACTCCGGGCAGGGTGTGGCGGATCTCGTCGTAGTGCGGGGGGCGTAAACCGATACCGATCAAGGGGTTCATGGCTGGGCTCTCAATAGATAGGGCCATGATGTGGCGGGCGCCACACCATGGCATGCGGCTTACTTGGGTTGCAGGGACCCGCCAGCGAGCTTCTCGCACAGCCCCTTGGGCACTACCACGAAGGCATCCCCCTGGGCATCCATCTTGGCGGTGCCGGCGCAGGATCCGCCCTTGGTGGCGCAATCGTTCTTGCCCGCCTTGACCACGCCGTAGCACTTCTCCTTGTCATCCGCAGCCATGGCCGGCGCGGCGATGAACTGGGCACCCAGGGCCAGCAGACCCGTCATGGCAGAGGCGATGGCAGTACTTTTTTTCACGTTCATGTCTCTATTCCTTGTTGTCGAGAGTGATGTCTCCGGCGCATCTCATCCGGCTACGTTCAATAGAACCGGACGAGGGGGGAAAAGATTTCCCAAAAAACGGCACTAACTCGCTATTAACAAACAAGAAATCAGTAACCATCTGATTTAAAGGCATAAAATACGATGAAAAAAACAGGACGATGAGTTCCTCTCCCATGGTGTTCATGGCCGTTGACCCCGTCACTCGCCGTCCACCCCTTGTCTGCTTTGCACCCGAGGGGCCTATAGTGTCTTGAGTCCTTCCACCCAAAGGTGTCCCATGAACGCTCCCCGTCCCCCCAGATGCACCCTGTCGCTGCCCATCTTCATCCCGGGTCTGCTCTTCATCCTGGCGCTGCTGGCCATCTGCTCCCTGGCCCCGGAGGCCGCCGCCCGCTTCTTCGGCAGCGGCCAGAGCTGGATAGCCCAGCACTTCAGCTGGTTCTATGTGCTGGTGGTCGGCATGTTCCTGATCCTGCTGCTGGTGATCGCCTTCAGCCACTTTGGCAACATTCGCCTCGGGCCGGACGATGCCCGCCCGGAGTTCAGCTTCACCTCCTGGCTCGCCATGCTGTTCGCCGCCGGCATGGGGATAGGGCTCATGTATTTCGGGGTGGGCGAGCCCATGAGCCACTTCGTCTCCCCGCCCCAGGCGACGCCCCTGACCCAGTTGGCCGCCCGCGAGGCCATGGTCACCACCTTCTTCCACTGGGGCTTTCACGCCTGGGCCGTCTACGCCATCGTCGGCCTGGTGCTGGCCTACTTCGGCTTTCGCTACAACCTGCCCCTGACCATCCGCTCCGGCCTCTATCCCATCTTCAAGGAGAAGATCCACGGGCCGCTCGGCCACGCGGTGGACGTCTTCGCCCTGGTGGGCACCATCTTCGGCATCGCCACCACCTTGGGCTATGGCGTGATGCAACTCTCGGCGGGGATCACCCGCCTCACCGGCATGGACACCTCGGGGGAGCTGTTTCGCTTCGGCCTCATCGGGGTCGTCATCGCCCTCGCCGGCATCTCGGCGGTCACCGGTCTCGACAAGGGGGTGAAGCGCCTCTCCGAGCTCAACCTCTTTCTCGCCATCGTGCTCCTGCTGTTCGTGCTGGTAGCCGGCCCCACCCAGTACCTGCTGGGAGCCCTCTCGGAGAACATTGGCAACTATGTCTCCTCTTTAAGCCAGCTCACCTTCCGCACCTTCACCTACAGCGAGACCCGCCAGGCGGGCTGGTTCGGCAACTGGACCCTGCTCTACTGGGCCTGGTGGATCTCCTGGTCCCCCTTCGTCGGCCTCTTCATCGCCCGCATCTCCCGCGGACGCACCCTGCGCGAATTCATCCTCGGCGTCCTGTTCGTGCCCACCGCCTTCAACCTGCTCTGGATGACGGTGTTCGGCAACGCCGCCATCTGGGCCAGCCAGCATGAGGGGGGCACAAGCCTCATCGACTCGGTCGGCAACATCGACACCCTGCTGTTCAACTTCTTTGACCTCTTGCCGGGAGCGGACATCACCTCGGCCCTCGCGGTGATCCTCATCAGCGTCTTCTTCGTCACCTCCGCCGACTCGGGCGCCTTCGTCATCGACAACATCGCTACCCAGGGCAAGGAGGGCTCACCGATCTGGCAGCGCCTGTTCTGGGCTCTGCTGCTCGGGGTCACCGCGGGTACCCTGATGAGCACAGGGGGGCTGGCGGCGCTCCAGTCCATGACCCTCATCGCCGCCCTGCCGTTTGCCTTCATCATGGTGCTGCTCTGCCTCGGACTCTGCCGCGGCCTTGTCGCAGACAAGGAGCACTCGGCCAGGCGCCTCTCCCCCGCCACTGACTTCTGGAACGGCAAGCAGTGGCGCACCCGGATGGATCACCTGTTGCGCCCCTCCACCGAGCAGGAGGCCCGCGCCTTTGTGGACAAGGTCGCCCTGCCCGCCCTGACGGCCCTGAGTCAGGAGTTCGCTGCCCGGGGCATCACCAGCCGGGTCGAAGAGGATGGGCCGGATCAGTGCCATCTGCTGGTGCCCCAGCAAGGTCGCCGGGACTTCTGCTACGGGGTGCGCATCGAGGCCCGCCCCGCTCCCGCCTTCAACCCCCTGGAGGCGGCCCACAACCACGATCCCGAGGCCCGCATCTTCGAGCCCATCACCTATTTTGCCGATGGCCGCGCCGGTTACGACATCCAGTACCTGACCCGGGACGAGCTGAGTGCCGACGTCTTGCGCCAGTACGAGCGCTATCTGGTGCTGAGCCAGGACGAGGGGCAGGATCTGCTGAGCAGCGCCCCCGAACATACCCAGCCAACCCAGGGAGAGTGATGACCAGGCAGGGGTCAAGTCAGCTCCCCGCCCGGGGCTTATGGCCGAGCACACTGGCGGCGAGGGCTGCCCCCACCACCCATCACAACAGAGAAAGGGGCCCCAGGGCCCCTTTCTCGTCACTGCCTCAACCAGCGTTGATTTCAGAGCCTCAACCGGCTCAGGCGGTTTTCACGCACTTCTGGATAAAGCTGTTCTTGGCCGCCCCGGCGAGCTTTTTATCCGCCGCCGCCTTCTCGCACTGGGTCGCCTTGTCGGCGGCCCCGTCCGTCTTCAGGCACTTTTGAACGAAACTGTTCTTGGCCGCACCGGCCAGCTTCTTGTCGGCGGCCGCTTTCTCACACTGACTCGCCTTGGCACTGGCGGAGGCATCCTTGACACACTTGCCCACAAAGCTGGTCTTGGCGGCGCCCGCCAGCTTCTTCACCACCGCCTGGGCCTCGCACTCTTGCTGCGCGCCAGAGGTCGCGCTCTGGGCTACCCCCATTCCCATGCCCATGACCGTCACACACAGACTCAACACCATCAGGATCCGCTTCATATGTCACACTCCCATCGTTCTATCCATTGTGGTTGGCCCCCACTCACGCGGGCCAAACGAGGCACTCTCGCCTCGCTGCACTATAGTCCCCCCGCCCCGTGACAACAAAAAGCCCCTTCCTTGCCGACAACCCCATCCTTGCCCCCGCTCCGGCCACCCGGCGCCTTCGCTTCAATTGTTGAGCTGGCGCAAAAAATCCAGTCATTCCCTGCGGTTGCGTCAACTTTTGACTGGTTTGCGTATGAGGCTTGAGGATATGCTGGTCATTCGGCGCCTACAGCACCATCCGGGCCCCGCCCGCTGGTCCATGGAGCGCATTGGAAGCTGTAATCCAAAGGGAGGTAGCGTGGATTTAATTAAATATCTATTAAGGAGAAAGGTAGGTGTCTGATATTTTTGGAATAATTGAAGATTAATAGAAGGAGCATTTAGATTAATAAACCCCATGCAATTTAATTTGTTAAATAAAAACAATATGACACTCCAAAAACTAACGTCAGGATATTAATATGCTACCATCTTCATTAAGGTTAACAAAAATAAATTTAACGAATTTTAAGGCTTTCGATGAGCTTAGTGTCTCATTCCCACAAAAAATAAATTTAATAATGGGTGAAAACAGCTCAGGGAAATCATCTATTATTAAATCAATTATTGCTATGAAACAGACCTTTTCTGTTACAAATGAATATGAAGTATTCGCAGCAAATGGCGACTATGTCGAGCTTGGAATTTATGGTGACTATGTTCATTCACATGATGACAAGAAAGATATTATTTTCGGATTTGAATTCCATGGCGAAAAATATGAGCAAGAAATAACAAGGTGGTGGGTACCGCACCCTCATATAGATTGGGAACATCTTGAGTACGAGCCACTAGATAATAACAATATTATAGAGAATCATGAGCCCCCTCTATCAAGCTTAATCGAAATAACTTATGATAAAGATTATAAAACCAGTCAAGCTCGTCTAAAATCTATAAAAATCACGACTCATATAAAATCATATGGCCCAGCATCTTTCTATGTGGATCGAGCAAAAACTAGAAGCCACTACTATTTAAAAGCTGACCGTAGTCTTGTGGACTGGATAATAGATAATCATGAGCATATAGACATAGAGAAAAATAAACGCTCTGACTTCCTGCTAAAAAATTACCTGAGAATGGAAAAAGCAAACAGATTAGATTTTGAGTTAATGAGTCCATCTCCACAATTTGACTCCCTATCTGACTCATATGAATTCAACTATCTTTCTGATGAGATATTTGAAATATTCAATGAGGCATTAAAAAAAATGTTATCTACTTTAGATAGTAACACCTATTATTTAGCACCAATTCGTTCCAGTCCTCTTAGAAGCTATAAACGCTCTTCGCATAGTAAATCAATTGGTATCAGTGGTGCTTACTCAGCAAGTGTACTTGCGAATCTACAAGCTGCTGCATCGAGAGGGTCCACCATTGAGCGTGAAAAGCTTACAAAACTTAATAGCTGGTTACACATTATATTTCCCAATACAAGAATAAAAGCACAAACAATTGACGAACTTGTTAAAATAAAACTTGAAAATAATACGCTCCAAAGCGAAGACACGATTACTGATGTTGGGTTTGGATTCTCTCAAGTCTTACCAATTTTGATTCAAGGTGCACTGCTAAACCCAAATGAATTGCTAATAATTGAACAACCAGAATTACACCTACATCCAAATGCTCAATTCTTGTTCGCTCAGGTACTGTGTTCAATGGCAAACAGTGGAGTGAAATTACTGATCGAAACCCATAGCGAACATTTACTTCGAGGGATACAGCTGGAGATCTCTAAACACCGCATAAACAACTCTACAGGTATTAGTCATAAAGACTTAAATATTATGTATATAAACAAGAATGAAAAGGATATAAATTATATACATGTGAATGAGTTTGGGGAAGTAACATCAAATTGGCCTTCTGGTTTTTTAGATGCTGCGTATAACGCAACTATGGAAATCATGAAGAATAAAAGCATGAAGGTAAAATCATGATTTGTGCTGTCAGCTCATCATCAATTACCACATTGATGCTAAATCAACAAATGAACTCCAGTGTTAATGCCTTCAAATTTGTATTGAGCCATCATTTCATTGAGCATATTAATGTAAAATTTCAAAATGACCCTGCACGATTAGATTTATTTAAGCAATGGCTTGCATACAGAGCGAATTTTGAAAATAGAGTTAGATATATTGGTGAGGATGAAGTTCTTGAATACTTTAATATTCAGGGGGAGGATGACATCTATGCTTCGTGTGCATACTTCGCTGGCCACTTTATATTTGATGAACTAACTCATCAAAGCCAAACATATGCTGATTATGGAATTGATGTAAGTAGCATAATCAATTATCAAAACTTCCTCGGACGTGGTGATAACCCTATTTTTGAAAAAACTCTGACTGATGGTGGGAATGAATCACCAAATGCCTTATGTAAATATTTTAAAAATGAAAGCAATGTCACTTTCATTGATAACTATATAAACAAAAAATCTATTGACTTCATTAAACATGTCATTATGGGACTACGTAATGGTGCTCATGTAACGATAGTTACAAAAAAAGCCTCCTTTAATAAAGCCAAGAGCTTTGTTTGCAATGACATTGCAGCTGTGAGAAGTGACTTAAATATTTATTTCTATTATCTAGATGAGGATAAAGAATTCCATGATAGACATATACTAATCGGGAATAGAATATATATTCGTTCAACATCTGGGCTTGATGCATTTTCATATAATGGCTTATGGAATAACCGAGAAGGAACTTTTAGCGTCTACGATGTGCATGAGTCGACCACCGTAAAAAACTTCAATGCAAGGGATATATCAGGGAGCTTGATCGCAATGAAAATAAAGAGAGTAGATGTTTAATAGCCTGAAATCTGGGGCCCATATTTGTCTAAATATACCATAGCGATTATCACATAGAGTGGCTTAGGGAAAAACAACAGCAACCGGGCTACTGCTCATGGTTACCGGGAATAAAAAACCATCCCGCCCGGGATGGTTTTTTATTGGATGGCTTGAAGGGCAAGGACCTTCTTACCACCGTCCCTGGGGTGGCTGCTGGTTTCGCGACTCCACCATGGCAATGAGGATGGCCATCAGGCTCGATATCAGCATCAGCCCAATGGCGATGGGAAACGTCACCAGGATGTAAGAGAAACGCCCGATCTCTGCCGCCGGAGAGTCCGATAGCATGATCATTGGCAGGGGGAAGACCAATAACAGGGCCAGGTAAAACATGATCCTGGCGATCATCAAGGGGGTTTTGAGGGACTGGGTCACTATTTTTCGGTACGGCCACATGATGGTTTGCTCCCTGCACTGTGGTGTTGTTGTCGATAAGCCGCGCCGTCGAGGCATCTGCGGCTCTGCTCGTCCATGAAGGGTGTCAAGCAGTCCCCTGATTAGCAGCCACGGCAGACCGGGTCAACGGGCCACGGGGGGCCGGAAATGACCCACAGACAGGGTTGTGCTGCCAGGGGCGAACTAACAACGAGAGTGCAAACCAGATTCGTAAAAATGTCGCAGCAATCACTGTCGGTGCACTTTCTGCCAGCAGGTTGTGAGGCACAACCAAAACGGGGAGTTGCGCCGTTGGCAGCGCTGTGATGCCCCCTCCCAGGCAGAGCGGTGCCCTGCGTGCGGCTCGGGTTCTCCGGCCTGCATGGCTTGGCTCTTGCTATTCAATCTGGCTAGCCTATCTGGCTGCACGGCCTTGATGGTAAGCCTTGATTACGCACACTATACACGCACTCTGGCTACGCCGAGCCAGTGTGACTGCGCTAGTCAGTTGGCCGATAGCAGGGCTGCTGCGCCACCAGCAGCGTGGTGCCGTAGGAGTTGTCCACCGTGCAGCGCCACTGCCCGCCAGGCTCTTTGCGAAACACATAGGTGGCGCGCCGGGTTTCATCGATCCACCCCTCCCCGCCCGGGTAGCGCAGCCGGGTCTCCATGATCACCAGGGCATTGTCGGCCCCCTCGATCACCTCCATGGCCCCCTGGGTCACCTCAAGCTGACCGTCAAAGTAATCGGAGATGGCACTGAAGGCGCGGCGGATGGCGGGAATGCCACGCACCACCATGCCGGGTTTGACCACCAGGGCGGCGTCTTCGGCGTAGAAGGCCATCAGGGAGTCGAAGTCGCACCGGGAGATGGCGGCGTCACAGGTCTCGATCAGGGTGCGAAGGGGATGCGGGCTCATGCCGTGCTCCTTGTTTCAGGGGTATAGGGCGGGTTCCCCGCCCTATACCGGACATCAATACCGGACATAAAAAAATCCCCCGCTCTCGTGAAAAAGCGGGGGATCGTCAGCGTCTCATGACGGCTTAACCGAGCAGGAAGGCCTTGAGGCGGCCAAAGTCAGCGGGCAGATCGTGGGACAGGAGCGGGAGCGCGGCATGCTTGGCGAGCGGGCCCGGCAGCGGCACATCCAGATTCAGGATCTCGTCCACCGACTCCTTGAACTTGGCCGGATGGGCGGTGCAGAGGAATACACCGACCTCGTCTTGCCCAAGCTGCTCGTTCAGCAGATCCCAGGCAATCGCCCCGTGGGGCTCGCACAGGTAATCCAGCTGATGCAGGCGTTTGAGCGCATCGCGGGTCTGGGCATCGTCACGCATCCCTGAGCCCAAGGTTTCCAGCGCCCAGCCCTTGCGACGGCACAGCTCTTCCACGCGAGGCCAGTTGTTGGGGCGGCTCACGTCCATGGCGTTCGACAGGGTCGCGACCGTCTGGTGCGGCTCCCACTGGCCGGTTTTCAGGTAGCGCGGCACGGTGTCGTTGGCGTTGGTGGCGGCGATAAAGCGCTTCACCGGCAGCCCCAGCGCCTTGGCGATGAGACCCGCGGTGAGGTTGCCAAAGTTGCCGGACGGCACACTGATGACCGCCTTGGCCCGTTGGGCTTTCGGCAACTGGGCCACGGCTTCGAAGTAGTAGCAGACCTGGGCCAGCAGGCGGCTGATGTTGATGGAGTTGGCGGAGTTGAGGCCGATGGCGGTCTTGAGCCCTTCATCGTCGAAGGCATCTTTGACCAGTGCCTGACAGGCATCGAAGTCACCGTCGATGGCGAGGGTACGGATGTTTCCGCCGAGGGTGCAGAAGAGCGCCTCCTGCAAAGGGCTTATCTTGCCCTTGGGGTAGAGGATCACCACTTCAATCCCCTCCAGGCCGTAGAAGGCGTGGGCCACGGCGGCACCGGTGTCGCCGGAGGTGGCGGTGAGGATGGTGATCTTGTCATTGGTTCTGAACGCAGCCAGACACTGGGCCATAAAGCGGCCGCCGAAATCCTTGAACGCCAGGGTCGGGCCGTGGAACAGCTCGAGGGCATAGGTGCCATCTTTGAGCTTCACCAGGGGCGCCGGGAAGGTGAAAGCAGCATCGATAAGCTCGCTCACCTTGGCAGTCGGCACTTCGTCACCCAGCAGGTGGCTCAGGATGCGGGCCGAGCGCTCGGCCAGCGGCAGATCCAGCAGGGCATCCACGTCGGCCAGCGGCTCCAGGGTCTCTGGGAAGAACAGCCCCTGCTCGCGGCCCAGACCCTGACGCACCGCCTGGGCGAAGCTCACCTGTTCACTCTTGTCCTTGATGTTGTAAAGATTCATAGCTCGCTTCCTGTTACCCGTGCCCCGGCCATGTCCAGTTTGCAGACCCGGGCAAATCCATCTTCATTGCGCACGAAGTGCGCTTCCATCCACTCTTTCATGCGTTCGGCCTGGGCCAGATCCTTCATCACCACGAACACGGTGGGACCGGACCCCGAGATGCCAGTGGCGAGCGCCCCGTTCTGGGCCCCCTGGGCCCGCACCTCGTTGAAGCCTTCAATCAGGGCCGCGCGATAAGGCTCGGCGATCACGTCTTTCAGGACGCTGGCGGCCAGCCCTTCCTGGCGGCTGTAGCTGGCATGCACGAAGGCGGCAAGCCGGCGGCCATAGGTGAGGCAGTCCTGGCGGCGATACTGGGCCGGCAGGATGGCGCGGGCGGCAGCGGTGGAGACCACGGTGCCCGGGTAGCAGACCACCCAGTACCACTCGTCAAACACCGGGATGCCCTGGCTGATGACGCCCCCCTCCTCCAGCACCAGCTGCATGCCGCCCAGATAACAGGGCGCCACGTTGTCGTAATGGACGGAGCCGGAGATCTTCCCTTCCATCTCCCCCATCAACAGCAGCAGGTCGTGTTCATTCAGGGGCGCGCCGTGGAAGGCGTTGAGCCCTTCCAGCGCCGCCACCACGCTGCAGGCGCTCGATCCCAGGCCCGAGCCCACCGGCAGGTTCTTCTCCAGCACCATTTCCAGCGGCTTGAGACCCAGGCCGCGCTTCTCCAGCGCCTCGCCATAGGCGACCCAGCAGTCGTGGAGGATGTTCTTTTTCGGGTCGTCCGGCAACTTGTGGGCGTAACGGCCCACAGAGGAGAGAGCGAAAGGCACCTCTGCCGATTTGACCTGGACGCGGTCCCCCAGCAGGGAGCCATCCACGGGGGCGAGCGCCGCCCCCAGGACGTCAAAACCCACGCTCAGGTTGGCGCTGGAGGCCGGGGCATAGGCCACCACGCTGCCGCCGATTTCTACATTCGGGTTCATCTCTGAACTCATGTTACAGCTCCTGCTTCCAGTTCTGGGTGCGCAGCACGTCGGCGAAGACACCGGCGGCGGTCACTTCGGTCCCTGCGCCATAGCCGCGCAGTACCAGGGGGATGGGCTGGTAATAGGTGGAGAAGAAGGCGAGCGCGTTCTCCCCGTCTTTTACCTTGAACAGGGGCTCGTCGCCACCCACCGCCTTGATGGCCACCTTGCACTTGCCACCCTCGATGGAGCCGACGTAACGCAGCACCTTGCCTTCACGCTGGGCCGCCGCGAACTGGTCGCGGAACCAGCCGTCGGCTTCCGGCAGGCGGGCCATGAAGGCTTCCACGTCGCCGCTCACGTCAAAGCCCGGCGGCAGTGCCTGCTCCACCTCCACATCGGAGAGCTCCAGCGCCATGCCGGCCTCGCGGGCCAGGATCAGGAGCTTGCGAGCCACGTCCATGCCATTCAGGTCATCGCGGGGATCCGGCTCGGTGAAGCCGTTGCCGCGGGCGATCTGGGTAGCCTCAGAGAAGGCCATCCCCTCGTCCAGCTTGCCGAAGATGAAGGAGAGCGACCCGGACAGGATGCCGTCGAAGGCGCGCAGCTTGTCGCCGGCCTTGATGAGGTTTTGCAGGTTCTCGATGACCGGCAGGCCCGCGCCCACGTTGGTCTCGTACAGGAACTTGCGACGGGTCTGGCGGGCGGTGCGACGCAGCGCCTTGTAGTAATCGAGCGACCCGGTGTTGGCCTTCTTGTTCGGGGTGACCACGTGGAAGCCTGCCCCCAGGAAATCGGCGTACTGGACGGCCACGGCTTCGCTCGAGGTGCAATCGACGATCACCGGGTTGATGAGGTGGCTCTCTTCCACCAGCTTCTTCACCGCCTCCAGGCTGAAACTGCCTTGTGCTTCCACCAACTGTTCACGCCAGTTGGCGAGGGCCAGGCCATCCTTGTTGACCGCCATCTGACGGCTGTTGGCGATGCCGACCACCCGCAGGCCGGTGCCCTGCTCGGCCAGTACTGGCTGCTGGCGGGCAATCTGATCCACCAGGGCCGCACCGACGCCGCCCACCCCGACCACGAAGAGATCGATGAACTGCTGGCTGCCGAAGAAGTTCTGATGGCACGCCTTGATGGCTTCCGCCACCTTGCCGGAGCGCACGACCGCGGAGATGGAACGCTCGCTCGACCCTTGCGCGATGGCGACGATGTTGATGGAGGCCTGGGCCAGGGAGGTGAAGAAGCGCGCCGCCATCCCCTTGGAGGTACGCATGCCGTCGCCGATGAGGGAGATGATAGCCAGATCGGTCATGATCTCGAGCGGGTCCAGCAACTGGTTCTTGAACTCCAGCTCGAACTCGCGCTCCAGCACCTTGCGGGTCTTGTCGCTGTCGTAGCTGTGGATACAGAAGCTGACGCTGTACTCGGAGGACGACTGGGTGATCAGCACGATGCTGACCCCGGCGCGGGAGACGGCGGAGAAGATGCGGCCGGCCATGCCCACCATGCCCTTCATGCCGGGACCGGAGACGTTGAACATGCACATGCCGGAGAGATCCGAGATGGCCTTCACCTTCAGATCGTCATCCCCCTGATCGACCCCGATGAGGGTACCCGGACCCTGGGGGTTGAAGCTGTTCTTGATGAGGCAGGGGATGTGGAACTGGGCCACGGGGGCGATGGTCTTCGGGTGCAGCACCTTGGCACCGAAGTAGGAGAGCTCCATCGCCTCTTTATAGGAGAGGGTTTTGAGCAGGTAGGCATCCGGTACCAGGCGCGGGTCGCAGTTGTAGCAGCCCTCCACGTCGGTCCAGATCTCGCAGCACTCGGCATCGACGCAGGCGGCCAAGACGGCTGCGGAATAGTCGGAGCCGTTGCGGCCCAGCAGCACGGTCTCGCCCTTGTCGCTGCCACCGGTAAAGCCCGGCATCAGGTAGAGACAATCAGAGCGCAGGCCCTTGGCGGCGAAGCGCACCCGGGAGGCTTCGATGTCCACATGGGCTTCGAGGTAGCCGCCATCGGTGACCAGCAACTGCTCGGGCACGATGAGATCCAGCTCGATGCCACGCACCCGCAAGAGCTCGTGCATGAAGGCGATGGAGAGGTTCTCGCCACGGCTCAGGATGCGGGCCTGGACGTTGTCCGGGCACAGCCCCAGCAGACGAATGCCCTGCATCAGCCGCTCGACCTGATCCAGCTCGGCGGTGAGACGGGCCTGCAGCGCCTTGTCATCCAGCGCGGGATAGGCGGCTTTGAGCCCCGCCAGCAGGCGGGAGAAGATGCCGTTGATCTCGAACAGGGTACTGCTTGCATCCATGCCGCGACTGGTCTGTTCCACCAGGGCGACCAAGTGATTGGTCACCTTGGCCGGTGCCGACAGCACCAGGGCCACCTGGGATTGGCCGTGGGTATTCACCGCGATATCGGCAACCCGCAAGAAACGCTCTGCGTCGGCCAGTGACGACCCGCCAAATTTCAACACTCTCATCGCTATCTCCCTGTATTCCCTGCAAATTGATCTGCTAATAGGTCTAAAAACAATCCAACAAAAAAGGCCCGTACTGGGTGGGTACGGGCCTTTTTCTGATTTCTGTGCTTGTTCGTCAGCGCATCAACCGGCCCCAGTGCCACCTGTGGTGGTACCGGTAATAATGGTGGTGGTGATGATGTTGGTGAATAGCTGCATGACGAACACTCTTGAACGAATCTGGTTGTTAGCAATACCGCGCCCGGCGAGGGGCTGTCAACCTAAACCTCCTTGCCAAACTTGCGGGCAAGGTCTTTACAGAGCAGATGGAGCATATTGAGATCCCGCTGCGGCAGCATGGGCACCCGGTCCATCACCCATTGATGCAGTTTTTCATCCTGAGAAACTCCGAGTTCACCAAGCAATTCTGCTGTTTTTGATTTCAGCACGCGAACCTGCCCGGCACTCTCGAAATTTTCTGCTACGTCCTGCTCGTCGCTCACTTTCTGGTCATCGAGCAGCGGACTCAGCTCATAGGCATACAGCATGATCGCCTGACCCAGGTTCAGGGACGGGTATGAGACCTTGAGAGGCAGGTAGCTGATGAGATCCACCTGGGCGAGCTGTTCGTTGGAGAGTCCGGACTCCTCGCAGCCAAACACGATGGCCACCTTCTCGAGGGAGGGCTTGGCCCGGATCTGGTCGCGAATGTCCGCCGGCGTGAGGTAGTGCTGATAACGACCGCGCTGCCGGGCGGTGGTGGCGACCACCAAATCCATGTCCGCCAGGGCCTCTTCCAGGGTGTCGAAGGCTTGCGCATCCGTCAGGATCTCCTGCGCCCCGTGGGCAACCCAGCTTGCCTCCTCCTCTTCGTGTACCCGGCTCCCCACCAGTCGCATGGCGTCGAAGCCCATGGTCTTCATGGCGCGAGCAGCAGCCCCCACGTTGGCGGCACGGGCTGGCGACACCAGCACAAAATAGAGTTTCATCGGGTTCTCTCCAGGATGAGGCCGACGCCGCGAACTGCGGCGAACCGTCGGCAAAACAGGGGCGCAATCTACCGTTTATCCCGAAATATTGCCACTTGAACAGATGTTTGGATGTTGCCATAGTGGCCTTGGACGCGAGTCCGCCGCCTCAGGGCACTGACGCCATGGGCCCGACAGTTCACAAGGAAGAGAGAGATGCAGCAGCCATTGGAGCAGGCGGTCGCCGAGACGATCCTGCAACGTTTTGAGTCGTTTTACAGCCGCTTTCTCGAGATAACCCAGGGCAGCAAGAGCCGTTTCGAGAACAGCGACTGGCTGGGGGTGCAGCTCGCCGGTCGAGAGCGCATCCGCCTCTATGATCACCATGTCGGCGCCACCACGGCGCAGATCAAACAGATGATGGGGGAGCAGCTGCCGACCCAGGCCCTGCTCAAGCAGGTGAAAGGCGCCTTCAGCGATCTCCTGCCCCGCTGCGAGAACTTCGAGGTGGCGGAGTCCTTCTTCAATTCCGTCTATCGCCGCATCTTCCGCCATCGCAACATCCGCGACGAGAACCTTTATATCCACCCCTTCGTGAGCCGGGGCGACAAGCCTGACCTGGGATCCTTGCTGCGTATCTATCGCACCGATCTCTCCCACCTGCCCCAGACCCTGAGCCAGTTGCTCGGGGATTACAGCTTCACCCTCCCTTTCGAAGACAAGCAGCGGGACATCATGGACATCCACCGCCACCTGGCGGAGAGCGGCCCGGCCATCCTGCACGAGGAGCCCTTCGCCATCGAGCTGCTCAGGGAAGTGTTCTATCGCAACAAGGGAGCCTATCTGGTGGGGCTCATCCGGGTGAAGGGAGAAGTCTATCCCTTCATCCTGCCCCTGCTCAGCACCGGTCAGAGCATCTATGTGGACACCGTCATCTTCGAGCCGGAGCTGGCCTCCATCGTGTTCGGCTTCGCCCGCGCCTACTTCATGGTCTATGCCCCGGTACCGGCGCTCTTTGTGGCCTTCCTTCGCCAGATCATGCCCCGCAAACCGGACTATGAAATCTACAACGCCATCGGCTGCCAGAAGCACGGCAAGACCGAGCTCTATCGCCACTATCAGCAGCACCTGGCCCAGAGCCGGGAGCAGTTCGTCATTGCGCCCGGCATCAAGGGGATGGTGATGAGCGTGTTCACCCTCCCCTCCTACGATGTGGTGTTCAAGGTGATAAAAGACGAGTTCACCCCGCCCAAGGAGGTGAGCCACGAGCAGGTGAAGGAGAAATACCGGCTGGTAAAACAGCACGATAGAGTGGGCCGCATGGCAGATACCCAGGAGTTCACCAACTTCGAGTTTCCCCTCGATCGCATCTCGCCGGAGCTGTTGGCCGAGCTCAAGGCGGTGGCGCCCTCTGCGCTTACCCTCACCGCCGACAAGCTGGTGATCAAACACCTCTACACCGAGCGCAAGATGATCCCGCTCAACCTCTATCTGGATCAGGCGGACGAACAGCAGACCCGCCTCGCCCTGGAGGAGTACGGCAACGCCATCCGCCAGCTCGCGGCGGCCAACATCTTCCCCGGCGACATGCTGTTCAAGAACTTCGGGGTGACTCGCCATGGCCGGGTGGTCTTCTATGACTACGACGAGATCTGCTACATGACGGAGTGCAACTTCCGCCAGATCCCGCCGCCGCGCTACCCGGAGGACGAGTGGAGCGCCGAACCCTGGTATTCGGTGGCACCCAACGACATCTTCCCGGAAGAGTTCGCCACCTTCCTGCTGCAAAAACCTCAGGTGCGGGAGATCATGATGCAGTTGCACAAGGAGCTCTTCGATGCCAACTACTGGAAGATGCTGCAGAGCAACATCAAGGAGGGGATGTTCGAGGATGTCTATCCCTACCGACGCAAGAAGCGGTTTCGCTTCCAGCGAGGGGGATGACCCGGCATCAGGCACAAAAAGGGACGCTATGGCGTCCCTTTTCACATTCTCCTGCACGCTGGCGCAGGGGTCGCCTGCGACAGCCTTTGACGAGATCCCGGCTTATTTCACGGCGTCAAAGGTCAGCAAGGTGGCCTTGTCGGCATCCTTGAGTACCAGCTGTTTGCCGCTGATCTGGAAGCTCGCCACCTTCTCCAGGGTCTGCAGGTAGTTCATCTCCTTGCCGGCCAGATCCCCCGCACACATCATGCGCGTCGAACCCATGGTGCCCAGCGTCAACACGCCGTCACCCTGCTCTGTGATGCCGCCAAAGTAGCGGTTGCAGCCGCCCTTGCCCGCCACCTTGTCACCGGCGACCTGCAGGGTGAAGGTGTCACCGCTCGCCCCTTGCAGTTGCCAGGTCGATGCCTGCAATTGTGCCAGCGTGGAACCCGTAGTCATGGTGCAGCCTCCCAGGGCCAGAGCGGCCAGCAGGATCAGTTTGTTGTTCATCAGTTCACCTCGTGATAGAGCGTGTCGTAACGACACGGAGTGAGGGGCCTGTGTACCATGACTGCAGCGTCAATCAAAACTCTTTTATTGTGATCTGGGTTCCCTTTACTCCCCGCTGGCATGTGCCATGCTTGTAGTCCTGTTCGGACCCAGGGAGGGGAAACGAATGGTCAAGTCTCTCGTCATCGCCATGGCATCCAGCCTCGTCTTTTCGGCTCAGGCCGCCGACTGGAGTTTTCTCCAGACCGAATCGGACAACCCGCTCTACGTCAAAAGCTATTCCGGCGTATTGCTCGGCAACCAGAGCCACCTGGGCGACAACTTCGACCTCTGGCTTATCAATACCGGCTATCAATACCCGCTTCAGGATGACATCAGCCTCTACATGGAGGCCGGCCCCGCCATCGGCCCCCAAAGCGGGCAGGCCGGGTTCAACATCAGCTCAGGGGTGCGCTATCGCCTCTCCCCGTCACTCAACATCGGCAGCCAGCTCAAGCAACTGGAGGTGAGCAAGGCCAGCACCCTGGTTGAGCTCAACAGCAGCCTGCTGGTGACCCCCTCCCTGGCCATCACCGCCAATTACGGACTCAGTGCCTTCAGCACGGAACACTTTCTCACCCTGGGCGTGGGCTTCAACTTCTGAGGTTCAGAGGAGCCTGGCGCCGCTCACCAGCACACCGTTGAGGTCGGCGTAGACATAGTCGCCGGGCGCTATGGTCACACCGGCAAAAGAGACCACGGTGTCCAGCGTCCCCAGGCCCCGTTTCTCGGTCTTGACCGGGCAGGGGGCCAGGGCCTTGATCCCCAGCGCCAGGGTCGCCAGCGTCCCCACATCCCGCACGGCCCCGTTGATGAGGATCCCCTCCCACCCCTGCTCCACCGCCTTGATGGCCAGCTGATCCCCGAGCAGCGCCCGACGCAGGGAGCCGCCCCCGTCGATCACCATCACCTTGCCATGGCCGGGACGATTGACCAGCTCACGCACCAGGCTGTTGTCTTCAAAGCAGGAGAGGGTCACGGCCTCGCCGTAAAACAGCGCCTTGCCGCCATAGTCCTGAAACAGGGGGTCAGCGATCCTAAGGGCATCGCCATGCTCATCGCAAAGGTCGGGCAGCAGGTCCAGCATGATCATCATCCTTCCATGGAGTGAAATGTGTCCGCTCATTCTTTCATCATGTCGGGGCGCTGACAATCCACCGGCCGGGTGCCCTGTCCGGATGGCGGGGGGACCATGTCAGCCCTAAGGCCTGAACCGCCAGCGGGACGCAAGCGCCCCCAGATGACAGGGCGTCCCTTCCAGCAACACGGGCACCAGCCAGAGCTCTCCTTCACGCACCCAATAGAGGGCATTCTGGCCAAATCGGGCGGCCATCCGGATCGCCTCTGGCTGCGAAAGCGGCAACAACAGAGACGCCTCCTGCCAGCGCTCATCCTCATCGCTCCCCCAGACCTCTCCCATGACGGGACACTCGCCCACTTGCCGGACAAGGGCTCGCTGGCGACGGGCATTGCGGCGCAGCCCCACCCACTGGCTGGCCGGGTTCCAGGCCGTGACAATGGCATAGGCTGGGCAGTGGGGGGGCGCAAAGGGGGCGATGAAGCACACTTTTCTGTAGTTTTCCCACAAAGTCATGTCAACCACATGTTACATCCCATTACATTTATTAAGGGCGAAAAAGCGGGTCAGCCCAAGTATGATGCTGCGAACTCGGGGATTGACTTATATCAAAGCTGAGTTAAAAAGTTGCTATCTGACGGCAAAGAGTGTTGTTATGCGCCTGTTAACTGATAAAATGCAGCAACTTTTGTAATGGACTACCTCTCCGGGCTTCTCTTGTTCAAACTTGTTGAGAGCCCATGTACGGCACAGGGATGCTTGCCGACATAGTTACCAAATTCGCGATGATTCGACCTGATATTCATACCCAGGATGACGTAATAAATTTTCAGGACCGGTCGGATAACGCCAAAGAGTGTTAAAATTTCGATAATTAACTGATAAGAATCTGGGAATACTCATGCAAACACCACATATTCTGATCGTCGAAGACGAGCTGGTCACCCGCAACACCCTCAAGAGCATCTTCGAAGCCGAAGGCTACATCGTGCTGGAAGCCAACAACGGTGACGAGATGCACCAGGCCCTGACCAGCCACACCATCAACCTGGTGATCATGGACATCAACCTGCCGGGCAAGAACGGCCTGCTGCTGGCGCGCGAGTTGCGTGAAGATGACAACATCGCCCTGATGTTCCTGACCGGTCGCGACAACGAAGTGGACAAGATCCTGGGGCTGGAGATCGGCGCAGATGACTACATCACCAAGCCGTTCAACCCCCGTGAACTGACCATCCGTGCCCGCAACCTGCTGAGCCGCACCATGAACGTGGCCGCCGGTGGCGAAGAGAAGAAGCTGGTGGAACGTTATCTGTTCAATGGCTGGGCCCTGGACATCAACAGCCGCGCCCTGGTCAGCCCGGCTGGCGACATGTTCAAGCTGCCCCGCTCCGAGTTCCGCGCCATGCTGCACTTCTGCGAAAACCCGGGCCAGATCCAGACCCGTGCCGAGCTGCTCAAGAAGATGACCGGCCGCGAACTCAAGCCCCACGACCGCACCGTGGACGTGACCATCCGCCGTATTCGCAAGCACTTCGAAAGCGTGGGCGACACCCCGGAGATCATCGCCACTATCCATGGCGAAGGCTATCGCTTCTGCGGCGAGCTGGAGCAGGAGTAATCCTCCCCACTCCCGAGTTGAAAAGGCGCCCTGTGGCGCCTTTTCCATGTCTGCAAGGCTCCCCCCAGGCAACTTGCCCCCTCGAAAAATGCACAACAAAAAGCCCACTCGCAGGAGTGGGCTTTTTGTGTGAAGACTGGAGCGGGCAGCGGGAATCGAACCCGCATCATCAGCTTGGAAGGCTGAGGTAATAGCCATTATACGATGCCCGCTAGGCATCAAAACGTACTTGGTGTGATGGGGAATCCCCACGACAGACAGCCATCTGGCTGATATGGACAACGGCGCGTGCCGCTATCTGGAATGTGGAGCGGGTGATGGGAATCGAACCCACGTATGCAGCTTGGGAAGCTACCGTTCTACCATTGAACTACACCCGCGTCAGTGGCCTCTACTATATGCATTTTGCCGCCGAGCGCAATCACCGACCTCGCATTTTTTGCCATAAATCAAGCTGTTCGGCCAACTAATGAGCATGAAGCCGATTTTTCACACAATGATGTTCCTCCGCCCGGTTCTGCAAGGTTGCCAAGCCGTGGGGGCGACGATAGTCTTGCGCCACTCGTTTGAGGAGGGTGGTAATGGACAAGAACAGACAGAAACATCTCTATGGCTGGTTGCGCAAACAATCGGGCCATGGTCGGCGCTGGATCGGCATCTCCATCGCCTTCGGGCTGGGTCAGGGCGTCCTGATGGTGATGCAGGCCTGGTTGCTGGCGACCCTGCTGCACGGTTTCATCATCGAAGGCTCCACGCCGGAGCACTCCGCTCCCCTCTTCATCAGTCTGTTGCTGGTGACCCTGACCAAGGCGGCCCTGGCCTATGGCCGCGAGGTGGCGAGTTTCAAGGCGGGCAGTGCGGTGCGCCAGGCCATCCGCGAGCTGGTGCTCACCCGCCTCGCCAGGCTCGGCCCTGCCTATATCCAGCGTCGCCCCGCCGGTAGCTGGGCCAGCCTGCTGCTCGAGCAGATCGAAGAGATGCAGGACTTCTTCTCCCGCTATCTGCCCCAGATGGCCATCGCCGTCTTTATTCCCCTGGTGATCCTGGTCTCCGTGTTCCCGGTCAACTGGGCGGCGGGCCTCATTCTGCTCGGCACCGCCCCCCTCATTCCCCTCTTCATGATCCTGGTAGGGGTGGGCGCCGCCGATGCCAACCGCCGCAACTTCCAGTCGCTGGCGCGCCTCTCAGGCCACTTCCTCGATCGCCTCAAGGGGCTGCGCACCCTGCAGCTTTTCATGCGCACCCGGGCGGAAGGGGAGGCCATCCGCGATGCATCGGAAGATTTTCGCGAGCGCACCATGGAGGTGCTGCGCCTCGCCTTCCTGAGCACGGCCGTGCTGGAGTTCTTCGCCGCCATCGCGGTGGCCCTGGTGGCCGTCTACTTCGGTTTCTCCTACATCGATCACCTCAACTTTGGCAGCTATGGCGTCAAGGTCACCCTCTTTACCGGCCTGTTCGTGCTCTTCCTCGCCCCCGAGTTCTACGCGCCGCTGCGGGAACTCGGTGCCCACTATCACGCCAAGGCACAGGCCATTGGCGCCGCCGAACAACTGCTGGAATTTCTCGAGGCCGACGTGAGCGAACCCGCCTCCGGGACGCTCCCCTTCCATGCGGATGGCCCCGTCAAGGTAGAAGCCCGCAGCCTGGAAGTGCTGAGCGCCGAGGGCAAGGTGCTGGTCGGTCCCCTCGATTTCACGTTGGAAGCCGGCACGCGCACCGCCCTGGTCGGCATCAGCGGCGCGGGCAAGAGCTCCCTGGTCAATGCCCTGCTCGGTTTTGCCCCCTATCGCGGTTCCCTGTACGTCAACGGAGTGGAGCTTCGTACCCTGGACATCAGCCAGTGGCGCCAGCAGCTAGGCTGGCTCTCCCAGAATCCCCAACTCTTCCACAGCTCCCTGCGGGACAACCTGCTGCTGGCCAGACCATCCGCCAGCGACGCCGAGCTGGAAGCCGCGCTCAAGCGCGCCCAGGCCTGGGAGTTCGTCAATGAGAAAGGGCTGGACTATCGGGTCGGGGATCAGGCGGGCGGTCTCTCCGTCGGCCAGGCCCAGCGCATCGCCCTTGCCCGCACCCTGCTCAAGACGACCCAGATGATGGTGCTGGATGAACCCACTGCCAGCCTGGATCGCCATTCTGAGCGGGCCGTCATGAGCGCCCTCGAGCAGGCCGCACAAGGTCAGACCCTGCTGATGATCACCCACCGCCTCGATCAGCTCAGCCAGATGGACAACATCCTGGTGCTGGCGCACGGCAAGCTGGTGGAGCAGGGACGTTTTGCCGCACTCGGCGAGGCCCAGGGCCCCTTCGCCCGCCTCCTGTCGCAATCCCAAGGTTTCGGAGACTCTCTCGATGACTGATCTATTGCCGTTCCTGCGCCTTTATCGCCAGCACTGGCTCAGCCTCTCCATCGGCCTGCTGCTGGCCCTGGTCACCCTGGTGGCCGGCATGGGCCTGCTCTCCCTCTCCGGCTGGTTCCTCTCCGCCGCCGCCGTCGCCGGGCTGGCGGTCGCCACCCGAGACACCTTCAACTACATGACCCCTGCGGGGGGCGTGCGTTTCTTCTCCATCGTGCGCACCGCCAGTCGCTGGGGCGAGCGGGTCGTGAGCCACGACGCCACCTTCCGGGTGCTGACCCGGCTGCGGGTCTGGTTCTGGCAAAAGCTCTCCCCTCTCTCCCCCGGCTCCCTTGCCGGTTTTCGCCAGGCTGACCTGCTCAACCGTCTGGTGGCCGACATCGATGCCATGGATCACGTCTATCTGCGCCTCATCACCCCCATTGGGGCGGCGCTGCTGAGCTGCGCCGGGCTGGTCTTCTTCCTCTCCTTCTTCGATGGTCGCCTGGCGCTGACGCTGGGAGCCATTCTGCTCTTTGGCATGCTGGCCTTGCCCCTGGTCTTCTATTTTGCCGGGCGCGCACCGGGCCGCCAGCTCATCGCCGAGAAGTCCAACCTGCGCACCCGCATGGTGGACTATCTGGACGGCCAGGCCGAACTGCAGATGTTCGCCGCCGCTCCCGAGGCGCTCACCGGATTGCAGCAGGCGGAGCAGGCCCTGATCCGGGCCCAGGCCCGCATGGCCCGCGTCAGCGGCCTGGCCGCCTTCTCGGTGCAATTGCTGAGCGGCTGGACTCTGACCCTGATGCTCTGGCTGGCCGGTCACGGCGTCGGTGGCAGTGCCCCTGACCCCATCACGGCACTCATGGTGTTCGCTACCCTGGCGAGCTTCGAGGCGCTGCTGCCGCTGGCCGGTGCCTTCCAGCACCTCTCCACCAGCCTCACCTCCGCCCGCCGTCTCAACGAGATCCTGCAAGAGGCCAAGGCGCCGGAGTGGGGAGCACAGCAAGCCCCCGCTGCCCGGGGTGCCGTGCAGATAAACGACCTGCATTTCACCTATCTAGGCCAGGATGTTCCCGTGCTGCAAGGGTGCACCCTGCAACTGCATGCCGGGGAGAAGCTGGCGCTGCTGGGGCAGACCGGCTGTGGCAAGTCCACCCTGATGGGGTTGCTGACCCGGGAATGGACGGCCCTATCGGGGGAGATCCTGCTCGATGGCAAGCCCCTCACCGATTACAGCGAAGAGGCGCTGCGCGCCTCCTGCTCCGTGGTGAGCCAGCGGGTCCACCTGTTTGCCGATACCCTGCGTGGCAACCTCACCCTGGCCGCCCCCGGAGCCAGCGACGAACGGCTCATCGAGGTGCTCACACAGGTGGGGCTCGGGACTCTGCTGCGCGATGAGGGTGAGCAGGCCGAACAGGGACTGGATGCCTGGCTCGGGGATGGCGGGCGTCCGCTCTCCGGCGGGGAGCGCCGCCGCATCGGCATCGCCCGCGCCCTGCTCCACGATGCACCGCTCTGGCTGCTGGACGAGCCCACCGAAGGGCTCGATACCCAGACCGAACGGGAGATCATGGATCTGCTGCTGACCCTGGGGGCGGATCGCACCCTGCTGCTCATCTCCCACCGCCTGCTGGGGCTGGAACGGATGGACAGGGTAGCCCTGATGGAAGAGGGTCGCATCCGTCTGTGTGCCCCCCACCAGGAGCTGCTGGAAGATGATCACTACCGCAGCCTGCACCGGCGGCTGGCCCCCGCCTGATCCGGGATCGTCTCGCTACAATCCATTGATATGGCTAAAAATGGGGCTGGTCGCCATCGGCGACTGCCCCCTATAATGGCCCACTCGCCACCCAACAAGATGCCGATATGAAACGCCTGATCCTGATGATGCCCCTGATTGCCTCCGGTTGCGCCGACTTCGCCTTCAACAGCAATCTGGACAAGGAAAACTTCGACGAGTACTTCAAGCCGGGGAGCGTGCGGATCTACGAGCAGAGCGAGCTCGCCGACCTCAACTACCTCTATCTCGGCACTGTCGAGGGGGAATCCTGCCAGAGCGATGCCAATCAGGCGGTGCCCAATGCCGGTGAAGCCCGCACCCTGGCCCGCCGCCGCGTGGCGGACATGGGGGGCAACGGCGTCAGCTTCGACAAGTGCGCTGAGTTCAGCGACGTGCCCGGCTGCCTGAAGCAGGTGATCTGCTACGGTCAGGCGCTGAAAGTGGCCGAAGAGAAGTAAGTCCTGCCATGGCGATCGCCATCGTGCGACTCGGCAGCCCCCGCCTCGAGGATGAGGGGCTTCGCATCGGCACCGTGCGTCGCCCCCCTCGCGGCGTGCCCAAAGCGGCGTTCGCCAGCCAGGATTGGTACGACGTCTGGTTCCCCAATCTGGCCCCCAGCGCCGAGACCATGAAACTCGGTCAGACTGCCGACACCCCGGCCCGGTGGACCGCCTTCTGCAAGCAGTACAAGGCCGAGATGGCCGCCCCGGCCGCGAGGCACGATCTGGCCCTGCTGGCCGCCCTCTCCCACACCACCCATTTCTCGGTGGGGTGCTACTGCGAACAGGAGTCCCGCTGCCATCGCAGTGTGCTGAAGACCCTGCTGACCGACGCGGGGGCATTGCTGCGCTGAGCCCCGTCATGGACGAACACTCCACATGAGAAGAGAGCACCCCGGGGTGCCCTCTTCTTTATGAGGTCAGCTAGTACGCATTCGATGACAGGGGAAGCGCCCCCCGTCGTCGCAGGGCCTGTTCCTCATCAGGGGTCATGCCTGGCAGCGGCCCCCGGGGGTTGCTGGCAAGCCATACCACCAGATCGTCAACCGTCTCCTCCAGAGGGCGAAAGTTCAGCCCATGGACGATGGCGGCCTCGGCGCTGATGGTGCCATACCCTGCATACTCGGGCAGCTCGTTTGGCAGCAGCGTGGGATAGCTTTGCCAGGGCGCCACCCCTGCCGCCATCAGGTCACACCAGGGAGCCCACTCGAGCTGCAAGGGGGTCACTGGCGTCAGCCGGGCAGCGAGGCGCTCCACCCAGTCGTTCAGTGCAATGCCGGGCTTGATCAGGTTGAAGCACCCAGCGAGTCGCTGCTCGGCAGCCCGCAGCACGAACTCGGCGCAGTCGCGCACATCCAGGTATTGCAGCCTGTCCTCCCCCAGCCCCGGCAAGAGCCAGAGCCCGCCCCGCTGCACCCGCCTCACCCACCAGGCAAGACGAGCTGTCGGGTCAAAGGGGCCGCAGAGCACACCGGGGCGCAGGGTGCACAGGCGATCTCCCCAGCGGGCGCGATACACCGACTCGCACAGCACCTTGAGGGGGCCGTAGTCGGTGGGCGCTCCTGCCATCTCGTGCAGGGGGGCCGACTCATCCATGCCGGGTTGGGAAAAATCGCGATAGACACTGATGGTGGAGATGAAGATGAGCCGATCGCAGCGCCCCAGCAGGGCGTCAGAGAGCCCTTCGGCCTGTTCGGGGCGATAGCAGCAGGTGTCGATGACCAGATCCCAGTGCCGCCCTTCGCCCCGCAAGGGGGCCAGGTCCCCGTCTCTGTCCCCGTGAAGCTGGGTCAGCTCCCGCCAATCCGGGTGCTGGCGGTGGCCGCGATTGAACAGCGTCACCTCGTGCCCCCAATCCAGGGCCAGCGTGGTCAGGTGGCGACCCAGAAAGCCGGTGCCGCCGACAATCAACAATTTCATCCCTGTCTCTCCTCTATGGCGCCCTCTCCTTGCAGCCCCTCCACGGGCAGCCGAAACGGCCATGGCCTGGCATGGTGAGCACACGCCCTGATGCCGCCAGGCATATCGTCATGGTGCGGGCAGCAGATTCCTTGTCCGCTCCCCCGCCACCCCTTTTGCCGCCCCACCCTACGCAAGTTGGCACCAGGACACAGCCCCCGGGCTCCGGGTCTGCGATCGGGATCACAGGGGCTGCGTCCTGGTACTCCCCCTGCGTTTTCGGCGTGCCTGTGCTACATTGCCCGGGTTTTCAGCCAGGATCCGCCATGAAGTTCGATATCGATACCCTAGGGATCATCCGCTCTCCCTACAAGGAGAAGTTCGCCATACCCCGCCAGCCCGGCCTAGTCAGCGCGGCTCGCGCTCGCCTCGAACTGCTTCCTCCCTATGATCAGCCCGATGCGCTGCGCGGCATCGAGCAATTTTCCCATCTCTGGATCAGCTTCGTGTTTCACCAGACCATGGATCAGGGCTGGCACCCGACGGTGCGCCCGCCGCGCCTCGGCGGCAACCAGCGGGTCGGGGTCTTTGCCACCCGCTCCACCTTCCGCCCCAACCCCCTTGGCCTCTCCGTGGTCGAGCTGCACGGGGTGGGACGTGAGCGCGGCAAGCTCTGGCTCGAGCTGGGCGCCGTGGACTTGCTCGACGGCACCCCCGTCGTCGACATCAAGCCCTATGTCCCCTATGCCGACAGCCTGCCCCACGCCCGTGGCGGTTTCGCCCCCGATGCCCCCACCCCGCCGCTGGCGGTGAGCTTCAGCGCCCAGGCCGAGCAGCAGCTCGCCCCCTGGCTCAAGGCCCACCCGGAGCTGCGTGAACTGGTGAGGGAGGTGCTGGCTCAGGATCCCCGCCCTGCTTACAAGAAGGGCAAGCCGGATGACAAGGTGTACGGTGTCAGATTGTTCGATGTGAACGTGCGATTTCAGATAAAAGAGCCGCAATGTCAGGTACTGGCCATCGAACCCGCTTGAAAAAAGCCTCTCGGGCAGCATGAAAAAAGCCACCCTCCCGGGTGGCTTTTTTATGGGCAAAACAGGGTGCTCAGCGCCGCTGCAACAGCAGGCTGCCGATGGAGTAACCGGCACCAAAGGAGCAGAGCACCCCGCGAGCCCCGCTCGGCAGATCCTGGTTGAAGAGGTGGAAGGCGATGATGGAACCCGCCGAGCTGGTGTTGCCGTAGCGATCGAGGATGACAGGCGCCTCCTGCTGGCTGGCGTCATGGCCCAGCAACTTGCGGCCGATGAACTGGTTCATGGTGAGGTTGGCCTGATGGAGCCAGAGCCGGCTCAAGCCATCGGCCGCCCATCCCTGCTCCGCCAGCTGGGAGGCTATCTGATCGCACACCAGGGGCAGCACCTCCTTGAACACCTTGCGCCCCTGCTGGCGGAACAGCTTGTCGTCGCCGTAGCGGGTGCGCGGGCTGAGCCGGTTCAGGAAGCCGAAGTTGTTGCGGATGTTGTTGGAGTACTGGGTCACCAGCTTGCTGGCCACCAGTTGCCAGGGGTTGGCCACCTGGCAATCGGCCTCCCGCTCCAGCAGCACGGCGGTACAGGCGTCGCCGAAGATGAAGTGACTGTCCCGATCGCGGAAGTTGAGGTGACCCGAGCAGATCTCCGGATTGACCACCAGCGCCAGCCGGGCGGTGCCTGCCGCCAGCATGTCTGCGGCGGTCTTGATCCCGAAGGTGGCGGAAGAGCAGGCCACGTTCATGTCGAATGCCAGGCCGCTGGCGCCGAGATAGTGCTGCAATTCAATGGCCAGCGCCGGGTAGGGGCGCGGCATGTTGGAGGCGGCGACGATGACAAGATCGATCTCCCCCGGTTCACGACCGGCGGCGATCAGCGCCTGCTCGGCGGCCGCCACCGCCATCTCCACCATGATGGAGGGCTGATCGTCCGGGCGCTCCGCCATGAGCGGTTGCATGATGTCGGGATCCAGCACCCCCTCGCTGCTCACCAGATAGCGGCTCTTGATGCCGGAGGCCTTCTCGATGAACTCGCAGCTCGAGTGCTGCTTGGCAGGCAGCTGCCCTGCATCGATGGCGGAGGCGTTCTCCTCGTTGTAGAGATCCACGTACTGGTTGAAGGCCGCCACCAGCGCTTCATTGCTGACGGCAAAGGGAGGGGTATAGAGGCCTGAGCCACTGATTACGATAGAGGTCATCTTTGCTCCTGGCCGGGTGCAATCCCGGCTTGTCTGTTTTTTAGGGTTCAGAGGGTCACAGCTGGTCGATGGCCGCAGCCAGACCCGCCAGGGTCAGCGGGTGCATCCGCCCGCCGATCAATTCGTTCATCAACTTGATGGAGGGGTGCCACAGCCACTCCTGCCTTGGCAGCGGATTGACCCACACCATCTTGGGGAAATGTTGTTGCAGGCGCCCGAGCCACACCTGGCCGGGCTCCTCGTTCCAGTACTCTACGCTGCCACCTGGCCAGGTGATTTCATAGGGGCCCATCTTCGCATCCCCCACCACCATCACCCTGTAGTCGCTGCCATAGGTGCGCAGCAGCCGCAGGGTATCGAACCGATCATCAAGGCGCCTGGCATTGTCCTGCCAGACGAAGTCGTAGAGGCAGTTGTGAAAATAGAAGAACACCAGGTGCTTGAACTCGTGGCGCAGGGCCGAAAAGAGGCGCTGCACCTCGGCCACATGGGCATCCATGGAGCCCCCTACGTCGAAGAAGACCAGCAGTTTGACCCCGTTGTGGCGCTCGGGCCGCAGCTTCACATCGAGCCAGCCTTGCCTGGCCGAGCTTTGGATGGTGTCGTCGAGATCCAACTCGTCGGGATTGCCCCGGCGCACCCAGCGTCTGAGCTTGCGCAGGGCGAGTTGGATGGCGCGCTGCCCCAGGGGCGAGTCGTCACTGAAGTTGCGAAAGTGGCGCGCTTCCCACACCTTGGTCGCCCGCCCGTGCCGGCCCTCTCCCCCCATGCGGATCCCTTCCGGGTGATAGCCGCCGTGACCGAACGGGCTGCTGCCCACGGTGCCGACCCACTTGTTGCCGCCGGCGTGACGCTCCTTCTGCTCGCTTAGCCGCTGATTGAGGGTCTCCAGCAGCTTGTCCAGCCCGCCAAGGGATTGGAGCAACGCCTTCTCCTCGGCGCTCAATAGCCGCTCGAACTCCTTGCGCAGCCAGTCGTCAGGCAGGCTCTCCGGCAACAGGGGGATGGCGGCCAATCCCTCGTAATACTCGGCGAAGGCGCGATCGAAGCGATCGTAGTGCGCCTCATCCTTCACCAGCAGGCAGCGGGATAGCTGGTAGAACTCGTCCATGTCGAGGCTGGCCAGTCTGGCTGCCAGCGCCCCGTGCAGGTCGAGCAACTCCCGCAGGCTGCAAGGAAGCTTGTGGCGGCGCAGGTGAAGGAAGAAGTCGATGAGCATTCAGCCGCCGCGGCGCGCCAGAAAGGCGAGCTTCTCGAAGAGGTGCAAGTCCTGCTCCGTCTTGAGCAGGGCACCGTAGAGAGCGGGCACCAGCTTGCCGGGCTCACGGGTGCGCAGGGCTTCGGGGGCGATGTCGTCGGCCAACAACAGCCGGATCCAGTCCAGCAGCTCGGAGGTGGACGGCTTCTTGCGCAGCCCCTCTACCGCACGCAGCTCGAAGAAGAGATCCATCGCCTCACCGAGCAAGCTCTCCTTGAGGTTTGGGTAGTGGAGCTTGACGATGGCCTGCATCTCGGCCTTGTCGGGAAAGCGGATGTAGTGGAAGAAACAGCGGCGCAGGAAGGCGTCCGGCAGCTCTTTTTCGTTGTTGGAGGTGATGATGACCACGGGGCGCTGGCGCGCCTTCACGCGCTCGCCGGTCTCGTAGACATCGAACTCCATCCGATCCAGCTCCAGCAGCAGATCGTTGGGAAACTCGATGTCCGCCTTGTCGATTTCATCGATAAGCAGCACTGGCCGCTGATCTGCGCTGAAGGCCTGCCACAGCTTGCCCCGGCGGATGTAGTGGCCTATCTCCCCTACCCTGGGGTCGCCGAGCTGGGAGTCTCGCAGCCGGGCGACGGCATCATATTCGTAGAGCCCCTGCTGGGCCTTGGTGGTGGACTTGATGTGCCAGCTGATGAGCTCGGCGCCCAGGGATTCGGCCACCGCCTCCGCCAGCACTGTCTTGCCCGTACCGGGCTCCCCCTTGATGAGCAGCGGCTTCTCCAGCACGATGGCGGCATCGATGGCCATCTTCAGTGCCTGTGATGCGAGATAGCGGTCGCTTCCTGCAAATCCCATGAGATCCCTTCCATTGGATGCCCAGGCAGCGGGAGCCCCCTCGGCAAGAGAGAATAAGTTCTATATGTTGTAATAACATATTGTTATAACGATTCGTCACTTCTCATTCAGAAACCACAGGGTAATCTTGTTTCATCGCCTTAACAAACACAGGGATAGCACCATGAGCAAAATTTTTGAGGACAACAGCCAGACCATAGGCAACACCCCGCTTGTTCGTCTCAACCGTGTTACCAAGGGCCGCGTGCTGGCCAAGATCGAGAGCCGCAACCCAAGCTTCAGCGTCAAGTGCCGGATCGGTGCCAACCTCATCTGGGATGCCGAGAAACGCGGCGTGCTGACCAAGGGCAAGGAGATCATCGAGCCCACCAGCGGCAACACGGGCATTGCCCTGGCATTCGTGGCTGCGGCCCGCGGCTATCCCATCACCCTGACCATGCCGGCCACCATGAGCCTCGAGCGCCGCAAGCTGCTCAAGGCCCTGGGTGCCAACCTGGTGCTGACCGAAGGTCCCCTCGGCATGAAGGGCGCCATTGCCAAGGCCAACGAGATCCTCGAATCCGAGCCGGGCAAGTACGTGCTGCTGCAACAGTTTGAAAACCCGGCCAACCCGGAAATCCACGAGCAGACCACTGGCCCCGAGATCTGGGACGCCACCGATGGCGAGGTGGATGTGTTCGTGGCGGGCGTCGGCACCGGCGGCACCATCACCGGGGTCTCCCGCTACATCAAGAAGACCAAAGGCAAGGCCATCGTCTCCGTGGCGGTCGAGCCCAGCGAATCTCCCGTCATCAGCCAGAAACTGGCGGGTGAAGAGATCAAACCGGGTCCGCACAAGATCCAGGGCATCGGCGCCGGCTTCATCCCGGGCAACCTGGATTTGAGCCTGCTGGACCGCGTCGAGCAGGTGAGCAGTGACGAAGCCATCGAGATGGCCCGCCGCCTGATGGAAGAGGAAGGGATCCTGGCCGGTATCAGCTCCGGCGCTGCCGTGGTCGCCGCCAACCGTCTGGCCGAGCAGCCGGAGTTCGAAGGGAAAACGATTGTCGTCATCCTGCCAAGCGCCGCCGAGCGTTACCTCTCCAGCGCCCTCTTCGCCGGTGTGTTCAGCGAGCAGGAATTGCAGCAGTAGTTGATCAGCCAACACCAAAACGACGGCGCTCCTCGGAGCGCCGTTTTCATTATGCGCTAAACTCTCTAGCCACCAGTGCCACTCGGCCCCTTATTTTTTGGGGTAAAATAACAAAATTGGATATGACAAAAAAAGCAGACATTCTGTGATAAATCTCATATCCTGTGCGGCGTCACGAGGTGTTTGCTGGCAAGGTATCACAAGGTAACAAAGTGTTATTTTTCGTTATAAAATAATTTCAGGCCAGTCCTGACGCGGCTTGCAGCCTGATAGCGAAAAAATACCTGGCCACGACGCCGAATACTGCACAGAAAATTGACCTGGATTAAACCATTGCAGGTCTGATTTCGTTACTTTACAACATATCCATACTGACACGGTGAGACAGGAAGCCTCATTGGCGACCATCTCTCCAAACAATATCAATAATATGGGGTGAAACCATGTACGAGAAGTCTGTTGTTATTACTGCTGAAAACGGCCTGCACACCCGTCCTGCAGCTCAGTTCGTGAAAGAAGCCAAAGAATTCCAAAGCGAGATCACTGTGGTCTCCGGTGGCAAATCCGCCAGCGCCAAGAGCCTGTTCAAGCTCCAGACCCTGGGTCTGACCAAAGGCACCAACGTGACCATCCAGGCTGACGGCCCGGACGCTCAGAAAGCCGTTGAGAAGCTGGTTGCCCTGATGGACGAGCTGGAGTAATCCAGCTTTATTCCTCCCCCACAGTCGTTTTAATAGGAAGGATTATGATATCTGGCATTCTTGCGTCCCCCGGTATCGCATTCGGCAAGGCGCTTCTTCTGAAAGAAGATGAAATCGTTATCAATCAGGGCAAGATTCCCGCCGAACAGATTGATGCCGAGATCAACCGCTTCCTCGAAGCCCGCACCAAGTCAGCCGCACAGCTGGAAGCCATCAAAGAGATGGCCGGTCGCACCTTCGGTGAAGAAAAAGAGGCCATCTTCGAAGGCCACATCATGCTGCTCGAAGATGAAGAGCTGGAAGGGGATATCAGATCCTTCATCAAAGAACACAAGGCCTCTGCCGACAGAGCCGTTCACGAGGTGATCGAACAGTACGCCAAGATGATGGCCGATCTGGATGACCCCTATCTGCGTGAGCGCGCCACCGACTTCCGTGACATCGGCACCCGTCTGGTCAAGAACGTACTGGGCATCGCCGTTGTCAACCTGAGCACCATCGACGAAGAGGTCATCCTGGTCGCCAAAGACCTGACCCCATCTGAAACCGCTCAGATCAACCTGAAATACGTGCTGGGCTTCGTCACCGACATCGGTGGCCGTACCTCCCACACCTCCATCATGGCCCGCTCCCTGGAGCTGCCGGCCGTCGTGGGCACCAACGACATCACCGAGCGCGTCAAGAACGGTGACATGCTGGTGCTGGATGCGATCAACAACCAGGTCATCATCAACCCGACCGCCGACCAGTTGAACGAAGCCAAGAAGTTCCAGGCCCAGTTCCAGGCCGAGAAGGACGAGCTGGCCAAGCTCAAAGACCTGCCTGCCATCACTCTGGATGGCCACCAGGTCGAAGTGTGCGCCAACATCGGGACCGTCAAGGATACCGAGGGTGCCATCCGCAACGGCGCCGAAGGCGTGGGTCTGTACCGTACCGAGTTCCTGTTCATGGACCGTGACGCGCTGCCGACCGAAGACGAGCAGTTCAAGGCTTACAAAGAAGTGGCCGAAGCCATGCCGGATCAACCGATCATCGTCCGTACCATGGACATCGGCGGCGACAAAGAACTGCCCTACATGAATTTCCCGAAAGAGATGAATCCCTTCCTGGGCTGGCGTGCCGTGCGTATCTTCTTCGATCGCACCGACATCATGCACGCCCAGCTGCGGGCCATCCTGCGTGCGTCTGCCTTCGGCAAACTGCGCATCATGTTCCCGATGATCATCTCCGTCGAAGAGTTCCGCAGCCTGAAGGCCACCGTGGAGACGCTGAAAGCCGAACTGCGTGCCGAAGGCAAAGCCTTTGATGAATCCATCGAAGTGGGTATCATGATCGAGACCCCGGCCGCGGCCGTGATGGCTCATCATCTGGCCAAGGAAGTGGACTTCTTCAGTATCGGTACCAACGACCTGACCCAGTACACCCTGGCTGTCGACCGTGGTAACGAGATGATTTCCGCCATGTACAACCCGCTGTCACCCTCCGTCCTGACCCTGATCAAGATGGTGATCGACGCTTCCCATGACAATGGCAAGTGGACCGGTATGTGCGGTGAACTGGCTGGTGACGAACGCGCCACCCTGCTGCTGCTGGGTATGGGTCTGGATGAGTTCTCCATGAGCGCCATCTCTGTACCGCGTATCAAGAAGCTTATCCGCAACACCAACTTCGAAGATGTGAAGGCCATGGCCGACCAGGCGCTGAGCTTTGCCACCGCCGCCGAAATCGAAGCGTGCGTAGATAACTTTATTAAGCAGAAGGCAGTCTGCTAAGATCGGCTGCAAACAGCGACAATCATCTCTAGGAGCTTTTACTATGGGTCTGTTCGACAAACTGAAGAAACTGGTTTCCGACGACAGTTCTGACACTGGCGGCATCGAAATCTTTGCTCCGCTGTCCGGCGAAATCGTCCCCATCGAAGATGTGCCTGACGTCGTCTTCGCCGAGAAGATCGTCGGCGACGGCATCGCCATCAAGCCGGCCGGCAACAAGATGGTTGCTCCGTGCGACGGCACCATCGGCAAAATCTTCGAGACCAACCACGCGTTCTCTCTGGAGTCCGACTCTGGTATCGAGCTGTTCGTTCACTTCGGTATCGACACCGTCGAGCTGAAGGGTGAAGGTTTCACCCGTATCGCTCAGGAAGGTCAACAGGTCAAGCGCGGTGACACCATCATCGAGTTCGATCTGGCCGTTCTGGAAGCCAAAGCCAAGTCTACCCTGACGCCTGTGGTCATCTCCAACATGGACGAGATCAAAGAGCTGGTGAAGATGACTGGCGCCGTGACCGTGGGCGAAACCCCGGTGATCCGCATCAAGAAATAATGCGCCCTGGCCTGACGCCAGTGACCGCCAAAAACCGAAGCCTGGTGCTTCGGTTTTTTTTTGCCCCTTCCATCTCCCGATACTCCATGGGCTCCCGCACAGGTCAGCATGACGGCAAACAGGCAGAAATGTTATCGAGATCAACACGGGCATAAGCAAGCCGAGTACCCTCAAGAGGGATACCTGCGGGTCCTTTGGCTCGATATGAGACGGGATGAAAAGAGATAAGCCGCTTAAGTGGCGAGGAGACAACGATGCTGAGAAATACCGAACAACGTTATGGCAGCCTGAGCATAGGGCTGCACTGGTTGACCCTGCTGCTGATGATCGCCGTCTATGCGCTGATGGAGTTCAGGGACATCTTCCCCAAAGGGTCGGCCGGCCGCGACCTGATGAAGGAGTTTCACTTCATGGTGGGTCTGCTGATCCTGGCGCTGGTGGTCGTGCGCCTGCTGGTGCGCGTGGGTAGCCCCTCACCGCGTATCGTGCCCGAGCTCTCTCCCCTGATGCTCACACTGGCCAAGCTCGCCCACCTGGCGCTTTATGGCTTCCTGATCCTCACCCCGCTGCTGGGCTGGCTGTTGTTGAGCGCGGGCGGCAAGCCCATCCCCTTCTTCGGCCTGGCGCTCCCCGCCCTCATCGCCCCCGACGACGGCCTGAAGGTCACCATCAAGGAGCTGCACGAGACGCTGGCCAACATTGGCTATGCCCTGATTGCCCTGCACGCGGCGGCAGCCATCTACCACCACCATGTGCTCAAGGACAACACCCTGACCAATATGCTGCCCGAGCGCAAATAACCAGCAACAAGTTGCGCGCCAACAAAAAGGCCCCTGTGACAGGGGCCTTTTTGTTCATGGAGGGTCATGGGCGACACGTCGTCAGCCGGGCAATACCACCCGGCTTTCGCCGCCACCGAGGGCCTCCACCCGCACCTGCACGCCGATCCGCTCCACCAGGGTCTGCACGTGGGAGATGACCCCGATCTGGCGACCGGCCGCCTGCAGGGAATCGAGGCTGGCAAGCGCCAGATCCAGGCTGTCGGGGTCGAGGGTACCGAAGCCTTCGTCGATGAACAGCGATTCGACCTGGGTCTGGCGCGACGACAGGCTGGATAGGGCCAGCGCCAGCGCCAGCGACACCAGGAAGCTTTCACCGCCGGAGAGGGAATCCACCGAGCGCACCTCATCCCCCATGTCGAGATCCACCACCTGCAGCGCCAGATCGGTGCCGGGCACTCGCTCCAGCCGATAGCGGGGGGAGAGCTCGGCGAGCTGGGCGTTGGCCTCCAGCAGCAGCCGCTCCAGGGTGAGGCTCTGGGCGAAGGTGCGCAGCTTGGCGCCGCTGGCCGAGCCGATAAGGTCACAGAGGCGCTGCCAGTGATCCGCCACCGCCTGCTGGGCAGCCAGTTCCTCCTGCAAGGTGCCCGCTTTGAGGGCCGCCGCCTCCGCCTGGGCCAGCGTGCTCTTGCACTGGAACAACTGCTCGTCGAGAGCGCGGCAGTGCGCCTCCAGCGCCGTCAGCCGGCTGTCGAGCTCCGGCGGCGCCAACGCGGCCAGCTCGGGGTGATGCTCGCGGTAACGATCCCGCTTGCTCTCCTCCAGTGCCAGCGCCCGCTGCCGCTCGGTCAAACGGGTACGCGCCTCGGCGCGGGCATCCTCCAGCGCCTGCAAGGCGGCGCGGCGCCCCTTGAGCTCATCCGGGCTCATGGCCAGCAGGCGGCGCAGGTCATATTCGGCGATGCCGAGGCTGCTGGCGTGGGCAGCCCAGCGCCCCAGCACCTCCCGTCGCCGCCGACTGCTCACCTGTTTCTCCTGCTCCAGATGGCTGAGACGGGTCTTGAGCTCGGTCTGACGCTCGCGCAGGGCGCGGGCCGCCCCCTGCATCGTCTCCAGCTCGCTGGCCAGCTGCAGCAGCCGCTGCTGCCAGCGGCTCTCGACCAGGGCAATCTCCTCGCCCCCCAGACAGGCCACGCGGCTGGTGACCAGCCCCTGTCGTTGCTGTTCATGCTCCTTGTAGTCACGCTCGAGCTTGTGCAGCAGCTCGCGCTGGGTCTGCAGACGCGCCTCCTGGGCGCTCAGGGCCGGGGTGAGGCTGGCAATCTCGCCGGTCAGCCGCTCCCACTCGCTCTGGCCGTGCAGCCAGGCCTCGCAGGCCCGCTGCCACTCGTGCCACTGCTGGCTGCCCAGCCACTGGCGCCAGGGCTGGCCTCCCATCTGCTCATCGAGCCGGCTGCCTCCCTGCTCAAGGCGCTGGCGCAGGGTCGTTTCCTGCTCGCCCATTGCCTTCACCTCCCCTTCCAGGGCGATGCGCTGGCGGTCGGCCTCCTGCCACTGCTGCTCGAACTGCTGGTGCTGGCTGGCCAGCTGACTCAGCTGCTGGCGCACGGCCTGCAACTGCTGCTGCCCCTGCTGGGCCTCGCGCAGTTGCTGCTGGCTGCGGACCAGCCCCTGCTCCAGACTCTGGCCGCGACCGAGCAGGGTACTCATCAATTCGTTCCACTCGATCGGGCTCTGACGCAGCGGCAACGGATGGCCCAGCAGCTCGGCACCGCCCAGCTGCTGCCAGCGCTGGGTCAGCTGCTCGGCGCGCGTCTCCAGCTCAGGCAGATGCTGCTGGCGCACCGCCAGCTGGCGGGCCAGCTCCTGGCGCTCGCTCTCGCACTGAATGTATTGGTGATTGAGCCGCTCCCACTCAAGCTCCAGGCTGCGGACACGCTCCGCCAGTTGCCCCAGAATGCCCGCCACCTGTGGCTGGCTCTGGTGATAGGGGTGCTCCTCGGCGCCGCAGAGCGGGCAAGGTTCACCGTCGCGCAGGATGTGGCGATGCTGCTCGAAACTGGCGATGGCACGGGACTGTTCCAGTGCGTGACGCGCCTCGTCCCGTTGCAGGGCGAGCCGCTCGCGGGCCGGCGTCAGCTCGTCGCCAAGGATGGCCAGCTTGCCGAGCGCCTGCTCCAGCTGGACGATCTCCTGCTGCAGGCGACCATGCTGCTCACCGTGATTGCGGCCATAGTCCGCCAGCTCCAACAGCTGGCGCAGCTGGCCCAGCTGCTCAGTCTGCCCTTGCCACTGCTCCTGCGCCTTGGCCAGACGCCCCTCCCACTGCTGCTCCTGCAGCTCGTGCTGTTGCTGCTGCAGTCGCTCCTGCTCGCGCTGCCAATAGTCGCGCTCCTGCTGCCCCTGTTCCAGCTGATGTTGCAACTGCCTGAGGGCGCGCAGCTTGTGTTCGCGCAGGGTGAGCAGTTGCTGCAGCCTGTCGGCATCCTCGGCCCAATCCTGCATGGCGGTGAGCAGGGGCTGCCACTGGCGGGCCACCGGCGCCAGCTCCTTGTGCTCCTCAAGCCAGGCACCCCACTGCTGGTGCTGGCCCTTGAGCTGCTCCACCTGCTGGCGCTGCTGGCGCCAGCCTTGCTCCAGGGTGAGCTGCACCTCCCGCTCCTGCGCCCCCTCCTGCTGGATCTTCTGCAGTTGCTGCTGCTTTTCCCGAATGCGGGTGTCGAGCTCCTGCGCCCGTTTGAGTTCAGGCTGCAGGGCGCCCCACTCGCGCTCGGCGGCGATCTTCTCCGCCAGCAGTTGCTGTTCGGTGAGGGCGCTCTGCTGGGTCTTCTCCTCCAGCTTGCCAAGTTCAGGGCCAAGCTCGGCCAGCGCCTTCTCCTGCTGCTGCACCTCCAGGGTGAGGCGAGCCAGTTCGTCGTGATCCGCGCGGGCCACCTGGGCCTGCTCGGCGCGGACGAACTCCTCGCGCTCGGGGGCGGCCGCAGCGTGGGCCGCCTCGGCCGCGGCAAGGGCCTCCTCTCCCTCCTGACAGGCCTGCAACTGGGCAGCGATACGGCCGTTGAGATCGCGCAAGTCCTGCATCAGCTGCTGTTGCTGCTGCTCGTGCTTGAGGCTGGTGGCGAGGCTGACCTGCTGGCTCACCCACTGCTCGCGGGTCGCCTCGTCCATCAGCGCCACGTCACCGAGCCGCTGGCTGATGGCAGCCAGTTTCTGCTGCTCCTCCCGCGCCCGCTCATGGGTCTGGACCGAAATAGCGGAGTAGAGCTCGGTGCCGGTCATCCGTTCGAGCAGGGCCGAACGCTCGTCGGCGCTCGACTTGAGGAAGGCGGCAAACTCCCCCTGCGGCAGGATGACGGCGCGGCGAAACTGCTCCCAGGAGAGTCCCACCAGCTCGTCGATGCGATCCTGCAGCTCCCGCTTGCTGCCACTGAACACCTGGCCCGACGCCACGTCGGTCAGGCTGCGCTCCTGGGCCTGAAAGCGCCCCTCGGCGCGGTTGCGGGCACGGCGTACCGCCCAGCGGGCCAGCCAGATGCGGCCGTCATAGCCGCGAAACTGCACCTCGGCAAAACCGCTGGCGTGGCCGCGGCTGAGGATGCCGCGCACATCGTTGGCCTTGAGCTTCTCCTCGTCATCCATGCGGCCCACTTCGGCCACGTTCTTGCGATTGGCGATAAAGCGCGGCATCTCGTCGTAGAGTGCCAGACAGATGGCATCGAGCAGGGTACTCTTGCCCGCGCCGGTATTGCCGGTGATGGCAAACAGGCCGGCGGCCCCCAGGGCGCCACCGGCAAAATCGATGGTGAATTGACCGGTCAGGCTGGCCAGATTCTCCCCTGACAGCGACAAGATTTTCATTGGCTGGACTCCTTCACCTGCTCCAGGATCTCTTCAAACGACGCCACCAGCTCGGCCTCCGGCTCCCCGTCGAACTGACGCTGATAGCAGAGGCGAAACACCTCGGTGGGGGAGAGCTCATCGAGCCTGCGCTGGCCGGCACCATCCGCCAGCCCCAGGCCCGAGCCCTGATAACTGGTCGTGATGCGGGCAAGGCGCACCGGCTTGTCGCCGATGGCGGCCAGCACGCGCTCGCGGATGCGGGCCTCGGGTTTGGGCAGCAGCAGCCGCACCTCGAGGAAGGGCTGCGCCTGCTGCGGGCAAGCAGGTAGCGCCAGCGCCTCGATGGCCTGGAGCGCCTCGTCAAGGCCGCTCTGGGGCAGCCGGATCATCTCCACCGCGCGGGGCACCGGGATCCGCTCTAGCCGGGCCAGCTTGCCCCCCTCAAACGTCACCTCCAGCACCTGATGGTTGTAATTCGCCTCGGCCAGCGAGAGCGGCAGCGGCGAGCCGCTGTAGTGCACCCCCTCGGCCGGACTCTGGGCCAGGTGCAGGTGACCCAGCGCCGTGTAGTCGGCGGCGGCAAACAGCTCGGCAGGCAGGGCATGCTGGTTGCCGCCGAGCACCCGCCGCTCGGAGAGCTCGGAGAGCTGGCCCGTCGCCAGATAGGCGTGGCCCATGGCGATGAGGGCCTGATCCGGATTGCAGCGCGCACGCCCCTCGCTCAGCACCGCCTCATAGACCTGGCGTACCCCTTCGATGAGTCTGTCCTGCCCTTCACTGATCCCGTCGGGGCGCAGATCGCTGCTGCGCAGAAACGGCACGGCGGCGCACCAGGCTGCCACCTCGCCGTTCTTGCCTCGCAGCGGCACCAGCAGGCGCTCGGTCTCGAGGCGCCCCTCGTCGTCCCGGCTGATGCTGCCCACCAGATGGAGGTCGAAAGCGCGCAGCAGCTCGTGGGGGGCATCCAGCTTGGAGGGAGAGTCGTGGTTGCCGCCGATGAGCACCATCTCCAGTGCCGGGTGCTCGGCGCGCAGCCGCGCCAGGAAGCGGTAGAGCTGCTGCCAGGCACTGGCGGGAGGGTTGGCGGTGTCGAACAGATCGCCCGCCACCAGCAGGGTGTCGATGTCGCGGGTCTTGATGGTGTCGGCCAGCCAGTCGAGGAAGGCGTCGTGTTCGAAGCGGCGGTCGTGGCCGTGAAGCTGATGACCGAGGTGCCAGTCGGCGGTGTGCAGGATCTTCATGGAAAACGGCTCGATAAGGAGAAGAGAGCGGGGGCGAAGGCGCCCCGGGATGGAGACAAGATGAGGATGGTGCCCCCCGTTTTCAACCGGGGCAGCCCCAGACGTCAGATTCAGACGGCTTGGTAATGCATCTGGTACTGAAGATGGCCGGTGAGGGGATCGGGCACCTCCCCCCCGATTTCAAAGCCGTGGCGGCGGTAGAAACGCACCGCCGGCTCGTTCTCCACGAAGACCCGGGTATGCAGCTCGGCACATCTGGATCTGGCTTCCTGCAACAGGGCGTGCCCCACCCCCCGCCCCTGCCTATCGGGGCGCACGAAGAGTGCAGCCAGGTAATCATCCACCAGTGCCATGAAGCCGAGCAGGTCCCCTCGCTCCTCGAACACCCAGATGCGGGCGTGATCGAGGTAGCGGGTACGCAGCTCCTCCTGAGCCTGCCACCAGCAGGAGGCATCGACGAAATCGTGGGCCTGCAGGGAGGCCAGGAGCCAGATTTCGACGATCTCTTCCATGTCTTCCGGCCGACTCTGTCTCAACATGGTCGCCTCCTTGTCAGCAATGTGAACACTCGCAGTCTAGGGGAGTTGGGCCCGCTCCCGGGGGATCAAGGTGGGGCCCTGTGAGGTCGATCGCCCTTTATTTAGCGAGAATGATTGGCTGATCACAAAGCGCCTCTCTAGTACAATGCCCGCCGGACAATCTAGAGACCGAGGACGCCATGTGGTTTAAAAACCTGCAGATTTACCGCTTTACCCGCCCCTTCGACCTGACCGTTGAGCAGCTGGAAACCCAGCTGGAAGCCTGCGCCTTCACCCCGTGCGGCAGCCAGGACATCTCCCGGTTCGGGTGGGTCAAGCCCCTTGGCAAATTCGGCTCCACCCTGACCCACGCCGCCTCTGGCCACATCCTGCTGTGCGCTCGCAAGGAAGAGAAGATGCTGCCCGGTACCGTGGTCAAGGAGATGCTGGCGGAGAAGGTAGAGGCCATTGAATTCGAGCAGGGCCGCGCCCTCAAGAAGAAAGAGAAGGAGGCGCTGAAAGAGGAGATCATGCACACCCTGCTGCCCCGCGCCTTCAGCCGCACCAGCCAGACCTTCGCCTGGATAAACCCTGCCGACAACCTGATGGTGGTGGATGCAGGCTCCGCCAAGAAGGCGGACGATCTGCTGGCGCTCCTGCGCAAATCCATCGGCTCCCTGCCGGTAGTGCCGGTGGCCCTCAAGAACCCGCCCGAGATCACCATGACCGAGTGGCTGAACGAGGGCAACCTGCCCGCCGCCTTCACCCTGGAGGACGAAGCCGAGCTGCGCAGCGCCATGGAGCACGGCGGCATCATCCGCTGCAAGCAGCAGGATCTGATGAGCGAGGAGATCAAGAATCACCTGGCCAACGACAAGCTGGTGACCAAGCTGGCCCTCAACTGGGGCGAAACCCTGAGCTTCGTGCTGGGGGATGATCTCTCCATCAAGCGCCTCAAGTTCAGCGAAGAGCTGCGCGAGCAGAACGACGACGTCACCAGTGAAGATCCCGCCGCCCGCCTGGACGCCGACTTCGCCCTGGTCACCGCCGAGCTCTCCCAGTTCATCCCGGCCCTGTTTGCTGCCCTGGGCGGTGAAGAGCAGTCCATCTAAGCTAATTGGCTCAGCCTGATTGCAAAAAACCGCCTTCACGGCGGTTTTTTCATCTCCATCGGCATCATCGCCACGGGCTGGTCCCCTCCGGGGTAGCGCCGCCGCGCAATACCCTGACCCCATTGATTGCGGCAGCATGGCGCACTGCCCCGGCAGCATGACACCTCGCTAGAGTGCCCCCCTTTCCTGCAACAGTCGATGAAGTCGCTGCGCCAGGGTGCGGTAACCCTCGGCATTGAAATGCACCGCATCGGACTTCAGGGCCGGGTCTCGCAGCAACTCACCGATGCTGTCGTTGTCCAGCACCAGCCCGTACTGCTCTGCCAGCTCCTCGTAGAGGGGAGCGCCATCGGCAAACAGGGATTTTCGGGGCACCCCGACAAGCAGGATCTGGGCCCCGCTCCCCTGCACCGCCTCTATCATGGCAGCGAGATTGGCCTTGAGGGCCGCCTCCCCGCTGCCACGCAGGATGTCGTTGCCCCCCTCCAGCAGGATGACCAGAGCGGGTCTGTGCCGAGCCAGCAACCCGGGCAGGCGGGCCCTGCCGGCCTGGCTCAGCTCTCCGGACACCCCGCCATTGACCACGGGATGGCCGCTCAGGTTCGCCAGCACGCTGGGGTAGCTTTGGGACGGGCTCACCCCGCGCCCCTCGGTCAGACTGTCCCCGAAGGCGAGCAGGGTCTCCCCCTGGGCCAGCGGTCTGAAGGTCGGCTCCCCGCAGGCCGTCAGCAACAGGCAGAGCAGCCCCGCCATGCAAGGTTTCGCCAGCGTCCCCCGGTGTGTCATGAGCGCCTCCTTGATAGTTTTGTAACCATATGAGTATTAAGACAAACTTTTAATCAAGCTCCAAGTGTGACACATTTCGGCAGGTGAACAAGAAACCGACAAGGAGCCTGTCATGTCCCTCAAACCCCTCGGCCTGCTGGTCGCCCTCGGCCTGCTTGGCGGCTGCGCCTCCCAGGATGGCTTTCACTATGTCCCTCCTCCCCAGACCCTGATCGCCCCGGAGGCGGCCAGCGGCTGGATTGACAAACCGGGCTGGCAGGGCCGTGACTTCATGGTGGCGGCGGCCAACCCGCTGGCGGTGGACGCGGGCTACCAGATCATCAAGGCGGGGGGCAGCGCCGTCGATGCGGCCATCGCCGTTCAGCTGGTATTGACCCTGGTGGAACCTCAATCCTCGGGCATCGGCGGCGGCTCCCTCATGCTGGTGTGGGACGGCAAGCAGGTGGCGGCGGTGGATGGCCGGGAAACAGCCCCCGCCGCTGCCACCGATCAGCTCTTCATGAAGGAGGGCAAACCCATGGCCTTCTATGAGGGGGTGGTGGGCGGGCGCTCCGTCGGCGCCCCCGGCACGGTGCGAGCCCTGGCCCTGGCGCACGAGCGCTATGGCAAGCTGCCCTGGGCCACGCTGTTCGAACCCGCCATCACCCTCGCAGAGCAAGGGTTCGTGATAAGCCCCCGCCTCGCCACCCTGCTGGCAAAAGATCCCTATCTGGCCGGGGATCCGGACGCCCGCGCCTACTTCTATCAGGCGGATGGCACTCCCAAGACGGCAGGTACCCGGCTCACCAACCCGGCCCTGGCCAGGGTGCTGCGTACCCTGGCAAGCGACGGCCCCGACGCCTTCTATCGCGGCCCGCTGGCCGAGGCCATGGTGGCCAAGGTGCACGCCCACCCGACCAACCCCGGGGTACTGAGCGCCGCCGATCTCGCCAGCTACCGGGCCAAGCTGCGGGACGGGCTCTGCTTTGACTATCGCCAGAGCGAGATCTGCGGCTTCCCGACCCCCTCCTCCGGCACCCTGGCCCTTGGCCAGATCTTCGGCATGCTGGAAAGCCGGGACATGGCCGCCCTCAAACCGGTACAGGGGGAGCAGGGCCAACTGGCCGCCTCCAGCGAGGCCATTCACCTCTACAGCGAGGCGGCACGCCTCGCCTTCGCCGATCGCAACCAGTACGTGGCCGACGGCGACGTCGTCGACGTGCCGGTGACAGGCCTGCTGGACAAGGGCTATCTGGCGCAGCGGGGGCACCTTATCGGCAACCGCTCCATGGGCGTTGCCCAGCCCGGCAACCCGCCCCGGGCGCTGGCCAGGGGCCGGGACGCCACCCCGGAGCTGCCCTCCACCAGCCACATCTCCATCGTGGACAAGAGCGGTATGGCGGTGGCCATGACCAGCTCCATCGAGGATGGCTTCGGCTCGCGGCTGATGGTCAACGGCTACCTGCTGAACAACCAGCTCACCGACTTCTCCTTCACCTCGGTGGACGCCGCCGGCCTGCCGGTGGCCAACCGGGTGGAGCCCGGCAAGCGCCCCCGCTCCTCCATGTCTCCCCTGCTGGTGTTTGACAAGGCAAGCGGCGAGCTCGAGATGAGCCTGGGATCCCCGGGAGGCTCGGCCATCATCAACTACGTGGGCAAGGCGCTGCTCGGCACCCAGGATTGGGGGCTCGACCTGCAGCAGGCCATCAACCTGCCCAATTTCGGCAGTCGCAACGGCCCCACCGAGCTGGAGCAGGGGCGCACGCCCGACGCCGTGGTACAGGGGCTCAAGGCCAGAGGGCACGAGATCCTGCTTAACGAGCAGACCTCCGGGCTGCAGGGCGTCCAGCGCCATGCCGGCGGCTGGCTGGGGGCCGCAGACCCCAGACGTGAGGGGGTCGCCAGGGGGGAGTGATGCCCCTTCAGCACCCTCGTTCACCATGGAGGAGGCCAGCCTCCTCCATGCCGTGTGCTCATAGGTGTTCTCCCTTGCCTCCCAATATCATCATCGATTGATTATTCCTGCCAATTTTTCTTTAACTGCACACTCTTTTCACCCAATCGCAATGCATTAAAGATGCTTTTCATCAAAACCAACGCAAAAACTGGAACAGTGTTGCTCATGGCATATAAATGCATTACTTTTCAATAGAAACGGCATCTGTTGCCCTCAAGATTTCCCCTTGATACGGCCAACTTCTGTCTCTTTCGCCCCCTGCTCATTGACAGCTGCCCTCTTCACCTTCGGGTGATCTGGTAGCCCCTGACTGCCATTAGCGAGGTGACGACATGGACCACTCACTCCCCCTTATCACCACCCTGGTAGGCGGCCTCGTGCTGGCCTACCTCTTCGGCATGCTGGCAAGCCGCCTGCGCATCTCCCCCATGGTGGGCTACCTCGCGGCCGGCGTGGTATGCGGCCCCTTTACGCCGGGCTATGTCGCCGACCTGCGGCTCGCCCCCGAGCTGGCCGAAATCGGCGTCATCCTGCTGATGTTTGGTGTCGGCCTGCATTTTTCCGTGAAAGACCTGCTGTCGGTGAAACACATCGCCATCCCGGGAGCCATCGTCCAGATAACGCTTGCGACCCTGCTCGGCCTTGGCCTCTCCCAACTGCTCGACTGGACCGTGACCGCCGGCCTGGTGTTTGGCCTGGCCCTCTCCACCGCCAGTACCGTGGTGCTGCTGCGCGCCCTGGAGAGCCGCGGCCAGCTCGACACCAACGAGGGACGCATCGCCATCGGCTGGCTCATCGTGGAGGATCTGGTGATGGTGCTGGCCCTGGTACTGCTCCCCATCCTCGCCAACCTGCAGCAGGGGGGCGAGGCACTGACCCCGGCCCAGGTGATGGCGGATATCGGCCTGACCCTGGCCAAGGTGGCTGCCTTCATCGCCCTGATGGTCATCGGCGGGCGACGCCTCATCCCCTGGCTGCTGGCCCGCACCGCCGCCACCGGCTCCCGCGAGCTGTTCACCCTGGCCGTCCTCTCCTGCTCCCTTGGCATCGCTTTTGGCGCCGTCAAGCTGTTTGGCGTCTCCTTTGCCCTCGGCGCCTTCTTCGCCGGCGTCGTGATGAACAGCTCCCATCTGAGCCACAAGGCGGCCAACGACACCCTGCCCCTGCAGGACGCCTTCGCCGTGCTCTTCTTCGTCTCCGTGGGCATGCTGTTCGACCCCGTCATCCTGCTGCGCGAGCCCCTGGCCGTGCTGGCCACCCTGTTCGTCATCGTGATCGGCAAATCCGTGGCCGCCTTCGCCATCGTGCGGCTCTTTGGCCACAGCCAGCGCACGGCGCTGACCATCTCCGCCAGCCTGGCACAGGTGGGGGAGTTCTCCTTCATCCTGATGGGTCTCGGAGTCATGCTCGAGCTGGTCCCCGGAGTCGCCCGTGATCTGGTGCTGGTCGGCGCCTGTTTCTCCATCGTGCTCAATCCGCTGGTCTTCAACCAGGCGGAGCGCTGGCTGAGGCGCCATCCCGATCCACGCACCGATGGGTCACCTCACCTCTGCCCCTTGCAGGGCCATGTGGTGGTAGTGGGCGCCGACGAGATAGGTCAGCACCTCATCCGGCAGTTGCATGAACAAGGCAGGGAGATGGTGGTGATCGACACCGACGAGCGACTGCTGGCCCCCTGGCGCGCCATGGGGATCACCTGTCTGGCGGGCCATCCCATCCAGCAGGATCTGCTGACGGCGGCGCTGCCCAACGCCAGCTGGCTGCTGATCACCCTGGATGACAGCCTGCTGGCCGGTGAGATAGCCATCAGGGCGCAGGAATACGGCGCCCTGATGCGCATCGCCGCCTGTGCCCACCAGCACGAGGAGGTGCATCATCTGCGCGTGCGCGGCGTGCATCAGGTGGTCAAGAGCGAGGAGGAGGCTGCGCGGCGACTCTGTCACCTCGCCATGGAGATGGCCTGAAGCTCATCGGAAGTAACGAGTCCCCACGACGGGGCCAGACAAGAAGCCCGGGCCTGCTGCCCGGGCATTTTGCATGACGGGGCGATACTGCCGTCCCCTCACAGCAGATCGTGCTTGTCCAGCAGGCGATAGAGGGTGGCCCGGGAGATGTCGAGCGTGCGGGCCACCTCCTCGAGCTGATCGGGGAAGCGGGCCAGCGTCCGTTGCAAGGCCTGACGCTCCGCCGCTTCGCGCACCGCCTTGAGCGAGCCGTCGAGCAGCAGGCTGTCCATGTTGGTCAGCTCCATGTCATCGGCTTCGATGAAGGGGCCGCTGCACATGACCACCGCCCGCTGCACTCGGTTGCGCAGCTCCCTCACATTCCCCGGCCAGCCATAGGACTGCATGGCCTGGCGCGCCTTGCGGGTGAAGCTGAGCACCCGCCCGCCCCGCACTTCCGCCAGAATGTCATCGGCAAGGAGCTGGATGTCTTCCGCCCGCTCGCACAAGGCCGGGGTGCGCAGGCGCACCACGTTGAGCCGGTAGTAGAGATCCATGCGAAATCCGCCGCTGGCCACCGCCTGCTCCACATCGATATTGGTGGCCGCGATGATCCGCACATCCACACGACGCGTCAGGTGGCTGCCCACCGCCTCTATGCACTGCTCCTGCAAGAAGCGCAGCAGGGTTGCCTGATCCTCCAGTGGCAGCTCCCCTATCTCGTCGAGAAACAGGGTGCCGCCATCGGCGGCCTCTATCTTGCCTATCTTGTGGTGCTGTGCCCCGGTGAAGGCCCCCTTGACGTGGCCGAACAGCTCGGACTGGATGAGCTGATGGGGCATGGCCCCGCAATTGACCGCCACGAAAGGGCTCTCCTCCCCGAACGTGCTGTAGTGCAGCTCCCGGGCCACCAGCTCCTTGCCCGTGCCGCTCGGTCCCGTCACCAGTACGGGCAGGCGGCAATGCTGCAACCGCACGATCTGGTCGCGCAACTGGCGGATGGGGGCGCTCTCCCCCTGGATGAAACGAAGTTGGGGTTGCAGTCGGGGGCGGTGTCGCCGGATGAGGCGCGCCATCCCCAGGGCATGTCCCAGGCTGTGGGAGAGCCTGTCTCTGTCCAGGGGAAAGGTGTGAAAATCATGAAAACAGGCTGCCAGCAAATTGCGAAGGGCTTCGCTGGCGAGACAGTCCCGCTGGATGAGGCCGATCCACAAGGCGCCGGAGTGCTGCGCAATCAGGTTGTAGAGGGCTTCGTGCTGCTGATGCTCGATCACCACCAGCACCAGGGGATAGTCCTTTTCCTGCAGTTTTTTCTCTGCCACCACCAGGGAGCTTGCCTGCTCCACCTGCCACTCGCCTTGTTCCAGCAGGCTTTCCAGTACGGCACATGAATTGATGAGCAACAATGCCGTTTCTGTCATAGGGACAACTCCTTGTTATCGCCACTGCACGAAGGAGTCTGACGACTTGTCCAGATAACTCCCTTTATCATCAAATGGCGCCATTTAATATGGCCAGACGATGATAACTATAAACCATCCCGCCTTTAGATTGATGGCACCACAATATTGAGACAGCCAAATTATCCGTGAGAAAAAATAAATCCATTGATAAATAAGCGCTTACTTCACGACATAATATGTCGCTCTCAATATTGAGACGTAAAAACAATTATATCAAATAAAAAATAACTAAAAATCATATGGTTGTAAATTGGCATGGTCGTTGCTCTCTCCAATAAGCCCTCCTGGCATATGGAGACAGAACATGAAAATATATATTGCATTGGCAGCATTTCCTTTTCTGGCATTTGCCACCCCCTCAATGGCACAAAACCGGGTCGATCTCGGTGCTCAGGCATTGAGCAATATTCGTGGTTCCATGGGCGTCAATATGGTTGCCGGCAATAACAACCAACAAGGCAATCTTGCCGCCATCGCCATTTCGGGTCCGGCCGTCATTCAATTTGGTCAGCTGAATCAATCCACCACCAATCTGAACGGCAGCCAGAGCGTCGCCATCCTGGGCTCGGCCCTGAGCCAGAACCGGGGACTGGTCGGCATCAATCAGGGGGCGGGTGAGGGCAACCAGCAACTGAACGCCTTCGCCCTGTCCCTCGATGACAGCGGCCTGGGTGTCGTGACCGACATCAATCTCAGCTCCAGCGTCGCGAAGACCCCAGGGGGAAAGCCCCCCGCCAACACCACTACCAGCATCTATCTGGATGACACCGCCCTCACGGGCAGCAAGGGGGTCATTCAGGTGAACCAGGTCACGGGACAGGGAAACCAGTCAGTCAACATGGTTTCCCTGCCCCTGGCTGGCGCAGTAACGGCATCCCCATGATGCCGCAGGGATAGGAAGCCAGGCCCGGGGGTATCAGCCGATGGGCATATCTTCCGCTGAAAGTTCAATGGAGAGACTCATTATGCGTGGACTTATTTATAGCTCATTAGCCGCCGCGGTCATCATGGCCATGTCGGGCACTGCATCCGCCGATTACCGCGGTGACAGAGATGAGACAGGGGCAACCTTGACCAAGAAGGTCAAGGCAGAAGTCGATGTGGAATACGAAGGCAGGGTCAATGTCGGCGGCTACATCAACGTCAACAAACTCGGCATGGCCGTCGTGGACAACCAGCAGTCCAGTTCCATGATAGGCACCGCCAATACAAGAACGGAGAACACGAGCAAGATCGACGGCTCGTTCAAGGGTGCATCCGGTAACATCGGCGCCAACGTCGCAGCCGGTGACTCCAACGTACAGGGCAACAGCGCTTCCCTGGCCGCCTATGACGAGGTCGATGCCGAGTTCATCATGGGTCGTGGTCAACAACAACATGGCGCCCCTGGCGGATCGTCGGATGCCGAGGTCTTCTCCACCCAGAGCGCCAGCAACAACTGGACGACCAATCACGGCCATCAGAACAAGGCCGGTGTGGGCGATGGGGCCTTCAAGGATGCCGCAGGCAACATCGGGGTCAACGTGACCTCGGGCTCGGGTAACGTCCAGGCCAACAACATGGCAGCCTCCGTGTCCACCGGCAACATGGCCGTGGCCACCGTGGCCAACAGCCAGAGCGTCTCCAAGAACATGACCGAAAACCAAAGCCTGAGTGCAACCAAGACGGTTGACAAGGCGGGTGTGTTCCTCGGTCTCAAGGCTTGGGGCGATTACGAGGGGGGCGGTACCGGTCATGATGTCAAGAAAGGACATGACCACGACAATGACAACGACAGGTACGGCAACAACAACCCGAAAGATGATGGCAAGTTCGAGTTCAAGGAAGAGGGTGACATCAAGCTCAGTGGGTACGCCGTCGGGTATATTCCCGTGGTCAACACCTACACCAGCCGCGAAACCTTCAACCGGGCAACCATCGATGGCGGCGCCTTCAACGGTGCCGTGGGCAACATCGGGGTGAACGTCTCCTCGGGGACCAACAACCTGCAAGCGAACAATCTCTCGCTGGCCGCAGGGTTTGCCAAGTAAGTCGATGCGAGGGGGCCCAGTGCCCCCTTTTTCCCTGACACTGGAGGTCTGAATGCGCTGGCTGTTGCTGTTGCTGTGCTGTCCTGCCGTCTGGGCAGGCTCGGTGCCACTGGGGGAGCATCTCCCGGCGCTGGGGGATCTCAACAAACCGGTACAGAGCATTCTGGAGCGCCGGTACGCCAACATCGAGCGCCAACATACGGATTTCAGCTGCGGGGCCGCCGCCGTCGCCACCATCTTGCGCTACGCCTACGGCCATGCAACCAATGAACGCTGGGTCATGGATGGCATGCTTGCCATGGCAGACCCGGAGCAGGTCAAGCACTACGGCTTCTCCATGCTCGACATGAAGCAGTACCTGCAAATGCTCGGCATGCGGGTCAGAGGGTATCGACTGGGCGATGAAAAACTGCGCCAGGTGAGGGTGCCCACCATCGTCCTGCTCAACATTCGCGGCTATCAGCACTTTGCCGTGCTGCGGGCCATCGATCGCCACGATCGCGTCTATCTGGCAGACCCGGCCCTCGGCAACCGGGTGATCACGTTCAAGGAGTTCAAGGAGAGCTGGAACGGCATCCTCCTCGCCGTCATCGGCGCGGGCTATCGTCCCGATGCCCCCCTTGCCAACCCCTCTCCCCCGCTCTCTGTCAGAGGCAAGGATGGGCTCTTCGCCCCGGTCAATGAAACATCCCTGCTGGAATTCGGTTTTCAGCACAAAGAGCTAATGTGAGGTCATCATGAATACCCGACCCGCCCTATGCCTCCTCTGCAGCCTGGGTGGCATCGCCTCTCCGCTGCTGGCAGCACCGGACCCGCTGGCCCATCTGTCAGACCACTTTGCGCCCGAACTGGCGGACGGGGAGCTGGCCCACCTGCGCGGCCGCTATGTCAGCAGCCATGGCATCAGCTACTTCGGCATCGAGTTCATCTCGTCACTGACCACGGCCCAGGCCCAGCAGACGGCGGCCATGAACCTGGCACTGAGCATTGTGCAAAACAAACCCAAGCTGGATGTGCGCGTCAAGGATGAGGTCAAGCCCGCGGCCACGCCCGCCAAGGAGGCCCAGGTGCAGGGGGCCGGGCTGGTGCAGGTCGTTCAACTGGAGGGGAGCGGCAACAGCTCGGTCAACCAGACCGGTATTGAACTGACCACCCCGACCATGACGGGACACCTGGTTCAGGCGGGCAGCTACGAGCATCAGGGCGATCTTGGTACCGCCACCTATCGGGTCTCGGGGAATTATGCCGGCTTGCAACTACACTCTTCCGACGGCCGGGTCCTGCTGGAGCAGAGCCTGCGCGGTACCGACTTCAGCCGGGGGCTGCTGCAGTTCAACAAGGTCAGAGGGGACGGTTTGCAGACGCTCAATCAGACCCGCATCTGGTTTTCGCGCTGAGCACCGGTGAGCCCGGGGGCTGAACCATCAGAAAGGATGATAAACAACAAGGACGTATCCCGATGAAACAGTCTCGCATGCTGTTGATTGCCCTCGCCCCCTTCGCCTGCTGGGGGGCCACGGCCGAGGAGGAGGCCCTGCAACAACAGCTGGATCTCCTGCGCCAGCAACTGATCCAGCAAAACCAGGCCCTTCATCAGCTCCAGGCTCGCCTGGAGGCCGTCAAGGCCGCCGGTGCCACGACGGCAACCGCCGGGGTCGGAGCCGGGGCCGCCGTCGCCTCCACCCAGCAGGACGCCTCACGGCGCACGCCGGAAGTCGGCCGCAGCACCGAAGACCTGATGATCGAACAGCACAATGTGTTCGACCGCGCCCTGACCGTCGATGTGGGCCTCTCCTACCAGCACTACAACCGCAAGGATCTCGCCCTGCGCGGCTTCCTCGCCCTGGACGCCATCTTCCTTGGCGAAATCAACCTGGATCGGGTTCGCTCCGATCAGTGGACGGCGGATGTCATCACCCGCTACACCCTCAACGATCGCTGGCAACTGGAGCTGGCCCTCCCCTACATGTTCCGCAACACCAACTACCAGAGCACCGGCAAGGAGAACTCCAGCCGCGACTTCGAGGAGCAGAGCGTCAGCGATGGCGGTCTGGGGGATCTCAGCCTCGCCATCTACTACAGGGTCATGGCAGAGAGCGAGGATTGGCCGGATCTGGTATGGAACTTCCGGGCCAAGGCGCCGACCGGCAAGGATCCTTACGGCATCGAGATCAACACCTCGGAATCGGGCAACCTGGTGACCCCCAAGGAGCTCGCCACCGGCAACGGGCTTTGGCAGCTCTCCACCGGCTTCTCCCTGGTCAAGACCATGGATCCCGCCATCCTGTTTGCCAGCCTCAACTATGGTCACAGCCTCCAGCAGGACTTTGACGATATCTCCTACCAGCCCGGCAACCAGCCCGGCAGCATCCAGCTGGGGGACTGGTATGAATATGGCCTGGGGGTCGCATTCGCCCTCAACGAACGCTTCAGCCTCTCCTTCAACATCAACCAGCGCGTCACCATGGAGTCCGAGCAGGGGTCCGAAGGCTTTGCCATGGAGAAGGTCACCGGCTCCGATGCCAACGCCGCCAGCTTTGGCATGGGGTCGACCTGGGCCATCACCGACAACCTCTCCATGGCGGTCAACTGGTCTGCCGGGCTCACCACGGACGCACCGGACTACACCATCGGGATCCGCTTCCCCTACCGCTTCTAGCCCCGTCAGGACCCCGGCAGGTTGACGACAAAAAACGAGGGAGGCATAACGCCTCCCTCTTCTTGTTGCCGCCAGCCTGCCTGGCGGGCCACCTTGTCATCACACCCCCAGGCGATCGCGCAGGGTGTACCAGGCGGCGCCGGCGGCGGTGAAGGGGATGCGCAGCAGGCGGCCACCCGGGAAGGGGTAGTGCGGCAGCCTGGCGAACGCATCGAAGCGCTCCGCCTGACCGCTCAGCACCTCGGAGAGCAGCTTGCCCGCCAGATGGGTACAGGTGACGCCGTGGCCGCTGTAGCCCTGCATGTAGTAGATGTTGTGACCGATGCGGCCAAACTGCGGCAGGCGCGACAGGGTGAGCAGGAAGTTGCCGGTCCAGGTGTACTCCACCTTGACGTCGGCCAGCTGCGGGAAAGTCTTGAGCATCTTGGGGATGATCAGCCGCTCGATGTCCGCCGGATCCCGCGCCCCGTAGACCACGCCGCCGCCATAGATGAGCCGGTGATCGCCGGAGGTACGGTAGTAGTCGAGCAGGTAGTTGCAATCCTCCAGACAGTAGTTCTGTGGCAAGAGTGAACGGGCCCGCTCCTCTCCCAGCACCTCGGTGGCGATCACCTGGGTGCCGCAAGGCATGCTCTTGCTGGCCAGTTCCGGCACCAGATTGCCGAGGTAGGCGTTGCCGGCCACCACGATAAAGCGTGCCTTCACCGCCCCTTTGGCGGTCTTGACCAACGCCGGCTGACCCGGAGTAATGCTGGTGACGGCGGACTGCTCGAAGATAAGCCCCCCCTGCATGCGGATGGCTTCCGCCTCTCCCAGCGCCAGATTGAGAGGGTGAATATGGCCGCCGCTCTTGTCCAGCAGGGCGCCGACGTAGCGATCGCTCGCGACCACCTCGCGCACCCCCTTGGCATCGAGCAGCTCCAGCTGGTCGTTGCCCCACTTCTCCCAGCGCGCCTTCTGCGCCTTGAGCTCGTGCAGCTGCTTCTCGGTCTCGGCGGCAAAGACGCCCCCCTCCTGCAGATCGCACTGGATGTTGTAGCGCTTGATCCGCTCGCGGATGATCTGGCCCCCCTCAAACAACATGGAGCCGAGCAGCCTGGCCTGATCCGGCGGGCAGTTCGCTTCGATGGTGTCGATGTCGCGGCTGTAGGAGTTGACGATCTGGCCGCCGTTGCGGCCGCTGGCGCCAAAGCCGACCCTGGCCGCCTCCAGCACCACCACCTTGTACCCCTTCTCCACCAGATGCAGCGCACTGGAGAGGCCGGTGTAGCCTGCGCCTATGACGCAGACGTCGCACTCCAGCTGCTCGGTGAGCATGGGATAGGGCGCGTGTTTGTTGGCACTGGCTGCGTAGTAACTCTTTACATGTTCGGTCATGATCCCTGTTTCCTTACCGGTTCGTTTCCAACACAACGGGTTGTTCACATTAAAAGCTGGCCGGGGTGTGGGCGCTGACGATGCGGCAGACCTGCCCCGAGGGATTGCTGAAACTGTGGGGCTCGCCGGTGTCGATGACATAGCTGTCCCCGGCGCACAGTTCATAGGTCTGGCCGGCCAGGGTCAGCAGCACCGACCCTTCCAGCACGGTGCCCACCTCCTCCCCCTGATGCTTCACCACGCCGCCGGTGTCGGTGCCGGGGGCATAGGTCTCCAGCATGAAGCCGAGCTGGCGCCGATTGTTGCCGTTGTGCACCAGCTTCATGGAGACCCCCTGGCTGCCGAGCTCGATGAGCTGCTCCGCCTTGATCACCACGCTGGGCGTGCTCGCCACCTCCTCTTCGGCGAAGAAGCGCGACAACGGCAGCTCGTAGACGCTCAGCAGCTTTTGCAGGGAGGCCACCGAGGGGCTCACCTTGTTCTGCTCTATCATGCAGATGGCGCCGTGGGTCAGGCCGCTCAGCTCCGCCACCCGGCGCTGGGAGAGCCCGAGCTCCCTGCGGATCCGGGCAAGCCGCTCCCCCATGTTTCTCTCGTGCTCCGCCAGGGGGTTGTCCGTCATGGTCCGCCACCGGACCTCGCCACGGGATTGCTCCATCGCCCACCTCCTTCCATGGTCATTCGAATACCTGGGGCCGACTGGTCAATATAGTGAGTCAGGAACGTCAGCCCCGTTCACTATCCTGCACAACCCAGAGCGTTCATTATTTTGCACACCCTGCGCAATGAAAACCGCTACAATCGCGCTAACAGCCCCATTTCTAGCATGTGACGCCCAGTTCACTCAAATATATTTAACACTTGAAAAACATTTCGGCTCATTTTATGGTCGTTACGTGCTTATTATTCTATACGGCGGTGCCCACATAGACGCGCCACCCAGACCCACTATCGAGGCCCCTTACTTATGTCAGCATCACAACCTGCTCTCTCCCTGATCAAATCCCTGGCCTATGTCGACGGCCGCTGGTGCGAGTCCCTGGGCGGGCGCCGGTTCGAGGTCCTGAACCCGGCCACCGGCCAGGTCATCACCCAGGTGCCCGACATGGACGGGGAGGATACCCGCCTCGCCATCGCGGCCGCCCACGCGGCGCAACCCGCCTGGGCGGCCCTCACCGCCAAGGAGCGCAGCAGCAAACTCTACGCCTGGTTCGAGCGCATCATGGCCAACCAGGAGGAGCTCGCCCGTATCATGACCTGCGAGCAGGGCAAGCCGCTGGCGGAAGCCAAAGGAGAGGTGGCCTACGGCGCCAGCTTCATCCAGTGGTTCGCGGAAGAGGGCAAGCGTGCCTATGGCCGCACCATCCCCGGCTTCTCCGCCGATCGGCGCCTGGCCACCATCAAGCAGCCGGTGGGGGTCGTGGCCGCCATCACCCCCTGGAACTTCCCCATCGCCATGATCACCCGCAAGGCGGGTCCGGCGCTGGCCGCCGGTTGTACCATCGTCATCAAGCCCGCCGCCGAAACGCCCCTCTGCGCCCTGGCGCTGGCGGTACTGGCGGAGCAGGCGGGCATTCCCGCCGGGGTCATCAACATCGTCACCTCCCATCAGGCGAGCGCGGTGGGCAACGAGCTGTGCAGCAACCCCGTGGTGCGCAAGCTCTCCTTCACCGGCTCCACCCGCATCGGCAAACTGCTGATGCGCCAGTGCGCCGACACCATGAAGCGCCTCTCCCTGGAGCTGGGCGGCAACGCCCCCTTCATCGTCTTTGACGACGCCGACCTCGACGCCGCCGTGGCCGGGGCCCTGGCGTCCAAATACCGCAACGCCGGCCAGACCTGCGTCTGCGCCAACCGCATCCTGGTGCAGGCCAGCGTCTACGACGCCTTCGCCGAGAAGCTCGCCGCCGCGGTCAAAGCCTTCAAGGTCGGGGACGGCATGGGCGAGGGCGTCCAGATCGGGCCCCTCATCAACCCGGCCGCCGCCAGCAAGGTGGCCGAGCTGGTGCAGCAATCGGTCGCCGCCGGTGCCCGGGTGCTGGTGGGGGGCGACGCCCACCCCGCCGGTCCCCTCTTCTATCACCCCACCATCCTGACCGGGGTCACCCGGGGCAACCCCATTCTGGACGAGGAGATCTTCGGGCCCGTCGCCCCCCTGGTGCGCTTCGAGACGGAAGCCGAGGCCATTGCGCTTGCCAACGACACCCCCTATGGCCTGGCCGCCTACTTCTATGGCCGCGACATCGCCCGGGTGTGGCGAGTGGCCGAGGGGCTCGAATACGGCATGGTGGGGATCAACGAGGGGATCATCTCCACCGAACTGGCCCCCTTTGGCGGGATCAAGGAGTCGGGACTGGGCCGGGAAGGGGCGGCCGAAGGGCTGGAGGAGTACCTGGAGACCAAATACCTCTGCTTTGGCGGCATTCGCTGAGGGGAGTGAAGGGGCAATCGCATCGTTAAAACAGATGCGTTATGACGCAGCCCATCGTTTTTACAGATAGAAAGAGGGGGTCGCCGGTCACGACCGAGCGCCTTGTGGGCCCTGAGGGCACGCCCGGGGCCCCCTTTTGCGAACAGGCCGCCCTGCCCGAGGGCAGTTGGCGGCACACATATGGCCAGATGGCACAGGAACAGCGGGGGCCCATGCCCCTCAGGGAGGAAAGATGAGTCATTCAAGCAACAACCAGCAGTGGCAGGCCCGCCGCGAAGCGGCCGTGGTCCAGGGGGTCGGCACCCTGCTGCCGGTCTTCATCGACCGGGCGCACAACGCCGAGCTGTGGGACGTGGAGGGCAACCGCTACATCGACTTTGCCTCCGGCATCGCCGTGCTCAACACCGGCCACAACCACCCCAAGGTGGTGGCGGCGGTGCGCGAGCAGCTCGAGAAGTTCAGCCACACCTGCTTCCAGGTCACCCCCTACTCCGGCTATATCGAGCTGGCGGAAAAATTGAATGCCCTGGTGCCCGGCCCCACCCCCAAGCGCACCCTCTTCCTCTCCACCGGCGCCGAGGCGGTGGAGAACGCCATCAAGATCGCCCGCGCCCACACCGGTCGCAGCGGCACCATCGCCTTCAAGGGGGGCTTCCACGGCCGCACCATGATGGGCATGGCCCTCACCGGCAAGGTGGTGCCCTACAAGACCGGCTTCGGCCCCTTCCCGGGGGAGGTCTATCACCTCCCCTTCCCCGCCGATTACCTGGGAGTGAGTGAAGACGATGCCCTGGCCGCGCTGGATCTCTGCTTCAGCGCCGACATCGAACCCACCCGGGTGGCCGCCATCATCATCGAGCCGGTGCAGGGGGAAGGGGGTTTCTACCCCGCCTCCGCCAGCTTCATGCAGCGCCTGCGCCAGGTGTGCGACCAGCACGGCATCCTGCTCATCTGCGACGAGATCCAGACCGGTTTCTGTCGCACCGGCAAGACCTTCGCCACCGAATACAGCGGTGTCGAACCCGACATCATGACCCTCGCCAAAAGCCTGGCCGGCGGCTTCCCGCTCTCTGCCGTGGTGGGCAAGAGCGAGGTGATGAACGCCGCCAAGCCCGGTGGCCTGGGGGGCACCTATGCGGGCTCCCCCATCGCCTGCGCCGCCGCCCTGGCGGTGCTGGAGGTGATCGAGGAGGAGCGTCTGAACCAGAAGGCCCTGGCCCAGGGGGAGCAGATCAAGGCACGCCTGCACCAGCTGGCGACACGGTTTGACTGCATCGGCAACATCCGCGGCCCCGGCGCCATGGTGGCCATGGAGCTGGTGAAGGAGGGGGATGCCGCCAGACCGGACCCGGATCTCACCAAGCGGCTGGTGGCCGAGGCGGGCAAGCGGGGGCTGGTGCTGCTGGCCTGCGGTGTGCGTGGCAACGTGATCCGTTTCCTCGCCCCCCTGACCGCCCCGGCGGCCATCGTCGACGAGGGACTGGACCTGCTGGAGCAGGCCCTGTCCGCCTCCCTGGCCTGATCCGGAAGACCGCGTTCGCCCACGTGCAAAAAAATGCGTTTTTGCTCCCTTGATATGCTTGTCAAGGGGGCATCACGAATGCACAATGCGCCGCCGTATTCAAGGACCGTCCGCTCATCGGAGCCCGGTTCTTTTTTTGCGCCAAACAAATCCATAACGAGGCCGGAACAGACCGGAAATGATAACGAGGTGGCACGCCATCTCACGACACCCGCTTCTTAGTGAGGAACTCCATGGGGCATATCATCGCTTTCCTGCCGGCCCGCGCCGGTCTGCGCCATCCGTCCGCATCCCGGACTGGCGCCCCCACCGTGCAGGATGACCTCACCGTCAGCCTGATCCCGTCAGCCTGCCTGCGGGGGATCGCCTGATGCACCCGCACCCCGCCGGTCTGAAAAAAAGCCTGAAACTCTGGCACGTGGTCATCATGGGGCTGGCCTATCTCACCCCCATGGCGGTGTTCGACACCTTCGGCATCGTCACCGAAATCACCGAAGGCCATGTGCCGACCGCCTACCTGCTCGCCCTCATCGGCATGCTGTTCACCGCCATGAGCTACGGCCACCTGGTGCGCAAGTTCCCCTCGGCAGGCTCCGCCTACACCTATGCCCAGAAGGTGTTCCACCCCTATGTGGGTTTCATGGTGGGCTGGGTCTCCCTGCTCGACTACATGTTCATGCCCATGATCAACATGCTGCTGGCCAAGATCTACATGGAGGCCCTCTTCCCCGGCGTGGCCCCCTGGACCTACATCCTGGCCCTGGCCGCCGTCATGACCTTCCTGAACCTGCGGGGCATCAAGCTGGTGGCGAACTTCAACAGCCTGATCGTCATCATGCAGTTCAGCATCATCGCCGTCTTCATCGGCCTCATCGCCTGGGGCGTGAGCCACGGCGAGGGGCTGGGCACGGTGGCGAGCAGCCGCCCCTTCTTCTCCGAGCAGATGCACATCAATCCCCTGCTGACCGGCGCCTCCATCCTCTGCCTGTCGTTCCTCGGGTTTGACGCCATCACCACCCTGTCGGAGGAGACCCCAAACGCGGATCGGGTGATCCCCCGGGCCATCGTGCTCACCGCCCTCATCGGCGGCGTGCTCTTCATCTCGGTCTCCTATTTCCTGCAGCTCTTCTTCCCGGACATCTCCCGCTTCCAGCAGCCGGATGCGGTGCTGCCGGAGATCGCCCTCTATGTGGGCGGCAAGCTGTTCCAGGCGGTGGTGCTGGTCTGCACCACGGTGGCGGTGCTCGCCTCGGGGCTCGCCTCCCACGCCGGGGTGTCGCGCCTGCTCTATGTGATGGGCCGGGATCGCGCCCTGCCGAGCCGCGTCTTCGGCTACATCCACCCCACCTGGCAGACCCCGGCTCTCAACGTGCTGCTGGTGGGCATGCTGGCCCTCTCGGCGGTGGCCTTCGATCTGGAGATGGCGCTGGCGCTCATCAACTTCGGCGCCCTGGTGGCCTTCACCTTCGTCAACCTGGCGGTGATTGCCCACTTCTATCTCAGGCTGGGTCACAACAAGACCCTGAAGGATCACCTGCTGTTCCTCGCCCTGCCCCTGTGCGGCGCCGCCTGCATCGGGGTGCTCTGGCTCAACCTGGAGCCCGCCTCCTTCGAGCTGGGGCTGATCTGGGCCGCCCTCGGCGCCATCTACCTGCTGCTGCGCCTCACCGTGTTCCGGGTCCGCCTCGGCCGCCCCGAGCAGGACGCCTCCTGAGCGAAACCGGCGCCCCCAGGGCGCCGGTTTCACATGGCGGCAAAGCAGGGCCCCGCCTGATGACAAGGTTGTCATCGACTTTCCGGCAGCGGTGGCGAAGTGATCGCTCACGGGGGGAACAAATTCCCCGCTGGCGGCCTTTTTCGCTTGTCTCCTCCCCCCCCTGAGGGCACAATACGGCGCCCCTTGAGAGCCGATGTTTCAACAACATCGGTTCTTTGCTTTTCTGGGGCACACCACCATTCACCAAGAGGCCGGCCATGTGCCGGAATTGATACCCAGATTGCCAAGCAATCTCCCGACGTTGTGAGGAAAAACATGGGGCATTTCACTGCTTTCCTGCCGGTCCCCGCCGGCGTGCGCCACGCATCTGTGCCACAGATGGGCGCCCCCTGTGTCCAGCGACGCGTTTCCGCGTCCCTGATCCCGTCCCATCTCGCCCACGGGGCCTGTGCAGAGGAGAAAGCGTGATGGCCGGTGCCAAGCTGCTCAAGACCCTCACCCTGTTCCAGGTCGTGGTGATGGGTCTGGCTTACCTCACGCCCATGGCGGTATTCGATACCTTCGCCATCGTCGGTGACATCACGGATGGTCGCGTGGCCACCGCCTACCTGCTGGCGCTCGGCGGCATCCTGCTGACCGCGTTCAGCTACGGCCACCTGGTGCGCCGCTTCCCGTCCGCAGGCTCCGCCTACACCTATGCCCAGAAGGTGTTCCACCCCTATGTGGGCTTCATGGTGGGCTGGTCTTCCCTGCTGGACTACATGTTCATGCCGATGATCAACATCCTGCTGGCCAAGATCTACCTGACCGCCATGTTCCCCACCGTGGAGCCCTGGATCTTCATCTTCGGTCTGGTGACCGTGATGACCTTCCTGAACCTGCGCGGCATCAAGCTGGTGGCGAACCTCAACGGCTTCATCGTCTTCATCCAGATCGCCATCATCGTCACCTTCCTCGGCCTCATCGCCTGGGGCCTGAGTCACGGTGAAGGGGCCGGCACCCTGATGAGCAGCCGTCCGTTCCATGTGGAGTCTGCCAGCATGCTGCCGCTGTTCACCGGCGCCACCATCCTCTGCTTCTCGTTCCTGGGCTTCGACGGCCTGAGCTCCCTCTCCGAAGAGACCCCGAATGCCGGCAAGGTGATCCCCCGCGCCATCGTGCTCACCGCCCTCATCGGCGGCATCATCTTCGTCACCGTCTCCTACAGCCTGCAGCTCTTCTTCCCGGATCTGGCCCGCTTCAAGGAGCCGGACGCCGTGCTGCCGGAGATCGCCCTCTACGTGGGTGGCACCCTGTTCCAGAGCGTGGTGCTGGTGTGCACCACCGCGGCCGTGCTCGCCTCCGGCATGGCGGCCCACGCCGGCGTGTCGCGCATCCTCTACGTGATGGGGCGCGATCGCATGATCCCGGAGCGGGTGTTCGGCTATATCCACCCCACCTGGCGCACCCCGGCCATCAACGTGCTGCTGGTGGGGGCCCTGGCCCTCTCCGCGGTCTCCTTCGATCTGGACATGGCCCTGGCCCTGGTGAACTTCGGCGCCCTGGTGGCCTTCACCTTCGTCAACCTCTCGGTGATCGGCCAGTTCTGGGTGCGCGAGAAGCGCAACAAGAGCCTCAAGGAACACCTGCTGTTCCTGGTGCTGCCGCTGCTGGGGGCCGCCACCATAGGGGCGCTGTGGATCAACCTGGAGCAGAGCTCTCTGGAGCTTGGCCTCATCTGGGCGGGGATCGGGGTCACCTACCTCTTCCTGCGCCTCGCCGTGTTCCGCATCCCCTTCCGTCAGTACGAGGAAGCGGCCGACGGCCAGTAAGGCGGCACACACGCCCAAACAGAAGGGGAGCCCATGGCTCCCCTTCTTGCATTCAGACGTCCGGTGCGCGGACCCTCACCCCTGATTGAGCACGGCCGTGGCGGCCGCCTTGACCGGATCCCTGGTCACGGCGTTGACATCCTTGCGGGTCTGGTTGACCTTGTCCTGCGCCTGCTTCACACCGGCACTCTGCTTGTTCAGGGCCGCATTGGTGTGCTGCCTGGTCTCTTTCAGTCCCGCCGTCTTCTTGTCCAGCACGTCCGTGGTGTGTTTCTTCACCTCGGCATTGGCCTTCTCCTTCTGCTTGCGCACCAGCTTGTCGGCATCGCAGTTGCCCTTGACCCCCAGGGTGGCGTTCATCGCCTCGTTCCTGACCGCCTTGTCGAGGTTGCACTCGGACTTGAACACGCTGGCCTGCGCACCGGCAGACAGCAGACCCAGGGAGAGGCACAAAACCCATGCACGCATCATCACTTCCTCAGTTTCAAGACAGGAAAGTCCGGCAGCATATAACCCTGGGATCCCAGTGCAAGGGCGGGGGCCGGTGATGAGCCGGATGGCGTCATATCGGCGTTTGCTCCGACACCTTTTGTCTGCGACGCCCCCTGCCGCCCTGTCACCAAAGCATCATAAAAGTGTCACGTTGTCATATTTCTGTCATGGAGCCTTGTTGTAATGCGCCCGTCCATTTTCAACGCAGAACGACCCCAAGAGGCCATATGCACAGCACCGCATCTTCCGCACCCCAGCAGATCCGTCGTCCCGGCCCCCTGTTCAACTGGCTCGCGGTGATCACGCTGATCTACCTGATCCTGGTCGCCGTTGGCGCCGTCTCCCACGGCTTCAAGGGCTTCTCCGGCGGCGCCGAGGGCGCGGCCCAGATCTTCGCCTTTGCCAACAACCCCTTCGTCGCGCTGCTGCTCGGCATCCTGGCCACCGCCCTGGTGCAATCCTCCAGCACCGTCACCTCGGTGATCGTCGGCCTGGTGGCAGGGGGCCTGCCCATGGCCATGGCCATCCCCATGGTGATGGGGGCTAACCTCGGCACCACCATCACCAACACCATCGTCTCCCTGGGGCACATCCGGGACAGAGGCGAGTTCCGCCGCGCCTTCGCCGCCGCCACCGTGCACGACTTCTTCAACCTGCTGGCGGTCTTCATCTTCCTGCCCCTGGAGCTGATGTTCGGTCTGCTGCAAAAGAGTGCGGAAGGGATTGCCAGCCTGCTGCTGGGCTCCGCCGACATGTCAATGAAGGGGATGGATTTCATGAAGCCCCTCATCTCCCCGTCCCTGGATCTCATCGACGGTGCCGTCGCCTTCCTGCCGGGCAAGGGGGGCGCCATCGCCACCATTCTCATCGGGATTCTGCTCATCCTGTTCTGCGTCACCGCCCTTGGCAAGGTGCTGCAACAGGTCATGGTGGGCCGTGCCAAGGAGCTGCTGCACAAGGCCCTGGGCCGTGGCCCGCTCACCGGCATCGCCTCCGGCACCCTGGTCACCGTGATGGTGCAGTCCTCCTCCACCACCACCAGCCTGATGATCCCCCTGGCGGGAGGCGGCGTGTTCAACACCCGCCAGCTCTATCCCTTCACCCTGGGGGCCAACATCGGCACCACCATCACCGCCCTGCTGGCCGCCACCGCCATCAGCGGTGCCGGTGCCCAGCTCGCCCTGACCATCGCCCTGGTCCACGTGCTGTTCAACCTCTTCGCCGTGGTGCTCATCTACGGGGTGCCCTTCCTGCGGGAGCTGCCCATCAAGGCCGCCGAAGCCCTGGCCCGGGTCGGCAGCGAGAACAAGCTGCTGGCGCTGGGTTACGTGGCCGGGCTCTTCTTCGCCCTGCCCGCCCTGATGATGGTGGCCGTCAAGTAACCCCGCGGCGGGGGCACTCAGCTGCCCCCGCCCCCTTGCCCGCCAGGTCACATCCCGGGGCGCCTCCCCTCGCCCTCTCCCCCTGGCTGGGATAAGATGCCCCCTCACTCGCACTCTGATTTCAAGGAACAGGAAAACCCGATGAAATTCATTCTGATAGCCCTTCTTATCGCCGGCGCCGCCTACTACTTCTACTCCAGCAGCAACAACCGGAAGCTGGCGGAAGAGAACGTGCGCAAGGGGGCCGAGTTCCTCGCCAGCAACCAGGAAAAACCCCTGGTGACCACCACCGCCTCCGGCCTGCAGTACGAAGTGCTGACACCGGGCACCGGCACCGTTCACCCCACCGCCACCAGCAAGGTGAAGGTGCACTACGAGGGCAAGCTGCTGGATGGCACCGTGTTCGACAGCTCCGTCGCCCGTGGCGAACCCATCGAGTTCGGCCTCAACCAGGTGATCAAGGGGTGGACCGAAGGGGTGCAACTGATGGTGGAAGGGGAGAAGACCCGCTTCTACATCCCCGCCAACCTGGCCTATGGCGATCGCGCCGCCGGCAAGATCCCGCCGGGCTCAGTCCTCATCTTCGACGTGGAGCTGCTGGGCATTCAATAAACCCGCCCTGGGCCCGCGTTGATCTTGGAGGCGGCGCTGCGGGGCATCCCGTCAGAGGCCACGTCCGACGGACCCTGATCACAACGCCGGCGCACTGCGCCGGCGTTGTCGTTTCTGCCCCGGTCTCCCTCGCCCTGATGCCAGACTATCAACCAAAAGTGAAGAGTGCTTATCCATAAAGCCTGATTGTTAACCCATTAATAGGGGCAGATAATGACCACATCGTCAGCGGCATGTCGCCCTGGCCTCGGGTTGTCGGTGCGCCGCGCGCATCGGCACAACGCATATGGAGTCTGTCATGTCTATCGCCCCTGTCTGGTTCATCTCCCACGGCGCCCCGGATCTGGTCCTGCGCGATCAGCCCGCGACCCGGTTCCTGAAGCAACTGCGCCTCGAGGGTGCCAGAGGGCTGGTGGTGATCTCGGCCCACTGGTTCAGCCGAAGCGAGCTGCAGATCAACGTCGAGCCCAGCCCGGCCCTGATGTACGACTTCTACGGCTTCCCCGAGCCCCTCTACCAGATCCGCTGGCCCGCGACGAGCCCGCAATGGTTGCAGGAAGCGGTGAGCGATCAGCTGCTGCTGGCCGGCCTGCCCACCACCCCGGTGCGCCGCGAGCTGGATCACGGGGTCTGGTCCCCCCTCTCCCTGATGGATCCGGACAGTGAACTCCCCCTGGTGCAGATCGCCATCCCGGCCAACTTCACCCCGGCCCAGCTGTGGCAACTGGGGGAGGCATTGCAGGGGCTGCGCGAGCAAGGGATCGGCATCCTCGCCTCCGGCGCCATCACCCACAACCTGCGTGCCCTCGGGCCGGACGGCTCGCCGGTTCCCCAGTGGGCGAGCCAGTTTGCCCGCTGGCTGGAGCAGACCATGGCAGAGGGAGACAGGGGGGCGCTGGAAGATTACCGGGCCCGGGCGCCGGGCGCGGTGGAATCCCATCCCCACGACGATCACCTGCGCCCCCTGTTTGTGGCGCTCGGCGCGGCGGGGGCCGACAGACCCCGAAAGCTGCACGACAGCTGGGATTACGGCAGCCTCTACATGGGGGCCTACCAGTTCGGTTGAGGGCGGGGCGGCCAGGCCGCCCTGCTTGACGTGCTCTCGCCGACGCGCGTGGAGAAATAGCGGACTCGTTATAGCCATTTTCCGGTAGAATGGCCGCCATTGGATGAGGCTTGGCAGGGATGGCTGTCGCGTCGGGTGGCTAGATGAACCTATATCGAACACTGATCCTGCTCTGTCTGCTCTGCCTTCAACCTGTGCAGGCCCTGACCCTGCACAGCCGCTACGATCCCGCCCCGCTGCCTCCCCGCTGGTCGGAGGCGGAGCTCGGATGGCTGCGCCAGCAGTCCCAACTGCGGGTCGGCATCCTGCAAGAGGACTACCGCCCCTTCACCATGATCGCTCGCCAGCGCGTCGAGGGGCTCAGTGCCGACTACATCGACCTGCTGGCCCGGATGCTGGACAAACCCGTTGCCCTGAGCGCCTTCCCCGACAAGGCGCACCTGCTCCGTGCTCTGGCACGGGGGGAGATACACCTCGCCAGCCTCGGCAATCTCACCCTGGCGGACAGTGACACCCGGGCGATCCGCCTGAGCAACCCCTATTTCAGCAGCCCCCTCGTCTTCTCCGTGCCCAGACGTTATCGGGGGGCACTGCTCACACCGGGACAGCGGGTGGCCGCCGTCCGGGATCAGATAGACAGGGCGCGCTTTGGCCGCTACTACCCCACCCTCACCCTGGTGACCTATCCCTCCAACATGGAGGCGTTCGATGCAGTCTTCTTCGGCCGCGACGACATCCTGCTGGGGGATGCCCACGCCACCCACTACCTCAACAGCGAGCGCTTCGACAACCTTCGCCAGCGGGGCGAGGCCCCGCCCGATCTGGCGCCTGCCGAGTTCCGCTTTGCCGTCCCGGCCACCGAGCCCGCCCTGCTCAGCCTGGTCAACCGGGGGCTGGCGGCCATCGACGACCGGGCGCGCAACACCCTCTTCACCCAGTGGAACGGGCCCATCCGCGACATGAGCGAGCGAAGCGCCGATCTCTATGATGCCGCCGAGCGGGCCTGGATGCGGCAAGCCCCCCCCATCAGGGTGTGGCTGATGGACAACCTCTACCCCTATGGCGCCCTGGATCATGACGGCCAGCTGGTCGGCATGACGGTGGACATGCTGGACAAGATCCGCACACGCACCGGCCTCACCTTCGAGTTCGTGCGGGCAGACTCCGAGCGCCAGTTGGCAAAAGCCATGCAGTCAGGCGCCATCGACCTCATCGGCGCCATCTCCCAGCAGGTGGCCGAACACTACGGGCTGCGCACCTCGGTGCCCTACGCCACCGACAACATCTATGTGATCCTCACCCGCCAGGAGGAACAAGGGATCGACACCCTCCGGAGTCTGGCGGGCAAGACGGTGGCGATGACGCACCATGTGCCCCTCGCACAGAGACTGGAGGGCAGCCGCATCACCCAGGTGGAGAGTGCCGCAGAAGCGATGGAGGTGCTCGCCCAGGGACGGGTGGATGCCGCCATCGTGCCCCTCTATTTTGCCCGCCATGCGCTGGACAATGATCCCCAGAGCCCGCTGCGCATCGCCGGCCCCGCCGATGACGAGCCAATCCGGATGGGGTTTGCCAGCCTGCCCGGACAGGGGATGCTGATGGGGATCCTCGACAAGACCATCCTCGCCATCCCCCCCAACGAGCTCGCCATGATGAGTTACGAGTGGCGCAACCGCAAACTGCCGGTGCCCGGCTTCATGGATCGCCACGCCCACATCGTCTACCTGGTGTTCGTGGGGCTCCTCACCCTGGCGCTGGTGCTGCTCTATCGCAACCGCATGTTCAAGCGGATGGCCAGCGCCGAGCAGGCGTCCCGCCAGCAACTGGAGGCCCATGTCAGGTTCATCCGGGCGCTGGGGGAGAGCCTGCCCCACCCCATCGTCGTGCGGGACAAGAGCGGCAAGGTGCTGCTGTGCAACAGCAAATACCTGACCCAGCTCGGCGCCGAGCCAAAGGCCATCCTGGGTCAGCCCTTCGCCCAGGGGCTGTCAGGGGTGCTTGATGCAGGCAGCATCGCCGTGCTGGAGCAGGACTTTGCCAGGGTATTGCAGGAGGGGCAGCCCATCTTTGCGGATCGCCTCTTCCATCACAGGGGAACCCAGAGCGACATCTATCACTGGATGGTGCCCTATTTCGACGGGGAGGGGGCCATCAGCGGAGTGATCGACGGCTGGATAGACATCACGGACCGCAAGCGGCTGGAAGAGGCGCTGCGCGAGGCCAAACAGCAGGCCGACAGCGCCAGCCGCGCCAAGAGCGACTTCCTCGCCACCATGAGCCACGAGATCCGCACCCCCATGAACGCCATCCTCGGCATGCTGGAGCTGGCCACCGAGGATCCCGCTCTCAGCCGTCACAGCGGCGAGCTGCTGCGCATCGCCGCCGACTCCGCCAACGGCCTGCTGGATCTGCTGGGGGACAGCCTGGATATCGCCTCCATAGAGGCGGGCCAGATGACCCTGACTCCCACCCCCTGCGATCTCGCTCCCCTGCTCTCGTCCGTCACCCGGGTCTTTGCGGGCATGGCCGAGCAGAAGGGGCTGCTCTATGAGGTCAGGCTGCCCGACACCCCCATGCCAAGGGTGCTGATCGATCCCCTTCGCCTGCGCCAGATCCTCTTCAATCTCATCGGCAACGCCATCAAGTTCACCGAGCAGGGCCGGGTCGCCATTACCGCCACCCTGACCGGGGGCGAGCAGCCTCCTGTGCTGCACCTCACCATCACCGACACCGGAGCCGGCATTCCCGCGGACAAGCTGCCCCGGCTCTTCACCCCCTTCTATCGCGCCCACGGCCAGGGCCAGTTCCCCGGCAGCGGGCTGGGCCTCAACATCGCCCGCATCCTGTGCCAGATGATGGGGGGGGAGATAGCCGTTCACAGCCAGGTCGGCGAAGGCACCCGGCTCGAGATAAGGCTGCCCCTCACGCTCGCCCAGCAACCCCCCGCCCCGATCACGGCAATGCCGGCGCCCCAGCCCCACCAGGCTCAACCCCTCCCCCATCGGCTGCATATCCTGGTGGTCGATGACAATCACGCCAACCAGATCCTGCTGCGCCAGCAGCTCAAGCACCTGGGACACGACGTCAGTGTGCGCAGCAATGGCCTGGAGGCCCTGCGCGCCCTCGCCAGCCACCCCTTCGATCTGGTCATCACCGACTGCCAGATGCCGGTGATGGACGGCTTCGAGCTGACCCGCAGCCTGCGTGCCCTTGGCCATGACCTGCCCGTCTGGGGCTTCACCGCCCATGCCCAGCCTCGCGAGCGGGAGCTTTGCCTCGCCGCCGGCATGAACGACTGCCTGTTCAAGCCCATCGGCCTCGCCCGTCTGCGCGCGGCGCTGGCCACCCTGGGGCCAGCGCCCTGAGTACCGCCAGCCTTTCCTCCCGTCATGTCGCACGGGCGCGGCTGAGAATGCGGCTGAGAGTGCGGCTGAGAGTGCGCCGGCGTTTGCCGCATAAAGGGTCGCCCACAGGGACAAGAGACAACGTGGACCAGCCATGGATACAAGGCCGGTGGCGGTTCGAGCCCCATAAAAAAACCGACACCAGGGTGTCGGTTTTTTTATATCGGGAGGTGCGCCCTGCCTGTCACGCCAGTCTGGCGCCGGGTGAAGCGGGCGTCACGGGGAGGATCAGTAGAAGATCCGCTCCCCTCGCTCGCTCATCTTGAGCCAGACCGGCTTGGTGCTGGTCTTGCTCCAGATGCGGTGCAGGTAACTGTAGAAACGGGCGCGATCCCGGCGAAACAGCATCACCGGGAAGGCGAGCAGACCCGCCATCAGGACAAAGATGCGGCGAAGGATTATCTGAGTCAGGGAGAAGGGATGAAACATGATGTAACGCCTCACTGGTAAGACCACTGAACAAAGATTACGCCAATCATTGTAGGATTACTACACCGACAGCGCCATTTTTTGATAAAAAATGGGGCTAAAAGCCTAAAAATGAAACCGGGTTACATTCTTTAACTAAAAAACAACAAAGGTGGAAGAACGCGGCCCCTGTTCCAGAGTTAACGAGGACTGGACCAGAACGGGAGAACACAGGATGAAACTTGTGGATGCAGTGCTGCTGGGGGCATTGGGCGTGCTCGCCTGGAGCCAGTGGCAGGAGTGGCGGCTCAATCGTGACGTCGCCATCGACATCCCCTATCACGGGGTCCCCACCGCCAGCCTGTGGCAATGCGGTTTGCTGATAAAGGAGATGGCCGCGCTGGCAGAACAGGGGGGCGAAGAGAGGTCCGGATCCAGGGGCGAGGCATTGGCCGAGATGGATCAGCATCTGCACAAGACGTGGCAACGGGAGGGTTGTTCACGGCTGACTGATATGCAATGAAGCATCATCCTGGGCCGCCATGGCGGATGGACAAGGTCAGGGATATGGAAAACAGGCAGAAGATGGAGGCACGTTCCGGAGTCGAACCGGACTAAACGGATTTGCAATCCGCTGCATAACCGCTTTGCTAACGCGCCATGCTGACAAGGCATTGCCTTGAGAGTGATGTCCATGGTTGGTGCCATGGAGTATTGGAGCGGGAAACGAGACTCGAACTCGCGACCCCGACCTTGGCAAGGTCGTGCTCTACCAACTGAGCTATTCCCGCATTACTGCTTGCGTGCCAGTTGCCTGACAACGAGGCGCATTATACGTACCCCGAGCCCGGGCACAACCCTTTTTTCTCACTTTGAGCCCTTTCCCGTGCTGTTTGCTCACCCTTTAGACGCCTTGGTCAAAAATCCCCCCGCTCCCTGTGACCCGACGAGCGAATTTAAGATAAAGCCATTGAAATAGTTAGCCTTTAGTCAGAAACTCATCGCGCTTAGTAACTGGATTCTCAATTGAAAATCATGCGATGAAATGGAACTTCAGGCCTCAGGGGCTCAGACCGCAGCTGATGCTGGCTTTTTTCATGTTGGGCCTGGTGCCCTTCCTGGTCGTCACCCTGTTTTTCCTCTATAGCCACGGCAAGGATCTCACCACCCAGACCTCCAACCATCTGGTCTCGGTGCGCAACATCAAGAAAAACCAGCTGCAAGACTACTTCGGCAACCTCAAGGAGCAGATCATCAACTTCTCCCAGCAGGACTTTGCCGGCAACAGTATCGGTCGCTTCTACGGTTTCACCGGTGCCTTCGAGAAGCTCGGCACCACGCCGCAGGAGGCCCGCGCACGCGCCCAGGCCCGCTATGTGCCGGGCTCCTGGGACAAGCTGCAACAACCTGACAGTCAGGTGGAGATAGAGCCCTCCATCAGCGCCCTCATCCTGGCGGACGAGATGTATGGCCGCGTCCACCAGCGCTTCCATCGCGGCTACGCCGACATGGTGCGCAAATCCAACTACAGCGACATCTTCCTGGTCGACCTCAACGGTGACGTGGTCTACTCGGTCACCAAGCAGGCCAACTTCGCCACCAACCTGCTCTCGGGCCCCTACCAGTCCAGCGGTCTTGGCAACACCTTCGCCAAGATCAAGCGCCGCCTCGATGGCGGCCAGAAGCCCCAGCAGATCTTCGAGTTCACCGATTTTGGCCGCAACGAGCTGACCGGCCAGGTGGTCGCCTACCTCGCCGCTCCCGTGATGCAGTACGACTATGTGCGCGGCGTGGTCATCTTCGAGCTGCTGCCGGACAAGCTCAACCAGATCATGGCGGAGCGGGAGGGGCTCGGCGCAACCGGCGAGACCATTCTCATCGGCCCGGACAAGCGGATGCGCGCCAACGCCTGGCTCGCCCCCGAATTCAGCGTGGAGAACAGCTTCAGCCCCGACTTCCGGCCGCTGCAGACCCCCCTCATCATCAAGGCCCTCTCCGGGGAGCAGGGGGTCGGCCCCTTCCTCTCCTACCACGATGACGAGGTGCTGGCCGCCTATACCCAGGTGAAGGTGTTCGATACCGAGTGGGCCTTCATCGCCGAGATCTCCACCAGCGAGGCCTATGCCCCCATCCGCCAGCTCGAGACCCTGGTGATCCTGCTGGGGGCAGGCTCACTGCTGCTGCTGATCCTCTTCTCCCGCTGGCTCTCCCACTCCATCACGGCGCCCCTGCGATCCCTCACCGCCGCCGCCGAACAGGTGGCGGACGGCGCTCTGGATCACCCCATCACCATCCCCCGCACCGACGACGACATCGACCGGCTGGCCCAGGCGTTTCGCCACATGCAGCGTTCGGTGAAGGACAAGATCGAGCTCATCGAACGCCAGACCCAGGAGCTGCAACAGCAGGTCAAGCTGACCCACAAGCAGAACCTCAGCCTGCAACAGGCGGACAAGCTCAAAGACGAGCTCCTGGCCAACACCTCCCACGAGCTGCGCACCCCCATCCACGGCATCAAGGGGATGGCCGAGTCCATGCTCGCCAGCCAGCAGGACCTGACCGAAGGGCAGCAGAAACAACTCGGCCTCATCATCAAGAGCGCCGACGGTCTGGCCCGCCTCGTGGACGACTTGCTCGACTACCACCAGATGCGCTACGGCCAGCTGGAGATCCACCCCCAGCCGGTCTCCTCCAAGGGGGTCATCCGGCTGGTGCTGGATCTCTGCCAGCACCTGGTACAGGCCAAGCCCCTCACCCTGGTGGACAAGAGCCCCGCCGAGCTGCCCCCTGTGCTGGCGGACGAGCAGCGCCTCGAGCAGGTGCTCTACAACCTGGTGGGCAACGCCATCAAGTACACCCCCCAGGGCAAGGTGGTGCTGAGCGCCCTGGTGGAGGGCAACTTCCTGCGCATCAAGGTGACCGACACCGGCATCGGCATCGCCAGGGACCATCTGGAGCACATCTTCGAGCCCCTGGTGCAGATGAGCCCGGAAGTGAGCAAGCAGGGAGCAGGCCTCGGTCTCTCCATCACCCGCCAGCTGGTGCACCTGATGGGGGGGGAGCTGTTCGTGGAGAGCGAGCCGAGCGTCGGCTCCACCTTCGCCTTCACCCTGCCGCTCGCCAGCGGCAAGGCGGGCAGTCTGACCCTCGACAGCCGCCAGATAGAGCACCAGCTGGTGCGCCAGCAACCCGTCATCCTGCCGGACTGGGAGAGCGAGGATCTGCCGCCCCCGCCGCAAGATGCCCCCGTCATCCTGGTGGTGGATGACGAGCCCATCAATTTGCACATACTGCGCCACCTGCTGCAGCCCTGCGGTTATCGCATCCTGCCCAGCAGTGACGGTCACGACGCCCTGACCAAGCTGGCTCAGGAGCCGGTGGATCTCATCCTGCTTGACGTGATGATGCCCACCCTCTCGGGCTTCGACGTCTGCCGCCGTCTGCGCCAGCAGCACCCCAAGGAGAAGCTGCCGGTGCTGCTGCTCACCGCCCTCAACCAGCCCAAGGAGATTGAAGAGGGTTTCAACGCCGGGGCCAACGACTATCTGGTCAAACCCTTCTGCAAGGAGGAGCTGTTCGCCCGGGTGAGGGCCCTGCTGGAGGCCTGCGCCGGGCGCGCCTCCCTGGTGGAGAACCGCCTGCTCAAACAGGAGATAGAGCACCGTCTGCTGCTCCAGGAGCAACTGCACCAGGATCAGGAACGGCTCCTCGCCCTGCTTGGCGAGGGGGCCGACCCCATGGTCTTCCTCGATGAGCAAGGAGGAGTGCTGTTTGCCTCCCGGGCCCTGGCTCGCCTGTTGGGTCAGGAGCCGGAAGCCATGGAGGGGCAGAGGCTGGACGAGTGGCTGGCCACCCCGCTGGCAAGCCAGTGGCCCGACATGACCGCGCAGCCGGAGCGGGAGCTGGACTTCCTGGTGGCGGGCCAGCGAGACACCCTCAACGCCCGCGCCCTGCCCATCAACCTGGGGGGGCAGCACGCCTATGCGCTGACCCTTGGCACAGAACCGCGTCAGGACGACAATCGCATGGCTGCACTGGAGAACGCCCTCAAGAGCCTCTCTCGCCAGGCCATCATCGAGGATGGCCAGTTGCTGGGGGAACTGAGCCGGCTGGGAGGGGAGTTCAGGTCGCTGGCCGACGATCTCATTCGCCAGCAGGATGACGAACCTCTGCGCCGCGCCCTAGTGGACACCATGCGTCTCACCCTGGAGACCTGGCAGCAGAGCACCGGCAAGGGCAAGATAGTGCTGGCGGAGAAGAGCAAGCTGTGGCGGGTCTACATGGACCGCTCCAGTCCCCAGACCCGCACCCTCGACAAGTACCTGAACCTCGACACCCTGCCCAAGGCACCGCGCTGGAAGACGGTGGTGGCCAGCGCCGAGTACGTGCTCAAGCACTGCGCCCTGAACGAGGTGCAGCACCAGAGTCTGCACCAGAGCACCCAGCGCCTTCGCCAGCTCGCCAGCCGCAAGGCATGAGTCTCCAACCCGCAGCCACGTTGCTCTGATGATGGCTGCGGGATAGAAAACCAAGCACCAATAGCCAACTCTGGACACATCGACTCGCAGGCTTTCTGCGCCTATCAGGGGGATCGCGATGGCTGAGCTCGCGGGGTCGGCCAGATGACCCTGCAGGTGCGGGCCCATGCCCCATCACCATGTTGGTGATGAACCCGGGAGACCTGTCTGGGCCGGCAAGTGGCTAATCAGGTGAATGGACATTCGAGAGAATGGGGTGAGACTTCGCTACCCCGTGACCACAGGCCTCAAATCGGAAAAGACATTGGGAGATGGCTGAGGCGGGGGATGGACTAGAAATGACAAACCCGCGACGGACGCGGGCTTGAGGGGAATAAATGGCGGAGAGACAGGGATTCGAACCCTGGGTGGCATTGCTGCCACAATTGATTTCGAGTCAATCCCGTTCGGCCACTCCGGCATCTCTCCACGGGCACTCATATTGACCCAACCCTAGCCGGGAAATCAATGTAAATCTCGTTGCAGATCAGACGACTGGCGATAAAACCGCCATCCGGCGATCCCGCCCCTCCCAACGCCAGTGACGTTCACCCGGCAGCGCCTCCTCGCTCACTGTCTCCACCCTGTACCCGGTTCCGGGCGGGCGAATACGGCGAGCCTGATGGGCCAGTGACACCCTGTGACGCGCTCGCCACCGCCCTCCCGGCAGTCATGGTGCCGGACTGGTAATCCCCGCGGGATTCGTTGACAATCTCTGCTCATTTTTTGGAAGGGAACCCGTCCCTCGCCCCAGCCGATAGGAACAACCATGCTCAACACTCGTATCGTCTCACTGCTGCTGGCCGCCGCCAGCCTCTGGGCCGCACCTGTCTGGTCCAACACCTATCCCCTGCCGCCAGCGGACAGCCGTCTCATCGGCGCCCTGGAAGATTACATCGTACAGCCTGGCGATCATCTGGAACTGGTCGGCAAGCATACCCGGACAGGCTTTCTGGCACTGCTCGAAGCCAATCCCGGCGTAGACCCCTATCTGCCCACCCCGGGCACCCGGCTCACTCTGCCGACCCAGATGCTGCTGCCCGACGTGCCGCGAGAAGGCATCGTCATCAACCTGCCTGAACTTCGCCTCTACTACTTCCCTAAGGGCAAGCAGGAGGTGATGGTGCTGCCCATCGGGATCGGTGACATCGGCCGCGAGACGCCGGAGATGACCACCACCGTCATCGCGAAAAATCCCAACCCGACCTGGGTGCCCGGCCCCATGGTCCGCAAATCCTGGCTGGAGCAGAAGGGGATCGATCTGCCCGCCGTGGTCCCCCCCGGCCCCGACAATCCCCTCGGCAAGTTCGCCATGCGTCTTGGCTATGGCAACAAGGACTACCTCATCCACGGCACCAACAAGGATTTCGGGGTCGGTCTGCGAGTCAGCGCGGGTTGTATCCGGCTGCGCCCGGATGACATCGAAACCCTGTTTGGTCTTGTTCCCGTCGGCACCCCGGTCCGTGTCATCAACCAGCCGGTCAAGATGGCGGTGGAACCCGACGGTCGTCGCTGGCTGGAGGTACACTCCCCCCTCTCCCGCACCGAAGCGGAGATGGCACAGGGGGCGCCGCTGGTGCTCTCCCCCGAAGCCGAGCAGTTCATCGCTGTCCCCGACATCGACAGTGCCCGGGTGACCGCCCTGCTCGAGCACAAGAGCGGGCTGCCCAAGCCCGTGAGCGGCTGAAGGCCTGACCACCATGAACAGAATCAGTCATGTGGTTTGCCTGTTGCTTCTGCTGCCTGGCTCCGCGGCGATGGCGGACATCCTCTGGATGCGCAACGGCGATCGTCTGAGCGGGACCATAGAGGAGATCACGGACGAGCAGATCCGTATCAAGCCCGCCTACAGCCAGGCCATGACGGTCCCGCGCCACGCCATCAAGCGCTGGCGTCTGGACAAGCAGGAGAAACCCAAGCCGCTCACCAAGACGGGGATCCCCCTGCTGGACTCTCCTGACGAGGCCAATGCCTGGCTGCTGACGGGGAACGGGGATCTCAACATCAAGCTCAAGGAGAACACCAAGAAGACCAACAACGTCAATCTCAAGGTCTCCACCGAGTTTGCCAATCTGGACTGGCGTTACAGCCTGGATGGCGAGTACATCTACGAAACGGCGAACAACATCACCGACAGCCACGAGTACAAGCTCAAACCCAAGCTCGACTTCTTCTTCGACGATCACTGGTTCCTGCGATCTTCCGTCGACATCGATTACAACATGATCGAGGCAGGCTATCTGGAGATTGACTATGCCTCCGGTCCCGGATACCGCTTCTGGAATGACAGACAACGCCGGCTGGAGATCATCAGCCAGCTCGGCCTGGAGCGGGCCTATTTCAGGCCGGAGGTGTGGAGCAACTCAGACCTGTTTGACGACAGGATCATCAATTACCCCTTCGTCAGCCTGGGTTGGGACTACCGGCAGTCCTTGGCACTCTGGGAAGAGAAGTTCGAGCTGTTTGGCAAGGGCAGTTATGAAAGGTTCGTCGACCAACCATCCCCCTATCTGACCAGAAAGCAGTCTGTCAGCGGCAGCCTGGGCCTCAGGTATTACTTCAGCGATCATTTGCGTCTCTCCTGGTCAAGCGAGCTGGATTGGGACGATGCCTGGCTCGACTACCATGGCCTGAACATGGATGTGAGCGAGAAGGAGTGGCGTCACCTCATCACCCTGGGGGCGAGTTTTTGACCCGCCAGAAACGACACAGGCCCACCGAAGTGGGCCTGTGTTCATGGGTGCAAGACGAGCGCGTCAGAAATAGATCCGGGTGACCGACTCGATGACGCAGCCAGGGCGACGGATCCCCTCGATCTCTATCTTGATCTCCTTGAGGAGCTCGATGCCTCCCTTGATGGGCGTGACACGCGACAGCTTGGTACGTGCACGGATGTTGCTGTCCACCTTGATAGGATAAGGGAAGCGGACCTGTTCCAGGCCGAAATTCACCACCATGCGAGCGGTCGGGAACTCCGGCGTGCTCTCGTCCACCGAACCGGTCAACTGGGGCAGCAGGGCCAGAGTCAGGAAGCCGTGGGCAATGGTGGTTTTGAAGGGAGACTCGGCTGCCGCACGCTCGGGATCGGTGTGGATCCACTGATGATCGCCGGTCACGGTCGCGAACTGGTTGATCAACGCCTGGGTGACCTGCAACCACTCACCCACATGGGTCTCTTCACCGATGCGGGTCTGCAACTCGGCATAGAGTGCCGCCGCTTCGCCTTCGAGCTCCACCACGGGATCCTGCGCCAGGGCAGGCTGGCCATTGGCCACCTGGGTTACTCTGGCAGCCTCTTGCTGGCGGGCATCCTGGGACTCCCCCTGCAGATCCAGCACTCTTCCCAGCAAGGGGTGAAGGTGTGCCTTTTGCTGAAACTCACGCCAGTAGTCGCGGATCGCCGGAGAGAGCCAATCCTTGAGCTCAAAGGGGTGTTGCGCCAGAATTTCGCGCTTGTGCTTCAGAAAATCGACAACTTTCATTTACCGATCCCTATTCGATTCAAAGCCTGTAAAGAGGTCTAACCAGTCCTATTTTATGAAAGTTTCATCAGCAAGTACAAAAAAATCTCGGCGTACACCTGTACCAGGCGCGAGAGTGGTCACTAACATGTGAGCAAACACGGGCAGGAAAACGATTGAATGAAAGGCTGCAAACGAATCAACATCTGATCTGAAAAAGAGACGGGGCCCGTGTCGCCACTGAGCCCCGTCCTCGATCATCTCCCCTGGGCTGTCCACCAGGACTTGCGCTGCCCATCGTCCAGGAAACTCCAGGCGAGGACCCGGCTCACCTTGTTGCCTTGCGCCATGTCGATCACCCTGACATCCTGCGCCCCCACCCGAGCCAACGCCTTTCGTGCGGCAGGCAGGTTTTCCTTTTTCGACACCAGCGAGCTGAACCAGAGGCATTGGCTGGCAAACTCCTTGCTCTGCTCTATCATGGCCGCCAGAAACGCCGCCTCGCCCCCCTCGCACCAGAGCTCGGCCTTCTGGCCGCCGAAATTGAGCACGGGCGCCCCGGCCACTGCCTGGCCCTTGCCCAGGTTGCGCAGCTTTCGCTCCGTCCCCTTGCTCGCTTCCGCCAGAGAAGCATGAAACGGCGGGTTGCACAGAGTCAGGGCAAAGTGCTCCTTCGGCCCCAGGATCCCGCGAAAGACATGCTTGGGGTTACCCTGATGACGGCATGTGATCTGGTTGCCCAATCCATTGCTGGTGGCCAGCAGGGTCGCCGCCTTCACCGACACAGGATCGATGTCTGAGCCCACGAAGCGCCAGCCATACTCCCGGGCGCCCAGCAAGGGATAGATGCAGTTGGCCCCGACACCGACATCCAGCACTCGAACCTGCTTGCCCGTCGGTACGCATCCCGCGCTCTCGGCCAGCAGATCCGCGGCTCGATGCAGGTAGTCTACCCGGCCCGGAATGGGCGGGCAGAGATAGCCGGGGGGCAGATCCCAATGCGCAATGCCATAGTGCAGTGCCAGCAATGCCCGGTTGAGCGTCTTGACGGCGGCCGGATCGGCAAAGTCCAGGGTTCGGGTGCCGTGCTCGTTGGTGAACACGAAAGGCGTCAACGCCGGGGTACGCTGGCAGAGCGCGTCGAAGTCGTAGGGTGCCTGATGGCGATTGCGCGGGTGTAATCCGGTTTTCTGCTGGGGTGTCATGCTGGACCTGCCGAGGATCAAGGGGGCCACACTATAGAGAGTCGACCAGGGAAAGTCTAAACGAGAGTCATAAAAAAACCGGGCCCTGAGGGCCCGGTTCAAGTGAGGTTGGAAAAACAGTCCGTACTGCGAGCCGTTTGTCCAGCCTGACTCAGATGTCTATCCGGCGTGCCTGCCAGAATTTGCTGCGCCAGTAACTGCTGTCGAGCTTGGAGCGTGTCACCCCGGCGCGGGTGGAGGCATGGATGAATTCGCCATTGCCGACATAGATGCCCACGTGATTGAGGCGGCGGTTGATCTTGAAGAAGACCAGGTCTCCTTCGACCAGATCCTGTTTGGAAACCCGAGTGCCTTCATGGACCTGGGAGCGGGTATCACGGGGTAATTCGATGCCGACGGCATTGCGGAACACTTCACGGGCGAAGGCGGAGCAATCGATGCCTCGCTGGCTGCTGCCTCCCATCCGGTAAGGAACGCCGCGCCACTCTTTGTATACGGTCAGGATTTCGTTGACGTCAGGGGTTGGTGAAACTTCGGGTTCAATCACGGGTTCCATCATGGAAACCTCGATCTTGCTCGCGACCTCGGGTTGGGGTGCCGATGCACAACCCACCATTCCGAGCGCGACCAGCAGTAGCATCAGGTGGCGCAATCCTTTATCCCCGCAAAAAGAGTGAAACTTGTTAAAATGCAGCCCGAAAGGGCAATTTATAAGGCAACAGCACCCGACTATATCCAAGAATTCTATCGAGGCAAGCGAAAATCCCAATCGACCTCACATTTTTGCAAGGAAATGCTCTGTTTAGCGCAATTTATGTGATCATGCCCAAACAATATACAATCTTGAAAGCATCGGTTTTGAGCGCATCAAACGGACTATTATCGCTATTTCACCCCCATTTTTAAGTGAAATATTATGCTATCTGCGGATCTCTATTTGTTAAATACGGCAAGCGTTGATGCAGACCTGGTGATCAGGCTGGCATCCGAACTCGCCCCGGATGAACGCCGTCACTGGCACGAGATCCACCAGGCGGGGCGCCAGCATGAGTACCTGCTCGGCCGGGTGCTGCTGCGCCGCCTGCTGGCCGAGCGACTCCATTGCCGGGCCGATGCCCTGACTTTTGGCATCGGTGCGCATGGCAAACCGACACTGCTCAGTCATCGCTGGCAGTTCAACCTCAGCCACAGCGGAGAGTGGCTGGTGATCGCCCTCTGTGAGGAGGGCCCCCTTGGGGTGGACATCGAGATGGGATTGCGTCACCGCCCCATACTGCCGCTGGCCAAACGCTTCTATGCGCCAAGCGAATACCAATGGTTGAACACCCAGCCTCGAGAGGAGCAACATTCGGCCTTCTATCGGCTATGGTCTCGCAAGGAAGCTGTGCTCAAGGCGCATGGCGACGGTATTTCCGCCGGACTCGACAAGATCTGCTTCCTTCCGGAGCAGGCATGGCAGCTCAAAAATCATCTCGACAATCGCCACTATGAAATCCGCGACTGGCCCGCGGGCAGCGGATGGCTCAGCCTGGCTGCCCCGACTCGCCGGGTCGATGCCCATCTGCTGGATGCGCGCTTGAATTCCACCCCGCTGGACCCCATGTTGATCCACACCATTTTTCGAGAGTCAGCCTCATGATCGTCGACATCACTCCCCAGAACTTCCACGCAGAATTGCTCGATGCGTCCATGAAAAAGCCGGTCGTCATCTATTTCCACGCCCCCCAGATGCCGGAGTGCCAAGCCATGACCCCGCAAGTGGAAGCGCTGGTCGGCCCGGCCAATGCGGCGGTGACCCTTGCCAAAGTCGACATGAACGACCCCCAGTTGCAACCTCTGGCCAGCCAGCTTGCCCTGCGCGCACTGCCCGCGCTGGTGCTGTTCCATCAGGGGCGCCCGGATGAGCAGGCCATTCTGGAAGGGCCGCAGGATGAAGCCACATTGCGCCAGTATTTCGCCGCCTTTGCCCCCAAAGAGGAGGAGTTGCTGCTCGATCAGGCAAAGCAGGCGCTGGAGAACGGGCAAGCCGATGTGGCGCACACCCATCTTGGCCAGGCCCATCGCCTCGCCCCCGAGCGTCACGACATCACGCTCTGGCTGATACAGGCCTCGCTGGATCTCAATCTCCTTGACGAGGCGCAGAGCCTGCTTTCGACCATCCCCATGGTGGCACAGGATGACCATTACCAGACCCTGAGCTCCCGCCTCTCGCTGGCGCTGCAGGCCAGCGACAGTCCTGAGCTGCGCGCCCTGGAGCTGCGCCACGCTGAACAGCCGGATGACCATGCCCTCGCTCAGGAGCTGGCGGTGCTTTACAGCCAGGTTGGTCGACAAGAGGAGGCGTTGGCTCTGTTGTTCACCATCCTCAAACGTGATCTCGCCTTTGGCGATGCCAAGAAGATCTATCTCGATGTGCTGGCAACCATGGGCGCGCACCCGGCGGCGCAGAGTTATCGTCGCAAGCTCTACAGCCTGCTCTATTGAGCGACAGGAAAATCAGAAGAGGGGATGCCGATTCGTCGGCATTGCCTTGTCAGGCGGGTTTCAGCGGGGAAACGCGGTAATTTGATGAATTTCAGGCAAAAAAAATGGCGCATTGAAATGCGCCATTTTTTCGCATGGATTACTTCTTGTAGGAAGTAGCCATGTTGTCGATGCGCTGGTTAGCACGCATAGCTTCTTGCTTGGCTTCTGCAACATCAGCAGCGATCTTGGACTGATCAGCACGAACAGCGCTAACATCTTGAGCCAGTTGGTCAACTTTGTTAGACAGATTCTGAACGGAAGTTTCCAGTTCGCTGGTGTTTGCACAACCGCCCAGCAGAGCGGACAGACCAACAACACCTACCAACAACATTTTTTTCATTTTTAAAAGCTCCCTTTAACTCGCCAGACGTTTAGCAAGCGGCGTGATTATGGCACAAAAAAATCATAGTTTGGATAGGCCTCATCACAGATAAATGCGTTAAAACCCTCATTTTTTTTTAGTTGCACACTTTCCGTACAAACTTTAAGCAAAAATGAGTGTCCCTGGATGAGGTTCGCACAAAGCGTAACCAAAATTTGGGCTTATTACAATTTCGTATGAGGCTCAGGCTGAACGTTCTGACAGCAATTGACGATATTGCACCAGATCTTCGATGGTCAGGACCGGCATCCGGTGCTGGCGACCGAAGGCCACCAGGTCCGGCAACCTGGCCATGGAGCCATCTTCCTTGGTCAACTCGCACAATACTCCGTAAGGTTTGAGCCCGGCGAGCTGCATCAGATCGACGGTCGCTTCGGTGTGACCACGGCGGGTCAGCACCCCACCCGTGCGGGCGCGCAGCGGGAAGACATGGCCGGGTCGATGCAGATCGGAGGGCCGGGCACCGTCGGCGATGGCCGCGCGGATGGTGGTGATGCGATCGGCGGCGGACACCCCGGTGGTCACCCCCTGCGCCGCTTCAATGGTCACGGTGAAGGCAGTCTGATAGTGGCTGGAGTTGGCCTCCACCATCATCGGCAGCTCGAGCTGGCGAACCCGCTCGTCGGTCAGACAGAGGCAGACGATGCCGGAGCACTCGCGGATCATCATGGCCATCTGCTCGTTGGTCATGGTTTCTGCGGCAAAGATGAGATCACCTTCGTTCTCGCGATCTTCATCATCGGCCACCAGCACACCCTGGCCGGCACGCAGGGCGGCCAGCGCGGCTTCGACGCGAGCAATGGGATCACCGAATTCACTGAGTAGAGACTGATTCATGGTAAGACTCCTAAAAAAGACAAGGACCAGAATCAGGGCATGGAAAGGCAGACAGAAGTAGCCATGCGGCGGCCAACCCGGCAGGGTCTGGCCAGCAATATCTGTCTTATCCTCTTTCATCCGGACTATGACCGTCGGCTCCGGCATCTCACCGGATCTGCTGACCCCGTCCCGAATGAATGCCGGGTCGGGCGCTCGCGGGCTCCCCGAGTCACATCGGGATACCGCCGGTGGGGAATTTCGCCCCGCCCTGAGAATAAGCGCAGACAGCCTAAAGAAAAAAGACGCAGGATGCCAGCCAAAAACCCATCAAAGACAAACCGGGTGCTGGCTGCACTGCAATTTTCGCGCGAGCACCACCCGATACACGGCGCGCTGTCCTTTCTGAATTCGTTTGTGGCATAGTGCCAGCAAAAACGCGCGCGCCCGCGCAGACCGGGTGCCAACATCACAAACGGAATCATGACAGAGATGGAAAAGAAAATACTGCTGACCGATTGCCCCGATGCCAAGGGTCTCATCGCCAAGATCACCAACATCTGCTACAAGCACCAGCTCAACATCAACAAGAACGACGAGTTCGTGGATCACGAAAACGGCCGCTTCTTCATGCGCACCGAGCTGGAAGGGCGCTTCAACGACGAGACCCTGCTGGCCGACCTCGATGATGCCCTGCCTGCCGGCGCCCAGCGTCGTCTCGTCAAGGCGGGCAAGAAGCGCATCGTCATCCTGGTGACCAAGGAGACCCACTGCCTCGGCGACATCCTGATGAAGAACTATGCCGGCGCCCTGGACATGGACATCGTCGCGGTCATCGGCAACTACGACACCCTCGCCGAGCTGACCGGCAAGTTCGACATCCCCTTCCACTGCGTGAGCCACGAGGATCTCAGCCGCACCGAGCATGAGGAGCAAGTGCGCACGCTCATCGATGGCTACCAGCCGGATTACGTCATCCTGGCCAAATACATGCGTGTGCTGACCCCAAGCTTCGTGGAAGCCTATCCGCGCAAGATCATCAATATCCACCACTCCTTCCTGCCAGCCTTCATCGGTGCCCGCCCCTATCGTCAGGCCTTCGACCGCGGGGTCAAGCTGATTGGTGCCACCGCCCACTTCGTCACCGACGATCTGGATGAAGGCCCCATCGTCGAGCAGGACGTGATCCACGTTGATCACACCTTCAGTGCCGATGACATGGCCAAGGCCGGACGCGACGTGGAGAAATCCGTGCTGAGCCGGGCGCTGGAACTGGTGCTGAACGAGCGGGTCTTCGTCTACGGCAACAAGACCGTCGTGTTCAAATAAGCGGCTGCGCGCACCCCAGAAAAAAGGCTCCCGAGGGAGCCTTTTTCATTGCGCGGCACTCACGGGTGCAGCGGCAGACCATTGACGGTCACGACCCCTTTGTCGAGCTTGAGCTCGGCCTGAAGCTGTGACTCCTGCGCCTTCAGATATCCCATGGCAGTGAATTGCTCCAGCATGGGGGCCAACTGGGGAACGGCCTGGCCCAGCTTCTCCCCAAGGTGGGCATGAAGCAGACCGGAGAGTGCCTGCATCCCCTCCTCGCTGCCCATCAACTGTGCCAGGGTAGTGGGCGCCAGCTTGGCCTCCCCTTGCAGGCTGACAGGCTCACCGTTCAATCGCGCACTCAGATCCGCCAGTTCCAGCGTGGCCCCTCTCTGGAGCATCTTGTCCAGCGCTTCCTGGATGGCCGCTTCGTCCACCCGTTTGCTGCTGGCCTCTTGCAGCGTCTGATACCCCTCGAGATCCAGCCCCTTGAGGGAGAGATCCAGATTTCCCTGGGTCAGCGCGAGCCGGTCTTCCTCGCTCTCCATGTTGAGGGTCGCCACCTTCATCTGATAGCGAGTGGAGAGCGTCTGAAGATCGTCCCCCGCCAGCTCGGTGGCCGTGGTCAGCCCCTCCAGCGTGATCTTGACGTTCCCCGGCTGGGTCAGGGTGAAGGCCGTGAGGGTCGCATCGCTGCGGGGAGAGAGCCAGAGCCCGCTGATCTCGGCCATGTCGGCACTGCCCTTGAGATCCGCCAAGGCCAGATCTGTCTTGCTCTGGGCATCGTGGACCGTCATCCCCAACCAGTGGGCGGTGAGATGGCCATTGCCGTCGAGATCCCCGCGATAGTCGCCGTTCAAGGGCAGGAAGGTGAACTCGTTGAGCCCCTCCTTGACCTTGAAGTCACTCACCCAGAAGCGGGAACTGTTGCTCATGGTCCAGAGGCTGCTAGCCGATTCTGCCCCCAGTTGCCACTGCTGCATCCCCAGAGAGGTCAGGATGGGCGCCAGCGTGCCCTGTGCGGTATCAAGCTGGAGGTGACTCTTGATATAGAGCGGCAACAGGCGGCTGTTGAACGCGAACTGCATCTCGATGGGTTCGCTTCCCGCCAGCTGGGGATCAAAACTCGCCAGCGTCTGGGGCGGCACCACCACCTTAAGCACACCGTCGCGGGTAAACAGATTCTCCGCCTCCGGGCTCCAGGTGACTTCGATTCCGCTCTCCTGCTGCGCCCTGGCGATCTGCTCGGCCAGGATCCGGTCGAACGTATTGCCCGTGTACCAGCAGGCGCCAAGCCCTCCCACCACCAACACGGCTCCGACGGCCAAGGCCACTTTTTTCTTCATCAGTTCTGTTTCTCCACAATGGTTCAATGGCGGGTGCATGGGCGCACTCTACGGGGAGGATGGGCATCAGCACAAGCCAGACAACGGCTTGGGTTCCACGCTCTGGCTGTCACAGCAGGGGGCTGAACAGGTAGAAGATGTTCTCAAGCAATTTTTTGTACCAGGGGCGGGCACGCCACCTGGTCAGTGACATGGGGGTCGCCTCCAGCATGTAGCCCTGCACCAGCTGGTTCATCTCGGCGACAAACACCGGGTTGTCGATGAGCAGGGTGATCTCGAAATTGAGCCAGAGACTGCGCCGGTCGAGGTTGACCGTGCCCACCAGGGCGAAATCATCGTCCACCAGCACGCTCTTGGTGTGCAGCAGTCCGGCATCATAGCGGTATATCTCCACTCCTGCCGCCAGCAGATCCTCCATGAAGGAGTTGCTGGCGTGGTTGGCCATCAGGGAGTCGTTGCGCGCAGGCAGAACTAACTGCACCAGCACGCCGCGGGCCGCCGCCGAAGAGAGGGCCGCAGCAAGCGGATCGTCCGGCACGAAATAGGGGGTGGTCAGCACCAGATGGTGACGAGCCTGGTAGATGGCGAGCAGCAGGCTCTGCTGGATGCAGTCACCGCCGACAAAGGGGCCTGAGGGAATGAGCTGGGCTCGATAGTTGGTCTGTGGCCAGGCTTCCGGCTCATGTTGCAGACTGTCGAGCAGCCGCTCGCCGGTCTCCATCTCCCAGTCCCAGACGAAGGTGGACCACATCAACGGCACCACGGGGCCCTGCACCCGGATCATGATGTCGACCCACTGGCCGACCCCGGCATCCTGCTTGAAGAAACGGGGATCCACCATGTTCATGGAGCCGGTGTAACCAACCTTGTCATCGATCACCACCAGCTTGCGGTGCATGCGCAAGTCCTGGCGCTGAAACGGGATGCGCCAGGCGCCGACCGGCAACACTTCCACGACTTTGACACCAGCGGCACGCAGGGTTTTAGGCCAGGAGGAGCGGAAGAAAGTCTTGCTGCCGATGGAGTCGAGCAAGACACGACAATCCACGCCGCGTGCCGCCACCTCCATCAACGCCTCGCACACCTCGTCCACATCCCCGCCGGGGTGCCAGATGTAGAACTCCAGATAACAGGATTGGGAGGAGCCCCGGATGTCGCGCACTATCTCCTCTACGATGCTCTTGGGCTTGTGCAGCAGAGTCATCCGGTTACCCGAGAGCATGGGCATGGCCAAGCGCCCCTGGATCAGATCGTGGAGCGGGCGTGCCTTGCTGCCCACCTCGCAGCAGTGCTGGGGGAAGAGGCGCGCGAGCTGGCGGATCCAGATGGCGTAAGGACGGTACATGGCCTGGGCCCGCTCCGCCCGCTTGCGACCGAGGCGTATCTCGCCAAACAGCACGTAGAAACCGACCCCGGCGAAGGGGATGGCATAGATGAGGGCCAACCAGGCTAGGGATACCCCGATGGGACGCCGCTTCATCACCACCCGCAGGGAGATCCCTGCCACGATCACGGTGTGAAACAACAGCAACAACCAGCCGAGAAAGCGGGAAAACAGCAACTGAATGTCGTATTCCAGACCGTCGAGCAAGGCGACTCCTTGGTGTATTGGACAGATGGCACGGGCAGACCCCACAGGGTCGGGATGGTATGCTATGGGGCACACCCATTCTATCAGGTCGTTAGCATGATCCTGCAATCTATGCTGCTGAGTCTGGCCATGCTAGGTCAAGGCTCATATGACATCAATGAGCAGCAGATAAATCAGTACCTGCAGTCCCAGGTGCAAGTGGACAAACAGCTGGAGTTGCCCGGCATCATCAAGGCCCATGTGCAACTCGAGCAGAGCGATGTGCAGATTGGTCGCCAGAGCCCGGATACCGCCAGGGTGTTTGGCAAAGGCAAGTTGAAAATCGCGCTCCCGGATCAGACCGAGTACGACGCGCGCCTCAACATGACCTATGAGGCGAGGCCCCGCTACGACAAGGCTAAGAGTGCGCTCTTCCTCGACAACATGAAGCTCATCGATTACAAGCTGGAGCCTGCCGCGGCGGAACAGAAGTTTGGTTTCATGCTGAGGATGCTGCTGCAGAGCATGGAGAAACGGCTGGAGACCCAGCCTGTCTACAAGCTGGATGACAAGGACCCCAATCAGGCCTGGCTCAAGGAAAATCTGCTGGGGCTGGAGCTGTCACCAGGCAAGATCCACCTGCTGACCAAACCCCAATAAGACGTCAGTTGAAAACAGGCGCCTTCGCCTGACGCACCAGCAGCTCGATCTGGTAACCCTGTTCGTGCTGCTGGTGATAGTGGGAGTGAAGGGGCCCGTCGAGTTCATGCAGGGGAAGGTGGTCAAATCCCGCCTTGAGGTAGAAGGGTTTCTCGAACGGCAGGGCGTGACAGATCACGGGCTTGTCGGAAAGATCGCGGCAGGCATGCTGCAGCAGGCGGGACCCCAGCCCCAGGGACTGGTAGTGCGGGAGCAGACGAAAGCCGCACAAGTGGTAATAATCCTGTTCATCGCGCAGGCGCACCGCCCCCACCAGCCAGTGCGCGTCACGGACCACAAAAATCCGTTCTGCCAAATCCGGCACATAGTGGGAAAACGTCGTCTCGTAATAGTCTCTGATGAGGGAAAGATCCGCATCACAGTACTCTTCGAATCTGAGCTCCATCGCTCGCCTGCTTGTCATGCCCATTTCGCTCTGGCCATACCGGCCCTCTCCTGCTCGCTCTCTGGCTCCACGAAGAGATCTGACCAGAGTGGAGCAACAGCAAGATAACACGCCTTTAACTTACAAAAAAGCCAATAACTAGATGGAAAAGACGAGGTTGCGATCATGCGTCCCTTGACGCCATGAGCCGCGCCCCTTGTCCTGAGTGAGCACACAGGCGGGACGTCCCTCTGCCATCACATTTCCAGCCTCCCCTGTTCACGGGAACTTGTTCTGCGCCATCCCGAATGCTTTACTCAACGTGGCTAACGAGGCTTAAGGAGCAAGCCGTTGAAAGCATGGATGTTGCTGGGCATGATGCCGCTGTTTTCCCACGCAGCCCCGGCTCAGATACCGCCACCGGCAGAGGTGGTGATCCTGACCCCGGAGACGGCTGTCTCCTCCCCGGTTCCCACGCCGCGTACCGTGGCACTCACCACGGCGCCGCTCCCCTCCCCTGAACCCGCTAAGCCTGCAAGCCGTCAGATCCAGGTCTACAAGTCGGTACAAAAGAACGGGGTCATACGCTATTCCGACATGATGCCGGAGCAGGGTCACTACGAACTGCTGTTGTTCAACGACTGCTATGCCTGCGATCCGGCGTCCAAGGTCAACTGGCGCACGACAGGCCTCTTCCTCTATGACTACGCCAGCACCATACAGGCGGCAGCCAAGGCTTATCAGGTCGAGCCTGCCCTCATCCGGGCACTTATCCATGCCGAGTCCGCTTTCAATCCTCTGGCCGTCTCCCGCAAGGGCGCCATGGGACTGACCCAACTGATGCCCGCCACGGCGCGCGAGCTCGGGGTCGGCAACGCCCTGCTGGCGGAGCAGAACATCTTTGGCGGTGTGAAATACCTGGCGGGTCTGCTCAAGCAGTATGACGGCAATGTGGCCCTGGCCACCGCCGCCTACAATGCAGGCGCCGGTGCGGTGCAAAAACACGGCGGCATACCACCCTATGCCGAAACCCGGGCCTATGTGGAACGGGTCAAGCTCCTGCATCAGCGCTACAAAGAGATGCTGAGCGCCAAGGGACTGTGATCATTCCGCCCCCTGTCAGCATGGCGCCCTGCCCGGTATTCCTTCAGGCATAAAAAAACACGCCCGGGGGCGTGTCGATACCACACGTTAACTAGCAACACATCACTCTTTCGTGGCGATCACACGATAGGCCAATGCACCCAGAATGGCACCGACAATGGGGGCAACCCAGAACAGCCAGAGCTGGCCCACGGCCCAGTCACCGACAAAAAGCGCCACGCCAGTGCTGCGCGCCGGGTTGACCGAGGTGTTGGTCACCGGAATGCTGATGAGGTGGATGAGGGTCAGGCACAGACCGATGGCGATGGGAGCAAACCCGGCCGGCGCACGGCTGTCGGTGGCCCCCATGATGACAAACAGGAAGAAACCGGTCATCACCACTTCACACACCAGTGCGGCCAGCAGGCTGTAACCACCGGGGGAATGCTCGCCATAGCCGTTGGAAGCAAAGCCTGCGCTCACATCAAAACCCGCCTGTCCGCTGGCAATGACATAGAGCACGCCACCTGCCACGATCCCGCCAAGCACCTGGGCCACGATGTAGGGCAGCACGTTGGAGGCCGGGAAGCGGCCACCGGCCCAGAGCCCGACGGTCACGGCCGGGTTAAGGTGGCAACCCGAGATATGACCGATGGCATAGGCCATGGTCAGCACGGTCAGACCGAACGCCAGGGCGACGCCCAGCAGGCCGATCCCCACATTGGGGAAGGCGGCAGCCAGCACGGCGCTCCCGCAGCCTCCCAGTACCAGCCAGAAGGTTCCCATAAATTCAGCAGCAAAAGGTTTCACTCTTGTCTCTCCCATGATGATTAACACGAGAGCCAGAAAGGCTCATACGGACACTGTTATTGAACAGGCGCCATATTATGGGAGTGTGGCGGAGCAAGACGAAACCGACCCGGCTCATCGCGGATATGTGATGAAGGTCACAAGTTATTGATAAAGTAGAAAGATATCCCCCCGCCCGGTGCGCTTCTCCACGGGAGTCCTATGGAGGGACGCGACAGATTGTGACCCTACCAGCGATTTTGCCAGCAGCTCCGGCACCCGGCGCTCCCCTGCCAACACCGGGTAGCCCTCCTCCAGGGATCAGCGATAACGGCCGCGCACCGATCCGCTGGCCCGCCCGGCCATGCGAATGAGGCTCTGACGGGTGTGGAAGTGGCAGAGCGCCACCCCGAGGGCATCCGCCGCATCCGCCTGGGGGGTGGCAGAGAGCTTGAGCAGATGGGTCACCATGTGCTGCACCTGCTCCTTGGCGGCGCCACCGGTGCCCACCACCGCCTGTTTGATCTGGGTCGCCGAGTACTCGCTCACCGGCAGCAGGGCGTTGACCGCCGCGACGATGGCGCTGCCACGGGCCTGGCCGAGCTTCAGGGCAGAGTCCGCGTTGCGCGCCATGAAGACCCGCTCGATGGCGAACTCGTCCGGCTTGAACTGGGTGATGATCTCGCTCACCCCGTCATAGACCTGCTTCAGGCGAGACGGCAGCTCCCCCAGATCGGTGCGGATGCAGCCCGATCCCAGGTATTCCGCCTTGCCCGCGACGATGCGAATGACCCCGTAACCGGTGATGCGCGAACCGGGATCGATCCCCAGAATGATGCTCATGAACGGAATACCCCGCCCACTGCGGTCAGCCATCTCATCTTCGACACCTTCTTCATTGCGATCTCTTGCCCTGCTGCTCTTGATGGCCGCCAAGATAACAAACCCGCCTTCGCTTGGCTCGCTCGCTGGCACCTTTCCCGGCTGACTGCGCAAGGAGCCACCATCTCATACAGTGCTCTGCCGCTTCTCTGGCCAGTGATGCCTGCAGGTGTCACACAGCCCCTTGCCTTCGGGTCATCCCTTTGCCAGGGCGACGAGGCGCTCTGCCAGTCGATGGCTTTGCAGGTAGCTCTCGACCAGCGCCCCGTCTGCCCGCCCGACGTCAATCTGCCCATACCAGTGCTCGAGCATGGCGACAAAGCCTCGGCTCGCCAGCACGGGCTGCCAGTCGCCCGGAGCCAGAGTCTGCACTGTGTTGTCTCGCGCAAGCAGGCCACGGGTGCAGTTCTCGATATGCAATGAGAGGTTGTCGCCATAGGCATCGATGCGCTCCTCGGTCATGCCGGCGCTGCGATTCATGCTGCCGCTCACCGCCATCTGCCCGCTCTGCCAGGCGACGCTCACCCCGGCCAGCAGCTCGGGCTGCTCACTGCTGCGTCGCAGCACCGCATGCAGCTCCCCGTCCGGCTCGCCGCCATAACAGCAGAGGCTGTCGAGCACATGGATACAGTCGTCGAACAGGAACTGGCGAGGCGCCCCCGGCAGGGCGTGCCTGTGCTTTTGCCAATGGAGCTCGGTCAGCGGCTGGCCGCGTGCGGCGGCCATGGCGGGCAGATAGCGACGGTTGAAGCCCACAAACAGCGGGCAGTCTCTGGCGATGGCGAGATTGGCGAGTGCCTCCACCTCTCCTGCGTTGTCACACAGCGGCTTGTCCACAAAGGTGGGAATGCCGGCACGCAGGCACAGCTCCGCCAGTTTGCCGTGCACGGCGGTGGCAGCGTGGATCATCACCGCATCAGGTCGGCTCGCCAGCAGCGCATCGACCTCGGTAAAACACTCGCCAATCCGGTACTGGCGCGCCAGTTTGCCGAGCACCGAGGGACTCCGGGTACAGAGCAGCGGGGTGACTCGCTCGTCGTTTGCCAGCAGCGGCAGATAGGCCTTCCGGGCGATATCGCCAAGGCCAATCAGGGCAATGCGCATGGGCACTCCTCTCAAGGGGATAACCAGATAACTGCCTGCACGATCTCAGGATTTCCCTCGCAGATCCAGCCTTGGCGCCATCTCGCTCCAGGCGCCTTCTGATGCAATGCGGCATCGCCCCGCGACACCCTGGCCACCTTCCTCCATCGAAGCGACCCCCGGCGGCGCGGCGCTTGAGCGGCACACCGCGATAGCAAAACAGGCAGGGCGACAACTGTCGCCCTGCCTGTTACACCCGCACACACCGCCGCACTCGGGCGATTGGCGCTCTTCTCACGTCGAGTTACTCTGCCGATCCGGCCTGCTCTTTGGCATCCCACCACTTGCCAATCCTGGCGCCCAGCTCGGCGCAAAGCATGGCGCTGACCATGGCACCTATCATCCGGGTCATATCCGACATCTCTGTTGCAACCGGAAGCAGGGGCACGATCAGGTTAAAGGCGATGAGCCCCATCACCAGCCCGAGCCCGCTGCCTACCTTCTCTCTTCGGGATCGCGTTGTTATCGCCATCTGATTGCTCCTGACCAAACCCTTTCGACAATATTATCAAACAATGCGTTCAACAGAGGTCTTGCAATGCTTCGCACTGCCTGTGCCCCACTCTATAAACTGTTATCAGACATATTTATCGACAATTAATCCATTATATAAACGGGCTGCCAGACGTTATTCTGCCCATGAACATTATTTCGCCAGCACTGTCAGTGGAGGCAACCACATACTTCCCCCAACAGCCCTCATCCTCAATAGCGATAATCGGCCTGCGCCTTTCACAAATCACAAGAGCGTCACAATAACCCTCTTTGTGTTCAGCGTCGGGGAGATGGGCAAAGATATTGGAAAGTTGATGTTTTTCCTATGGTTGCATCACTTTTCCACTCGCATGATCAGGCTCGTTTGGCTTATCATAGCCACTCGATACCTATTGAACCGCATAGATAATTGCCTCTTCTGACACTCAGGACATATCAGACACAGCCGCTTGCGAGAATGAGCACGCCTGGCGCCGATATTAAACATCAGCCCGCGTTAATATCTTTTATATCAGCAGGTGTCGATATTTCACTCCATCCGAAGACGCTTTTCTCTGGCCTCACTGGCATGTCTGAATCTCGCTATTAAATATAAATGGCAAGGAATCGCTATGGATAAATCGTTTCGTCTTGCACCTCTCAGCTGTGTATTGATTGCCGCCGTGGGTTGCAGCTCTCAGCAGATGCAGAATTTCAAATCCACGGTCAATGATATCGGCAAGGATTACGGCATGCCGGTGCTTTGTGGGGCTGGCATGATTGCAGGAGGAGCTGCGGGCTACGCCATCAACGGGAAAAAAGGGGCTGTCGCGGGGGTTGCCCTCGGTGGGGCGCTGGGCTGCGCGGCAGGCTATATGTGGCAGTCCAGGCTACAAGAGCTTGACCGGATAGCAAAGGAAGAGAATCTCAACATCGCTACCGAGAAACTGACCGTTGCCGAGCCAGCCGCAGTGACCGGTGTCCCTCAGGACGCCGGCCTTGTGGCCCAGATCCCCGATTCCGGCATGTTCTCGAGTGGTTCTGCCCAGCTCACAGAAAGCGGCCTGCGAGTGGTCACGAAACTGGCCCAGCTCTATGCCAAACCCGCAGCCGCAGACGCCTCGGATCAGCGCCGTATCCTCCTCGTCGGCCACAGTGACGCCACCGGCCCTGCAGAACTCAACCTGCGACTCTCCGAGCAACGTGCGCGAGCCGTCGGCAAGGTCCTGGTCGCATCGGGGATCCCGGCCTCTTCCATTTACTATCAAGGCGCAGGTTCGTCGCGCCCCATCGCAGACAACAGCGACCCCTTGCTTCGCGGTCAGAATCGCCGGGTCGAAATTGTAGAACTGGCGAACGAGCAGGCTCTGGTCATGCGGGCCCAATCCGAAGAGAACAACACCCGCTATCTGCGTTACGGGGCTTCCGATACCGCCAAACCGCGTGTGGCGGCGACCAAACCGGCGGCTCAGTCCGCAAGCGGTTCAAGCAAGGTGGCGGCCACGTCGCAAACCGCCCCTCGCCAACCCGCCGCCAAGCAGAGCGCCTCAAACACCAGCACAACCAAGGCCCTGCCCGATGCCAAGGCCGCAGTGGACTTCGGCGGCAAGCCTGCCGGCACCTATCAATGGAACATGGCTCAGAACATCAAACCCAAGGCGAGTGGTTTTGCACTGATCAGCAGCGCATACGCAAGCGACATGCCGATGTCGAGCTGTGAGGCAGATAAGCCACGCAGTGCAGGCCAGGTGCTGAGCATGGCAGACGACAAGCCTCTCCCGCGCCATGCCACCAAGGAGTACATGCCCGGCTATAACAATCGCGTCTGGGCCAATACCGTCAACGGCCACCTGGTGACTGTCTCTCCGGTTTCCATCTTGCGTGACAACGCCCAGGTCGATCGTCAACCGATCCTGCAAGTCGTTCAGGGTTACAAATCCTCGAATCAGAAGAAGCCCCAGACCCTCAAGGCGGTGGCCAACACCTATGAGGGCGAGAGTGAGGTGCTATACCGCGTCTTCACCAGCGATCCCAAGGCGTCGGTGTCCTGCATGGATCTCGTGTTCAGCAAAGGCAACGCCAAGGTAAGCCAGGGAGCCCTGTTCTATCCGGCAGGTTCCGAGGCTTATGTGGCTTCGTACATGCCCATTCCCGCCACCCATTCCAAATAAGAAAACGGAGAAACTTAGTGGAAGACTTTTCTTTGGCAGCGCTCAAGACGCTGATCCTCGCCAACCAGATGCTGACCGTTGGCATTGTTTCATTCCTCGTCAGCGCCGTGGTGGTGTGGCGGCATTGGGAGCATGTCTCCTACTTCCTGATCCGGGTATGGCACAGCCTGCCGCTGATCGGCACAGTAGCCCGTCTCGCCCGCAAGCCGGCCTCGGTCGATGGCGATGGCTGGATCAACCATGAAGTGACCCTGTCAAATGTGTACTACCGCGAATACAAGAAGCATTTAAAGGGGACAGATACCTACAACGCCTCCCTCGACTACCTTGCCAAGGCAGGAGAGGCCGGCCGCTCCCCGCGCCCGGCGTGGGTGCTTGCTCTGGTGCTGGTGCTGGTGCTGGTCGAGGCAATGGGCTTTGCCTACGTGCTGGCAGGCTGGATGAACATGGATGCCTCCACCAATGACCGTCACCTGCTGGCAGCCGCAACGGCTCTGCTGCTCGCCGTCGCATCCGCATTCCTGGCTGAAGTGGCCGGACACTCCCTGCATCACAACAGCCTGATCGCCCGGGCGCGTCACTGGTGGCAAGGGGAAGAGCCCTCAAAACGCTCCCGTACCCTCAAGGCAAACAAGGCCATCAATCTGGAAGACTCCTTCTCGGACTCTGACAAACCTGACTACGAGCAGCTGCTGGCACGCCTGAAAGACGTGAATTCAGGTGTCAGCCGCAAGTTTGTCTGGCTGATTGTCTGTGCTTCGTTTGTTGCCTGCATGGCAGTGGGCGCCTTCGTGGTGCGTTCAGCCACCCTCGACAGCATCGAAACCGAGATGGTCAACAACATGCGCGCCGAAACAACGGCACAGAGTGACAGCAGCATGGGGTCGCCGTTTGACCTGCCGGAAGAGTCTCAAGCCATCAACAACGAGGCGGAAGAGGCCACCATCGAAGACAAGATGCAGGCCATCCGTGAGGCCAGCCTGACCACCTACGTCATGCTGTCGCTCATCTACATCGCCATCCAGGGGATCAGCATCTGGCTTGCCAGCAAATACCACTTTGCGGGCACCCATTCCAAAACAGCCTGGCGTCTGACACACGAATACGCGACCGCCGAAGAGATGCTGGACGCGATGGACCAGCAACGCACCGCCATTGCCAGCCATGCCGATGACAAGCTCCGCCGCTTGCAGACCCTGTTGTCGAGCCGTGACCATACCAACTCGGGTGTGCTGGGGGCGCTGGAAGGGGAGAAATCCGCCCATCGCAATTTCCTGGCCTTTATCGAGTACAAGGCAGGCACCGTGCCGCCCAAGCCGGCCCCTCAGGCGGCCCCCCAGGTCGCACCGACAGTGCAAGCCGAGCCGGCACCCGCCGTACAACCGGCTGTTGCGCAGGCAAAGGCGGCTCTCCCGCCCACCACTGACGCCCCCGGCCAGACCGACGCTGCCGTCAAGGCCGCCGATTTCCATGATGTCACTGGCCTGCCCGAAGAGAGTCTGGCAGCAGCCAGCCGCGCACTGGGGGTGGACGAAGCGCAGTTGCGTGATATCCGTGAACAGCAGATGGCCCTCAAGACCCTGGGCCTCTTTCCCACCAAGCAGAGTGCCTAATCGTGAAGATCACCCAGGTATTGCTACTGGCGTTGGCACTGCCTTGTGCAGCGTTGGCGGCCGAGCGTAACGACATACAGAGCTGCTATGAGCGCAATGGCCTGACCGACATCAAGCCTGCGGGCACCGGCCGCGAACTGGTGGTCATCATCGACCAGACCATTCCGATGCCTGACGATCTGCAGCGCAGCAGTTGGGGGCAGATCGAGCGGTTCGTGCAGGCTGGTGATCGCGTCAAGCTCTATACCTTCTCCGCCTTCTTGCCTGGCGAATACCTTCGCCTGGCCTACGCGGGGCAACTGGATATGCCGCTGGAAGGGGAGATCCGGGACGATGTCAGCATGCGCAAATTGCGCGGCCTGGACACCTGCCTGACGACGCAGACCAAGGTCTTTCGTAACGGCTTTGGCAAACAGTTCGTGAAAGCACTTCGTGATGCCCGCCAGGACATCCCCAAGAGCGAGATCATGAACTCGCTGCGCAAGGTGGGTGAAGATATGAAGGCCGAGCAAGGCGTCAATGACCGCGTCGTGTTCCTCATTTCGGACATGCTGGAGCACTCCGATTACACCAGCTTCTATGCCACCAACAAGATCAAGCAGCTCAATGTCGGTGACGAGCTCAAGCAGGCCAATAGCAAGGGGCTGTTTGCCGATCTGCAAGGCGCTCGCGTCTACGTCACGGGCGCCGGGCTGGTAACCGACGCGGTGAAACACGCCTATCGTTCCGGCAAGACCATGGATGCACTCGGTGACTTCTGGTCACAGTACTTCGAGCACTCCCATGCCACCCTGGTGAACTTCGGCGCCCCCAGCCTGAGCACGGATTTGCAATAACCGTCACCTTCACAGGCAGAGCACGCGCTTCTGCCCATCACACAAGGGCGACCAACTGGTCGCCCTTGTTATTTTGCCAACGCTGCCCCCCTTCGAGATATCGGCAAACCCGCCCCTTGGCATCAGGTTTGATCAGGCGAGCAAGAGGTGGGTCCCCATCTTTGCCGACTCTCGTAAAAGATCCCCAAGGGACGTCGTCATCTCCCCCCTTCTCCATGGGCCGAGCACGATAAGCTCCGTCGTTTGGGACCGTCATTTGGTTTTTATTTGGGACAGCCATCTTTGTGTACGGATTGTTCCATTGGAGGAACCATATCACCCACTCTGTTTCACTGATGCAAAAATCACCTGCTCAAGCAACACCCACGGTGTCGCAGCGTTGTGAAAAAACGGCCTGATAACAAAGGGCCGATAGCCCCTATTCCCCAACCCGCCTTATCAGGACAGCCACCTTTTGGAGAAAGCCTTCATCCAGCGCCCAGCACAACTCGTCATCCAGCATTTGCGATGGCATTTGTGAAACTCGGGGGATTAAAGAGAATGTCTTGGCATTGATGACGCCAATTCAGATGCGATCACACAGGCGGGGTGCTGGCGCGATACCGGACGTTGCTATGACACAAGTATTCATCACTCAAAGGGATGGTTGATGACACCGTCGCTGGTCACAGTGCCAGGCAAACTGCTGACAATGCTCTTTGTCACCCACCACTCTGATGCCCTGGCGCCGAAACAGCGTCACTTGCTTGAGCCAGCGTACCTCGTCCACCCCCAGCCGCGTCAGGATGGGGGCAAGAGAAGCCGGGATATGGCCCCGTTTGTCCACTCGGATGGCGCGACCTGTCCAGTCCACCAGCATCAGGTAATCCGCAAAGGTATATGGCAGGCTATCGGGTCGCGCTTCGTGCGCGAATGGCAACAGCAACGGCGGCAATGGGGCGGCGGACTGCTCGCCATCGAGACGCTGCTTGAGGCTGGTGTAATCGCTCTGTTCAGGCCGATCGGACAATCCCGCTCGTATAGGGTTCAGGTCAAAGTAAGTCATGCAGGCCAGCAGGGCTGATTCGGTGAGCAGGGCCTGGCTCTTGAAGCGCCCTTCCCAAAAATGGCCCTTGCAACCATCTTCCCGATTGGCCTGCCGAGCCAGGTTTTCGTTGAGCAACCGCACAAACCAGCTGATGGAATGTAACCGCTCCCGCCACTGCCCTATCAGTTGTTGCACCACAGCGAGTTCGGGCTCAATCAGAGATTCCCCCTGATACCAGCGTCGTACCAGCAGCGGCCACTGGAACAGCGCCGCCCAACGCTCGGCCACCTCTCGCTCACTCCAATTGGCAGCGGTATCCGGCTCGACCTTGAGCACCAGATGATAGTGATTGCTCATCACCGCATAGGCACACACACCGATGGCAAACAGTCGCGACAATTGGCCCAACTTGTCCACTACCCACTGACGCCGATGCTCGTAACTTTGGCCGGAGTGGGCATCTTCCCCGCACAGAAACGCCCGCCGCACAGAAACGCCCGCCGCACACAGCGACTGACCACATGATAGTAAGGCGTATCCTGCAAACTGATTTGACGTGAACGGGCAATGGTCATGGCTCACCCCTGGGCAGTGACACCTCAAGCCAAGTACAGGGCTACGCCGCTGTCAAAAAGGTGGGTGTCCCAGATTTCCCGTGTCCCAGATTTCCCGCCATCTCCTCACCCGGGAAGTGCCTCTCTCCCAGGTCGTGACCCTGGGGGATGCCTTCCTGGCAGGCCAGGTGCGCGGCCGGATCCTGGTCAATGTCCAGGGGTGATGACTGACGCGATATGAGCCGGCTCGCCTGACCAGGTCAGGCGAGCCTCTTTGTGTCCCCCTATTCAGGTCATGGAACTGAGCCGAGATGCAAACCCCATCAGCAGAACGCCTGCCCCTGGGCAGACGTTCGTGAAGGTCAAAACATCAGAAGGCCGCTTCATCAGTGCATAAGGCGCTCAGCTAACCGATCACCGAACAGCATGATGACGAGCCCGGTCAGCATAACCAACATTCCACCCAGCTTTATCAAAGATACCGGACGCTGGATGGTGCCAAGCAGACCAAAATGGTCGATGACCTGGGATGAGAGCAACTGTCCGACGATGGCCAACCCAAGCAGGGCTGACAACCCGATTTTCGGTGCGAGCACGATGTAGCTGAACAGCGCGCAAGCACCGATCAGGCCGCCGGCCAGACTCCACAGAGGCTGTGATGGAATGGCCGCAAGCGAGGTGAATAATCCGCCACGCAGCAGCGAGAAGACCCCGAGGCTGAATGCACCGGCCGCAAAGGAGAACAATGCGGCGGTGACCGAATCGCCCCCGAGTCCTCGTGCCAGCTGGCTATTCAGAGTTGTCTGCAGCGTGATCCCGAGACCTGCGGCAAAAGCGATGACGTAATACAGCGTGCTCATGGGTTGTATACCTGTCAGTGTGCCTGTGCCAGCGGCAGGAAGGCGTCAGCAAAAATGTCAGGCTCATACCCGGCGGCGGCAAACAGATGCTCACGGGACTCATCAATGGCGGCGCGAAGGCGCGTGCTGTCTACGCCCAGCACCTTGCCATGCTGCTTGACGATGCGCCCGCCAATAATGACGGTATCAATGTTGCTGCGCTCTGTCGCATGCACCACGGTGCCAAAGGCATTGCCGGACGGGTAGAGGTTGATATCGCCAACATTGATCAGAATGAGATCCGCCTGTTTTCCTGGCGTCAGGCTCCCTACCTTGTCCAGCAGCCCTGCACAGGCAGCACCATCGACAGTCGCCGATTTGAGAAGTTGGGCAGCCGGCAGCGTGGTCAGCGAGTGGTCGGAGCCGCAGCAGTGCTGCTGATGTATGCCCATCACCCGTTGCAGGTAAAATGCCACGCGCATTTCCATAAACATATCAGTGCTGTAAGAGGTTTCATTGTCGACACTGAGGCCAGGGTTGATGCCATGACGCTGCGCCGCCTGGATGGCAAACATACCGTCCTCGATGCCATAGTGCGCATCGGAGCGCGGGCAGACATTCACCCGGACACCGGCTTCTCGAAGGATCTTCCATCCCTCATCTGGCAGTGACGTACAGTGATTGAAAATATTGTCCGGGCCGAGCAGACCGCGCCGATGCAGTGACTCCAGCTCAGACGCCATAAAAGAACCAAAGAATTCCGTGACGATCGGCAGTCCCAGCCTGCGAGCCTCGGCCCACAATGCAGGCTCCAGCTGGGCCATGACAGCAAGGGAAACCAGGCTCTCTGGGTTGTCCTTGAAATATTTCTCTTGCAGGCGTTGCCAGTTACCCGGCCAATGAGCCTTGTCCCATTCCCCCGATACCGGTGCGCCGGAGGCGTGTATGGCACGGATCCCTGCATCCAGCAGGGCCTCGACGGCGGCGTCCGAATGGGCTGCGGTGCGGCTGTTATGAGAATTGTCAATGACGGTGGTGATGCCTGCATCAATGCAGCCCAGTGCCGTCAGCAGGTTGCCGATATACATATCGGCAGGGCGATAGTACTTGGCGAAAGAGAAGTGCGTGGCGTTGCTGTAGTCTTCCAGACAAGTGGCATTCGGATTGATGCGGCGCAGTTGTCCCTCCCAGGAGTGGCGATGAGAATCCACCATCCCCGGCATGGCGATCATGTTCGTAGCATTGATGATACGGGCACCATTCGCCTCCAGATTCTCGCCTATGGCCGTAATGGTTGATCCACTGATCAGAATGTCTCCACGTTCAATGTTACCCACGCTCTCATCCATGCTGAGGATCGTGGCCCCCTTGATCAAGATTGAATCTGGTATTACATCTTGATTATTAACAATATTTCTAACGTATCCGGTCATTTCAAGAGCCTCTTTTCTAGCCAATGGCAAAAAGATACGGCACTCTATTACCCTAAAAAAGATGACCAAACTGTTTTCATAATTCATGATTTTCGAATAATCATGGGAACTATCGGTAGAGTTATCGTCTCAAGGGAGAAGGGCTGTGGATCGTATTCAGGCTATGCAGATCTTTATGCGGGTTGCTGAGACCGGAAGCTTCGTGCAGGCAGCAGAGACCCTCTCACTGCCTTCCTCGACAGTCAGCAGTACGATTAAAAACCTCGAAAAATACCTGCAGGTGCGCCTGCTGAACAGAACAACGAGGCGGGTGAACCTCACCCCTGAAGGCCTGCAGTATCTTGGCCAATGCAGGGAAATACTCTCATTGATTGAACATGCCGAGTCCAGCCTGACGGAGGCTATCAAGCGGCCACAGGGGCGTTTGCGGGTTGATATGCCGAGCGGGATAGCACATTCCATCGTCATGCCGAATCTCAGAGACTTTCACCAACGTTATCCAGATATCTACCTGATGATAGGTGTGAGTGACCGGCAGGTTGATCTTGTTCAGGAAGGTGTGGACTGCGTGATCAGAACAGGAGAGCTGAATAACTCCACCCTTGTTGCTCGTCCCCTTGGCCGGTTTCGGTGGGTAACCTGCGCCTCGCCTGAATACCTTCACGAAAACGGTGTTCCCCAGTCCCCTGAAGAACTGTCTGTGCACCAGGCAGTCCACTACTTTTCGGGCCTCGCCAGGCATGCAAACGAAATGCGCTTTGTCCGCGGTAAAGAGACTCTATCGGTTACTGTGAGCGGCACCGCAGCCGTCAATGACACGGGGCTTTATATCAAGATGTGCCTCGATGGCTTTGGCCTCATCCAGCTTGCCGAGAATGTTGTACTGGAGCACCTGCAGGCAGGAAGGCTCATCGAGGTGCTAGCAGATTGGCAACCGCCATCGGTGCCAGTCACATTGCTTTATCCCCATCAGCGTTTTCTGTCTCCTGCCGTGCGTGCATTTGCTGACTGGATTGCCGAACTTGTCCACAAGACCAGCCCGGGAAGATGAATACCATCTCCATACATACGATTACCTTAAATAAAAAGGCGACCATCTGGTCGCCTTTTTTATTTCTATCGCTTTACAGTCAGGGAACTCACCGTGCCGGTCGCTTGGATCCATTTCCTTTGGCCGCAAGCTTGCCGCCCTGAGTGGCAGGTTTGGCACCCGGCTTGGCAGAGCCGGCGCGAGTGGGCGCCTTGCCTTTGTCAGCGGGTTTCCCCTGCCCTGCCGATTTACCCTGACTTGCCCCCTGCGCGACGGACTTGCCGTTGCCCGCCCCTTTCTGGAGCTGGGAGCCCACCGGCTTGCCATTGCCAGCCTTGCCGCCATTTCTGCTGGTTGCCGGGGCATTCCCTGCACCGGCCTCGCTACGGGCGGCCTTGTTGCCAGCCCCGTTGCTGCGCTGATGGGTGATGGCACTGTGGCGGGTCAGGGCAGGTTTGAGGCCTTTGCTGCGGCTGCGCTCGGCCTTGGCTTCGCCACGGCCTTCCGGCGGCACCAGGCAGTCGGGGCCGTTGCCGATCAGGTGACCCTTGCCCATCTCCAGCAGGGCTTCGCGGATCATCGGCCAACCGGCCGGATCGTGATAGCGCAGCAGCGCCTTGTGCAGGCGACGGCGACGCTCCCCTTTCACCACGAACACGTCCCCGCCCTGGCGGCTCACCTTGTTGAGCGGGTTTTTCTCGGTGTAATACATGGTGGTGGCGTTGGCGAGCGGCGACGGGTAGAAGTTCTGCACCTGATCGAGCTTGAAGCGGTTTGCTTTAATCCAGAGCGCCATGTTCACCATGTCTTCATCCGTGGTGCCCGGGTGGGCGGAGATGAAATAGGGGATCAGGTACTGCTGCTTGCCCGCCTCTTTGGAGTACTTGTCGAACAGCTCCTTGAAGCTGTAGTAGCTGCCCATGCCCGGCTTCATCATCTTGGAGAGCGGGCCCTCTTCGGTGTGTTCCGGCGCGATCTTGAGGTAGCCGCCGACGTGGTACTTGGCCAGCTCCTTGATGTAGCGCGGATCTTCCACCGCGATGTCGTAACGCACCCCGGAGGCGATCAGGATCTTCTTGATGCCCTTGAGGTCGCGCGCCTTGCGATAGAGGTTGATGGTCGGGCTGTGGTCGGTGTCCATGTGCGGGCAGATGGTCGGCCACACGCAGGAGGCGCGCCGACAGGTCTGCTCGGCCTTGGGGCTCTTGCAGCGTAAGCGGTACATGTTGGCGGTAGGGCCGCCCAGATCCGAGATGACGCCGGTAAAGCCCGGCACCTTGTCGCGGATCTCTTCGATTTCTTTCAGAATCGACTCTTCCGAGCGGCTCTGGATGATGCGCCCCTCGTGCTCGGTGATGGAGCAGAAGGAGCAGCCGCCGAAGCAGCCGCGCATGATGTTAACCGAAGTCTTGATCATGTCGTAGGCCGGGATCTTCTCGTTGCCATAGGCCGGGTGCGGCACCCGCTGGTAAGGCAGGCCGAACACCCCATCCATCTCGTCGGTTTCGAGCGGGAAGGCGGGCGGGTTGACCCAGATGATGCGATCGCCGTGGGCCTGCGACAGCGCGCGGGCGCAGCCCGGGTTGGTCTCGTGGTGCAGGATGCGGGACGCATGGGCGTAGAGCACCTTGTCCTCCTTCACCCGCTCGAACGCCGGCAGCTTGACGTAGGTCTTCTCCCATGGCTTTTGCTTAGGGGGCTGCACCAGGATGGGCTTGGCCTCCTGCTCCACCGGCGCGATACCCTCGTCATCAGAGCAAGGCGCCCCTTCCATATAGGGGTTGGGGATGGGATCGATGCGGCCAATCTGGTCGAGCTTGCTCGAATCCACCCCGCGCCAGCCCGGCAGCGGCTCCTTGCGGATGACGGCGGTGCCGCGAATGTCCTGCATGGTGTCGATGGTCTCGCCGCCTGCGATGCGGTGAGCCACCTCCACCAGCGGCCGCTCGGCGTTGCCGTAGATGAGGATGTCGGCCTTGGCGTCGATCAGGATGGAGCGGCGGATGGTCTCGGACCAGTAGTCGTAATGGGCAATGCGGCGCAGGGATGCCTCGATGCCGCCGATGACCACCGGCACCTCTTTATAGGCCTCTTTGCAGCGCTGGGTATAGACCAGGGTGGCGCGATCCGGCCGCTTGCCGCCCACATCCCCCGGGGTGTAGGCGTCGTCGTGGCGCAGTTTCTTGTCGGCGGTGTAGCGGTTGATCATGGAGTCCATGTTGCCCGCCGTCACCCCGTAGAAGAGGTTGGGCTTGCCCAGGCGCATGAAGTCATCCTTCGATGACCAGTCCGGCTGGGCGATGATGCCGACCCGAAAACCCTGGGATTCGAGCATGCGGCCGATGACCGCCATGCCGAAGCTCGGGTGATCCACGTAGGCATCCCCGGTCACCAGCACGATGTCGCAGCTGTCCCAGCCGAGCTTGTCCATCTCCGCGCGGGACATGGGCAGGAAGGGCGCCGTGCCGTAGCACTCGGCCCAGTAACGGGGATAGGAGAAGAGGTTGGTAACCGGCTGCATTTTGACCACCTGGAACAATTCGGGTCGCGCATTATACCGGCAGAGCAAGGCGGGGGCGACGGCTTTTTGCCCCTACAGAACGCGAGGGGAAGGGGCGCCTTCGAGCAGGCGCGACAGGTCGGCGTGACAGACTCCGATCTCATCAACAAGCAGGGCGCCCATTGGCGCCCTGCTTGCTGTCATCCGGGTCGGCACGCTAGGCCGCCGGTTTGTCACGCCCCTCGGGGGCCCCCGGCACCGTGGAGGGACTGGCCGGGATTGCCGTGGCCAGTACCTCGTCCACCAGTCGGTCCCGCGCCCCCGTCATCCCCGCGCGTCTGGCGATCAGGTGATAGATGGCGGGCACCACCAGCAGGGTCACCAGGGTCGCCAAGGACAAGCCGAAGAAGACCACGGTCCCCACGGCCATCCGGCTCTCGTACCCCGCCCCCATGGAGAGCATCAGGGGCACGGCGCCGATGATGGCGGTGAGCGAGGTCATCAAGATGGGGCGCAAGCGGCGCACCGACCCCTTGATGATCGCCTCCTCGAACCCTTCACCCCGCTGGCGCAGCTGGTTGATGAACTCGACGATGAGGATGCCGTTCTTGGTCACCATGCCGATGAGCATGATCATGCCTATCTGGCTGTAGATGCTGAGCTCCTGCCCCGTGAGCCAGAGGCCGAGCAGGCCGCCGAAGATGCCGAGCGGCACCGTCATCATCACCACCGCCGGGGTCAGCAGGCTCTCGAACTGGGCTACCAGCACCAGATAGACCACCAGCAGGGCCAGGCCGAACACCAGTGCCATCTCCCCCTGGTTGTCGCGATAGTCCTTGGACTCGCCGGCGTAATCCACCGACATGCCGGTGGGCAGGTGATCCGCGGCCCAGCCATCCAGGAAGTCGAGCGCTTCCCCCAGGGTGTGGCCGGGGGCCACGTCCGCGGTGAGGGTGACCGCCTTCTGGCGCTGGTAGTGGTTGAGGCGCTGGGGACTCGCCACCTGGGTGACGGTCGCCAGGGTGGAGAGGCTCACCATCTCGCCGCTCGCGGCCTTCAAATAGATGCGGCTGATGTCGGAGATGCCGTTGAACTGGGTCTGGTTGGCGCGCAGGTAGACATCATACTCTTCGCCCCTGTCCACATAGGTGGTCTGGCTGACGCCGCCGAGCAGGGCCTGCAGGGAGCTTGCGATGGTGGAGACCGGAATGCCGAGCTGGGTGGCTCGCTCCCGCTCTATGGTCACCTGCAGCTCCGGGGTCTTCTCGGCATAGTCGAGATCCGGGCTCTGCATCAGCCCGCTTTGGGCCGCCGCCTCCTTGAGCGCCAGCCCCTGCTGGTTGAGCTCGCCGTAATCGGAGCCTTGCAGCACGAACTGCACCGCCGCGGTGGAGCCACCTCTGAACCCCGGCTGGAAGGTGCGGATCATCACGTCGGGGATGCCGGCGAGGCGACCGCTCAGGGAGCGGCCAAACTCGGTGGCCGTTTCGTCCCGCACCGCCCAGTCACTGAGCTGGATGATGGCCATGCCGGTCTGATCGCCGCCGCGCCCGAAGGCCGGGGTGCTGAAGCTCATGGCCTGCACCACCCCCTTGCCGAGCAGCGGCAGGATGGCGGCCTCCACCTGCTGCATGTTGCGCTTCATCCGCTCGATGCTGGTGCCCTCCGCCCCTTTCACGAACACATAGAGCACGCCCCTGTCCTCGGTCGGGGTGAGGCTCGCGGGCAGCTTGCCAAAGAGGGCGCCAATGCCGCCAAGGCAGAGCAGCAACACCAGGGGCATCCAGACGGCGCGGCGCAGCACGGCCCCCAGCACGCGGCGATAACGCTCCTCCACCCAGCCAAGTCCCTTGTCCAGGGTGGCGGTCAGGGCGTTGGGCTTGTCCACGGCACGCATCAGCCAGGAGCCCATGGCCGGGGTCAGGGTGAGCGCCACCAGGGAGGAGAAGAGCACGGCCAAGGAGAGCAGGATGGCGAACTCGGTGAAGAGGCGCCCCACCATGCCATCCATGAAGGCGATGGGGACGAACACCATCACCAGCACGGCGGTGGTGGCGATGACGGCAAAGCCCACCTCCCGGGTGCCGTGCCAGGCCGCCATCAAGGGGGACTCGCCCCGTTGCAGGTGGTGGTGGATGTTCTCTACCACCACGATGGCATCATCCACCACCAGGCCGATGGCGAGGATGAGGGCCAGCAAGGTAATGAGGTTGATGGAAAAGCCCAGATACCAGGCACCGATGAAGGCCGAGATGAGGGAGACGGGCACCGTGATGGCGGGGATGAGCGTGGTGCGCCCCTGCCCGAGGAAGAGATAGAGCACGGCCACCACCAGCAGGGCGCAGATGGCGAGTGTCTCGTATACCTCGTCGATGGCCTGCTTGATGAAGATGGTGGAGTCGTAGTCGACCTCAAGGGTGGCCCCCTCCGGCAGGAAGCGCTGCATCTCCACGAGCTTCTTCTCGATGCCCTGGGCCACCGCCAGGGGGTTGGCGGTGGACTGAGCGACGATGCCAATCCCCAGGCTCTCGCGGCCGTTGCGCTGATAGGCGCTGTCTTCGTTCTTGGCCCCCACCTCCACATCCGCAATGTCCGCCAGATAGATGCTCTGACCATTGGTGGCGGTTTTCACCGGCAGGGTGCGAAAATCTTCCGCACTGTGATAGAGCCGTGCAATCTGCACCGCCATGGTCATGGTGTTGTTGCGGATCTCGCCGCCCGGCAGCTCGATGTTCTCCCGCTTGAGGGCATCCTGCACGTCGGCCACCGTGATGCCGCGGGCCGCCATGTCGGCGGGGCGCAGCCGCACGTACATCACCTGGCTCAGGTCCCCGGAGAGGGAGACCTCGCTCACCCCGTCCACCAGGCTCAAGGGGTCCACCAGCATGCGATTGGCGTAATCCGTCATGGCGGTACGATCCATCTGGGTGCTGCTGAAGTTGAGCCAGATGGCCACATCCCCGTTGCCGTTGTCCTTGGTCACCATGGGCTCGTCCGCCCCGTCTGGCAGCTTGGGTCTGGCCCGGGAGATGGCGTCACGCACGTCGGAGGTGCCCTCCAGCATGTTCCAGCCGAGCTTGAACTCCACCGTGATGGAGGAGCGCCCCTTGCGGGTCACCGAGTTGATGTTCTTGATGCCGCTGATGCCGGAGAGCTGATCCTCGATGGGCTTGGTAACCTGGCTCTCCATCACCTCGGGGGCCGCCCCCTCATAGGTGGTGGTGATGGAGACGGACGGGGTCTGCACATCCGGCATCTCCCGCACGGTGAGTTTGCTGAAGGCCACCAGACCGAACACGGTGAGCAGGGCGCTGATGACCACCGCCACCAGGGGACGGCGTACTGAGATATCGGAGAGCCACATCAGCCTTTCACCTCGCCCAGATCACGTACCTGGGCGCCGTCGCGCAGATTGACCAGCCCCTCCACCGCGATGCGATCGCCTACGTTCAACCCCTTGAGCACCCAGACGGCCTCGCCATGGGTGTCGCCAAGCTCCACCGGCACCCGCTTCACCCGTCCGTCCGCCTCCAGGCGATAGACGAAGCGCTGCTCGCCGGCGTACTCCACCGACTGGGCGGGGATCAGGGTCATCTTCTGGGGTGGCAGAGAGAGATCCACGTTCATCAGCATGCCGGGACGCAGCTGGCCGCCGGTGTTGGGCAGGATGACGCGGGCCTTGATGTTCTGGGTGTCGCTGGAGATCCGGCTGTCGATGGTCTCCAGCACGCCGGAAAAGGATTGGTCCGGCCAGGCCGAGCTGGTTGCCGTCACCGCCATGCCGGGGCGCAGCAGGGAGAGGTAGCGCTCGGGCACTGCCAGATCGAGCCGCAGTTTTGCCAGCTCGTCCAGATGCAAGAGCACGTCGCCGCTGTTGACCAGGGCTCCTTCGCTGAGATCGATGAGGCTGACGGTGCCGTCGAAGGGGGCGGCCAGGGTGCGCAGGGAGAGCTCGTAACGGGCCGCATCGACCCGGGCCTGGGCCTGGGCAACAGTCGCCTCCTGCCCCTCCAGCTCCGAGGTGGTGACGGCGCCTCGCGCCACCAGCTTGCGCATGTCCCGCAGCTTGCGAGCCTCGTCGCGCACGCTGGCGCTCTGCTCGGCCAGCTCCGCCTGCTGCTTGCCCGCATCCAGGGCGATCAGGGTCTGCCCCTGTTTGACCTGCTGGCCGGAGCTCACCGCGATGGTGGCAATGCGGCCGGTCACCTCGGGACTGATGGCCACGGAGCGATTGGCCGCAAGCTTGCTCACCAGCTTGATGGAGGGCTCGGCCAGGCTCTGCCTGACGGTTTCGGCCCTGATATTGATCTCTCTTGGTGCAGGCTTGCTGGCAGGTTCAGCCTGCCGCAGATGCCAGGCGCCCGCCGCCAGCAATAGAAGAAGAGGGAAAAGCCACAGCCACACGCGCGTTTTCATCACAAGATCCATGCAGTCAAAGAGAGAGGAAGAAGAGATAGCTTCATCAAGGATGGCACCATGTTACCCCCTGACTATGCCGTGACTATGTATAAATGTGACAAAACGTAACAGTCCGGTGAGAAGATCATCAAAAACGCATCTTGTCGGCACGCGCGTCAGGGTTCTGCCTTACACTGATGCCGACTCTCGCCATCTTCCGGTACGCCCATGTCCATTCCCTCCCCCGCCTTTGCCAGATACCGATTGCAGTGGCTGCTGCTGGGCCTCGGCCTGCTGCTGTTGCTGCTCGCCCTGCAACATGCGTTTCGCCAGGTTACCGAGATAAACAAGCGTGACACCATCAACGCCGCGACTCAGCTCAGCAGCCAGCACCAGCGGATGGAGACCTTCCTTGAGGCCATGCGCGGCCAGGCGGAGGAGCGCCTGCGCAGCAATCCCCAGTCCGTGCTCTCTCGCCAGCTCTATCAGGCGCTGCAATCCGACGGGGAGCACGGCATCAACCTGGATCGCATCCCCGTCGATCTGCCCCCCGCCCTCATCGGCAACCTGACCGGGCAGGGCCCGCTGCCCCATGACGGCAGCGAGCGGCAAGCCAGAATACATCTCGCCCTCAGCCTCTCCCCCCTGCTCGCCACGGCCAGCAAGCTGCTGGACAGGGACGTGGCCTGGATCTACTTCACCGGTACGGACAATTTCATCTACCTCTATCCCTGGGTGCCATCCAGCCAGTTTCGCTTCGATCCCGTGATTTACAGCAAGGCCTACTGGCAGGAGGCGATGGCTAGGTATCCCCACCTGGAGCACGCCATGCTCTCGCGCCCCTACCAGGATTTTGCCGGACGGGGGCAGATGATCACCCTCTCCCAGCCCATTACCCAGGGAGGCCAGATCATTGGCCTGCTCAGCATCGACATCCAGACCGTCACGCTGGCGCAAACCCTGCACCGCCTCGCCCCCCGGATTGGTACCCTGTTCCTGCTCAACGCCCATCAGCAGATCCTCGCCAGCAGCCAGTCCGGTACCGCGCCGCCCCCGGTCAGGACGACGCAGTCAGCGGAATATGAGTGGCAACAGGGCGCCCTGCAGCTCGTCTACCCCATCCCGGAGACACCGCTCTCCCTCATCCATCGCATCCCGCTGCTGCCTCTGCTGCAGACGCTGTTGTGGCAATCGGCGACGGCGCTCATCACCATTCTCTGTCTGGTGGTGGCGACCGTCTCCAGCCTGCGTGCCCAGCGCCTCAACCGGCGCCTCAACTACCTGTCGCGCCACGATGCCCTGACCGGGGCCTTCAACCGCCACTACTTCGATGCCTTCGAACACCGCCAGGCCCTGGCAGGCCGCCAACGCATCGGCGCCATCATGTTTGACTGCGATCACTTCAAACAGGTCAACGACCGTTTCGGCCACGGGGTGGGCGATCAGGTCCTCATCCGTCTGGTGCAGCTCTGCCAGTCCCTGCTGACACGGGAGTGCCACCTGATCCGCTGGGGCGGCGAGGAGTTCCTGCTGCTCGTCGCCGATGAAGCGATCCCTCTGGCCCCCTTGGCCGAGCGGCTTCGCCTGTGCATAGCAGAGCATCCCTGGAGCGCGATTGCGGCCGAGCTGAAGGTGACCGTCAGTCTGGGCCACTGTCGCCAGTCACCGGCCATCTCCTTGCAGGAGGTGATCCGCCGCGCCGATATCGCCCTCTATCAGGCCAAGGCCAACGGCCGCAATCGCAGCGAAGCGTGGCGGGATGACGGGCAGGAGAAGCCGGAGTAAGCTGGACTCCCACTTCATGTCAGGAGACGCAACTGTGTCACGAAAACCCCGTCTGGGATTGGCCCTGGGCAGCGGCGCGGCCCGAGGATGGGCCCACATCGGCATCATCCGTGCCCTGGAGCGACTCGGCGTCAAGCCGGATCTGGTGGCTGGCTGCTCCATCGGCAGCTTTGTCGGCGCCGCCTATGCCGCTGGTGAACTGGACAAGCTGGAGAGCTGGGTGCGCGGCTTCAGCCGCCTGCAGGTCATGGGGCTGCTCGATCCTGCCCTCTCCGGCGGCCTGTTTCGCGGTGACAAGGTATTTGGCATCGCCGCCGGCCATCTGGGGGATCCCGCCATCGAAAGCCTGCCGCTGCCCTTTGCCTGCGTCGCCACCGAACTCGATACCGGTCGCGAGATCTGGTTGCAGGAAGGACCGCTTCGCCAGTGTGTGCGCGCCTCCTGCGGTATGCCCGGCCTGCTCACCCCGACCCGGGTGGAGGATCGCTGGCTGGTGGACGGGGCCGTGGTCAACCCGGTCCCCATCTCCCTGGCCCGCGCCATGGGAGCCGAGGTGGTGATCGCCGTCAACCTCAACACCGACATGCACCAGCCCTGGACCGACGAACCGGACGAGCCCGTGCAGGGGGGGCTTCTCAGCCAGTGGTTGAACCGGGGCGAGCGCGAACCCAGTACCCCCGGCATGTGGGGGGTGATGACGGGCTCCATCAACATCATGCAGGAGCGCATCACCCGTGCCCGGATGGCCGGGGATCCCCCCGAGATCCAGCTCTGCCCGCGCCTTGGCAACCTCTCCATCATGGATTTCCACCGCGCGAGCGACGCCATCAACGAGGGGGAAGCCTGTGTCGAGCGCAACCTGGAGCAGCTCAAGGAGGAGCTGTCACGACTCTGCCTGATATGAAGGCATATCGGGGTAAAAGACAAAAAGAGCGCCAATAGGCGCTTTTTTGTTTCGGGCGACGCGGCTCAGAACAGCCCCAGCCCCTTGAGCATCACCACCAGGATCAGCAGCGGCGACACATAGCGGATGATGAAAAACAGGGGGCTGAGAATGGGCAGCGCCAGCTTGCCTCCATTGGTCAGCGCCGTCGTCATCCGCTCGAATCCCCATACCCAGCCCACAAAGAGGCAGAGGAAGATGCCGCCAAGGGGCATCAGCACGTTGGAAGAGACGAAGTCGAACAGATCGAAGAAGGTTTTCCCGACAACCTGCACATCCGCCAGCGTGCTGCTCGAGAGCGCACAGGTCGAGCCGACCGCCCCCAGCACCAGCAGGTTGATCAGGGTCGCCCTTGTGCGGCTCATGTGAAAGCGCTCGGAGAGCACCGAGACCGGCACCTCCAGGATGGAGAGCATGGCCCCGGTGGCTGCGATGGCGGAGAGCACGAAGAAGAGCACCATGAAGAGGTGTCCAAACGGGATGCTGGCAAACACCGCGGGTATGGTGATGAACAGCAGGGAGGGGCCTGCGCTCGGCTCGAAGCCAAAGGCAAACACCGCCGGGAAGATGGCGATCCCCGCCAGCATGGAGACGAAGAGATCCGCGCACATCACCCGTACCGTGGTGAGAGGGATGTGCTGATCGTCCCGAAAGTAGCTGCCATAGGTCATCATGCAGCCCATCCCGATGGAGAGCTTGAAGAACGCCAGCCCCATGGCCGTCAGCACGACGCCTGCGGTCACCTTGGAGAAATCCGGCGAGAACAGGAAATGCAGTCCTTCGCTTGCTCCGGGCAGAGTCAGGCTGCGCACGCCTATCACCAGCAGCAGGATGAAGAGCAGTGGCATCAACCGCTTGGTGACCGCTTCGATCCCCCTGGAGACCCCCATCAGCAAGATCCCCCCCATCAGGGCCAGCACCAGCCACTGCCAGAGCAGACTCTGCAAGGGATCCGTGATGAGCGAATTGAAGGCAGCCCCCGTGACGGCGGGATCGGTGGAGAGGATCTCGCCGCTGGCCGCCTTGAAGATGTAGGCAAACACCCAGGCCGCCACCTCGGAGTAGAACGACATGATGAGGAAGGCCGCGCTCACCCCCATGGCGGCGATCAGCCACCAGGGTTGCCCCTTCGGAGCCAGCTTGATGAGCCCGCTGACCGTATCCGTCCTGGCCTCGCGCCCCAGCATGATCTCGGAGATCATCACCGGCAATCCCACCAGCAGGGTGGCGATGACATAGACCAGCAGAAAACCGGCGCCACCGTTCTCACCGGTCAGATAGGGAAACTTCCAGATATTCCCGAGCCCGACGGCAGACCCCAGGGTCGCGGCCAGCACGCCAAAGGTGCTGGTAAACCCATCTCTGGCTTTGGTAATGGATTGGCTCATCGTTGTCTCGCTGTGTGGATCACCGCCTGAATTAAAAGGGTCGGAGTGTTCCGTGGATTAATCCAGCCCGACAAGATGATTTAGTGAAAATCGCCGTTGACCGCACACAACGCATTATTTAATTAAATAATCATCCATTTTGATAAATAAAAAATGCCGCCTCGAGGGCGGCATTTTTATCAAGGTTGAACCGAATCAAGCCTTGGCAATATCGTCCGGACCGATCTGGCCGATTTCGGCGACTTTCTTGTCAGCCAGCAGCCAGAGGGTGAACTTGTGCAGATCGGGGTGGTGGGCCAGGGCAACCAGGAAGGCGCCTCCGACTTCACGGTAACCCAGTTCATAGTTCTTCAGGGTGGTTGGGGGGACGCCCAGCAGATCGGCAAACTTGGGACGGCTCAGGCCTACCGCTTCGCGGATCTGACGGATCTTCTTGCCAACAGTTACGATATTTGAATTCATGTGTTCCATACTCCGTTCGGCGGATTGACTCCACCTTTATTTTTCGCGACGACTCGTAGTCAAGTGTATCAGTTTTGAACGGACTCGTTATGGTCGAGCCTCTATCTATAATCAGCGTCTTTCGACGACAACCCTTCACAAACCTCGGGGATGGTAATCGCTGCGTCGCCTCAGGTAAACAGTCTCGAAAAGAAACCTTTCTTGTTGCCCGGCCATCCCTCGTATAATTCGCCGGTTATTTCCAAGAGAGTCATCAACATGGCATTTCCCGGCATCATTTCCCGTCTTCATTCCGACCCGGACTCCCTCCCCCGTCAGCTCGCCCAGGGTCTGCAGACCCGGGCCGAAGCGTTCTGGTTGCCCATGGCCATGCAGGGGGACGCCACCACTGTGCTGGCGGCCCTCCCGGACAGCTGCAGCCTCTATCTTGAAGGCCAGGCGACGCTTCCCCTGCGCAGCCACGACGGCGTCGTGGCAGAAAACGGCACCCTGGCACTGGGCAATGGTCACACGATGACGCTGGCCAGGGAGAAAGGCGATGGCGGCATCGTGCCGGAAGAAAGCCTCGCCGAGATGGCCCAATGGCTGGAAGCAGGTCATCGGCACTTCATCTGCTCCACCGCCGTCCAGCCCGTGGCGCGGGCCATCCTCAACATCTGGCCTCTCGATCCCTACCTCGCCCGTCACTTCTTGCTCAGTTTCACACCCTTGCTGTGCGAAGCAACTGAGGCAGACTATCTTGCTGTCCTCTCGGTCAGGGCGGGTGACGCCACCCCGCGGCACGCTTGGGCTGAGGCTTATATGAAGCTTGAGAAGAAACTGCATCGCGCCTACTTGGATCACTAATAAATCCCAAGAAACAGCCAGTTATCCCTACGACACAATTTGCCCCATCCCTTATCTGTGAGCTTGATCATGTTTTGAAATGGGCATAAAGTGCGCCACGTCATCGGAATGACGTCGGCTGTTCGTGGCGGAGTATGCATTGTCGACAGTGCAACCCGCGCACTTGTGCACCCAGATACGTGCCTCCTGGATGGATCTAGGATCCCTGTTCGCACCAACGTCGTTGGTCGACAGAGCCAGCAGCTTACATAAATTACAAAGTGCGAAGCACGTGAACAACGTGCCATCTCAACGAGGATTATTTTATGATGAAAATGGCTCCTTCCCTGATCGCCATCGCTATGGCCACCATGGGTGCAACTGCAGCTCACGCCGCTGACGACATCTACTTCGGCGCCGGTGTTGGTGCAACTCACTTCAACGGTCTGAACAAGATCGAAGGCGTGAACGTTGGCGAAGAAGATGCGGCTGCTGCCAATGCCTTCGTTGGTTACAACTTCAACGAATACTTCGGTTCCGAGCTGGGCTACCAGTACACCGGCCGTGGCAACACCGACGGCAACCGTTACGAGAGCCAGGGTGCCACCCTGTCCGGTATCGCTCGTCTGCCGCTGGGCAACGATTTCTCCCTGTTCGGTGAAGCTGGCGCCTACTGGGGCCACACCGACGGTCTGGGCACCAGCGATACCAAAGTATCCCCGCTGGCCGGTGCCGGTGTGACCTACAAGGTCAACGACGCGCTGGATCTGCAAGCTCGCTACCGCTACATGTGGGACGTGGCTGACCTGCACGCCGACAACGTACGCTACAAGTCCAACCAGAGCGTTGCGACCCTGGAAGCCGTTTACCACCCGTTCCGTACTTCCTACGTAGCGCCTGCTCCGGCCCCGGTTGTTGAAGAAGCACCGGCCCCGGCTCCGCAAATCGTTGAGAAGAACTTCGCCCTGAACTCCGACGTGCTGTTCGCCTTTGGCAAAGACAGCCTGAAGGCCGAAGGCGTGCAAGCCCTGAACGCTCTGTACCAGCAAATCGTTGAGTTCCAGCCGAAAGACGGCAACGCCGTTGTTGTTGGTTACACCGACCGTATCGGTTCCGACGCTTACAACCAGAAGCTGTCTGAAGCTCGTGCCCGCACCGTTGCCAACTTCCTGGTCAGCAAGGGTATGGCTGCCAGCAAGGTTGCCATCGAAGGTCGCGGCGAAGCCAACCCGGTCACCGGCACCAAGTGTGACGGCGTCAAGGCCAAGGCTCAGCTGATCTCCTGCCTGGCTCCGGACCGTCGCGTAGAAGTTCGCGTATCCGGCGTACAAGAAGTTCAAAAGTAATCTGACTTCGCTCAGGTAACGTAAAAAAGGGGATGCCACGGCATCCCCTTTTGCTGTCTCTCTCCTCCCCCCAGCGACACTCTCTGTCTCACCTTTTCTCCCCTTTGCCCCCGTATTGCGGCCCCGCGACACCGGTGTCGGCGCTGCATATCTGTGCAGAAACTTGATCACGCTGATTCAAAAGAATACAGTAGCAACGCTTGTAAGACATTGGATGAACTATTAAAAGTGCTCAGTGCCCGGTTAGTTGTCCATGGAGAAACAGCTTCATGAGAATCCAGGTTTCCATCCATTTTTTATTCAAGCCGTCCGTGATCCGCTCACGGTGTCGCACATGAAGTGTCATCTGCGACCGGTATAACAAAGAGTGCGCAGTACGCCCATAGCACGGCAACTCAACGAGGATAAAACGATGAAAATGAAAATGGCACCAACCCTGATTGCTCTGGCCATTGCAGCCATGGGAACCACCACCGCTCAGGCGGCCGACGACTGGTACACGGGTATGGGTGCAGGTTGGGCCTATGGCCACGACCTGGATACCTTCGGCCAGGATGCTGACAAGGACGCCACCGCGCTCTCCCTGTTCGGCGGTTACAACTTCACCGAGAACTTTGCCGCCGAGCTCGGCTATCTCTATGCCGGCAAGGCCGGCGTCGATGGCGTCGACTTCAAGACCCAGGGTGCCACCCTGTCCGGTATCGCACGCCTGCCCATGAATGACATCTTCTCCGTCTTCGCCGAAGGGGGTGCCTACTTCAACCACGTCAACGGCAATGGCCAGAGCGACAACGGCACCTCGCCGCTGGCGGGTCTGGGTCTGACTGCCAAGCTCTCCGACCTTATCGACCTGCAGGCCCGCTACCGCTACATGTGGGATCTGGGTGACGATCAGAAAACCTGGAAAACCGACATGAGCGTCGCCACCCTGGAACTGGTGATGCACCCGAACCGCACCACCTATGTGGCACCGGCCCCGGCACCGGCTCCCGAGCCGGTTCCCGAGCCCGTCATGGTCGACAAGAACTTCTCCCTGAGCTCGGACGTGCTGTTTGCCTTCGGCAAATCCACCCTGAAGCCGGAAGGGGCTGCTGCGCTCAACACCCTGTATCAGCAGATCGTCGACGTCCAGCCGAAAGATGGCAGCGCCGTGGTGGTCGGTTACACCGACCGCATCGGCTCCGATGCCTACAACCTGAAGCTGTCTGAAGCCCGTGCCCGCACCGTGGCCGACTTCCTGGTTGGCAAGGGTCTGCCGGCTGGCAAGGTATCCATCGAAGGTCGTGGTGAAGCCAACCCGGTCACCGGTACCCAGTGTGACGGCATCAAGGCCAAGGCTCAGCTGATCGCCTGCCTGGCACCGGATCGCCGCGTCGAAGTCCGCGTCACCGGCGTACAGGAAGTGCAGCAATAAGAGGTTGACCACCTGTTGCAAAAAGGGGCCATTCCGGCCCCTTTTTTAATGCCCGGACGGCACCGCCAGCGCGGGCAGCCCACCTGCCTGCACCACCGATTCTCCATACAGATGCGTCACTTAAATGGTTAAAGCGCTCACATCGCCTATACATAATGTTGGCTATACATAGCAAAGGGCTGGGAGCCCTATAACACCCAACATCGACGAGGATACGCGATGAACATAAGACTGAAACCTGTGTGGATTGCATTGGCATTGGCGACGAGTGCCGCCCAGGCGGCACCTGTTCACGACTGGTATGTGGGGGCTGGGGGTGGCTGGGCCTTTGCCCATGACATCGATGATTTCAGCAAGGACGTCGGCAAGGACGCAACCGCCATCAACGCCTTTATCGGCTACAACTACAACGAGAATCTGGGGGCAGAGCTCGGCTACCTCTCCACCGGTGACTGGGATATCGCCGGCCAGGACTTCAACAGCAAGGGGGCCACCCTGTCGGTCATTGGCCGTTTGCCCCTGGGGGACATCTTCTCTGTCTTTGCCGAAGGGGGCGGTTATCTCTATCACGTCGACTCCGTCAACGGGGGAGATGACAATCTTGCTCCCCTGGCGGGTCTGGGCCTGACCGCCAGACTGAGCGACTGGGTAGACATCCAGACCCGCTACCGCTACATGGTGCGAGTCGGGGACGATCCTGACAACGACAAGGTGGGCAGCGGTACCAAACGCTGGGTCAGCGACATCAGTACCGCCACCATCGAGCTGGTGCTTCACCCCAATCGCACCGTCGCCGCAGTGCCGGTGGCCGCGCCTCTGGTCGTGGCACCGCCGCCCCCGGCTCCCGAGCCGGTGGATCAGACCTTCAACCTGAGTTCGGATGTGCTGTTTGCCTTTGGCAAGGCGGAGCTCAAACCGGAGGGGATGCAGGCACTCGACGCCCTCTACCAGCAGATCGTCGACGTCAAACCCAAGGATGGCAACGCCATGGTGATGGGCTACACCGACCGCATCGGCTCGGATGCCAACAACCAGGCACTGTCGGAGGCCCGTGCAAGCACGGTCGCCAACTTCCTGATTGGCAAGGGGCTGCCCGCAGACAAGGTGAGCATCCAGGGCAATGGCGAGAGCAACCCGGTCACCGGCACCCAGTGTGATGCCATCAAGGCCAGGGCTGCCCTCATCGACTGCCTGGCCCCGGATCGCCGGGTCGAAATCCGGGTCACCGGTGTCAGCAATCCCGCCGAGCCCGCCCCCGCCGAGCAACCGGCACAATAACCTCCTCTTCCTTCACAGCCGTGCACAAAAAAGGGATGCCGAGGCATCCCTTCTGCATGTCTGTCCCCTTGGGATCAGAAGGAAGTACGACGATAGCGGCGGTACTCGGGGCGCCAGAAGTTCGCCTCGATGGCCTGATCGATCACATCATCGGGGGTCTGCACCGCCTTGCCCTGCAACATGGCGGTCTTGGCCACCATCTTGGCGATGTAGCGGGAGACCTGATGGATGTCCGCCAGATCCGGCAGCAAGGAGCCCTCTTCCCCCTTCACCAGGGGTGAACAATCCGCCAGGGCGCGGCTGGCCGACATCAGCATGGCATCGGTCACCCGGTTGGCACCGGAGGCGATCACCCCAAGGCCGATCCCCGGGAAGATGAAGGAGTTGTTGCACTGGGCGATGACGTAGCGCTTGCCCTTGTACTCCACCGGTGCGAACGGGCTGCCGGTGGCGACCAGCACCTGGCCGTCGGTCCAGCGAATGAGATCCGCCGGGGTGGCTTCCACCCGGGAAGTGGGGTTGGAGAGCGGGAAGATGATGGGACGGGCACAGTGCTTGTGCATGGTCTTGACCACCTCTTCGGTAAACAGACCCGGCTGGCCGGAGACCCCGATCAGGATGTCCGGGCGACCGTGTTCCATCACCTCCAGCAGGGAGATGTTGTCCCCCACCGGCCACTCCTTGATCCGTTCGACCGGCTGGGAGAGCTTGCGCTGGAAGTCGAGCTGGTTGGGGATCTTGTCGGTGATGAGACCGAATCGGTCCACCATGAAGACCCGGCCCCGCGCCTCGGCGTCGGTCAGCCCTTCGGCCTTCATCTGCGCCACGATCTGCTCGGCGATGCCGCACCCGGCACTGCCCGCCCCGAGGAAGGCGACCCGCTTCTCGGAGAGCTTGGCACCGGAGGCCTTGCAGGCGGCGATGAGGCTGCCCAGGGTCACCGCGGCGGTCCCCTGAATGTCATCGTTGAAGCAGCACAGCTCATCCTTGTAGCGGTTGAGCAGCGGGGTGGCATTGCCCTGGGCGAAATCCTCGAACTGCAGCAGGATGTCCGGCCAGCGGCGCTTGACCGCCTGAATGAAGGCATCGACGAACTCGTCGTACTCTTCGCCGGAGATGCGCGGATGGCGCCACCCCATGTAGAAGGGGTCGTTCAGCAACTGCTGGTTGTTGGTGCCCACATCCAGCACCACCGGCAGGCAGTAGGCCGGGGAGATGCCGCCACAGGCGGTGTAGAGGGAGAGCTTGCCGATGGGAATGCCCATGCCGCCGATGCCCTGATCCCCGAGGCCCAGGATGCGTTCGCCATCGGTGACCACGATCACCTTGACGTTCTGCTTGGTGGCGTTTTGCAGCATGTCATCGATCCTGTCCTTGTCCGGATAGGAGATGAAGAGGCCGCGAGCACGACGATAGATGTTGGAGAACTCCTCGCACGCCTTGCCGACCGTCGGGGTGTAGATGACCGGCAGCATTTCGGTGAGGTGGTTGTTCAGCAGGCGGTAGAAGAGCGTTTCGTTGGTATCCTGGATGTTGCGCAAATAGATGTGCTTGTCCATGTCGTTGCCAAACGCCATGAACTGGCGATAGGCACGCTCTGCCTGCTCTTCGATGGTTTCGATGTTCTGGGGCAGCAGACCTTCCAGGTTGAAGCTGCTGCGTTCTTCGCTGGTGAAGGCGCTGCCCTTGTTGAGCAGCGGCGTCTCCAGCAGGGCTGGACCTGCGTAGGGAATGTAGAGGGGACGTTTCTGATTATTATCTTCAAACATGGATCGGTACCTTGACTGTGTGGCCCGTCGATCCTATGGGCTTGAGCCAACAATTTCAAAGGGTTTGCACCTCCCTTGCGAAAGGTTTGCGACCCAGTCGACGAAAGGCCCCCGGAGTCTGACCCGTCAGGCGGCGAAAACGGTTGGCAAAGTTGGCGCCGTCGCTGTATCCGACCCGGGCCGCCAGCTCGGCCAGCGGCCAGTTGGTGTAGAGCAGCAACTGGCGCGCCTTGTTCATGCGAAGCCCGGTGAGCCAGGCCATGGGGCCCATGCCGAACACCTGCTGGCAGAGCCGGTGCAGATGGGGCACCGAGCAGGCCATCTGGTCGGCCAGCAGGGCCACGCTCCAGGGCTCGTCCAGACGTGCCTCCACCCGCCGAAACAGCGCCTGCAGCCGCAGCTCCGGCGTGCCGCGCACCTCCCCCTGCAGGGTTCGCTCCAAGAGCGCCAGCAGCAGGCTCAGCAGCTGGGGCTGGAGTGGCGAACGAATTCCCTCCCCCTGCATCAGGCTGAGCAGATGGTAGAGCTGCTCCCCCTCCTCCCCCTGCCAGATGCGATGGCCAAGCCGGTGCAGATGCTGCCAGCGCGGCACGTCGTCCAGCAGGATCCAACTGGTATGCCAGTCTTCCCCCACCAGCCTGAGGCCCCCCGGCACGGCGGCCGGGAGAAAGACCAGGGCTCCCGCCGGGATGGGCTGCTCCCCGCCATCGGTGAGCAGGGCGCCCCCCTCGTCATGGCTCACCATCAGGATGTGAAACTCCGGTCGGTTGCGGCGGATAAGGTAGTGCTCCCGTATCGTCGAGAGGCCGGTCAGGAAGACGCCCGCCTCCCCAAGCAGGGGCAGCCCTTCGCGTCCCAGCATCCGCTCTTCGCAGGCCGGGGCGATTTCCAGACACTCGCTGATAAATGGCATAGCACCTCAACAGGATAGTTTTGCACAAGAAAGCCGAGAGAGGCTCACAGTGAAGCCTCCCGATATCACCCCTATCATACCCACGACAAACCCTGATTTTTACCAACCCGGTTAACATAAATGAATTATTGGCAAGCGATTTTAAAACAAACCACCGATCGCGAGTTCATGACGCGACTGTGGCGACTGGCCCTGCCGGTTTCGCTGCAATCCATGATGTTCTCCCTGCTCGGCCTCATCGACATCATGATGGTGAGCCAGCTCGGCACCACGGCTGTGGCGGCGGTCGGCTTGGGCAACCGGGTCTTCTTCTTCAATCTGCTGGTGATAGCGGGGCTCTCGGGCGGGGTCTCGGTGTTGGCGGCACAATATTTCGGCCGTGGCGAGATGGCCGGGGTGCGCCGCTCCCTGGCCCTGGCCCTGGTGGGCGCCCTGGCGGTGAGCCTGCCCTTTGCCCTCGTCTATGTGCTCTCACCGGGCAGCGTGCTCGGCTTTGCCAGCCAGGAGCCCGCGCTGCGCGAGCTGGCCGACGAGTTCCTGATGATCACCGGCGCCACCATCCTCTGCACCGCCGTGGTGGTGCCCCTGGAGTCGGCCCTGCGCTCGGTGGGCAATGCCGCGGCACCGACCCGCATCGGTATCATCGCCATCATCGCCAACGTCATCCTCAACTATGCCCTCATCTTCGGCCATTTCGGCGCCGAGGCCATGGGAGTAGCCGGCTCCGCCTGGGGCACCACCCTTTCGCGCCTGCTGCAGACCGCGCTGCTGCTTGCCTATGTGTGGCGTGCCGAGCCCCGTCTCATCCCGCGCAAGCAAGACTGGCTCGCCGCCTTCAGGCGCAAGGAGGTGGTGCGCTTCACCCTGATCGCCCTGCCGCTGTTGCTGCACGACGGGCTCTGGGCCTTCGGCATGCTGCTCTACGGCTTCCTCTACGCGCACCTTGGCACCGACGCCCTGGCCATCATGACCACCCTCGGCACGCTGGAGAGCATCCTCATCTCCCTCTTCTTCGGGCTGGCGGTGGCCTGCTCCACCCTGCTCGGTCACCGGCTCGGGGCAGAAGAGTATGACGAGGCCTGGCAGCACTCCCAGCTCTTCCTGCTGCTTGCCCCCGTCGGCGCCCTGCTGGTGGGGACCGCCGTCTGGCTGATGCAGGGCAGCCTGCTGCAATGGGTCGGCAACCTGCCGGGCGAGCTGATGACTGAGGCCGGCCAGGTGCTCGCCATCATGTGTCTGGGCATGCTGCTCAAGGTGTTCAACATGGTGGGGATCGTCGGGGTGCTGCGCTCGGGGGGGGACGTCAACTACAGCATCTTCATCGACATCGTCGGCATGTGGTGCATCGGCCTGCCGCTGGCCTGGGTGGCGGTCAGCCTGCTGGGCTGGCCCCTCTCCTGGGTGGTGGCGGTGGTCCTGCTGGAGGAGCTCTCCAAGGTGCTGCTGGTGCAGCGCCGCATTCGCCAGCGCCGCTGGCTGCGCAATCTGGTGCTGGGATAAGGGAAGAGCGCAAAGCGGGAAAATGCGGGGTCATATCAATGACAGAAAATCCCGCTTTGCAGTATGCTGGCCCCCTCTTCAATCAGAGGCGGGGTACGCCGGCCATGCCGACCCTTGTGCCCCTGCCCAGTAGTCGTTTAAGGAGACGAGCATGCAACCACAAAAAGAGCGGATCACCGAGACTGCCCTGCTGGAGATGGCCAACAAGATCATTCGTGAACACGAGGACTTCATCCACGGCATGCGCGCCGACTCGGTGGAGCAGAAGGGGGACATTCTGGTGTTCAAGGGGGAGTTCTTCCTGGCAGAGGACGGCACCCCGACCGGCAAGACCATGGCGGTGTTCAACATGTTCAAGCTGCTGGCCCAGCAGCTCTCCGGCAAATACACCCTGGCCTGACGCCAGCCCCGTCATCACCGGATGCCGCCCTCAGGCGGCATCCGTTTTTGTGCGCCCAGCATCGCCCGCGGGTTTGCCGGCCTCGGCCACCACGCAGTTGCGACCCGCCATCTTGGCCATGTAGAGGCACTCGTCCGCCCGGTTGAGCAGATCCTCCACCCCCTCGCCACGCTGGGCCAGGGTCAGACCGATGCTCACCGTCACCTCCAGCAGCTCGTCGGAGGTGGGGCTTTTCACCAACCTCGCCTCCACCGCGACCCGCAGCCGCTCCGCCACCCGCTTGGCTTGTGCCAGATCCGTGCAACCGGGCAACAGGATGGCAAACTCCTCCCCGCCGTAACGCCCGAGCACCATGCCGGGCTCCAGTTGTTCCGACAGGGTGGCCGCCACCTCCTTGAGCACCGCATCCCCCGCCAGATGGCCGAAGGTGTCGTTGATGCGCTTGAAGCGGTCCAGATCCAGCAGCAGCACCGCGAAGGGAGCCTGTTTGCGGATCATGGCGGCCCTCGCCTTCTCGAGCTGCTTCATCAGCAGGCGGCGGTTCATCATGCCGGTCAGCTCGTCCGTGGTGGATTCCCGATAGAGTTGCAGCAGCATGTTGAGCTGGCCGCACTGCACCCAGGCGCTGGCGATGGCAAAGAGCCCCAGCAGCCAGACCTGATTGAGGGTCTGCACGCTCCAAAGAGGCTGGCCCACCAGCAACCAGTTGCCCGCCAGCATGGTGGCCAGAATGCCCCCCGCCAGTTGCAGGCTGAGGGAGAGGGGAATGGGGAAGATGGCGAACAGGCTGATGAGCAGATAGGGGAAGGCCATGTAGCCCGCCTGCATCTCCTGATCCGCGCCGAAGCTGTGCAGGCAGATGAGGGAGAAGAGCATCATCACCGCCATCAGGTAGCCCAGCGCCAGCTTCATGCGCTCGCGCTTGAAGTGGATGAGATAGGAGAGGGGGATGAGGGGCGAGAGGGCCAGCAGGCAGAAGATCCTGACCTGGAACAGCGCCTCGAACTGGATGGCTGGCAGGGTCAGCCAGTCCACCAGGGCCCAGCTCGGGAGCCCCGCCATCAGCAGACAAGTGAGCAGCCGCAGCCGCACCGTCATGAAGCCCATCCGGGTCAGGGTAAAATCTTCGGAGTGGGCGCGGGCACTCCAGAACTCCGACAGCTTCAGCATCCAGAGTCTCCATCTTCGAACCGAGGGCTCATTCTACACCGTCCCCATCCTGATGCATCAGCCTCCCTCCCCTTTGTGAGGGATCGGTCTCACACAAACCGGCGGATCTTAATCGCCACAGGAAAACGTTTCAACCCATCAGGAAATAAACGAGTTTGCGCTCAATTAGCGCTGGAAAGCGCGATGCCAATCACTAAAATAGCGCCCAATTTTCTCCCATCCCCCCACACATTCGAGGTATTTATGGAACAGGCTGCCGCCCCAAGCGCCATCCGAGAGGCCCATCCCCCCAGGCGAGCCCACAGCGAACTGGTCTACGGCATCGAGGATGTCCCCCCCCTGCCCCAGACCCTGTTCGCCGCCCTGCAGCATATGCTCGCCATGTTTGTCGCCATCATCACACCGCCCCTCATCATCGCCAATGCCCTCGGCCTCCCCGCCGACGACACCCGCTACATCGTCTCCATGTCCCTGGTCATGTCCGGCATCGCCTCCTTCATCCAGACCCGCCGTTTCGGCCCCCTCGGTTCCGGCCTGCTCTCGGTGCAGGGCACCAGCTTCAACTTCCTCGGTCCCATCATCGCCTCCGGCCTCGCCCTCAAGCAGGCGGCCATGCCCACCGACGATCTGCTGGGCACCCTGTTCGGCACCATGCTGGCAGCGGCCCTCACCATCGTCGTCATGAGCCGCTTCCTGCACCTGGTCAAACGGATCATCACCCCGCTGGTGACCGGCATCGTGGTATTGCTCATCGGCCTGACCCTCATCAAGGTAGGGCTCATCAGCATGGGGGGCGGCTACGGCGCCCTGGCGGACGGCAGCTTCGCCAGTCACACCAACCTCTTTCTCTCCCTGCTGGTGCTCGGCCTCATCGTGCTGATGCAGCGCAGTCGCAACCCCTGGCTGCGCCTCTCCGCCATCATGATCGCCATGCTGGCGGGCTATGCGGTGGCACTGCTGCTGGGCAAGGTGGCTGCTCCCACCTTCGACAGCCCGCTGCTGATGGTGCCTGTTCCGCTGCACTACGGGCTCGGCTTTGACTGGCAGCTGTTCGTGCCGCTCGCCATCATCTTCGTGGTGACGGCGCTGGAAGCCATCGGCGACATGACCGCCACCTCCGACATCTCCGGCGAGCCGCTGGAAGGGCCGGTCTACATGGCGCGGATCAAGGGGGGCGTGCTGGCCGACGGCGCCAACTCCATGCTGGCGGCGGTCTTCTCCACCTTCCCCATGTCCACCTTCGCCCAGAACAACGGCGTCATCCAGCTGACCGGGGTGGCCAGCCGCCATGTCGGCCTCTTCATCGCCGCCATGCTGGCCCTGCTCGGCCTGTTCCCGGCGGTGGCGAGCCTGGTGCAACAAATACCTGAACCCGTGCTCGGCGGCGCCACCATCGTCATGTTCGGCACCATCGCCGCCGCCGGGGTGCGCATCATCTCCCGGGAGGAGCTGGACCGCCGCGCCCTGATGATCCTGGCGGTGTCGCTCGCCATGGGTCTCGGAGTGGCCCAGGTGCCCGAGGTGCTGCAACACCTGCCGGAGCTGGCCAGGAGCGTGCTCTCCTACGGCGTCGCCACCGGCGGCCTCACCGCCATCGTGCTAAATCTGCTGCTGCCCAGGCGCGCCGCCGCACAGGCCTGACACTCCGCCATCCTTGCACCAAAGCCCCGCCATGCGGGGCTTTACCTTGTTTGCCCCCGCGCGTACTGTGCTTGGCAGCCTCTGCCAAAGGATGCCTCTCATGCCTTATACCCTGCTGCCCCCGCCGCCCGCCCACCAGACACCCGACCAGATCCTGGCCGAGGAGCAACGCTGGCTGCGGGAGTGCGCCGGTGACGGCGAGCCCAGGGCCCTCCTCTGGCAGGGCCCCCAATGCCTCATCGTCACCCGCAAGGATACCCGTTTGCCCCGCTACCAGGCCGCCTGCGAGCAGCTTGCCGCCGAGGGCTGGCCGGTGTTCGTGCGCGACAGCGGCGGCACCGCCGTGCCCCACGGCGCCGGCATCCTCAACCTCTCCCTCATGCTGCCCCGCACCACCACGGATCTGGCCCACTACTACCGGCTGCTGGGGGCGCCCCTGCTCGCCCTGCTGGAGGAACACGGTCTTGCGGGCAGCTACGACTTCGTGCCCGGCTCGTTTTGCGACGGCCAGTACAACCTGGTGATCGGGGGGCGCAAGGTGACCGGCACCGCCCAGCGCTGGCTGGCGCCGGGCCGGGATCACGACGGCGCCGTGCTGGCCCAGGCCATGCTGCTGGTGGCGGGGGATGTGGACGAGGGCACCCGGATGGCGAGCCGCTTCTACGAACTGGCCGGGGGCGAGCTGCGCTTTGCTCCGGGCACCTCCACCACCCTGGCCCACGCCATTGGCTGGCAGGGGGATGAGGCGGCCCTGGTGAGCCGGGTGAGCAGGGCGCTGGCGCAGCGGCTCACCGGAGATATTCCCTCCCCCTGACCCCCTGGGGGCAACAAGCGCCGCCAGTCATTGCGTAAAATGCAAAAAAGCCACGATGAGCGTCGTGGCTTTTGCGTATTTCGCACAGATATTGTCAGAGGAGCCGGGATCAAGCCCCGGGTTTTGCCATCCCAGCCCGGATCCCGGTTGACACCATGGACAGGAGCCCGGTGACAGGACTTCCCGCAGGCCCGCTTCTCATCAGGCCGTCTGCGGCTCGGGCTCGGACTCCGTATCCCGGTCCCGGCTGAAGTAGGCGCGGGTCTCGGCAATCACCACGTGGCGCAGGCCGATGAGGCCGATGAGGTTGGGCACCGCCATCAGGCCGTTGACGATGTCCGCCAAGAGCCAGATCAGGTCCAGATGGAGGAAGGCACCGCTCGCCACCAGCACCAGATAGATGAGGCGGTAGGGTTTGATCGCCTTCACCCCGAACAGGTACTCGGTGCAGCGCTCGCCGTAGTAGTTCCAGCCAAGGATGGTGGTAAAGGCGAAGAACAGGAGGCCGATGCTCACCAGATACTGGCCCACATGGGCATCCAGCCCCTGGGCAAAGGCCAGACTGGTCATGGCCGCACCGCTTGCATCGCCGCTCCACACCCCGGTCACCACCAGCGTCAGACCGGTCATGGTGCAGATGATGATGGTGTCGATGAAGGTACCGGTCATGGAGACCAGCCCCTGCTCCACGCAGGAATCGGTCTTGGCCGCCGCCGCCGCGATGGGGGCCGAACCCAGCCCCGACTCGTTGGAGAAGACCCCGCGCGCCACCCCGGACTGGATCGCCAGCATAATGCCGGCGCCGACGAAACCGCCGGTGGCCGCATGGCCGGTGAAGGCGCTCCCGATCACCAGCATGACCGCATCGGGCAGGGCGCCTGCATTGTTCACCAGCACCCCGGCACAGGCGACGATGTAGAAGATGGCCATGAAGGGCACCACCTTGCTCGACACACTGGAGATGGACTGGATACCCCCCAGGGTCACCAGCGCCACGATCAGGGTCAGCACCACGGCGGTCACTTCACGGGGTACCGAGAAGGAGAGGCTCATGGCATCACTGATGGCGTTGACCTGGGGGAAGGTACCGATGCCGAAGAAGGCGACGCCGATGCCGAACAGGGCAAACAGCTTGGCGAGCGGCCTGGAGCCGAGCCCCTTCTCCAGATAGTACATGGGGCCACCTGCCATCTGGCCGTTGGCGTCCTGCTGGCGATATTTCACCGCCAGCAGGCACTCGGCGTACTTGGTGGCCATGCCGAACAGGGCGGCCATCCACATCCAGAACAGGGCGCCCGGGCCGCCGAGCTTGATGGCGGTGGCGACCCCGACGATGTTGCCGGTGCCGATGGTGGCGGAGAGGGCGGTGCACAGGGCACCAAAGCTGGAGACATCCCCTTGCTTGCCCTGCCCCTGATCGCGGCCAAAGACCAGCTTGAGGGCCAGCGGCAAACGCACGATCTGAAGCAGACCCAATCGCCAGGTGAGATAGATACCGGTCCCGACCAGCAGGATCAGCAGGGGGGGACCCCAGATAAAGCTATCGATGGCGGCGAGCGCCGATTGAATTGATGACATGCATCCTCCTTAAAAAACAACGATTAAGGAGGAGAAGGATGATCTTCCCATAGGTGTCGCGATCGGCCAGAGGCGATCGGATGCGGGCCAAGCCCAGGTACAACCATCCCATCCCCTCTGTCCTTTTGCCTGAGAGTTTCCGGCGCCAGATTGCGATGCAATCACGGTGCCTTGCTCCTTCGGCGCCCGATTCAACGGGTCTCTCCAGAGTATCGTCCAGTAGCAGTCCACACCGGTTGCCCGGTACCTGAAAGATTCACTTCTTCGGTGGATGGTTGTCCATCGCTCTCCTGCTACCTTCATCCGAACTAGTTTGGATCAGGAAGCGGGCATGGTAATCCAAAAAATGTGAGCTGTCTCGCACTCCCTGGCCCCGGCGCCCCCTTTTTACCTGGCCGCAACCCCCGGGTCTGATGTTATTAGTTCGTTAACTATCAACAGCTTATCAAGCTCCCTTCGGAGGTGCTCCCCATCACGGCCCTGATCGCTCCCCGTATCAAGAGCCTGTTTCGTCTCGACCAGAAAAACTTGCCGACATATCCAATCAAAATGCTTGCACACAAACTCAATAAGCCGATAATCCCGCGCATAACTAAGCACTTTGCAAGGGAGTTATGCAATGTGCCTGGTGGGTCCCTCCGGACCGCTCGCCTGAGCCGGCCGTCGCCGGTTCAATCGCATATGGCTTGGGCATATCACGCCCCCTAAGGACTATCAAAAGAGAATGAACGAGACCCTGGTCGCACAAGATTACCGTCAGTTGGTTGAACAATTCGGCTCCCCCCTGCTGCTGCTCGACAAGGCAGCCGTCCGCAAACAGTATCGGGCCCTGGCGGCCGCCCTGCCCGATGTGCGCTTGCATTATGCACTCAAACCCCTGCCCCACGAGGCGGTGGTCTCTGTCTTGAAGGAAGAGGGGGCCTGTTTCGATCTGGCCACCAATGGCGAAGTGGATCTGGTGCGCAGCCAAGGGGTTCGCCCGGGACGCTGCATCCATACCCATCCCATCAAGCGTGACAGCGACATCCGTTATGCCCTGGAATTCGGCTGCACCGTGTTTGTCTATGACAACCCGCTGGAGCTGGAAAAGTTCCTGCCCTATAAGGATGAAGTGAAACTGCTGCTGCGGGTCAGCTTCCCCAACCCCGAGACCAAGGTCGATCTTTCCAAGAAGTTCGGCTGTACCCCGGAGCAGGCACTGCCGTTGCTGCAACTGGCCCAGGCCAAGGGGATCAAGGTGATGGGGCTGTCGTTCCACGTCGGCTCCCAGGTGCCCCACGCCCGTCGCCACGTGCAGGCCATCGACGCCTGCCGCGAGATCATGGAGCAGGCCTGGGAGCTAGGGCTCAAGCCCTGGGTGCTGGATATCGGCGGCGGCTTCCCGGTGGACTATGACGGCGGCGAGTTCGACATCGACGGTTTCTGCGCCCCGATCCGCGAGGCCCTGGCCAAGCTGCCCGCCACGGTGCAGAAGATTGCCGAGCCGGGCCGCTTCATCAGCGCGCCGGCCATGACCTCGGTCTCCAGCGTGATGGGCAAGGCCCACCGCGGCGACAAGATCTGGTACTACCTGGATGACGGTCTCTACGGCAGCTACAACGGCCAGCTCTACGACCACGTCACCTACCCGGTGAGCACGCCCTATGCCCACGGCGAACTGCACAATGCGGTGCTCTCCGGCCCCACCTGCGACAGCGTGGACGTCATCCGCGACAGCATCATGCTGCCGGATCTCGAGATCGGCGAGCTGGTGGTGGGTCGGGTGATGGGGGCCTACACCTGGGCCTCCGCGTCCACCTTCAACTTCTTCCCCAAGGCGAGCATCCTGATCCTGGACAGCGCCCAGAAGCAGAAGCTGGTTGCCGTGGCCTGAGACTAGGACCCGCGCACAAAAAAGAGGGGACGCCGCGGCGTCCCCTCTTTCATTTCATCATCAGACTAGATGAACTGGCTCGTCAGCAGCCAGCCGGTGTAGGCGACGAAGCAGGCGAGCAGCACGCCCCCCTCCAGCCGGTTGATGCGCCCCTGCCCCTTGCGGCCCAGACACATCATCAGCAGCAACAGGGTCAGCCCCATCATGATGCTCCAGTCGCGGGAAAGCACTTCGGGCGCCACCTCGAGCGGGTGGATGCCGGCGGCGATGCCCACCACGGCCAGGGTGTTGAACAGGTTGGAACCCAGCACGTTGCCAAGGGCCAGATCGTGCTCGTTCTTGCGGATGGCGATGAGGGACGATGCCAGCTCCGGCAGGGAGGTCCCCACCGCGACTATGGTCAGGCCAATCACCAGATCGCTGATGCCAAAGCCCTGGGCGATGGTCACCGCCCCCCACACCAGCAGACGGGAAGCCCCGATCAGCAGCACCAGGCCGACGATGAGCCAGAGGATGGCGCTCTTGAGAGACATGCCCTCGGAGACGATGTCCTCCTCGGTATCCGTATCCAGCGCATCCCCCTTGCCGTTCATGCCGGCCCAGATGGACCAGCCCATCAGCACTGCGAACACAGCCCCCAGAATGGCGGCATCCATCCGGCCCAGATTGCCGTCGATGAGCAGGGCGCCGGAGAGCAGGGTGATGCCGAGCAGGATGGGGATCTCCTTGCGCACCACCTGGGAGGCGACGGCGATGGGGCTGATCAGGGCGGTCAGACCCAGGATCAGGGCAATATTGGTGATGTTGGAGCCATAGGCATTGCCGAGCGCGAGCCCGGGATTGCCCTGGGAGGCCGCCAGCGCGGAGACCACCATCTCGGGGGCCGAGGTACCAAAACCGATGATCACCATGCCGATCAGCAGCGGCGGCATACCGGCGTAACGGGCGGTGGCGGCGGCGCCGTCCACGAACTTGTCGGCACTCCAGACCAGCAACGCCAGTCCGGCAATCAGGGCAACAAAAGCCAGGGTCATATTGTTCTATCTCATCCACGGCAAACACGAGAGCCAGGCAAGTTGCCTGGCTCCATCCAAACGCGGCCTCAGTGTAACGGGGCCGCTTGCTATTTCAAGGTGTAATCAAACGCCGATTAATCTTTCACAGCGCCGCCAGCAGGCTCTGGGCATCCGACACCTCGAACTTGCCCGGCGCCTCCACGAAGAGCCGCTCCACCACACCATCGTTGGCGATGAGGGCAAAACGCTGGGCCCGCACGCCGCCGAAGGCCCCGGTCTCCTTGGCAAGACCCAGTGCCCGGGTCCAGCTGCCGTCACCGTCCGCCAGCATGGTGATGGCAGAGGCGTTCTGGGCCTCTTGCCACGCCTTCATCACGAAGGCGTCGTTGACCGACAGACAGCACAGTTCCACCCCCTTGGCCCTGAACTGATCGGCCAGCACCACGTAGCCCGGCAGGTGGGCGTTGGAGCAGGTGGGGGTGAAGGCGCCGGGCACCGCAAAGAGCACCACCCGCTTGTCGGCAAACAGGGCCCGGGTATCCTTCACCTGCTTGCCCTCGGCGGTGATAAAGGTAAATTCCCCTGCGGGCAGGGATTGACCGACCGTGATCATGATGACGCATCCTTCTGTGGTTCAAAGAGGCCCAGTCTACCCCATTCCACCAGAAGGCGAAGGGGTCCATCGAGCAGCAACAAAGCGATCGGGGAGCGAACGCCTGTCGCCCCTATTTCTGGCCTGATGGCAGGCGCCTTGCCTGCCAGATGGCTATGGCGAGCAGGGAGTCGGGCGTGAACTCGCCCGCCCGATCGGCTATCTCGCCCAGGCTCATCCAGTGCACCTCGCTCACCTCTTCGGCCTGCAGTTGCAGCGGCCCCTGATAGTGACAGCTGAACAGGCCGCCCCAGACCCGGTAGAGGCTGCCGCTCGCCTCCCCTTCGGCATAGAAGGTGCCGTAATCCTGCAGGGGCACGTCGCGGATCCCCAGCTCCTCGGCCAGCTCACGCCGGGCGGAAAGGGCCATGGCCTCCCCCGTGGTCACCACGCCACCGGCGCAGGCATCCAGCATGCCGGGGCAAAAATCCTTGCTCGGGGTGCGCCGCTGCACCAGGATGCGCTCAGCCTCATCCAGCACCAGGATGTAGCTGGCACGATGGCGCAGGTTTTCCTGACGCACCCTGGCGCGCTCGGCCACCCCGATCACCCTGTCCTGCTCGTCTACTATGTCCACCCACTCCACGTGCGGCACCTTTGTCATGTCTGCAATGGCCGCAGTATATCGGGCCCCGGACCCGGACTCTCACTACTTTTTCAACGCAGGGGCTGCACGCCAGTCGATCACAAGACAGATTCATACAAATCTTTATCAAGTGTCACATCAGTGTCACGGTCCGTCGGCATAGTGTGCCCTGTCCAAACAACAGGGTCTCTTGCCATGAAGGTGTTCAAGCAGTGGTCTCCCCGTCGAATTGCTCGCTATATCAAGAGCTTCCATCATGGAAGTTTCATGGTTGAAGCACTGGGGCGGTTTGAGTTTCAAGGGGGGATCATCGATGTGAAGCCGTTGAGCTGTCATCAGGCGCTGAGCCTGGCCCGGCAGATCAACCTGGCCGTGCGCGATCTGCGCACCACCACCCTGTTGCCGGGCTGACATACTCCTTTCTGTCTGTCGTCGACTTCCATGTACACATTTGCCCGCCGCTCATTCGAGCGTGCGGGCTGTTTTTCTGAAGGTTGTGCCCTGCCTCAGTGCTGCAGGATCTGGGAGAGGAAGAGCTTGGTCCGATCGGACCGGGGGTTGTCAAAGAACTGATCCGGCACGTTCTCTTCGATGATTTGCCCCCGGTCCATGAAGATCACCCTGTCCGCCACCTGCTTGGCAAACCCCATCTCGTGGGTGACGCAGAGCATGGTCATCCCCTCGTGGGCCAGCTCCACCATCACATCCAGCACCTCCCGCACCATCTCGGGATCCAGCGCAGACGTCGGCTCGTCAAACAGCATGACCTGGGGATTCATGCAGAGACTGCGGGCGATGGCGACCCGCTGCTGCTGGCCACCGGAGAGCTGCCCCGGATACTTGAGCGCCTGTTCGGGGATCCGCACCCGGCGCAGGAAGTTCATGGCGATCTCCTCGGCCTCCTTGCGCGGCAACTGCTTTACCCAGATGGGCGCCAGGCAACAGTTCTCCAGCACGGTCAGATGGGGGAAGAGGTTGAAGTGCTGGAACACCATGCCCACCTCCCGGCGCACCGTCTCGATGTTCTTGAGATCCGAGGTCAGGGCCGTGCCCTTGACCAGGATGTCTCCGCTCTGGTGCTCTTCCAGCCGGTTGATGCAGCGGATCATGGTGGACTTGCCCGACCCCGATGGTCCGCAGATGACGATCTTCTCCCCTCTGCCCACCTGCAGGTTGATGTTGCGCAGCACGTGAAACTCACCGTACCACTTGTTGACCTCTTTCAGTTCGACAACTGCGTCCGTTTTCATATCAGAACGACTCCTAATGCTTGTGGCCCGTGTTGAGTTTGCGCTCCAGATAGATGGAGTAGCGGGACATGCCAAAACAGAACATCCAGAAGATCATGGCGATAAAGACATAAGCTTCGGTGGAATACCCCAGCCAGGCCGGATCCGCCAGCGCCACCTTGGAGATGGCCAGCAGATCGAACAGCCCGATGATCAGCACCAGGCTGGTGTCCTTGAACAGGGAAATAAAGGTGTTCACCAGGGAAGGAATGGTGATCTTGAGGGCCTGGGGCATGATGATGAGGCCCATCACCTTCCAGTAGGAGAGCCCGAGGGCATCCCCCGCCTCATATTGCCCCTTGGGGATCGCCTGCAGCCCCCCTCTCACCACCTCGGCCACATAGGCCGCCTGGAACAGGATGATGCCGATGAGCGCCCGCAGCAGCTTGTCGAGCTCCACCTCGGTACTCATGAACAGTGGCAGCATGACGGACGCCATGAAGAGCACAGTAATGAGCGGCACCGCCCGCCAGAACTCGATGTAGACGGTACAGAGGCTGGAGATGACCGGCATGTGGGAGCGACGCCCCAGTGCCAGCAGGATGCCGAACGGCAGTGCTACCACTATGCCCACCACCGCCAGCACCAGGGTGAGCATCAGCCCGCCCCAGCGGTTCGTTTCCACCACCTCCAGCCCCGCTCCCCCATGGATGAGGAAGAAGGCGATGACAGGGAACACCAGCAGGGTGAAGAGCGCCAGCCCCCCCTTGCGCGGGGTCTTTGGCCAGATGAGCAGGGCCAGCAGCGCCGCCAGACCGGCGAAGGTCAGGTTGATGCGCCAGTACTGATCAGCCGGGTAGAAGCCATAGAGATACTGTCCCAGCCGGCTCTCGATGAAGATCCAGCAGGCACCGCCCTGGACGCAGGCCTCGCGGCTGCTCCCCTGCCAGGTGGCCGAGAACAGCGCCCAGTCCAGTGCAGACCAGATGAGTGGCAGCAACAGATAGGCCAGCACCAGGGTCAGCAGGCCGTTCCACCAGTTGGGGAAAAGGTTCTGCCTGATCCAGGCGAGCGGCCCCCGACGGTGGTTGGGAGGCGGCAGCGCCTCCTGCAATTCATTCACGAACATGACAGCTCCCTAGCGCTCAACCAGCGTCATTCTGCGGTTGTAGATGTTCATCAGCACCGAGGTGGTGATACTGATGACGAGATAGACCCCCATGGTCATGGCGATGACCTCGATGGCCTGCCCTGTCTGGTTGAGAGTCGTCCCCATGAACACCGAGACCAGATCCGGGTAGCCGATGGCGGTCGCCAGGGAGGAGTTCTTGGTGAGGTTCAGATACTGGCTGGTCAAGGGAGGAATGATGACCCGCATGGCCTGGGGAATGATCACCAGCCGCAGCGTCTTGGTGGGCGAGAGCCCGAGGGCGGAAGCCGCCTCCGTCTGCCCCTTGCTGATGGCCAGGATGCCGGATCGCACTATCTCGGCGATGAAGGCCGCCGTATAGATGGTGAGCGCCAGCAAGAGGGCCGCGAGCTCCGGCAGCACCGTCAGCCCGCCCCGGAAGTTGAACCCCTGCAGCGCAGGCACGCTCCAGCTGAGCGGGCTGCCCGCCAGCAGGAAGGTGATGCCCGGGAGCAGCATGACCAGGGCGGCCACACAGCGCCAGAACGGGAAGATCCTGCCGGTCAGGGCCTGACGGCGGCGAGCCCAGCGGCCCAGCCCCCAGCTCAGCAGCACCGCGAGCACCAGTGCCCAGAGCACGTAGCCGAATCCCTCTTCGAACAGGGGCTTGGGCAGATAGAAACCCCGCACGTTGAGGAAGGCGAGCCCGCCTATATCCACGCTCTGACGCGGGGAAGGCAGGGTACGCAGCACCGAGAAGTACCAGAAGAAGATCTGCAGCAGCAGCGGGATGTTGCGAAACGTCTCTATGTAGACGGCCGCTATCTTGGCCACCAGCCAGTTGCGCGACAGGCGCGCGACCCCGAGTGCGAACCCGAGCAGGGTGGCAAACAGGATGCCGAGCACGGAGACCAGCAGGGTGTTGAGCAGGCCCACCACGAAGGTGCGACCGAAGGTATAGGTCTCGTCGTAGGGGATGAGGCTCTGCAAGATGCCGAAACCGGCCGTATTGCCCAGAAAATCAAAGCCTGTGGTGATACCACGGGTGGCCAGATTGGTCAGGGCATTGTTGACGATGTAGAACAGAAACCCGATAACCGCCGCGATGGCCAGGCACTGGAAGAGCAGCGCCCGCACCTTGGCGTCATACCACCAGCGGCCCTGTTCTTTCCTATGGTTTGATGCATGTAACGCCATGAGGATGACTCCGACAAAGCCAGGGAAAACATGGGGGGCCAGGCCCCCCGGTGACTGTCGACTCAGCGGATGGGTGGCGCGTACATCAGACCGCCCTTGTTCCAGAGGGCATTGATGCCGCGATCAATCTTGAGGGGGGAGCCGGCACCGACGTTGCGATCGAAGGATTCACCGTAGTTGCCGACCTGTTTGACGATGTTGTAGGCCCACTTGTCATCCAGCCCCAGCACAGTCCCTTTGGGCTCTTCCAGCCCCAGCAGGCGACGGATGTCAGGATTGGTGGACTTGAGCATCTCGTCCACGTTGGCACTGGTGACCCCGGCCTCCTCGGCATTGAGCATGGCGTTGAGGCTCCAGCGCACCACCTTGAACCACTGATCGTCACCCTGACGCACGGCTGGGCCCAGCGGCTCCTTGGAGATGACCTCCGGCAGCACCACGGCTTCCTCTGGCTTGGTGAGCTTGATCTTGAGGGCATAGAGCTGGGACTGATCCGAAGTCAGCACGTCACAGCGGCCGGCTTCGAAGCCCTTGACGGTCTGATCCGAGGTATCGAACACCACTGGGGTGTACTTCATGCCGCCATTGGCTCGGAAATAGTCGGCCAGGTTGAGCTCGGTGGTGGTACCGGACTGGATGCAGACGGCGGCACCGTCAAGCTCCTTGGCGCTCTTGACCCCGAGGGACTGCTTGACCAGGAACCCCTGCCCGTCGTAGTAGTTCACCCCGGCGAACGTGAGGCCCAGCGACCCATCCCGGGTCAGGGTCCAGGTGGTGTTGCGCGAGAGCAGATCCACTTCCCCGGACTGCAGGGCGGTAAAGCGCTCCTTGGCGGTGAGGGAGACATACTTGACCTTGCTGGCGTCCCCCAGTACCGCGGCGGCCACGGCGCGGCACACGTCCACGTCGAGCCCGGTCCAGGTTCCCTTGGCATCCGGGTTGGAGAACCCGGGCAGGCCGTCACCGACCCCGCACTGAACGAATCCCTTCTTCTTGACGGCATCCAGCGTACCGTCCGCCCACGCATTGGCTGCCATCAGCGACAGCGCCATCACCATACCTGCCTTGTGTATCTGCTTCATGTCACTCTTCCCTGTGGTTTGATTCGAACAGGCATCAAAATCTAGCGAGATGCCATCGTTTCCCTGCTTTTTGGCAGCTTATCCAGCCGCAGAAAAACCTGTCAATCGGTGCAATCCGGCCCAACCATGGTGCAACAGAACAAAATATCTAAACGGGGGAATATGCACTCTCAGAATCAAAAGTAGACCCTTATTTGCCAAATAGCCTGCTGCTTAAAACCCTTCTTGGCATGAGGATTATTTTTCGAAAATAAATTGGCTGCACCGCATTGGGGCAGCCATTTCTGCTGACAACTGACTCATCAGGTTCGATTTTATGCCAAAAGCACCAGAGTGAGGCAGCATGCCCCCATATGGATAAATGGCGAAAACAGGCAGGGAAAAGCAAATAAACAGGAGCTAAAAGGCGGGGAAATGGCGACCTCATCTCCCGCAGGCTGGGCTTCAGAAAACCAGGAGGTCATCCTCCCCGTGGACCATCCGCAATGTCGGTGATGACGCCGTTTTCGACGGTGACAAACTGCATGAATTCCCGCTTGCCGAAGTTGTAGGTCCAGCGTTCGGCATACTTGACCGTCACTCTCGCCCCGAAGCCGTTCTCCTCGAAGCGGGTGAGATCTTCCTTGAGCATCGGCTGGCCGCAGCGAACCAGCAGCTCTGCCGTGGTGTCTCCCTCGGTCAGCAAGGCGTTCTTGCAACGCAGGGTACCTGCCTGCACAGGCAAGGCCGCCACCAGCAACAACCACAGAACAGGTTTCATTTTGCACTCCATTTGAACAGCATGGCGCCCAGCGAGATGCACACCAGGGCGAAAACCATGACCTGACCCAGAGGGCCTGCCACCTCCTGCCATCCCGCCCCTTCCAGCATCACGGCGCGGGCTGCTTCGATGATCTGGCTGAGGGGCAGCCTGGCCGCAAGCTGCTGCAGCCAGGCGGGCGCGCCTTCCAGCGAGAACCAGACACCGGATAAAAACATCATGGGCAAGCTGATGAGATTGAGCAAACCGCTCGCCAGCTCCTCGTTCTGCAGGCGGGCGGCGATGAGCAGGCCAAGGGAGGCCATGGCCGTTCCTCCCGCCAGGGCGATCACCAGCAGCAGCCACCCCGACCCGATGAGGGGCACATCCAGCAGCCAGTAGGCCGCGCAGAAGACCAGCAGGCTCACCACCAGGGTGATCAGTACCCGTGCAGCAACTGGGCGAAGAGAAACTCCAGCGCGCCGAGCGGCGTGGCTCGCAGCCGTTTCAGCACCCCGTTCTTGCGATAACGCACGATGACAAACCCGACCCCGAACAGGCCGGAGAACATCAGGTTCATGCCGATCACCCCGGGCAGCAGCCAGTCGCCGTAGCGGATGGCGCGCCCGCTCAGGGTCTCTCTTTGCAAGGGCACCTGCACCGCCTGGCGCAGCAGATACTCGGCCATGGCCCCCTGAGGAGCGTCCGGGTTTATCCAGTAACGCCCCCCGGCGGGTGAAAGCAGCAGGTCCAGCTGATGGTGACGGACCTTGAGCTGGCCTCTCGACGCCTCGTCATAGGGGATGATCTTGAGCAGCGGCACGGCGCGCAGCGGGGCATAGGTTGCGGGCAGTTCCCCCACCACCCCAATCTGCACCAGCGGTTTGGGCGGGCCGGAGAAGATGAGGGAGAAGCCGATGACCAGCAGGAGCGGGAAAAGCAGGTTCCACACCAGGGCCGCGCGATCGCGTACGAACTCGAGGGTGCGGGCATAGAAGAGCGCCCCGATGCGCTTGAGGGATCCCTTCATCGTCCACTCCCGTGATTGCATGTCGGCAAGGCGTACCGCAGCACGGAGGCCACGGTCAGACAGAACTCGGTCATCCCTCTCATGCGCCGCTCCGCAGGCTGTGACCGGTCAGGTTCAGGAAGAGATCTTCCAGATTGGGGGAGCGCACCTGCATGCCGGTGAGCGGCACACCAAGATCCAGCAAGGCTGGCAACAGGGTCGCCACGTCGGGGCAACAGAGCTCCACCTGATCGCCGACCGGACGCAGGGGATAGCCGAGCCCAGCCAGGGCCGGGTGCCCCCCAAGACGCACCAGTACGCCGTCGAAGTGTTGCGCCAGCAAGGCAGCCGGCGTATCCAGACTGAGCAGGTGGCCGTGATCGACGATGGCAATCAGATCGCACAGCTGCTGCGCTTCGTCCATGTAGTGGGTGGTGAGCACCACCGTCTTGCCCTGGGCCTTGATCGCCTCTATTCGCTGCCAGAAGTGGTGGCGCGCCTGGGGATCCAGTCCTGTGGTGGGCTCATCCAGAAACAGCAGTTCGGGATCCCCGAGCAGGGCCAGAGCCAGCAGCAGGCGCTGACGCTGGCCCCCCGAGAGCTTGCGACTGTCCCTGTCGATGAACTCGCCCAAGGCGCACAGATCGATGAGCAGCTCCCGTGGCAAGGGATTGGGGTAGAGGCTGGCGAACAGGCGCAGGGTATCGCGCACCGTCAGGAAATCCTGTAGCGCCGTGTGCTGGAACTGGATGCCGATGCGGGAGCGATAATCCGGGCCGCGCGGGGCGCCGTGAAACAGGATCCGGCCGCTGTCCGGGGTGAGGATCCCCTCCAGCAACTCAATGGTCGTGGTCTTGCCCGCCCCGTTCGGGCCGAGCAGGCCGAAACAGCTGCCGGCGGGAATGGCAAAGCTGAGCCCGTCCACCGCCTTGACGCCGGGGAAGTGCTTGACGAGATCGACGACCTCGATGATGGCTGCCATGGCGTGTCTCCCTCACATGGCCGGAATGGACGACGCTCTGACTATATCCAAATCCCCGCCGAAGGCACATGGCCCGTTTGGGCGGCCCAAAAACAAACGGCGACCTCAGGGTCGCCGTTTGCATCACGCCAGCCGGATCACAGGATGTCCAGCAGCTCCACTTCGAATACCAGAGCGGAGTACGGCGGGATGGAGCCGGCACCACGGGCACCGTAGGCCAGATCCTGCGGAATGTAGAGCTTCCACTTGGAGCCAACCGGCATCATCTGCAGCGCTTCCACCCAACCGGCGATCACGCCGGTCACCGGGAACTCGGCCGGTTGGCCGCGAGCAACGGAGCTGTCGAACACGCCACCGTGGGTGAAGGTACCGTGGTAGTGCACGCGCACGGACTGACCGGCAACCGGCACGGCGCCATTGCCTTCGACCATGACTTCATATTGCAGACCGGAGTCGGTGGTCTTCACTTCGGCGCGCTTGGCGTTGTCGGCCAGGAAGGCTTCGCCTTCGGCGGCAGCGGCTTTGGCGGCTGCTTCCTGCTCTTCCTGCATGCGGGCGGTGATGACCTGGAAGGCATCGTTGATATCGTCACGGCTGACCGCGAACTCCAGGCCGTTCAGGGCATCTGCCAGACCTTGTTGCAGGGCCGGGATATCCAGACCGGCGAAGGCTTGCTGAGCCAGTTGGTCGCCCATGTTGCGGCCGATGCCGTAGCTGGCCTTCTGTTCGATAGAGTCGTATTGGGACATTGAGAGGTTGCTCCGGGTCCTGATGGTAAAAGAGACGGGATGATAACAGACTTTTTTGCACCGTGCTGCCAAGACGCCCCTCAATTGCCCGCCGGTGGGAGACGCCTCACATCGGCCCCCTCATCCCCGCCCCTTCTCCCGCAAGGGGAGAAGGGAGCAAAACAGAGCACCATACCGCCGCACGGCCTGTATCAGGCCCTGTCCAGCAGAGCCCGCACCGCCGCGACCTTGGCGCCGTCGGTGATGTTGACCCGGCCATCGTCCGAGGTGCCCATGTTGACGTCACAGAGAGCGGCACCATGGCGCCGCACGGCCTGTATCAGGCCCTGTCCAGCAGTGCCCTCACCGCTGCGACCTTGGCGCCGTCGGTGATGTTGACCCGGCCATCGTCCGAGGTGCCCATGTTGACGTCACAGAGAGAGGCACCATGGCGCCGCACGGTCTGCATCAGGCCCTGTCCAGCAGAGCCCGCACCGCCGCGACCTTGGCGCCGTCGGTGATGTTGACCCGGCCGTCGTCCGAGGTGCCCATGTTGACACCATGGGGTACCATGCCGCCGCGCCAGCCCATGCCGGACATGTGCACTTCATTGACGCCGGTGAATTCGATGATGGTGCGCACGTTGTCGGCGTTGACCCCGGCCCCCGGCATCAGGCTGGCCCGTCCCGCCAGCGCCTGGTGCATGGCCTGCAGGGTTTCGAGCCCCGCCAGCGCGGTCGGCGCATGGCCGGAGCTCAGAATGCGCTCGCAACCCGCTGCGACGATCGTCTCGAGATCCAGCCGCCAGTCGGAGGAGAGATCGATGGCCCGGTGGAAGGTGACGCCGAGCGGCCCCGCCGCCTCGATCAGTTGCCGGAGCTTGCCTTCGGGTACCCGTCCATCTTCATCCAGCAGACCGACCACCACCCCTTGCAGGCCGGCGGCACGGGCGGCGGCGATATCCTGCAGCATGATGTCGAACTCCCCCTCGCCAAAACAGAAATCCCCGGCACGGGGCCGGATCATGGCGTAGACGGGGATGGTGGCGTGGCGCGCCACCTGCTGCATGAAGCCATAGGAGGGAGTGAGACCGCCCAGCCCCAGCGCAGAGCAGAGCTCGATGCGATCGGCGCCGGCCGCCTGGGCGGTGAACAGGGATTCGAGGTTGTCGATACAGATTTCAAGACGGGTCATGATGACTCCTTGTTCGGGGAGATCAGACCCTCTGTCCGATCTCACAGATTGAGCAGGGCTGCACCGCGCACACCGCCGGCACCACCGAAGCGGGCCTCGCGGATCGCCGGCAGGGCGACACCGGGCAGCAGGTGGCCGGGCAGACGTTTGGGCAACTCCTCATAGAGGGCTGGCAGGGCGCTCAGGCCGCCCCCCAGCACCACCACATCGGGATCAATCACCGAGATGGCGGTGGCGAGGCCGGCGGCGATGATCTCGAGCCAGCAGTCGATGGTCGAGAGGGCCGCCGCCTCACGGGCATCGGCACGGGCGACGATCTGGTGGCCGCTCACCCGTTCCCCATGAACATGGTGGTATAGCCGCTCCAGGCCCGTGCCCGACGCATAGGTTTCGAAACAGACCAGGCGCCCGCAGCCACAGCGGGGACGGGGCAAATCCGGGTATTTCATCAGGATGGTGGCGGGCAGCGGGTAGTGACCTATCTCCCCCGCCAGCCAGTTGCGCCCCTGGATGAGCTTGCCCGCCAGGTAGACGGCGCCGCCGATGCCGGTGCCTATGGTGACGCCGAGGGCGCTGCCAGCACCGTCTGCGGCCCCCTGATGCACTTCCGACCAGAGGAAACAGTTGGCGTCATTGTCGACCTTGACCGGTCGGCCCAGCAGCTCGGCCAGATCCGCCCCCAGATGGCGGCCATGGATGGCGGGCAGGTTGGCCGCCACTATGCTCCCGTCGAGGCGATTGAGGATCCCCGGAAACCCGATGCCGACGGCCCCTTTCACCCCGAAGCGCGCATCCGCCGCCTCGACCCGCTCGCGGATCAGCTGCTGCAACCCTTCGTAATCATTGCCGGGAGTGCTCATGCGCTCCTCGTGACAGAGATTCAAGGCGCCGTCATACACAGCGAACGCTATCTTGGTGCCGCCAATGTCAAATCCGTAGTACATGCCACACTCCCTTGCGGTGGACCCGGCCACCTCAGTCTGTCCAGATGGGGCACATTGTATTAATTCGCAAAAAAAATAAAGTGACCGAGGGCGAAAAACGGGAGCCAGCTCAAAGCAAACGGAACATTTGTCGTTGTTGGCAAGGTTGTCCGAGGCTCATCAGGGTGCGCTCCTGACCGTCGAACATGAAGCCGCGGCGCAGGTAGAATCCCTCGCCGATGTGATTGCCATCCAGCAGCCAGAGCCTGACGCACTCGCAACCGGCCCGGCGCATCTGCACCGCCACCGCCTGCCACAGCCGTTTGCCATGACCCTGACGCCAGTGATCGGGATGAAGGTAGAGCGCCCGGATCCGCGCCGTCATCAAGCCTTCCTCCAGGGAGGGCTGCCAGTAGAGCAGGCCGATGACCACGTCGTCCTGGCAGACCAGCATGGGAACGGGGCCGGGCTCGGCGAGCCGATGTCGCCAGATCTGCAGGTGGTCGGTCACCGCCAGCTGGGCCAGCATGTCGGCCCCCAGCACCTCCCCGTAGGCCGCCAGCCAGCTCGCCCGCTGCATCACCGTCATAGCGGCGGCATCGGCGGGACGCGCCAGGCGCAGGCTTACGCCTTGCACTGGGGAACCAGTCCTGATGCTTTCGCCTGCTGGTACAGGGGCTGCACTTCGGCCTGCTGGGCCTGCAGGTTGGCGATCCGGCTCTGGTCGCTGGGGTGGGTGGAGAGCAACTGGGGCGGTGCCTTGCCACCGGAGGCGGCGCTCATGTTCTGCCACAGGGTGACGGCTTCGGCCGGGTTGAACCCGGCGCGGGCCATCAGCTCGAGACCGAGCCGGTCCGCCTCGCTCTCCTGGGTTCTGCCATAAGGCAGGGCTATCCCCACCTGGACCCCGAGGCCCAGGGCGGCCATGGTGGCAGCGCCCCCGAGGCTGTCGCTGCTGCCGATGGCGGCGTCCGCCACCGCCAGCCCGATACCGGTCAGCTGATCCCGGGAGAGGCGCTCGTTGGAGTGCTGGGCCAGCACGTGGGTCAGTTCGTGACCGATGACGGTGGCGAGCTGGTCCTGATTCTTGGCGACTTTCAGCAGGCCGCTGTAAACGCCTATCTTGCCGCCGGGCAGGGCGAAGGCGTTGATCTCCTTGGAGTCGAACACCACCACCTCCCAGCTGGTGATGCCATAGCTGGCAGGCACCTGGGCGGTCACCGCCTTGGCCACGCAGCCCACATAGGCATTCATCCTGGCATCCGTGCTCACCTTCTCCTGCTGCTTCATCTGGGTGAAGGAGTCGGCGCCCAGCTGGTTCATCTGCTGGGGGGAGAAGAGCAGCATCTGGTTGCGACCGGTCGGTGACTGGGCGCAGCCGGCCAGCAGGGCGCTGCACAAGGCCGTCAGGGCCAGTCTGGAGAGGGAAGATGCGCGCATGAGAGGGTCCTTTGCCGTGAAGTTGCCCTATTCTCGGAAATGCCGCCGCCCGGCGCAAGCCGGGCGCTGCGCCCTGCGACCAAAAAGATCCTGGGGCGCACCAATGAAAACGAGCCCGCATGGGGCTCGTTTTTCTGCAAGGGCATGTTCTGTTACATGATGCCCAGCTTCTTCAGGTCGGCCTGAACCACCTTGGCCGGGACCGGCACATAGCCGTCCTTGGCAACGATGGTCTGGCCCGCCTTGGAGAGCATCATCTTCACAAACTCCTGCTCCATCGGGGAGAGCGGCTTGTTCGGATGCTTGTTCACATAGACGTACAGGAAGCGCGACAGCGGGTACTTGCCGGTGATGGCGTTGTCGGAGTTCGCCTCGATGAAGGTCTTGCCATCCTTGGAGAGCGGAACGGCACGTACGCCGGAGGTGACGTAGCCGATACCGGAGTAGCCGATGCCGTTCAGGGAGGAGGAGACGGACTGTACCACGGAGGCGGAGCCCGGCTGCTCGTTCACGCCGCTCTTGAAGTCACCGTTGCACAGGGCGTGTTCCTTGAAGTAACCGTAGGTACCGGACACGGAGTTGCGACCGAACAGTTGCAGATCCTTGCCGGACCAGCTGCCGTCCAGACCCAGATCAGACCACTTGGTGGCCGCCTTGGCTTCGCCGCACTTGAGGGTGCTGGAGAAGATGGCGTCGATCTGCGACATGGTCAGCCCCTTGATGGGGTTGTCCTTGTTGACGAACACGGCCAGGGCATCGACGGCGACGCGGATGGCGGTCGGCTTGTAGCCGTAGCGCTTCTCGAATGCCTCCTCTTCACCGGCCTTCATGGCGCGGCTCATGGGGCCAAACTGGGCGACGCCCTCGGTCAGGGCAGTCGGTGCGGTGGAAGAACCGGCGGCCTGGATCTGCACGTTGACGTTGGGATACATGCGCTTAAATTCTTCGGCCCACAGGGTCATCATGTTGGCCAGGGTGTCCGAGCCGACAGAGGACAGGTTGCCCGAGATGCCGCTGGTCGGTGTGTATTCCGGCAGGTCTTTATCCACACCGGCAGCCAGAGCGCTGACAGAAAACAGGGTTGCTGCGGTGAATCCGATGACACCAGCCAGTTTGTTGAGTTTCATCCAATCTCTCCAAGTCCAAGGTTGCAGAAGGCAATCGTCAGGTTGACGTCTAAACGTGGTTGACACCCGATCGCAATGATCCGTGGGCCAGCACCACTCCTTCTCCAGTGTTACAGAAGGTCCGTTCTTTAAGACGGCGCCAGTATCTGGCCTGGCAGTGACAAATTTATGGAATTTATATGACACTTTGATGACATGGGCCGAGAGTGGCCCGGATGAAAAAAGGGCTGCGATGCAGCCCTTCTCTCGTTGCTAACACATTGACACAAAATATTATTTCACCAGCACCATGCGGGCGGGAATGAGAAAGCTGAAGCGGCTGCCCGCACCGACCCGGCTCTCGATATCGAGATGGGCATCGTGATGACTCAGGGCATGCTTGACGATGGCAAGGCCGAGCCCGGACCCTCCGGTGTGGCGCGAGCGGGCCTTGTCGACCCGATAGAACCGCTCGGTGAGCCGCGCCAGATGCTCGGGGGGGATCCCCTCCCCCTCATCCTGGACCGCAAACAGCGCCATGCTCCCCTGCTTGCGCCACTCCACGGTGATCTTGCGCCCCGCCGGGGTGTAGTGGATGGCGTTGTAGACCAGGTTGGAGACGGCGCTGCGCAGTTGATCCTGATCCCCGCGCACCAGCAGATTGGGCTGAACCATGAAGACGATCTCGTGGGCCCGCTCGCCGGAGAGCGCCCGCGCCTCCTGCTCCAGCAGCCCCAGCATGGCGGGCATGTCCACCAGATGGGAGAGATCCACGGTGGGCGCCGCCTCGATGCGAGACAGGGTGAGCAGCTGGTTGACCAGATTGTCCATGCGGATCGTCTGCTCCATCATCACCTTGTGCGCCTTGGCCCACATGGCGGGGGGCGGCGGCTCCTCGGTCATCTCCAGATACCCCTTGAGCACGGTGAGGGGGGTGCGCAGCTCGTGAGAGACGTTGGAGACGAAGTGCTTGCGCGTCTTCTCCAGGCTGCGCAGCCGGGTCACGTCCCGCACCACCAGCATGGCCTGGTCCTCCGCATAGGGCATGATGCGAAATTCGAGGAACTTCTCCTCGTTGATGGGGGAGTGCATCTCGAACGGCTCGTCATACTGCCCCTTGCCCAGATAGGCGACGAAGGCGGGGTGACGGATCAGGTTGCCGATGTGCTGGCCGGCATCCTCGGGCCAGCGAAAGCCGAGCAGTTGCTCCGCCAGCCGGTTGCACCAGAGGATGCTGCCGTCGGTGCGAAACACCACGGCCGCATCGGGCAGCGCCTCCGCCCCTTCCCGAAAACGGCGGATGAGGCCCGCCAGCTCCCGGCGCCGGGCCCGGTGACGCTGCTGCAACTTGTAGATGCCGTTGAAGATGTGCTCCCAGCTGCCGCTGCCGTGGGGCGGCACCAGGCTGCGATCGTGCCACAGCCAGTCCGACAGCCGCTTCTGGAAGCGGTAGTGCCAGACCAGGTGCACCACAGTGGCCACCAGCAGGCAGAGAACGAGATGATCGATTAACCAACCTACCAAGACGAAGGGGCTGTAGAAGAACGCCATTCGCCACAACTGTCGCCGCCAGGCGTAAGGTTGCAACATTAAGATCTCCTAGAGACAGCAAAGAGCCGGGTCCAATGCCCGCCGGCAGGCGCTGGCGGCACTGGCCCTGACCTAGAGACGGGTCGAGAAGCGGTAGCCGGCCCCGCGCACCGTCTGGATCAATCTGTCGTGCCCCGTCTCTTCGATGGCCTTGCGCAGGCGGCGAATGTGCACGTCCACCGTCCTGTCCTCGACATACACGTTGGTACCCCAGACGTTGTTGAGCAACTGCTCGCGGCTGTAGACCCGCTCGGGGTGGGTCATGAAGAAGTGCAGCAGCTTGAATTCGGTCGGCCCCATGTCGAGGGCCTTCTCCTCGGCACTGACCCGGTGGGAAACGGGATCCAGCTTTAGCCCCTGCACCTCGATCACCTCGTCCACCGAGGTGGGAGAGACACGGCGCATCACGGCGTGCAGGCGGGCGGTGAGCTCCTTGGGGGAGAAGGGCTTGGTGATGTAGTCGTCGGCACCGGCCTCGAGCCCGCGCACCTTGTCCTCTTCCTCGCCCCGGGCGGTCAGCATCACCACCGGGATCTGGCGAGTCATCTCATCCTGCTTGAGCTGCTTGAGGAACTGGATACCACTGCCACCTGGCATCATCCAGTCCAGCACGATGAGTTCGGGGTAGGGTTCGCGCACCTTTGCCAGTCCATCGGCGTAATCTTCTGCTTCTACTGTTTCATATCCCTTCTGCTCAAGCACGAAGCAGAGCATTTCGCGGATCGGTGCCTCGTCCTCGACCACCAGAATTCGCTTAGCCATATCCCTTCTCTCTCCTCTGTGAAGATGGGTGCGCCAATTATTAGAACTTTCTGTGACACTTTTATGACTTTATGACGGGCGGGATGATAAACGTTTTCAGATTCAGTTGGCAGCAGCGAGTTGCAGCAGGTCCCAGCGATTGCCACTGATGTCCTCGAACACCACCACGGTGCCGTAGGGTTCGAGGCGCGGCTGTTCACAAAAATGAACGCCATAGGCCTGCATCCGCTCGTAATCGCCCCAGAAGTCGTCGGTCTCGAGAAACAGGAAGACCCGACCGCCCCCCTGGCGACCGATGGCGGCGCGCTGCTCCTCGTTGGCCGCGCGGGCCAGCAGCAGGGCGGAACCGGGAGCCCCCTTGGGTGCGACCCGCACCCAGCGTTTGCCCGGTTTGCCCGGCTCGTCGAGGGGGGAGTCTTCCAATAGCTCGAAGCCCATTCCCCGGGTGAAGAAGGCGATAGCCTCGTCGTAATCCGCCACCAGCAGCGTCAGGGCGCCAATGTGTTGTGCCATGGCATCTCTCCTCGGATGGATGATGGGGCGCATGATAGCCCCGCCCGGCCATGGGCTCCAGCGCCGGTTCAGTCGGGCGCCACCTCCACCCGGTTGCGACCATTCTGCTTGGCCTGATAGAGCGCCTCGTCGGCCCGCTTGAGCGCCTGCTCCAGGCTATCCTTGCGCCGCTCGGCCACCCCGAAGGAGGCGGTGATCCCAAGCCCCAGCGGCCAGTGCCTGTACCCCTCCAGCGCCCCTCTCAGCCGCTCCGCCAGGGCGGCGGCCCGTCCCTCGTCGTAATGGAGACAGACCAGCACGAACTCCTCCCCGCCCCAGCGCACCAGTCGGCACAGGCTGTCGCAATGGCGCAGCAGCTCGCTCACCATGTGCTTGAGCACCTCGTCCCCCACCGGGTGGCCGTGACCGTCGTTGACCCCCTTGAAGTGATCGATGTCGATATAGATGAAGGAGAGCGGCATCTCGCCGAGCTCCCCGAGCAGCTTTTCGCCGCCGAGCCGGTTGAGGGCCCCGGTCAGGGGATCGTAGCGGGCCTCCTCCTCGGTACGCCGGTTCTGCTCGCACAGGCTCGCACTCAGGGCTTCAGCCGCGAGGCGCGCCTCCCTGGCCTTGCGCAGCCGATCGCCAAACATCAGGTTCTGGACCAGGAAGAGCAGCACGCCGTAGACAAGCCACCCCAGCAGCAGATAGCGATAGAAGTCCCCCGGCTTGCACCAGCGGCCATAGAACTCCAGCCGCTCGAGCCGCAACCGGTACTCCCCCGGCAGCATCTTGTCATCGGAGGCGATCTCGATGGCGTAGACATGGTGCAGATCCGGCCCCTGCTGGACCAGCGGAATGTCGTACTGCTGCACCCACCAGGAGCTGGGGGCGAAGACGTTCAGGGGGACATCCTGCTCGCGGCCAAAATCCCTGGCGGTGAAGAGCACTTCGTTGAACTTGTGGGAACTCTCGTCTTCCCGCGTCGAGTAGACGGGATCGTAGTTGCGCAGATAAAGGCGCCAGGCCTGTTCCCCTTGCCCTTCTACATCCAGCCTCACCCGCACCCCGGTGAAGCCGGAGAGATCCAGCCCCCGCTCGGGGTCGGTCAGGGTCAGAACCAGCTCGCAGAAAGGATAGGCATATTGGCTTCGCAGGGTGCACTGGATGGCGGGTCTGTCGCCCCCCTGACTCAGGGTGGCGACGGAGGAGCCCTTGTGGGCCCTGTCATCCTGGGCACGCACGGACAAACCGGCCTGGCTCAGGATGTCGAGCCGCCGCTCGGGTCCGAATTCGAATAACACCATGGCCAGCAGGCTCGCCGCCAGCAGGCACCAGAACAACAGCGTCGTCATGCGGGAATAGGAAGGGATCATCGGCATCACACCTGAAAAAGGGCTTTTACCCTACACCTTGAAGCGCCGGACCGCGCTGATCCAGATCCAAGGTTATTACACGCGCCGCACCGGGCGCAGACGGGTGCCGACTAACCGGCACGGGCCCCATAGGGCGCAAGCGGCATCGGCCAGCAGCCGGGAGAGAGGCGGGGGGCCTCGTCGGTCGTAAGATGGGTCATTGCGCACTCCCTGCGATGGAAACATAACGAAAAAACGTCCTTGCCACCGCAGTCTACACAAGCGCTGGACGGCGCGACACCCTTCACCTCTCCTCCCGCAGCGCCCGATAGAGGGTGGTGCGACTGATGCCAAGACGGCGCGCCGCCTCGCTCACGTTGCCGCCGCACTCTGCCAGGGTCTGCTGCACCCGCTGCCGACTCTGCTCGCGCAGGGTACTCCCTCCCAAAGGTGAGCTCGTTCCCCCCGCCACGGCGGGCAGATGCAGATGGGCAGGTTCAATCCAGCCCTGCCCCTCTGCCAGCACACAGGCCACCTCCAGCGCCTGTTTGAGCTGGCGTACGTTGCCGGGCAGAGGGTGGGCCAGCAACCGCTGCTCCGCCTCCCGGCTCAGTTGTAGCGCCGGGTCCATCTGGGCGAGCAGGTTCAGGATCAGCCCCTGACGCTCGGGCACCGACCAGGCCCGCAGGGGTGCCAGTTGCTGGCGCCAGCCGCAGATGCGGTAGTAGAGATCTTCGCGAAAGGTGCCGGCCGCCACCATGGCCGCCAGATCCCGATGGCTGGCGCTGACCAGCCAGAAATCCACCGCCTCGGGTCTGTGGCTGCCCACCGGGGTGACGACGCGCTCCTGCAACACCCGCAGCAGCCGGGTCTGGGCCTGGAGCGGCAGCTCGCCAATTTCATCCAGCATCAGGATGCCGCCGTGGGCGGCGCGCAGATAGCCCTGGCTGCCCTGGCTGCGGGCACCGCTGAAGGCCCCCCTCACGTAGCCGAACAGCTCGGCCTCCACCAGCTCCGCCGGCAGGGCGCCGCAGTTGACGCACACCAGAGGCCGCTCCCGACGGCTCGAACTGGCGTGCAGGGTGCGCACCAGGTGCTCCTTGCCGCTGCCGGTCTCCCCCTCGATGAGCAATGAGATGCCCCGCTCCAGCATCTTGAGCGGCACCTGCTGCGCCTGCGATCCCCCCTCCTCAACCGCGCTCGGCAGGGGGAGCCTGGCGGCGCGCTCCTCCGGCACCAGCCGCAGGCCGCGGCGCTCGCGCAGCAACTGCTGACCGTCGAAGGGGTGCTGGCCGAGCCAGAGCCGACCGGCCCGGTTGGCCCCGAGCAGCTCGCCCCCCTCCCCCAGCAGCAGGCGGGCAGACCAGAGACTCTGGGGATCGAGATCCACCAGCCAGCCCGGCTGGCGGGCCAGCAGGGCGTTTTCCAGGGTCATGGCCAGGAGGCGCACGGTGCCCAGCATGTCGCCGCCGTGGTGGGCCGCATCGGTGGAGATGTCGAGCACGCCGAGCAGTTGCCCGTCCGGCCCGAGCAGGGGGCAGGCGCTGCAACTGAGAAAGCTGTGCTGGGCGAAGAAGTGCTGCGCCCCCAGCACCTGCACCTCGCTCTGCTCGGCCAGCGCGGTGCCGATGGCGTTGGTGCCCTTGCTCGCCTCCCCCCAGCGGGCGCCGCTGCGCAAAAAAATGCGCTCGGCATGGCGGGCAAACCGGTCGTCTCCGCTCACCGCGAGGATGGCCCCCTCGCCGTCACACAACAGCAGACGACAGGGTCTGCCCGCCAGCAACTGGCCAAAGAGCGGCAGCACGAAGCGCTGGAAGCAGGCGATGAGCGTCCTGTGCTGCTCCTGGCGAGCCGACAGCTCCCCCTGGGGCAGCAAGTCCAGCTCGGCGCTCTGCTGGCGGCTCAGCCCCTGATGCAGGCAGCGCTCCCAGGAGCGCTGGATTGGGCTGGCACCGGATTGAGGCAACTCGCTCATCACACCTCCTTCTACACACTCGCGAATAGGGCCGCCTTGGGGGAGCGCCTTCATCACGTCTCCTGTTCACAAACGGCACAGTGTCACACCCGATGTTCAGAAACGGCACAGTTCGGGGGCCGCCCTGGGGGGCACTGGTTAACCAAGATACCCCTTGGCACCCCGTTTGATAACGTTTTTGCAACCTTTTTGTGTAGAGCGCCGCCCGCTGGCACGCCCCTTGCGATGACAGGAAGCAACCGGACTGCCCGCCAGGCCGGTCAGGACCACACACACATAAGGATGATGAGATGATTTATACCGCTCCCGGTCAGGCAGGTGCCCTGGTCAGCTTCAAATCCCGTTATGACAACTTCATCGGTGGCGACTGGGTGGCGCCGCGCGCCGGCCGCTATTTCGAGAACATCTCGCCGGTGGATGGCCGGGTGTTCTGCGAGGTGGCCCGCTCCGACGCCGCCGACATCGAGCTCGCCCTGGACGCGGCCCACAAGGCGTTCGCCAGCTGGAGCAAGACCAGCGTCACCGAGCGCAGCAACCTGCTGCTGCGCATCGCCGATCGCATCGAACAGAACATTGAGCGGCTCGCCGTCGCCGAGACCTGGGAGAACGGCAAGGCGGTGCGCGAGACCCTGGCCGCCGACCTGCCCCTGGTGGTGGATCACTTCCGCTACTTCGCCGGCTGCATCCGCGCCCAGGAGGGCTCCGCCGCCGAGCTGGACCAGAACACCGTCAGCTACCACTTCAAGGAGCCCATCGGCGTGGTCGGCCAGATCATCCCGTGGAACTTCCCCCTGCTGATGGCCGCCTGGAAGCTGGCCCCGGTACTGGCGGCCGGCTGCTGCAGCGTGCTCAAGCCCGCCGAGCAGACCCCGGTCACCATCATGCTGATGATGGATCTCATCAAGGACATCCTGCCCCCTGGCGTAGTCAACGTGGTCAACGGCTTCGGCGCCGAGGCGGGCCAGGCGCTCGCCACCAGCAACCGGATCCAGAAGCTGGCGTTTACCGGCTCCACCGAGGTGGGCGCCCATATCCTGCGCTGCGCCGCCGACAAGCTGATCCCCTCCACCGTGGAGCTCGGTGGCAAGTCCCCCAACATCTACTTCGCCGACGTGATGCAGCACGAGAGCAGCTACATCGACAAGGCGGTGGAAGGGATGCTGATGACCTTCTTCAACCAGGGGGAGGTGTGTACCTGCCCCTCCCGCGCCCTGGTGCAGGCCAGCATCTATGACGACTTCATGGACCGGGTGCTGGCCCGCGCCCGCACCATAGTGCAGGGCAACCCCCTCGACACCACGACCCAGGTGGGGGCCCAGGCGTCCCGCGAGCAGTTCGACAAGATCCTGAGCTATATGGAGATCGGCCGCGGCGAAGGGGCCAAGATGCTGCTGGGCGGCGGCCCGGCCAAGGTGGGCGGGCTGGAGGGGGGCTTCTACATCCAGCCCACCATCTTCTCGGGCCAGAACAAGATGCGGGTGTTCCAGGAGGAGATCTTCGGGCCGGCGCTCGGGGTCACCACCTTCAAGGACGAGGCGGATGCCCTGGCCATTGCCAACGACACCCAGTACGGGCTGGGGGCGGGCCTGTGGACCCGGGACAGCAATCTGGCTTGGCGCATGGGGCGCGGCATCCAGGCCGGCCGGGTCTGGGTCAACTGCTACCACGCCTACCCGGCCCATGCGGCCTTTGGCGGCTACAAGAAGTCGGGGATCGGTCGCGAGACCCACAAGATGATGCTGGACCACTACCAGAACACCAAGAACCTGCTGGTGAGCCACGACATCAACCCCCTCGGCTTCTTCTAAGCCCATCCCGTGATCCACAAGGGCGCCTGCGGGCGCCCTTTTTCATGCGGTTCAGGCCACGGGTTGGCCCAGTTGCTGGCGATAGCGCTGGGGGGCGCAGCCCTGTTCCCGCTGGAACATGGCGATGAAAGCCGAGGTGGAGGCGTAACCGAGGCGCCAGGCGATCTCCTGCACCGGCATCTCGCCCCGCAGCCAGTCCAGCGCCTTCACCAACCGCAGCCGGGTGCGCCACTGGCCCAGGCTCATGCCAAGCTCCTTCTGGCAACGCCGCGCCAGGGTGCGCTCCGTGGTGTGCAGCGCCCTGGCCCACTCCACCAGCGTGCGGTTGTCCTCCGGCGCCGCCTGCAATGCCGCCAGCAAGGGTGCCAGCAGGCGATCCCGGCTCTGGGGCAGGTAGCTCGGCTGGCAACGGGTGCGGGCCAGCTTCTCGATGAAGAGTTCACCCTGGCGGGCATCCCACTCATCCTCCATGTGCCCGACCCGGCGCTGGGTGAAGTCCTCCAGCAGGGCCCGCAGCAAGGGGGTGAGGGCCAGCAGCTGGGGTTCCCGTGGCAGGCGCGGGGCCAGGGCGTGGCTCACGTAGATGGAGGTGTAATCCAGGGTCTGCTCGTTGAAGGCGGTGTGGGGCAGGTCCGCCGGCACCCAGATGAGGTAGTCCGGGGGCGCCACCAGCCGCTCTCCCCCCACCTCCACCACCATGACCCCCAGGCTGATGAGGCTGAGCTGACCCCAGGGGTGGGCGTGCTCGGCGCAGGCGTTGCCCCCCTGGATCTGGCTGTAGCGAAAGTAGAGGGGGTTGGGGTCGGCCAGCAGGCGATCCTGCTCGGCCAGGGTGAGGGTGCCCATGCAGATTGTCCCAAAGCGGTTATGACATGTCTTATTTACGCTACTTACCTCGTTCAAGACAAGGCTAGACTCTCCCCATCGTACCAAGGAGTGCCTATGCCTTTTCTCTTCCCCCTGCTCGCCATCCTGATCTGGGCCGCCAATACCGTGGTCTCCAAGGCCGCCGCCGGCGTGCTGGATCCCGCCGCCATCTCCTTCTATCGCTGGGTGATCGCCGCCCTCGCGCTCTCCCCCTTCTGCCTGCCGCAGCTCTGGCGCCGCCGGGCCGACATCCGCCCCTGGCTCGGCAAGCTGCTGGTGCTCTCCCTGCTCGGCATGGTGCTCTACCAGTGCCTCGCCTACTACGCCGCCCACAGCACCTCGGCCACCAACATGGGGGTCATCGGCTCCCTGCTGCCCCTGCTCACCCTGCTCATCGGGGCCTGCTGCTTTGGCCAGAAGCCGGGCAAGCAGGCGCTGCTCGGCATGAGCCTCTCCCTGTTCGGGGTGCTCTGGCTGCTGGGTCAGGGCAATCCCCTGGCACTGCTGCACAGCGGCATCAACCCCGGCGACGGCATGATGCTGCTGGGGGCGGCCAGCTATGCCCTCTATGGCCTGCTGATCCGCCGCTGGCAACTGCCGTTCGGCCCCTGGCTCAACCTCTACCTGCAGATCCTGCTGGCGGTGCTGCTGCTCATCCCGGTGGCCCTCTCTGCCGACTCCCTGGCCATTCCCGCCCAGGGCTGGAGCATGGTGCTGTTCGCCGGCCTCGCCTCCTCCATCTTCGCCGCCTACTGCTGGATGCGCGGCCTCGCCACCCTGGGGGCGGAGCGCACTTCGGTCTTCATGAACCTGATGCCCCTGTGCACGGCCCTCATCGCCGTCATCACCCTGGGGGAGCCCATCCACGGCTATCACCTGCTGGGGGGCGGCCTCATCCTGACCGGGGTCATGCTCTCCCAGCTCAAGCCGAGGGTACGCCGTCCTCTGCCAGAAGGGGCTTGAGCCGGCCAGCACCATGAAAGAAGGGAGCCTCGGCTCCCTTCTTGCTGCCCTCGTCAGGGCACACCTGACCTTTTCGCCAGGGTGGCGTCTCCTCCTTAATCCCTGCCCCCCCGCCCCTTGTCATGGGCGGCGAAGGCGCTGCGGGCCGCACTGATGCCATTCATGCAGGCGGGCACTCCGGCATAGACGGCGACCTGGAGCAGGATCTCGATGATGGTCTCCCGGCTGACCCCCACATTGAGGGCGGCCCGGATATGGAACTCGAGCTGTCCGGGCGCCGTACCCATCCCCATCAGGGTCGCCACCGTGAGCATCTCGCGGGTGCAGAGATCGATGCCGGGTCGGGCGAGCACATCGGCAAAGGCAAACCCCAGCACCAGCTCGGCAAGCTCGGGTGACAAGGCATCCAGGCTGGCGGCGACCCGCGTGGGCGCCAGGGGATCGAGCCGGGCCAGCAGCGCGAACGCCCGTTCACGGCGATCCGTGTGCGAGCCGCTCATGCGTTCACCCCCTTCATCCCCTCGGCGGTATAGCGCTCCCCCGCCACCGGCAGGGTCCGGATGGCCTGTCCCAGGGCCCCGAGCTCTGCAGGGGAGAGGCGCACCGAGAGCGCACCGAGGTTACCCGCCAGGTGGGTCAGGCGCCGGGTGCCGGGGATGGGCACTATCCCCTCCCATTGCGCCAGCAGCCAGGCCAGGGCTATCTGCGCCGCCGAGCATCCCTTCTGCTGCGCCAGGGCCATGACCGCCTGCACCAGGGTGCGGTTGGTGGCGAGGTTCTCCCCCTGAAACCGCGGCAGACTGGCCCGAAAATCCCCCTCCTCGAACACCGCCTCCTGCTGGTAACGCCCGGTCAGAAACCCGCGCCCCAGGGGGGAGTAGGCCACCAGACCAATCCCCAGCTCCCGGCAGGCGGGCAGCACCGCCGCCTCCACCTCCCGCGTCCAGAGGGAGTATTCGGTCTGCACCGCCGCCACCGGGTGCACGGCATGGGCGCGCCTCAGGGTGGCCTCGCTCACCTCGCACAGACCGATGCGGGCTATCTTGCCCTCCTGTACCAGCTGCGCCAGCCCGGCCATGGTCTCCTCGACGGGATGGGCCGGATCGAGGCGGTGCACATAGTAGAGATCGATCTGCTCGATGCCGAGGCGGCGCAGGGAGCCCTCGCAGCTCTGACGCGCATAGCGGGCGCTGTTGTCGAGGGTACGCCTGTACTCCCCGTGCTGGCGCACGATGCCAAACTTGGTGGCGACCTTCACCTGCCCCCGCCGGGTCGCGAGAAAACGCCCGATCAGCGCCTCGTTGTGGTGGGGGCCGTACATGTCGGCGGTGTCGAGCAGGTCGATGCCCCGCTCCACCGCCTCCGCCAGCACCCGCAAGGACATCTCATCGTCCCGCGGCCCGTAGAATTCGCTCATCCCCATGCAGCCCAGCCCCAGGGCAGAGACCTGCAGGTTGGCTCCCAGTGTTCGTCGTTGCATCGCATTTTCTCCCTGACAAGTTGCAGGGGAGTATGGTCTTCCGAAAATGAATGAGATATAGAGGTAACTGGCAACCTATCTTCCGATTATGGAAACACTATGCACGATCCCCTGCTCTGGGACGACGCCCGCGTCTTCCTGGCCATCGCCCGCAGCGGCACCCTGAGCGGTGCCGCCCACGCCCTTCGCATGGGGGTGGCCACCGTCTCCCGGCGCCTGGACAGGCTGGAGGCGGCCCTCGGCCTCCCCCTGTTCAGCCGCCACCAGCAAGGCTATCGCCTGACCGACGACGGGGAGGCCCTGCTTGAGCGAGCCGAGGCGCTGGAACATGCGGGGCTGGCCTTTGGCGAGGCGGGGCAGTTGCAGGGACAGGTGGCCGGCACAGTGCGCCTCGCCACCGCCGAGAACCTGGCCAATCCCCTCATCATCCCCTCCCTGCCGACGCTCTTTGCCCAGCACCCCGAGCTGAGGGTGGAGCTGGTCACCGGGGTGCAGACGGTGAACCTGCACCGGCGCGATGCCGATCTCGCGGTGCGCATGGTCAAGCCCGATGCCGGCCACCTCACCCTGCGGCGCCTGGGCACCCTGGGCTTTGGCCTCTACGGGACCGGCGCCTACCTGGATGCCCGCAGCCCCGGGCTGGATGCCGCCAGCTTCGATCAGGATGACTTCATCGGCTGGAACGAAACCCAGAGCCACCTGCCCGCCGCCAGATGGATGACCCGCATGCTGCGCGGCCGCCCCTGCCGGGTGGAGACCAGCACCCTGGCGGCCCAGCTCGCCGCCGCCCAGGCCGGTCTGGGGCTCGCGGTGCTGCCCCACTACCTGGCCCGCCAGACGGATCTGGTCTGCCTGCTGCCGGAGCTCGGGGTGGATCAGCCCATCTGGCTGGTGCTCCACAGCGATCTCGCCCACTCCCGGCGGGTGAGAGCCGTGGCGGATCACCTCATCGCCCTGTTCGAGCGCGCCCGCACCGCCCTGCACCCCTTCTCGGGCGATCCCAGATAGAAGGGCCGGGTCGCATCGGGGCAAAACAAAAGGGAGCTCAAAGGCTCCCTTTTATCTGCGCGGCCTGCGCAGCATGGTGTGCGCGGCCTCTTCAGCGTTGTGCCCGCGGCGGGGTCACGACTCCCGGCGCCAGTGGTAGCGCCGCTCCGGGCGGCCACGCTGGCCGTAGTTGAGCTCCACGTCCAGCCGATCTTCTGACTCCAGAAACTCCAGGTAGCGGCGGGCCGTGGTGCGACTCAGGGAGAGGCGCAGGGCCACGGTGTCGGTGGAGAAGGTGTTGTCCGGCTCCCCCGCCAGTAGATCCAGCACCTGTCGCAGGGTGATGGCGTCGATCCCCTTGGGGGTCTCCCGCGCCTCCCGCCCCTGGTTGCGCGCCTTGCCCATCAGGCGGTCCAGGTCGCTCTGGGCCAGCTCCCCCGGCTCGCACAGGCGGCGATGGAGGACCAGGATCTCCTCCAGGCTCTGCTGGATGCGAAACAGCCGCAGCGGCTTGATGACGTAGTCCTGCACGCCCAGGTTGAGGGCCTGCTGTATGGTCTCCACGTCGCAGGAGGCGGTCACCATCATCACCATCACCTCCCGGTTGTAGCTGCGCAGCCGGCTCACCCACTCCAGGCCCGAGCCATCGGGCAGGGAGATGTCGACCATCAGCAAGCGGGGCTCGCTCCCCGCCATCAGGCGATCCGCCTCGGCCAGGGTGCCGGCCCGCCCCATCAGGGAGAACCCGGCCGTGGAGGAGACCAGCTCCCCCAACATGGCGCCTATCCGCTCGTCATCCTCGATAATCAGCGTGAAGATTGGCTTCATGACTTACACCAATTGGTTTTTATTCAAATAGATACCGAACAGGGTCGTCTGCTCGGCGGTGCGGCGCCATTCTATCACGCCCCCCCGCCTGGCCACCGTCTTCTTGACCAGGAAGAGGCCGACCCCGTGATCCCCGGTCTGGCGGCTGACACCGTAGTCGAACAGGTGATCCGCCAGCGCCTCGTCCACCCCCTCGCCACTGTCCTCCACCTCGATCACCAGCCGCCGCCCCAGATCATCGAGGGAGAGCAGCACCCTGGGCGCGGCGTGCTCGCGGTTCCCCCAGGCGGCGCGAATGCCGTTGTCCAGCAGGTTGCCGATGCAGGTGATGAGATCCGCCGACACCTCGGCCGGATACTCCCCGAGGGCCGACCCCGCATCCAGCACCAGCTCCACCCCCAGCTCCCGCGCCCGGCTGAACTTGCCGAGGATGAGCCCGGCCACCGGCTTGTTCTCGATGACCCGCAGCAGATCCTGCAACATGTTCTGGCAGGCTTCGTTCTCCTGCTGGATGAGGTCTACCGCCTGATCCACGTGGCCAAGCTGGAGCAGGCCGGAGAGGCTGCTGAGCTTGTTGGCGAATTCATGGGTCTGGATGCGCAGCATCTCGCCGTACTGGCGCAGGTGGGTCACCTGCATGCCCAGGCTGCCGGTGCCGTCTGGCCGGCTGAAGATGAGCATGCGCCCCGGCTCGCGACCGCTGAGCTCCTGCCAGTGGCCGACGAAGTCATCCCCCTGCACGGTGAACCTGACCGCCCCCCCTTGCTGCAACGTGGGCACGAGGCCGGGGGCCAGCTCCGCCAGGGAGCGGCCCAGCAGGGCGTGGCGCCCGGTGCCGGGCAGTCGCAACTGATAGAAGGCGGCGCTGTTGAGCATGGTGATCCTGTGCTGGTTGTCCAGGGCCACTATCCCCTCCGAGATCCCCTCCAGCACCAGATCCTGCTGGGCGAAGCGATTGGCGATGGTCTCCGGCTCCAGATCCAGCAGGGTGCGGCGCAGCAGGTGCTGCACCCAGAGCGCCAGCAGCAGGCCGCACCCCAGCACCGCTGCGATGGCGCCGACCAGCAGGGCGATCCGCTCCTGATAGGTGCCCTCCACGGTGCGCATCAGATAACCCACCGCCACCGCACCGATGGCCTGGCCATCGGGCCCCACCACGGGAGCGAAGCAGCGGATGGCGGGGCCCAGGGTGCCCACGTCCCGGGAGCAGTAGCTCTCGCGCGACTGGAGTGCAGGCCAGATGTCCTCCCCCCGGAAGGTCTGGCCCACCAGCTCGGGGGAGGGGTGGCTCAGGCGCCTGGCATGTTCGTCGGTCACCACCATGTAGGCGGCATCGGTGCGGCTGCAGATCCCCTGCACATAATCCCGCAGCCCGGGATCGCTCCCCTTCTCCAGGGCCCGGACCACCCGGCTGTCCGCCGCCAGCACCCGGGCCAGATCGCTCCCCTTCTCCTTCAGGTTGTTCTCCAGCAGGTGGCGCATGAAGAGGGCGAGCAGACAGCCCAGGATCAGGATCAGCAGCAGTGACAAGCCAAGCGAGAGGGTGACTAGCTGGTGGCGCAGTTTCATCGTTCAACCTTGCAGCGGACGGGGAAGCCCAGGGTGAGGGTGTCCCCCGGCCGGGTCAATGGCCAGCCTGGCGCACCTCAAAGGTGGCCACTCTAACGCCTCCTCCGGCCGTTGTCGGTTAGCTGGCCCGCAAAGCCATATAAAAACTTAAACACCACGGCCCGGGCAAAAAACCTGAACGTGAGCTGTATCACACCATTTACTTAGCCTGCGAAATAAATATAATGCTTCGCAAGCTAAGTAATTGAGGTGCCCGTCATGAAAAAGGATCTGGAGATGTTGCGAGAACTCTCCCTCGCCGAGCAGCTGGGGCGATTGCACCGGCTCTGGCGCACCGTGGCCGATCTCGAGCTGGCACCTCTGGGGCTCACCCATCCCCGCTGGACCGCCCTGTGGAAACTCAGCCGCCTCGGCGGCCACCTCAGCCAGAAGACCCTGGCCGAGGCCCTGGAGATAGAGCTCCCCTCCCTGATGCGGACCCTGGGTCAGCTCGAGGAGCAGGGGCTGATCGAGCGCCATTGTTGCAGCCAGGACAAGCGGGCCCGCATCGTCACCCTGACCCCGGCGGGCAAGGCGCTGCTCGATCAGATCGAGGGCCGCATCATCGCCGTGCGCCGGGAGCTCCTCACCGGCATCAGCCAGCAGGAGCTGGCCCAGTTTGAAGACATTGTGCACCGCATCTCCGCCAACGCCCTTGGCAAGATAGCCGCACAGCATGAAGAGAGAGAATAAGATGACACCGGATCAACAATTCAAGCGCTGGATAAAGTGGGCCATCGTCTGCTTCGTCCTGGTGTTTGGCTACTTTCTGCTGGCCGACATCAAAATGCCCCTGACCCCCCAGGCCATGGCCACCCGGGTCGTCACCCGGATGGCCCCCCAGGTCAGCGGTAAGGTGGTCGAAGTCGCCGTCGCCAACAACCAGCACGTCAAGCAGGGGGATCTGCTGTTCGCCCTCGACCCGGAACCCTTCCAGCTCGCCGTGGATCAGGCCAGGCTCGCCCTGGATCAGGCCAGGCAGCAGAACCGCCAGCTGGACGCGACCCTGACCGCCTATGAGGCGGAGTACAGCTCGCTGCGCACCCAGGCCGACCAAAAACAGCGGGAAGCGGCGCGCATCGACGCCCTCTACCGCCGTCACATGGTCTCTGAACAGCAGAAAGATGACGCCGACAGCGCCGCCCGCACCGCCCGTGCCAACCTGCTAGGCAGCCAGGCCCGGGTAGAGCAGGCCCGCGTCAACCGCGGCTTGCCAGGGGAAGACAACCTGCTGCTGCGCCAGGCCCGCAACCGCCTCGCCCAGGCCGAGCTCAACCTCGCCTACAGCCAGGTTCATGCGAGCCAGGACGGCATCATCACCAACCTGCAGCTCAAGCCTGGCAGCGTGGCCAATGCGGGCTCCCCCCTGCTGGCCCTGGTCTCCGAGCAGGTGGACGTGATCGCCGATTTTCGCGAGAAGAGCCTGCGCCACGTCAGCGCCGGCAGTCAGGCCCTCGTCGCCTTCGACGGCGAGCCCGGTCGCCTCTATCCTGCCCGCGTCGCCAGCCTGGATGCCGGGGTCAGCGCCGGCCAGTTTGACGCCAACGGCCAGCTTGCGAACCCCGTCGAGTCCGATCGCTGGGTGCGCGATGCCCAGCGCCTGCGCCTGCACCTGACCCTGGAGCAACTGCCCGCCCACCTGCCGGCCGGGGCCCGCGCCACGGTGCAGCTGCTGCCGGACAACACCCTGACCGGGCTGCTGGCCCGCGGCCAGATCCGTCTGCTCAGCCTGCTGCACTACATCTATTGAGATGACGACCATGAACCTGTGGCACAGACCCCTCACCCCCAACGAACTGCGCCAGTGTCTGCGCATCGCCTTTGGCTGTACCCTGGGGTTTATGCTGTGCAAGATCTTCGGCTGGAGCAACGGGGTCTTCTTCACCGTCACCCCGGTGCTGCTGCTCGGCCTGGTGCCGGTGATGAACGGTCACGCCGCCCGCCAGCTCATCGCATCCGCCGCCATGTGCGGTCTGGAAGTGGGGCTGCTCGGCGGCCTGTTCGGCGGCCACCCGGGGCTCATGACCCCCCTGGTCTTTTTGCTCTTCCTCTACCGTTTCGCCGCCATGTCCCGGGGCAGCCTGTTCCTGTTCGGTGCCAACGGGGTGCTCAGCCTCAGCATCATGCTGCACTTTGCCAGCTACCCCGGGATTGATCTGAACGACCTCATCTTCAGCAACCTCTGGGCCAGCGTCCTGTCGGTGCTCATCGCCTATCTGATGACGGCCCTCATTCCGGACGTGGAGGAGCGCCCCAGGCCGGCCCCCTCCCCCAAGGCGCCGCACCGGATGCGGCACGAAGCCCTGCTGGGGGCGTCCATCGCGACCCTCTCGTTCCTGGTGTTCCAGATCTTCGATCTGCGCGACTCCATGTCCGCCCAGGCCACCACCCTGCTGCTGCTCTTCCCCATGCACTGGAACGGCGCCCTGGACTATGCCCGCAAGCGGGCCATGGGCACCCTGCTGGGGGTGAGTTTCGGCATCCTGGGGCAGCTGGTGCTCTATGACTGGTCCGGCTTGCTGCTGCTGGTGACCCCGGTGCTCTGGCTCGGCGCCATGCTGTTCAGCTATGCCCATGTGAAGGAGGCGAGCGGCTCCGGAGTCGGCTTCGGTGCCCTCACCACCCTCGGCATCCTGTTCGGCCAGTACCTGACCCCGGGCAACGACCTGGTGTTCAGCGCCCTCTATCGGGTGAGCAGCATCCTCTTTGCCATCGTGGTCACCCTGCTCGCCTGCTATCTCATCCACCGGCTGCTCAATCGCTTCGAGGCGACACGGTTCGGCCACTGACCCTTTTCTGCAGCCATTGGATGGCTCCCTTTCGCCCCGCTTGCCTGCCGGGGCGTTTTTTTGCCTGCCCCACGGACCAGAGGGAGACGGACGCATCCCGACGCAGGGCTCCCGCCACGAGGTTGCAGTTGTGCCTCATCCTGTTAGGCTCAAGGCCATATGACACCGTTGTGAGGATCAAACATGAAACACGCCAAGCTCTTTCTACTGGGGGCGGGCGCCATCACCCTGCTCGGCGGCTGCGATCTGGGCAGCGGCAAGCTGGGAGTGACCGGCGGCGATCCCGTCACCTATCTGTGTGAACAGAACCAGAAAGTGCAGGTTCGCTACTTCTCCCTCTCGGACGAGAGCCTGAACTTCGTCAAGCTCTCCCTCCCCGATGGCAAGGATTACACCCTGCCCCAGGCGGTTTCCGCCTCCGGCGCCCGCTATACCGACGATCACGAGGTGGTCTGGTGGAACAAGGGCAAGGAGGGGTTCGTCGAGATGCGTGATGACGCCGGGGAGTGGCAGAGCCGCAACAACGACTGCAAGGAGCAGTGATCCGCGCCGTCATGGCACACAGCCCACACGAAACACCCCGGCCTGGCTGGGGTGTTTGTCATTTCACTTCCACTTCAAATCGGGCCACAACCCGAGCCGGAATGGCTTGCTGATTCTGCTCCGATGGCCGGTAGCGCAGCTGCGCCAGCCCGGAGATGGCGATGAGATCCAGCACGCCGGGAGGCTGGGACTCCAGTACCTCTGGGCTGAACAGCGTGCCATTGGAATCGATGAGGTAGCGAAGGGTCACATACCCCTTGACCGGCCTCTTCGCCGGCAGCCCCCCGACCGGGTTAAAACTGATGGCATCCCCCACCAGCACCCAGTATTCGGGCAGCGTTTCCCAGGTGACATCCACCGGAGGCTGATTCAGCTTGGCGGTGGGGCTGGCACAGCCCCCGAGCAGGGCCAGGGCGGCCCACAGAAACAACCCTTTCACACGCACTGACATTCCCTCTTCGTTGTATCGCTCGACTCCATGAGCGACGCGCCAGTGTCAGGCAAAGGGGCTCATCCGGGAAGCCCCCATCTGGCAGGCAAAAAAAAGCCAACCCCGGAGGGCTGGCCTTGTGATCTCTCACGGCTCAGGCGCGCTTGTCGCTTACCACCAGCCAGAGGGCATGAACCATGCCGGGCAGACCGCCCAGCAGGGTCAGCACTATGTTGATGAGGAAATGGAGGCTGAAGCCTACCTGGATAAAGGCGCAGACCGGGGGGAGAAAGATGGCCAGCAGGATCTTGAGCAGATTGTTCATCGGGATTCCTCGTGTAAACAGCGCTTGGGGTTGGCCTAACCATAAACACCCAAGGCCTCAACTGCAAACCAGACAGGGGATCCGCTCTCCTTCTTTCCGCCAGGCGTTGAGGTCGTGAACCATCTGGTTGCTGCTGCCACGCCAGAGCAGACCGGGATCCGCCAGGGCCTTCTCGAACCTGCCATCCACCAGCACGTCCAGCAAGGCCACCAGCTCCCGCTGTGCCGGGCTGAGATCGGCCAGCAGATAGCCGGTCCAGCACCAGATGTCCTTGCCGGGGCACTCGGCCCGCACCCGCTTCACCAGCGCCAGCACATGCGGCACGTTGGCGGGGTGGAGCGGATCGCCGCCGGAGAGCGACAGTCCGCGCCGCTTGATGCGGCTGTCGTTGAGATCGTGAATGATGCGATCGCTCATCGCCTCATCGAACGGCTTGCCCCCATCGAGCCGCCAGGTGCTCTGGTTGTAGCAACCGGGGCACTGGTGCTCGCAACCCGACACGAACAGGGTGGCGCGGGTGCCGGGGCCGTTGATCACATCGACCGGGTAGTACTGGTGGTAGTGCATTCGAGTTCTCTGGGTTAACGGCCAACCCCCTCCCAACCTCCCCCTTCGAAAGGGGGAGGAGCTTCTTTGCCCCCCCTGCCAAGGGGAGGGCTGGGGTGGGGTCTGCTCGCTTACATATGCTTGACGCGGCGTTTGACCTCTTCCTGCTTGCCCGCGTTGAAGGGGCGCGCATCCGGGCTGCCGAGATAGCCGCAGACGCGGCGGGTCACCGACACCTTGGCGGGGTCATGGTTGCCGCAGCGTGGGCAGGTGAAGCCCTTGGAGGTGCACTCGAACTCGCCGGTGAAGCCGCAGTCGTAGCACTCGTCGATGGGGGTGTTGGTGCCGTAGTAGGGCACCTTGTCATAGCTGTAGTCCCAGACGTTCTCCAACGCCTCCAGGTTGTGCTGGATGTTGGGGTACTCGCCGTAGCAGATGAAGCCGCCGCTGGCGATGGGCGGATAGGGCGCCTCGAAGTCCAGCTTGTCGTAGGGGTTCACCTGCTTCTCCACGTCCAGGTGGAAGCTGTTGGTGTAGTAGCCCTTGTCGGTCACCCCGGCCACCACGCCAAACTCCTTGGCGTCGATGCGGCAGAAACGGGTGCAGAGGTTCTCGCTCGGGGTGGAGTAGAGGCTGAAGCCGTAGCCGGTCTCCTCCTTCCACTCGTCGGTGGCCGCCTTGAGCCGCGCGATGATGGCGATGGCCTTCTGGCGCAGGGTCTCGCTGTCGAACAGGTGGACATCTGTGCCATAGAGGGCGTTGATGGTCTCGTGTACCCCGATGTAACCCAGCGAAATGGAGGCGCGGCCATGTTTGAAGATCTCGCTGATGTTGTCATCGGCCTTGAGGCGCACCCCGCAGGCCCCCTCCATGTAGAGGATGGGGGCGACCCGGGCCTTGACCCCGTCCAGGCGCTTGATGCGGTACATGAGCGCTGTCTTGGCCACCCGCAGGGCGGCGTCCAGCTTGTCCCAGAAGTCCGCTTCATCGCGGGATTTCAGGGCAATGCGCGGCAGGTTGAGGCTCACGACCCCCAAGTTGTTGCGCCCTTCGTGAACCAGCTCGCCATTCTCTTCGTAGGCACCGAGGAAGGAGCGGCACCCCATGGGGGTCTTGAAGGAGCCTGTGACCTTGACCACCTGGTCGTGGTTGAGGATGTCCGGGTACATCCGCTTGGAGGCGCACTCCAGCGCCAGCTGCTTGATGTCGTAGTTGGGATCCCCCTGCTTGTGGTTCAGGCCATCCTTGATGGCGAACACCAGTTTCGGGAAGACGGCGGTCTTCCTGTTCTTGCCAAGGCCGGCGATGCGGTTGCCAAGGATGGCGCGCTGGATGAGGCGCGATTCCCAACTGTCCCCCAGGCCAAAGCCGAAGGTGACGAACGGCGTCTGACCGTTGGCGGTGTGCAGGGTATTGACCTCGTATTCGAGTGACTGGAAGGCGTCGTGGCACTCCTTCTCGGTGCGGGCCATGGCATAGGCATCCACGTCCCTGATCCCCCACTCCTCGGCCACCTCCCGGTGCTTGTGCCAGCTGATGGTCACATAGGGTGCCAGCACTTCGTCGATGCGGTTAATGGTGGTGCCGCCATAGATATGGCTCGCCACCTGGGCGATGATCTGGGCGGTCACCGCAGTGGCGGTGCTGATGGATTTTGGGGTGTCTATCTCCGCGTTGCCCATCTTGAAGCCGTGGGTCAGCATCCCCTGCAGATCGATCAGCATGCAGTTGAACATGGGGAAGAAGGGGGAGTAGTCGAGATCGTGGAAGTGCAGGTCGCCGCTCTCGTGGGCCTGCACCACGTCACGGGGCAGCATGTGACTGATGGCGTAATGCTTGGCGACGATGCCCGCCAGCAGGTCACGCTGGGTCGGGATCACCTTGGAGTCCTTGTTGGCGTTCTCGTTGAGCAGGGCCGCGTTGGTCTGCTCCACCAGGCCGCGGATCTCCTGGGCCAGGCGACCCCGGGCCTCGCGAGCCTGATCCCGGTCGTGACGGTATTCGATGTAGGCACGGGCGATGGCCTTGTCGTCGGAGGCCATCAGGTGGTTCTCGACCCGGTTCTGGATCTCGTGGATGTCTACCTCCCCTCGCCCCTCCAGCTCCTGGCTGACAGCGGCGGCAATGCGCTCTGCCAACGCCGGACTGGCCTGATTGACCGCTGCCGCCGCTCGGCTGACCGCATCGCGGATCAGTTGGCCATTGAATGGTGCACGACATCCATCGCGTTTGATCACTACCGGTTTCATCGATTTTCCCCGTATTGAAAGACCTGGTGGCCACCCTCGGCTCACCCTCGTTGAGTCCCCTTCTCCACGCCCGTCCCCGGCGCAAACAAGGTCAGCCAAGGCTTGAAACACCTGGGCTGACACTGAGAGGGCGACCACTTATGCACAGCTTTATGACACTATATATGGGTGTTTTTTTTATGCTTACCCCTATATGTGGGGTCTATTAGGCACCAAAGCGGTACCCTGTTTCTTGATCCAGAACAGGTTTTGGAAGGAGTGGGGCAGTTCACGACCAGTGCCAAAAGGCGCTCCTTTTGCTCACCCCAGACGGGATGCGGGCTCCCGCCCGACAAGGGATAAAAAGAGAGGGGCACGCCTTCCGACAACAATTGACCGAGGCGCCGGAGAGCGGGAGAGCACATACTGGGGAACAGTCTGTCCCTTGCGGAAAACACACGTGACCAAGGTCTTGCTCCTGCTCTCCCTCCTCTCCCTCCCGCTGCTGGCCGCCGAGATCCTGGTGATCAGCAGCTATCACCAGAGCAACCAGTGGGATCAGAGCTACAGTGCCGGCCTAGAGAAACACCTCAAGCAGGCGCATCACCTCGGCTATCTCTATCTGGACACCAAGCGCCAGCCCGGCCAGACCCGTGACGAACTGCTCGCCAAGGGAATGGCCGCCTACCGGACCCACCAGCCGGCGCTGGTGATCCTGGGGGATGACAACGCCATCAACGCCCTCGCCCGACCCATCGCCGCCCGGGGAACGCCCGTGGTGTTTCTCGGGATGAACGAGAATCCGCGCCCCAAGGGGCTGGTCGGCCACCCCCTGATCACCGGCGTACTGGAACGCCCCCTGCTCAAGCGCAGCATCAGCGAGATGAGTCAGTTGATGGGAGGACTGGAGCGCGCCCTGGTGCTGTTTGACGAAAGCGAGGTGTCCCGCACCGCCGTCGCCCACGAGTTCAAGGGGCGAGGCGAGCTGACGATCGGCCAGACCCGGGTCAGCAGCCGCCAGTTCACCGACTACGGACGCTGGCAGGAGGCAGTGCTCGCCAGTCGGAAAAACGGCTATCAGGCGCTCTTCCTCGGCCTCTACCACACTCTCACCGACGCTCAGGGCCAGCATGTAAGCGAGCAACAGGTGCTGGCATGGACCAGCGCCAACAGCCCGGTGCCACTGTTCTGCTTCTGGGCCTTTGCGGTGGGCAGGGGAGCCGCCATCGGCGGTCTGGTGCTCGACGGCCACAGCCAGGGAGAGAGAGCCGCCGAACTGGCCAATGCCATCCTCTCGGGCACGGCGCCCGGCGCCCTCTCCCCCCGCGCCGCATCCCGCGGGGAATATCTGTTCAGCAAGAGCGAACTGGCACGCTGGCACCTGACGGCTCCCGATGCCTGGCAGGACAAGGTGAGCTACGTCGAGTGAGCCCACCAACGACAAACCCGGCCAGTGGGCCGGGTTTGTCTGCTCAAACGTGCATTCTCAGGGCTGAATGGCCGCCTGCAACTCGGCCTCGGTCCAGATGGTGATCCCCAACTCCTGGGCCTTGGCGAGCTTGGAGCCTGCCGCCTCCCCCGCTACCAGCACGTCGGTCTTGGCCGACACCGAGCCCGCCACCTTGGCCCCCAGGGCCTGCAGCGCCGCCTTGGCGTCGTTGCGGGACAAAGCGGTGAGGGTACCAGTCAGCACGAAGGTCTTGCCGGCAAAAGGTTGATCGCTTGCCTCCTTCTTCTCGATGGCCGGCCAGTGGATCCCGGCGGCCAGCAGGGCGTCGAGCACCTCGATGTTGTGGGGCTGGCGCAGGAAGTAGTAGACGTGCTTGGCCACTATGTCCCCCACGTCAGGCACTTCCAGCAACTGCTCCACCGAGGCGGCGCGCAGGGCATCCAGAGTGAGGAAGTGGTTGGCGAGGTTCAAGGCGGTCGCCTCCCCTACTTCGCGGATCCCCAGGGCAAACAGGAAGCGGGGCAGGGTGGTGCTGCGGGCGGCATCGATGGCGGCCACCAGGTTGAGGGCCGATTTTTGCCCCATCCGATCGAGACCGGCCAGCTGGATGGCGTTGAGGCTGAACAGGTCCGCCGGGGTCTTCACCAGCCCCTTGTCCACCAGTTGCTCCACTATCTTGTCGCCAAGGCCATCCACATCCATGGCGCGACGCGCCGCGAAGTGCTTGATGGCGGCCGCCCGCTGGGCCTCGCAGAAGAGACCGCCGGAACAGCGGGCCACGGCCTCCCCTTCCAGCCGCTCCACCGCCGAGCCGCACACCGGGCACTCGGTCGGGAAGAGGATCTCGCGGGCATCCGCCGGGCGCTGCGCCTCCACCACAGCCACGACCTGGGGGATCACGTCCCCGGCCCGGCGCACGATCACGGTGTCGCCGATCATGACGCCAAGGCGCGCGATCTCGTCCGCATTGTGCAGGGTAGCGTTGGAAACGGTGACGCCGCCGACAAACACCGGCTTGAGCTTGGCTACCGGGGTGATGGCACCGGTGCGGCCCACCTGGAACTCGACGTTCTCAAGCGCCGTCATCTCCTCTTCGGCCGGGAACTTGTGGGCAGTGGCCCAGCGCGGCGCGCGGGCCACGAAACCGAGCTCCCCTTGCAGGGCGATGTCATCCACCTTGTAGACCACGCCGTCGATCTCGTAGGGGAGATCCCCGCGACGCGCCAGGATATCATCGTGAAACGCCTGGCAGCCGGCGGCACCCTCTTTGAGCTTCACTTCCGGGCTGAGCGGCAGACCCCAGGCCTTGAGCTGATTGAGGCGACCGAAGTGGGACTCTCCCAGCTCGTCGCCACCGACTCCCACGCCGTAGGCATAGAAGCTGAGGGGGCGGCTGGCGGTGATGCGTGAATCGAGCTGGCGCAGGCTGCCGGCAGCGGCGTTGCGCGGGTTGACGAACACCTTCTCCCCCGCCGCCAGCGCATCGCGGTTCATCGCCTCGAACCCCGCCTTGGGCATGAAGACCTCCCCACGCACCTCCAGCCGCGCCGGCCACCCCTGGCCGCGCAGGGTCAGGGGAATGGCCTTGATGGTGCGCACGTTCTCCGTGATCTCCTCCCCCGTGGTGCCGTCCCCGCGAGTGGCGGCCTGTACCAGCTGGCCAGCCACGTAGAGCAGGCTCACCGCCAGACCGTCGAGCTTGGGTTCGCAACAGAAGGTAAAAGTCACCTCCCGCTTGAGGCGATCACTCATGCGTTGCTCGAACGCCTGCAACTCCTCGCTGCTGAAGACGTTGTCCAGACTCAGCATGGGGATCTCGTGGCGTACCTGCTTGAAGGCGGTCAGCGGCTGGCCTCCCACCCGCACGCTCGGCGAGGCCGGGGTTTTCAGCTCGGGATGCTCGGCCTCCAGCGCAATCAGCTCGCGCATCAGGCGATCGTATTCGGCGTCCGGCACCGTGGGGTTGTCCAGCACATAGTACTGATGGCCGTACTCGGTCAGCAGCTCACACAGTTGACGGTGGCGGGAGAGGATATCGCTCATGAAAAAGTCTCGAAGTGTGATGGAACATTCAGTCTGGGGCAGAAACAAAAATGCGGCACCGGGGTACCGCACTTTTCATTGTTCAAGCCCCATGGCGCATCAGTCGCGGCTGGCCTCGTAGGCCGCCAGCTCGTGACGGTAGCGGGCGATGTCGTCGTCGCTGAGGGGACTGCGCGAGGCGTCGGTCAGCATGGCATCGAGATCGCTCGCCAGCTGATCCGCGGCCTGCAACATGTGCTCGAAGGCGAAGGCGGCATTGCTGCGAAGGGGCAGTTGCATGAAGAGGGACACACCCGGGGTGCTGAACTGCTCCATGCGATAGGGGTTGAAGGTACCCGGCTTGACCATGTTGATCATGGAGAAGAGCACTTCCCCCTTGCCGCCCAGATCTTCGTGACGGTGGAAGATGTCCATCTCGCCAAACTTGAAGCCCAGCGCCAGCAGGGAAGAGAGCAGAGTCGCACCTTGCAGATCGTGGCCGGGACGGGCCATCAGGTTGATGACATAGACATCCTGCCAGATCTTCTCGACCGGGGCCGGGGCGGGTTCTGGCTCGGCTGCGTGAACCGGCTCTTCATAGGCTGGCTCGTCATCGTAAGCGGGCTCTTCATAAGCCGGCTGGGCGTAGCGGGGAGCCTGCTGGGCAACCGGTGCCGGCTCGCGTGCACCGAAGGTCGGCGCCTGGGCATAGGCCGGCTCCACCAGCGGCTCTTCGTCCAGCGGCTGCATCATGGGCTCGCGCTGCGGACGGGAACGGTGGACCGGCGTACGGCGGATCACCTGTGCAGGTTTGCGCACCGGCGCGGCAGGGGCCTCTTCAACAGGGGCGGCAACCGGCTCGTCATAGTCCTCTTCTTCCTCATACACAGGCTGAGGGGGGACAGGGCGAGCGGCAGGCTTGCGCACCACGGGAGGCGGCAGATCGGCGTCGTCATCTTCATCATCGAAGGCGGGAACGGGGGCGACACGGCGGGGTTCGGGCTGACGGGCCTCGTCGCTGCGCAGTTTGGGCTCGGCACGACGGCCACCGCTCACCACACGCACCTGACCGATGCCATCGCTGTCGAAGGCGTCGTTGTCACGCTCACGGGACTTGGACTCCATCCGACCCAGGGGTTTCTCCTTGATCGGTGCCTGACGATTCTTTCTGTTGCTCCACAACCCGTGAATGAGCAATGCCGCGATGGCAATACCGCCCAGGGCAACCAAGATGTAACGCAATTCCTGCATTAGCTGCTTCTCTTTCTAGTTTTGCTCAGCCAAAGCGACGGCTTCACCGATATCGACCGACACTATGCGCGAAACCCCGGGCTCTTGCATCGTGACGCCAACCAGCTGCTCGGCCATCTCCATGGAGACCTTATTATGACTGATGTAAACGAACTGTACTGTGCTCGACATCTCTTTGACAAGAGAACAGAAGCGACCGACGTTCACTTCATCGAGCGGTGCATCCACCTCATCCAGCAGACAAAATGGTGCTGGATTGAGTCTGAAGATGGCAAAAACCAGCGCAAGGGCGGTTAGCGCCTTCTCCCCCCCGGAAAGCAGGGCAATGGTAGCATTCTTCTTGCCCGGAGGTCTTGCCATGATGCTCACTCCGGCCTCCAAAAGATCATCCGAGGTCAGCTCAAGCCAGGCACTGCCCCCCCCGAACACTTTTGGGAACAGGGATTTTAAATCTTCATTGACCTTATCGAAAGTGTCACGGAAGCGTATTTGTGTTTCTTTATCAATTCTTTTAATGGCTTGGCTCAAGGTGTCGAGGGCCTGCTCCAGATCCTGGCACTGATTTTCCAGGTAGCTTGCGCGGGTTTTCGCCTCCTCATACTCCTCCAGTGCCGCCAGGTTGATGGCGCCAAGCGCCTCCACCTGCGCCTCCAGCGTCTGAATCTCCTGGCGCAGCTTGCCGCGATCAGCGGCAATCAGCACCGCCTGATCGAGGTCCACCAGGCGCACGCCCAGCTCTTCGAACTGCTCGTGCAGTCCCTGCCTGCGCGTCAGGTTGCGCTCGCGCTCGAGCCGCAGAGTCGCCAGCTTCTCTTGAATTTTCACCAGCTGCTTGTGATCGGCGCTTCTGGCCTGCTCCAGCTCGGTCAGCTGACGATCCAGCTCCGCGAGCCGCTGGTGACAGGCCAGTTGCTGCGCCTCAAGATTGCGCTGTTCGACCAGCAGGGGCGACAGATCCTGACTCGGAGCGGCCCCTGGCTCCTTGAGTTCCGCCAGCTCCAGGCCGAGACGGACCAGCTCCTGCTCGCGCAGCGTGATGAGCTGGCGCTGGTTCTGCTGCTCCAGTTGCAACCGCTGGCAGGCCGCCTGCTGCTGCTCCCGGCGAAGGCGCACCTCTTCCAGCGCCCGCTCCGCCCCGCTCACCTGCTCCTGGGCGAGCAGCAGCGCCTCGGCGAGTACCTCCCCCTGCTCCTGCAGCTCGCCAAGGGCCGCTTCATCCTGCTCAAGCCGCTCCCCGGCCGACGCCAGCCGCTGCGCCTCCTCAGCCTGCTCCTTGTCGAGCCGGGCCAGCTCTTCCCCCAGCTGGCCCAGGCGCTGCAAGCGCTCCTGGCGCTGCCCCTCGCGCAGACTCCAGGCTTCGCGCAGTTGCTGCCACCGCAGCTCCTGCTCGCGCAGGGTGTGCTGAGCCAGCTCATGGGCACTGTGCAGCTGGGCCCGCGCTGCATCGGCGGCGGCAAGCTGCTCGTCAAGTCTGTGCAGCGCCTCCCGACCCGCGGCCAGCTCGGTGTGCAGCCGCTCACGCTCACCGAGCAGCGCCAGCGTACCGAGGGCCATGCCCTCCCCCAGATCCGCCCAGTTGGGGCCGAACCAGTCGCCGGCGGGAGTGAGCAGCGACTCACCGGCAGAGAGGCTGTGCAGGCGGGACAGCGCCTCCTCCCTGCTCTCTGCCAGCCAGATGGCATTGAGGAAAGCCGGAATGTGCTCGCCCCCCAGTTGCGCCGCCAGGGTACCGGCCCTGGCTGGCTGGGCCGGGCCAATCCAGAGTCCGGGTTGCGCCAGGTTGCACTCGTCCGCCGGGATTGCGGTGAGCCAGCGGCCGAGCACCTTGTCCAGCCCCCGGGCCCACTCGGGGGGAACCTGCAACCGATCCGCCAGGGTCGCGCCCGCCATCTGCTCCCCCAGGATCTGATCCAGGGTGGCGAGGCGCGCCTCCAGCTCGCGCAGCAGGCCCTGCTGGCGACCCTGCTCTGCCTTGAGCTCTTCATGGCGCGACACACCGGCCTGCCACGCTGCATCGGCTTCCTCATGGCGGGCGCGGGAGAGCGAGAGTTCCGCCGCCAGGGCATCGAGCGCCGGTTGCAGGTTCTCCCCCTCCCCGCCAAGGGGCCCGGCCTGTTCGTCTTCCAGCTTGAGGCGGGCAAGCCGGGTCTTGGCCTGCAGCTCCTGCAGGCCATTCACCTCGGCGCGGGTCTGGTTGAGCCGCCCCTGCAACTGGCCCAGCTGCTGCTGCCACTGCTGCTGACGCTGGCGCGCCTGCTCGAGCCGATCGCCCGCTACCGCACGCACGCTCTGCTGGTCGGTGAGCAACTGCTCACACTGCTCGAGGCGCGCCGACGCCACCTCCCCCTGCAACGTGCTGTCGCCCAGTTGCTCCAGCTGGCCGGCCAGCTGGGCCTTGAGCCCCTCGATACGCTCGCCGAGGGCTTGTCGCCTCGCCTGCCAGTCGCGGCCAAGCTCGCTCTGGTGCAATTGCTGCTGCTCGAGGCGGGCGATGGCTTGCCCGCCGAGGAAAATCTGCTGCTGGCGGCTCGCCTGCTCGGCCTGCGCCTCCTGGCGGGCCACCGACAGAGTGACGTGGCGTCCTTCGTCTGCGGTGCGCTTGGCATCGAGGGCCGCCAGCGCCTGTTCAGTCTGGGCCAGTTCGGTCTTGGCTTCGCCAAGACGCGTCTCCAGCGCCCACAGTTCCGAGCCGATCAGTTCGCTGCGGGCCGCGCGACTGCGACTCTTGAGCTGCTTGTAGCGCTCGGCGGTCTCGGCCTGGGCCTTGAGGTGCTCGAGGCGTGAGCCCAGTTCGCCGCGGATGTCGCCAAGGCGTTCCAGGTTCTCCTGGGTATGGCGGATGCGCTGCTCGGTCTCCCGGCGCCGCTCCTTGTAGCGGGAGACCCCGGCGGCCTCTTCCATGAACAGCTTGAGATCGGCGGGGCGAGACTCCACCAGCCGGCTGACGGTGCCCTGTTCGATGATGGCGTAACTGCGTGGCCCAAGGCCGGTGCCGAGGAAGAGGTCGGTCACATCCTTGCGGCGGCACTTCTGGCCGTTGATCTGGTAGTGATTGGAGCCGTCGCGCAGCACTTCGCGGCGCACCGAGATCTCGGTAAAGCGGCCGAACTCGCCGGGTACCCGGTTGTGGGGATTGTCGAACACCAGCTCCACCGAGGCGCGGCCATGGGCGCTGCGGTTGATGGAGCCGTTGAAGATGACGTCGGTCATGTTCTCGCCGCGCAGATGGCGGGCGGAGCTCTCCCCCAGCACCCAGCGCACGGCGTCGATGACGTTGGATTTGCCGCAGCCGTTGGGGCCCACCACGGCGGTCATGTCGGCGTTGAGTTCGATGCGGGTCGGCTCGACAAACGACTTGAAACCGGCGAGTTTGATCAATTTCAGACGCATGGCGGCCTATGTGGGTAACGAAATAAAGAGGAGGCGGGCAGGCGACTTTACCAAATCAAAGGCTTGTTTGTAATATGCTGGCACTTTCCCCATTCACTGATGGAGCTCACATGAGCCAATCACCCCACATGGTCAAAGATTCGGTCAGCGGTGCAGACTACTTCCTGCGCGGCTTCTCGCTCATCCGCCAGCCTGGCATCCGCACCTTCGTGCTGATCCCCCTGCTGGTCAACTTCGTGCTCTTTGCCGGTGCCTTCTACGCCCTGTTGCTACAACTGGACGGCCTGTTCGCCTGGCTGCACCAGCAGATCCCGAGCTGGCTCTCCTGGCTTGATTACCTGCTCTGGCCCATCGCCCTCATCACCATACTGGTGGTCTTCTCCTTCATCTTCAGCTCGGTGGCCAACTGGATAGCGGCCCCTTTCAACGGCCTGCTGGCAGAGAAGGTGGAACAGATCCTCACCGGTGAAGCCATGAATGACACCGGCATGCTGGATGTGGTGAAAGATGTACCCCGTACCTTCGGCCGCGAATGGACCAAGCTGAAATACTATCTGCCCAAGGCCATCGGCTGCCTGATCCTCTTCCTGATCCCGGTAGTGGGCCAGACCCTGGCACCCGTGCTCTGGTTCCTGCTCAGCGCCTGGATGATGGCGATCCAGTATGTCGATTATCCGTTCGACAACCACAAGATCGGCTTCATCACCATGCGCGACGCCCTCAAGCAACGTCGTGGAAAGTGCCTGAGCTTCGGCGCCCTGGTGACCCTCTTCTCCGCCATCCCGGTGGTGAATCTCTTCGTGATGCCGGTGGCCATCTGTGGCGCCACCGCCATGTGGGTAGACCAATACCGCAGCGAGCAACTTGGACGCTGAACCGCGTCATCATGATCAAAAGAGGGGGCGAAAGCCCCCTTTTCATTACTTAATCTAATGCATAACTAAGATAGCTTGTCGCCCCAGCGCAGGGTTGTTAGGATGCGGGCCTTTCTCGCACCCTGGGATATCTCATGTTACATGCACTCTTCTTGCTCGGCCTGGTGGCCGAAGGGATGACTGGCGCGCTGGCAGCGGGTCGGCGACGGATGGATCTGTTTGGCGTCGTGATCATCGCCTCGGCGACGGCCATCGGTGGCGGTACCATTCGGGATGTGCTGCTGGGCCACTATCCCCTGCTCTGGGTCGAGCACCCCGAATACGTGCTGCTGGTGGCGGGCGCCGCCATGGCCGGGGTCATCTCGGCCCCGCTGATGCGCTACCTTGGCAAGCTGTTCCTGGCGCTCGATGCCCTGGGGCTCGTGGTCTTCTCCATCTTCGGGGCTGCCCGGGCGCTCGAGATGGGCCACGGGGCCGGCATCGCCTGCATCATGGCCGTGGTGACCGGCGTGTTCGGGGGGGTGCTGCGGGACTTGCTGTGCCAGCGCATCCCGCTGGTGTTCAAGCGCGAGCTCTATGCCGCCGTCTCGCTGATCACCGCCGCGCTCTACTGCTTTGCACTGCACCATGGGCTGCCCAACGACTGGGCCGCTTTCGGTGCCATCGGCATCGGCTTCGTGCTGCGGCTCCTGGCGGTACGCTTCAAGTGGGGACTGCCCACCTTCAACTATCAGTACGCCACCCATTGATCGCGCCAGTTCCTGGCCATATCGCACGGATAACGAGCAACAAAAAAGCGCCATACGGCGCTTTTTTGTTGGGCATCGGCAAGAGAGGAAAGGGTCAGTTGATCCCTTCCGAGCTGAAGAAGGTCGCCTTGTCGGCGATGAAACGCACCTTGATGTTCTTGCCTTCCCCTCCCCAGACACAGCTCGTGGTGCCGAGAGCATCGTCGCAACGCTCAGCCTTGCCGAGGATGGCACTCGCTTCGGCATAGCTCATCCCGACTTTCAGCTTGTCGTAGCTCTCGCGGTTGAGCTTGCCGCAACCAGTCAACAACAGGGCGATGAGCCCCCCGATCACAATCTGCTTCATCTTTCTCTCCTCTGGCTGGAGTCCAGAGCCTAGCAGCTTGGTCCCCCTCAATGCCAGCGGCAAAAAGACACAATCGGCACTCAACCCTTGAGGAAATCCCGACTCACCAGCTGCGAACGGGGCCTGTGTCCAGGTGCACGAAGTTGTCGGAAGGGTAATAACCCACACCGCCCACCTTGAGGTTCAGGGCGGCCTTGCGCAGGTGCGCCAGCTGCACCCCGGGGATGCGCACGTCAACCGCCTGCCCCAGGGTGTGGTAGCTGTGCTTGGCGACGCCGCGACTCTTGCGCCGCTTCTGCTGATTGGTGGCCGGGGAGCGATAACCCGAGATGAGCTGGATTTCGCCGTGGCGTCCCAGCTTGTGTTGCAGCAGAAAGAGCTGATCGAACAGCTTTCTGTCGATGTTGAACACTTCGTTGCGACGGTAGTCACGGAAAATATGGTTGAGCTCCGCCAGCCCGTCGCTCAGATAGTGGCCATCTTCCCAATAACTGGCGCGTACCCGCTCGCCGGTATTGAGGTTGAAGAAACTCAGTTCCCGTCCCGAAGTGCTGCGGCTCGCCAGCGCAGGGAACGACAGCAGGCTGGTCCCCATCAAGCAACCCGCCCCCAGCAGCAGACGGCGTCGGCTTATCTCTTGTCCCAGCATCCGTTGTCCGTCCATCTCATGGTGAAGTCACACAGGTGAATGAATTTGATACAAGGGCCGAAACTACCTGCCAGAAAAAGCGCTGTCAAACCCCATTCACCCATGAAAAAGCCCGGCACGGGCCGGGCTTTTCACTCTGTGGCGAGGATCACAGCAAGCGGCTTTGATAGCTGACTCTGTCGAATCCGTAGATATCGTTGCGCAGTTGCTGACGTCCCTCTTCATCAATCCAGCTGCTCCAGTAGACGGTAAACACCGGGATAGGGTTGCTCAGGGGCAGCCACTTGGTCTGGGTCTCTTTCAGGATGCTGGCCACCTTGTCCGGCTGATAGCGGGAGTCCGCCAGCAGCAACTCTGCCAGATCGTCGGCGTGTTCCACCCGGATGCAACCCGAGCTGAAGGCACGGGCCCCCTGCTCGAACAGCGCCTTGCGCGGGGTGGAGTGGAGATAGATGGCATCGTTGTTGGGCAGATAGAACTTGTAGCGACCCAGGGCATTGTGATCCCCCGGCTTTTGCCGCAACCGGTATGGGAAACCCGAGGCCAGCGCATGGTGCCAGCCATCTTCGCTGAACTGCACCGGATTGCCCTCGCCGTCGATCACCTCGAACTGTTCGCGATCCAGGTAGGCAGGATCGCGCCCGAGCTTGGGCAGAATGTCCTTGCTCAGGATGGAGCGCGGCACGTGCCAGGCCGGGTTCAGCACGATGGAGCGGATCTCGCTGGCGAGGATGGGGGTTGCCCGCTGCTCCTTGCCGACGATGACCCGACTGGTGAAGACCTCGCTGCCCGACTCCACCACGCTCAGGCGGTAGTCCGGAATGTTGACCAGCACATAGCGACCGGCAAGGTGATCCACCAGATCACGGCGCCACAGGTTGCGAACCAGCAGGCTGGCGCGCACCTCGGGGCCGGTATTGAGCCAGCTGCGGGTCTGACGGCCGATGATGCCGTCGGCGGTCAGGCCGTGGCGGCGCTGGAACTGCTTGATGGCCTGTTCGGTCTCGGGATCGTAGAGGCTGTCCTGGTGAGTCGGGGCACTGTCCCCCAGTTCGTTCAGGATGGAGCGGATCTGGCCGAGCTCGGTCGAGCTCTCCCCCGCCCGCAGGGTCGGCATGGAGAGGGTGGGCCAGTGCTTGGCCATGGGCATGGCCAGCAGCTTGCGCACTTCTTCGCGCACGGCGTCGTATTCCGCCACCTGTGGCCTGAGTTGCCTGACCTGCTCCAGCAGATTGTCTCCCTGGGGAGCATGGGCCAGGGGGCGGTTCAGATCCAGCTTGAGGGTCTGCATCTGTTCGCGCGCGACCAGATCCATCCCTCGCCAGGCCTGCTGGAACCGGGCCAGCTTGCCAAAGGCCTCATCGTAGAGGGCACCGCGCCGATCCGCCGGGGTCTTTTGCAACTGCTGCCAGAGGCGGTAGAAATCCGGATGCAGCTGGGCCAGCACCGCTTCCTGCAACTGCTGTTCAAGCTCATGACGAGCCTGCTCGGCCACCTCGTTCTGATACCAGTCATGCTGGATGCTGGGACTGGCCACTACCGCCTGTTCCGTGCTGGCATGAACCATGCTGGCTGGCCAGCAGCCCAGCCAGATGAGATTCGCCAATGCCAACCAATACTTCTTACCCATGCTTCTTACCACGCTTGCCTCAAATCGGTTCATTTCGGCCTGTCAGGCGCGACGGTCAGGACCCCATGATGCGTGAATGCCGACGACTTTGCTAGCGGACGGAGGTGTAACGACGCCAGATGAGTTCCTGCTCCCCGCTGTCGCCGACGGCCACTATCGCCTCGTTGAACCGCGCTACGAATTCCCCGGACAGGGTCTTCTTGCTCAACATGAAAAAGGTGGGCGTCTCATGGATCGCCATGGTGTGGGGGACGACCGCATCCGACAGCCCCTCTCTCTTCAGACCCCAGGGCGTGGCCAGACTATCCCCGAGAAAACCGTCTATCCGCCCAAGCAGCAGCTTGCGATAGTTTTGCACATCGTTGACCTCGCTCACCTGGTTGCGGTATCGCTGCAGAACCTTGGTGATTTCCGGGCCGTAATAGTAGTCCCTGGTCACACCGAGGCGATGCCCGTGGGCCAGCCAGCTCGCCAGATCCGACTCCTCACCGGTACCGGATTTGCGTACCCAGAGCGATGTCCGGCCCGGGTTGTAGGGGATGGAGAACCAAGCATAACGCGCCCTCTCATCAGCAAAATACGCCTCCATCACGATGTCCAGCCGACCCCGCTCAAGATCGTGCAACCCCCGCTTCCAGGGACGCTCCACATAGACCAGACGACAACCCAGCCGATTCGACACGGCATTGAGGTAGTCGACCGCAAATCCACGCAGTTCCCGACGTGCTCCCTCTTGCTGGTAATAGTGGTATGGGGGCCAGTCATCGAAACCGACGCGAAGGGGGGAGGAGCAGAACGATTGCGCCCACAACGGTTGGAGGGGCAGACAGCAGAGCACACACAGAGAGAAGAGTCTCATGGGTCATCCTTGACGACGGGACAGGCCATCTTAATTCTGCCCGGGTGAAATGGCGACAGATCCTGCCACAACAAAGCACAATATCAGCCGTTTGCCTGATGCGCCCCAGGTGGCGGCAGACAGGTTGGCGCCGAAAAAGCCACAATCAAGAAGAGGAAGCAAACGACCCCAAAGCCCCTTGGTAAGCAGGGTGATTGAGGGTTAATATGTGAGCAAATATATTTTTGTGATCCACTATGCTTTTTTTGCAATTGGATTAGCATATGCGCGAAATCTGCCTATCAATCTGTCGGGCGTCGAGTGAGTAATATGACCTACAAAAAGTTCGGTTTTCTGGCTGCCATCCTGGCACTGAGCGGTTTCTACCTTTATACCCTCTATCTGGCCGCTCACCCCAACGTGAGCCTGGCTTACAAGCTCTATTACCTGGAAGGCAAGACCCGTTTCTGGGAGCACAACTCCAGCATGACCTACCAGCCCGGCAACGAACTCAACCTGACCAAGCCGAGCCGCTTCCTCTCAAGCGAAGGCTGGGCCAAGAAGCCCAGCGAGCAAGGCACCGAGCTGAGCGGTCAGGGCGGTCTCTATTTCGTGCTGCCCAAGCAGCAGGCCCAGCCGGAGCAGCTCACCATCCAGGCCAGGATCAACAGCCCCCAGGCTGGCGCCCTGCTCAAGGTGGCGCTGGGTCATGATTTCACCACCACGGTCAAGCTGGCCAAGGCGGGCATCAACGAGATCCGCCTCAGCCTGCCGGGCGACTCCCTGACCGCCGATCCCAAGCGTCCCAACTTCCTGGCGCTCTCCGCCCCGACACCACTCAACGTCCAGTCCGTGCGACTGACCGTGGCTCAGTGAAGCGGAATGCCCCAAGCATCTGTTCCGTAAAATAATTCTTTCAATAAGGAAGTTCCCATGTCCCGTGCCGATTTTCGACTCTCTCTGGTCGTTCCCGTTTACAACGAGGAAGAGAGCATAGACGCCTTCATCAGCGCGATAGATACCGAACTGGCCCCGCTCAAAGACCAGCTTGAAATCGTGTTCGTCAACGATGGCAGCCGTGACCGCACCCGTGAGGTGGTCGAGCAGGCCATCGCCCGGGATCCCCGTGTGACCCTGGTCAACCTGGCCCGCAACTTCGGCAAGGAAGCGGCCATGACCGCCGGCCTGCACCAGGCCAAGGGCGACGCCATCGTCCCCATGGACGTGGACCTGCAGGATCCCCCCTCTCTCATTCTGGAGTTCGTCAAGCTGTGGCAGACCGGCGACTATGACACCGTCTACGGCATCCGGGTGGATCGCAGCGCCGACACCCCGATGAAACGCCTGACCGCCGGTGGCTTCTACCGCTTCTTCAACGCCCTCTCCACCAGCACCAAGCTGCCGGAGAACGCCGGTGACTTCCGCCTCATCGATCGCAAGGTGGTCGAGGCCATCAAGCAGTTGCCGGAGCGCAACCGCTTCATGAAGGGGCTGTTCGCCTGGGCCGGTTTTCGCGCCGTCGGCGTTCCCTACGAGCGCCCGGCCCGCCATGCCGGCGAAACCAAGTTCAACTACTGGAAGCTGTGGAACTTCGCCCTTGACGGCCTGATGAGCTTCTCCAGCTGGCCGCTGCGGGTGTGGAGCTACATCGGGGTCGGTGTCTCCTTCATCGCCTTCCTCTATATCCTCAAGATCATCACCCAGGTGCTCTTCTTCGGCATCGACGTGCCCGGTTACGCCTCCCTGATGTCGGTCATGCTGTTCCTCGGCGGCATCCAGCTGCTGTCGCTGGGCATCATCGGCGAGTACATCGGCCGCATGTTCGTCGAGGTGAAACAGCGCCCCGTCTACCTCATCGAAGGGGTCTACGGCCAGTACGCCAAGCAGGATGAAGAGCAGAAGCAGGAAGTGCCCACCACCAGCAAGAAGGGCGCTGGCAAGAAGGCCGCCGCGAAAGCCGCTGATGATCAGCAGGAGCAGGCGTCTCAATGATCTCCCGCGAGGAATTCTGGCGGCTGGTTCGCTTCGGTTTTGTCGGCGGGGGGGCCACTCTCGTCGATCTGGGTACCTCCATCGCCCTGTTTCATACCTGGCCGGCCATCTCCGAGCACCTGGTCACGACCCTGGCCTTTGCCGTGGCGTTCTGGTTCTCGTTCTTCGGCCATCGCTACATCACCTTCCAGAAACAGGGTGCCGCCAGCAAGTTCCTGCTGGTTGCCCTCTTCTCTCTGGCGGTGCGTAACCTCATCCTGAGCGGTTTGCTGTTTGCCGGTCTCTCCGGCCTGTTGCCGGTGGTGATCGCCACCCTGACCGTCACCGTGCTCACCTACGTTCTCTCCCGTATCTGGGTTTTTGCCTGATGAATGATATGACCAATACCGCCCCGTCAACCGGGGCTGCACTCCCCTATCGCCCGTCACTGCGCATCAGCGGCCGCGACTGGCTGATGATTGTCGCCGCCTTTGTGCTGAGCAGGGTGGCGCTCTATGGCATGGGCTATTTCGGCGTCCAGCTCTATGGCGCCACCGACATCGGGCCGCTGCAGGCCTACTGCCAGTTCGACTGCGTCTGGTTCCAGCGCATCATCGAGAATGGCTACGACCTCTATCCACGCTGGTTGAGCAAGGGCAATGCGGCGAACTGGGCCTTCATGCCCCTCTATCCCATGCTGGCCGGCGGTCTCTCCAGCCTGTTTGACATGGAGAGCCTCATCGGCCTGATGCTGGTGGCCAACATCGCCTTCTTCATCAGCTTGCCCCTGATGCTGCTGGTGCTGCGCCAGCTCAAGCTGGGGGACGACACCGCCCGCTTCGGGGTCTGGCTGCTGGCCTTCTCCCCCTTCTCCGCCTATTTCGTCTCCGGCTATACCGAGCCCATGTTCATGGCCTTGATGCTGGGAATGTTCCTGTTCGCCTACCGCGAACAGTGGCTCATGGTCGCCTTCCTCGGCATCTTCATCTCCGCCACCCGCAACCTGGGGGTGATGATGGTGTTCCCGGTGCTGATCCTGGCCCTGCAGGCCTACGGCTGGCGCGAGTTCTTCCGCTTCACCGAGCGGGCCTTCAAGGTGGTGTTCACCCTCTGGCTCATTCCCCTCGGCCTCTTCTCCTACATGGTCTATCTCTATCACCTCACCGGGGATGCCCTGGCCTTCAAGCACATCCAGGTGGCCTGGGGCCGCTATATGGACAGCCCCCTGGACTGGTGGCTGAGCGGCTTCGAGCTGGGGGGGCGCAAGGCCTATCTCTCCATCATGGTAATCTTCGGCTGGTGTCTGAATGGCTACCTGTTCAGCCAGAAACGCTGGGCCGAAGCGACCCTGATGTTCATCTGCTGCACCATCCCCCTGATGACCGGCCTCAACGCCATGCCCCGCTACATGTTCGGCCTCTATCCGACCCTGCTGGCCATCGTGCTGCTGGCCCATCGCTGGCCTGCCATCCGCCCTGCGGTGCTCTGCATCAGCGGCATGGTTGCCTCCTTCATCGCGGTGGCCTTCGTCAACTTCAAGTTCTTCACCGTGTGACGCCACCCCGAATGCCTACAAGCCGGTCAACTGACCGGCTTTTTTCATGGCCGCGACACCCGGTTCACACTTTTCCATTCTTGAAAACGTAACCATTTGAACTGACGTCACAAATCGGTATTTTACCGGTCCAAGCCTGCCCCAGCGCACCCTAGAATGAGTGCCTCAACGGACCCTGCTCCTCACACTCTGCTCAAGGAATGGCTTATGCGTCTCTCTTCGCGCCCCGCTCTTCGCCCATCACCCCTGTGGCTGGCCGTGCTCGCCACACCGCTGTTCATCAGTCAGGCGATGGCCGCCCCCGAGGTCTATCTCCATGTGGATGGCAAACCGGTGGCCGAGGCGCTGACGCTGGACAAGGGCACCGTCACTCTGACCCACAGACTGGACAAGGGGAGCCACCAGATCCGCATCAGCGATGCGGGCAACAGCTGCGGCACCAGCTTCGGGCCAACCGAGGCCAAGCCCCTTCCCTTCGGCACCGCCCAGCCCATGGACAAGTGCAGCAAGGGGACAGACTTCAATCTGAGGGTGATGCTGGCGGGGGACTACGAGTTCACCTTCAACCCCGATACCCCCAGCCTCAAGGTGTTGCGGGCAACCAAAAAGAGCGAGTTCAAACGCCAGCCCCCGGAAGAGCCCTGCATCAGCTGGGATGGCGGCCCGGTCACGACATCACTCAAGGGAGTCTGGCCCGACGGCACCCGGTTGCGGGATGCCTACTCGGGACAGGAAGCCGTGGTCAAGGGCGGCAAGATCACCCTGACACCGAGCAAGGAGAGCGGCGGCCTGCTGCTGCTCGAGCCGGTCAAGGCCGCCAAGCCTGCTCCCTTCAGCTGGGATCAGGCGAGCGTCTATTTTCTGCTGACCGACCGCTTCCACAACGGCGATCCTGCCAATGATCACAGCTTCGGTCGTCAGAAGGATGGTCAGGACGAAGTGGCCACCTGGCATGGCGGTGACTTCAAGGGGCTGACCGAGAAGCTCGACTACATCAAGCAACTCGGCATCAACGCCATCTGGATCACCCCCATGGTGGAACAGGTCCACGGCTTCATCGGCGGTGGCGAACAGGGGAACTTCCCCTTCTACGCCTACCACGGCTACTGGGCGCTCGACTTCACCAAAATCGACCCCAACTACGGCGACGAAGAGAGCCTGAAAACCCTGGTGGACGAGGCCCACAAGCGCGGCATGCGGATCATCCTCGACGTGGTGATGAACCACGCAGGCTACGCCACCCTCGCCGACTTGCAGGATCTGGGGCTCACCGATCTCACCCAGAACACCGGCAAGCTGCCGAGTCGCTGGAACGAATGGCGCCCGAGCGGCGGCCTCAACTGGCATGGCTACAACCAGTTCATCGACTACCAGTCATCCCACTGGGACAAGTGGTGGGGCCCTGACTGGGTGCGGGCCGGCCTGCCCGGCTACCCGCAACCCGGCACCGACGACGTCACCGGCTCGGTGGCGGGACTGCCGGACTTCCTGACCGAATCCACCAGATCGGTGGGGCTGCCACCGCTGCTCGCTGCCAAAAAAGACACGAGGGCCAAGGCCCTGCCCAACGCCACCGTGAGCGATTACCTCATTGCCTGGCACACCGACTGGGTGCGCCGATTCGGCATCGACGGCTTCCGTGCCGACACCGTCAAGCACCTGGAGCCCGCGGTCTGGGCCAGGCTCAAGCAGGCGGGCACCGACGCGCTCAAGGAGTGGAAGGCCGCCAACCCGGGCAAGGCCCTCGATGACCTTCCCTTCTACATGGTGGGCGAGGTGTGGGATCACGGGGTCGCCAAGGACTTCTGGTACCAGCACGGCTTCGATTCCCTGATCAACTTCGACTACCAGCGTGAATTCGCCCTGCCCCAGGCCCAGTGCATGGCGGGGGCAGAGCCCACCTATGCGAGCTATGCCAGCCGCATCAACCAGGATCCCGAGTTCAACGTGCTGAGCTACATCAGCTCCCACGACACCAAGCTCTTCTTTGGCGACTACCAGGACGTGGCGCTGCAACGGCGGGTGGCCAACAGCTTCATGCTGCTGCCGGGGGGCATCCAGATCTACTATGGCGACGAGTCCGGCCGGGGGCTTGCCAAGGATGGCGGCGTGTTCGATCAGAGCGTGCGCTCGGACATGAACTGGCAGGAGCTGGCGAGTGGCGAGAAGGCGGAGCTGGTCAAGCACTGGCAACGGCTCGGCCAGTTCCGTGCCGCCCACCCTGCCATCGCGGCGGGCAGCCACAAGAAGATTTCCGATGCCCCCTACGGCTTCGTGCGGGAGAAAGGAGAAGACAAAGTGGTCGTGGTCTTCGCAGGTCGGCAGAAATAGCGACCTGGCCTGAATAAAAAGGGGAGCCGATGGCTCCCCTTTTTTGTCTTGCCGACGCCCGCATCAATCAGACTGGCGGGCCGCCTTTGGCCACTGCAACCTCGCCCTGAGCAGGGTTTCCTGCCACAGGGGCCAGGCCAGCAAGGCCTGCTGATAGGCGCCAGCCTGACCGGGCAGCGAAATGCCATAGCTTGCCAGTCGATAGGCCATCACCGCATAGAAGGCATCCAGAATGCTCGCCTCGTCGAAAAAGAAGGGCCCCCGCGCCTGGGACCAGAGGGTCTGCAACCGGGCCAGCTCGTCGATGACCTCCACCGGCGGTTCACTCTGGGTGGGCGCCCCCAGGAAGAAAGGCAGCAGGGTGCGGATCTGGCGAAAACCGGCGTGCAGCTCGGCGCACAGGCTGCGGGCCAGGGCCCGTTCGGCCTTGTCCACCGGATAAAGGTGACGCTCCGGGCAGCACTCGTGGAGATATTCGGCGATGGCCAGAGAGTCGTGAATACGCAGTTCACCGTCGTCGAGCCAGGGCACCAGGCCGGCGGGGGCCGTGCGCTTGAGCCGTTGCAGCTCCTTGGCATCTTCCAGATCGAAGACCTGCTCCTGCCACTTGAGCCCGCTCATGGCCAGCACCAGCGCCGTTCTCATTGCCCAGGTGGAGCCCGTGCCCACCGTCAAAACCAGGGATCCCATCGCTTGCCTCCTGCATGGGTTGTTTACTGGCCATCCCGCCGGCCCCGTGGCACGACATCCGATGACCACCTCACATTTGCGTACTGGCGGGTTTGACCCACTTGGGTAGCAGTGCTAGTTTGATTTTTCAAAACAATCAGTTAGCAACAATGTGAGCTATGGACAGCCAATTTACCATCGTCATCGCAGATGACCACCCCCTGTTTCGGGGCGCCCTCTATCAAGCGGTGCACATGGCCATCGACGACGCCAGATTGCTGGAGGCTGACTCCATCGACAGCCTGAGCCACCTGCTCGATGAACATCCCGACGTCGACCTGCTGCTGCTGGATCTCAAGATGCCGGGGGCCAACGGCTTCGAGGGGCTGGCCTATCTGCGCGGACATCACCCGGATCTCCCCATCGTCGTGGTCTCGGCCTCCGAGGATCCCGCCATCATCCAGCAGGTGCTGCGCCTGGGCGCGCTCGGCTTCATTCCCAAATCCGTCCCCATGAAAGAGCTGGTCAGCGCCCTCAATACGGTGATCGGGGGGGACAACTGGGTGCCGGAAGGCATCTCCCTCCATCCCGAGCCCAGCGAAGGGCCCGATTTCGCCACCAAGCTGGCCAGCCTCACCCCCCAGCAATACAAGGTGCTCATCATGTTGCGGGATGGCAGCCTCAACAAACAGATCGCCTGGGAGCTCAACGTCTCCGAGGCGACCATCAAGGCCCATATCACCGCGATTTTCCGCAAACTCGGGGTCAAGAACCGCACCCAGGCGGTCATCGCCCTCCAGCAGATGGATATCAAGGACAGTTGAGCCCCTTGCCACCATCAGAGCCCATATCACTCCGCCTTCCGCAAACTTGGGGTCAAAAACCCCACCCAGGCGGTCATCGCCCTCCAGCAGATGGATATCAAGGACAGTTGAGCCCCTTGCCACCATCAGAGCCCATATCACTCCGCCTTCCGCAAACTCGGGGTCAAGCACCGCACCCAGGCAGTCATCGCCCTGCAGCAAATGGGCATCAAGGACGACTGAGCTCGTCCCCGGCTGGCTTGTAACAAGCCAGCCACACCCGCCTCCCAGAAGACTCTCTGGCCCCCCGCGGCAGCCGGAAACGGCCTCCCTGCACCATTTGCGGCTCGACAATTAGCACGGTCGTACTTTATGCTGCCAACCCAGAGAGAGGAGAGCCGGATGAGCAAGGGACGTCTGACCCGCGACACCATTTTGCAGACTGCATTCGAGCAGGCGAGCCAGCAGGGGCTGGAGAGCCTCACCATAGGCTCCCTCGCAACGGCCTGCGAGATGTCAAAAAGCGGTCTGTTCGCCCACTTCCAGTCCCGCGACAACCTTCAAATCGCCGTGCTCACCCATTCCGCCGAGGTATTTCGGGAGCGGGTGATCCAGCCGGTGCGCCAACAGGGGTACGCCACCCAGCAGGAGAAACTGCTCGCCCTGTTGCAGGCCTGGCTGGCCTGGAACCAGAGTTTTGCCGGCCGCTGCATGTTCCTCGATGCCTGGACCTCCGCCCAGGAGGGTGAGGTCCAGCAGGCGGCACGCGAGCTGGTCCGTTTCTGGCTCGACTACCTGGCACGCCAGGTAGTGCAGGGGCAGGCCAGAGGGGAGTGGCGCAGCGATCTCGACCCCTGGCGCGCCGTCTATCGCCTTTATGGCCTCTATCTCGGGGATCAGGTGTTCCATGCCCTGGGGCTCAGCGAGGATCCGGCCCGCCACTTCTGGCCGGAGGTCACCGCTCTGCTGGCCAGCTGGCGCTGACCCGACGGGCTCTTCTTTTTAAAAACCCGCAAAAAAGCACGATCGTTCGCACACAAAAGACACAGGATGACCATGAGCAGCAAGATCTACTTCAACACACGCCGCTTCAGCCCGAGCAAGTTGCTGCTGGGCCTCGGCACCCGCCTGCATCACGTGCTCGCGCCCACCCACGCCAAGCGCACCGCCAGCAAGCTGCTGCTCACCCCGCAGCGGGCGACCCGGGGCGTCGCAGCCCCAGCTGGCCTGGTCGAGCAGGCCATCCACACCAGTGAAGGGACCCTGATGAGCTACCGGCTCGGGCAGGGGCCGGTCTGGCTGTTGATGCACGGCTGGTCAGGCAGTGCCAGCCAGTTCTATCCGTTGATGAGCCACATCGCCGCCCAGGGCTATACGGCCCTCGCCTACGATCACCCCGCCCACGGCCGGAGCGAAGGGAACAGGGGTCACCTGCCCCGCTTCGTGCGCGCTTTCGACGAGATCCTCGAGCGGGTCGGCCCCGTCCAGGGCGTCATCACCCACAGCATGGGGGGCGCCGTCACCCTCAGCAGCCGTCACCCGGCAATCGATACGCTGCCGCTGCTGCTCATCTCCCCGGTGCTCGACTACGTGCCCCAGCTCTACGGCATGGTGGCGCGCTCCGGCTACTCCATCCGGCTGTTCGATGCGGTGGTCAAGGAGATAGAACACGAATACCAGCACCCGCTCAGCACGGTTGACCCCCTTGGCCGGCTCGCCCGGCGCAGCGGCGCCGCCCTCATCGTTCACGATGAGGAAGACCGCTTCGCCCCCCACCGGGACTCCCTGCGCGCGGCCCAGGATGGCAGAACCCGACTGGTGAGCACCCGGGGGCTCGGCCATGGCCGTATTCTGGCAAGCCCTCCAGCCTTCGCCGCCTTCGATCAACTGAGCCAGACGCCCTTGGCAAACTGAAAATGAAACGGGCCGCAAAAATTGAGCGTGCGGCCCATTTTTATCCGGTATACAACGTCTTATAGTTGAATTGCGCGGTGGCAACCCGCCCTGGCGATCACGATAAGGCGCACCCTCATGGCCAGACCCAATACTGCTCTTCTGCTGACTGGTGGTGGTGCCCGCGCCGCCTATCAGGTCGGCGCACTCAAGGCGGTGGCCGAACTCTACCCCCGCAACATCGGCATCCCCTTCCCCATTTTGTGCGGCACCTCGGCGGGGGCTCTCAACATCACGGCGCTGGCGTGCTACGCCTCCTGTTTCCATCTGGGGGTGCGCAAGCTGGAGTGGGTCTGGCGACGATTCGAGACCCACCACATCTTCGACTTCCACCCTTGCCAACTGCTGTGGCGCACCCTCTATCAGGGCTCGGCCGGCCTCATCACCCCCCAGAGCAACCGAGCCTTTCACCTGTTTGACAACGCCCCCCTGCGCCGTCTGCTGGATCAGCTCATCGACTATCACCGCATCGATGACAACATCCTCTACGGCAGCCTGGAGGCCATCGCCATCACGGCCTCCGACTACGATGACGGCCTCTCCACCACCTTCTTCCAGGGGCGGGCCGAACATCAGCCCTGGGAGCGCGCCAGACGACGTGGCCTGCGTACCCTGCTCACCTCGGATCATCTGCTGGCCTCGTCGGCGCTGCCCTTTGTCTTTCCCGCCACCCCCATCGGCGATCGCGTCTACGGGGATGGCTCCATCCACCAGCTGAGCCCGCTCAGCCCCGCCATCCACCTGGGGGCGGAGCGGATACTGCTGGTGACCCTGGACTCCCCTCACAGGGAGAACCCGACTCCCCGCCAGGGGCACCTGACCAGCTCCAACATCGCGAGCCATCTGCTCAACACCGTCTTCTCCGACACCCTCAATTCGGATCTGGAGCGGCTCGGGCGCATCAACCAGACCCTTTCCCTCATTCCGCCACGGGAGCGCAGCCGACTGAAACTGCGCCAGGTGGAGACCTGCGTGATCCGCCCCAGCCAGGATCTCGACCTCATCGCCCTCGAATACCTCCCACGGTTGCCGACCCAGCTGCGCCGTCTGCTGCGGGTGCTCGGGGTCAACGGCGAAGAGAGCAGCAGCCTGGCCAGCTTCCTGATGTTTGATCCCGGCTATTGCCAGCGGCTCATCAAGCTGGGATACCAGGACGCGCTGGATCACCACCAGCGCATCGAGGCCTTCCTCGACCTGCCGGGCAGCGGGAAGCAGGAGCAGTTTCGCGAAGAGGCCTGAGGAGCCTTATCCCATGGCAAGGAGATCCTAGCGTCCCTCCAGCAGGCGCTGCTCGGCCTGTTCCATGGCCACGGCCGTGCCGAAGAGCACCAGGGTATCTCCCGCCGCCAGCACCAGCTCGCGCCTGGGATCCAGGCTGCGCTCCCCGCGATGAATCGCCTTGATGCGCACCTCTCCCAGGGCGAGATCCCGTACCCTGTGTCCCACCGCCCAGGCCTGGTCGTGCAGCAGCACGGGATGCAGCCGCTCGAGCAGTTGATCCGTCTCCAGATTGCCCGCACTCTTGCCGCCCCAGTAGAAACCGTGCAGAAAGCGATACTGGCTGCTGCGCTCGTGCTCCATGCGCCGGATCACCCGGCCGATGGGAATGTCGCAGTTGAGCAGCAGGTGGGAGACCAGCATCAGGGCTCCCTCCTGGGATTCGGGGATCACCTCGAAGGCGCCGGCCTGCTTGTAGTGTTCAAGGAAGCTGTCATCCCGGGTACGCACCAGCACCTTGATCTCCCCCGCCAGCTCCCGGATCAGCGTCAGCATGGCATCGACCCGCTTTTGATCGTCGAAGGTGATGATCACCAGCCGCGCCCGCAACAGACCGGCCGCCAGCAGGATGTCGCGCCGGCTGGCATCGCCGAACGCCACCTGCTCCCCCGCCAGCTTGGCCTCGCTCACCCGCTCGGGATCGAGATCCAGGGCCAGGAAGGGGATCTCTTCGAGCTTGAGAAAGCGGGCACAGGTTTGGCCGGTGCGTCCGAACCCGGCGATGATGACGTGCTGGTGTTTGCTCAGGCCCGACTGGGCCACCTCGGCGCGAGAGAGCAGGGCACTGTCGGTGAGGGAGTGGGCAAGCCCCAGCGCCCGCAACACCAGCCAGGGGGTGAGGGCGATGGAGATGACACCGATGCCGATGAGCAGAGAGACCAGCTGGTGATCCAGCAAGCCGTGATGACTCGCCAGCGCCAGCAGCACAAAACCGAACTCCCCGACCTGGCTCAACATGATGCCGGCGGCCATGGCGTCGCGCTTGCGCTCCCCCATCAGGCGGCCCGCCAGCAATATGAGCAGCGACTTGCACAGGATGAGCCCCGTCACACAGGCCAGCACCTGCCACCAGGCGCCCGCCACCAGCGCCCAGTCCATGGTCATGCCGATGGTAATGAAGAAGAGCCCCATCAACACGTCGCGAAACGGCTTGATGTCCACTTCGAGCTGATGACGATAGTGGGACTCCCCCAGCATCATGCCCGCCAGAAAGGCACCGAGCGCCATGGAGAGCCCCATCCACTGGGTCAGGGAGGCCGCCAGCAATGCCACCAGCAGGGCACTCAGTACGAAGAGTTCGTCTGAACGTGCGCGCGCCACCTCGAAAAACAGCATGGGCAGCAGCCACTTCCCCACCGCCAGCAGCACGGAGAGCGCAAACAACCCCTTGAGGGAGGCCCAGGCGACCTCCGCCAGCAGGGCGCTGCCCTGCACCTCGGGCTGGGCCAGGATGGGGATCATCACCAGCAGGGGCACCACGGCGAGATCCTGGAACAGCAGCACGCTCACCCCGAGCTGGGCTCGCCGGGTATGGAGCTGCTTGAGCTCGCCGAGCTGCTTGATCACCACGGCGGTGGAGGAGAGCGCCAGGGTGCCTGACACCACCAGCGCCTGGGCCAGGCTCAGCCCCCACCACCAGCCGAGCCCGAAAAACAGCAGTGAGGTGAGCAGCACCTGCAGGCTGCCGACCCCCAACACCAGCTTGCGCATGGCGAGCAGACGCGGCAGGGAGAACTCGAGCCCGAGGGAGAACATCAGGAACACGATGCCAAGCTCTCCTATGGTCTGCATCATGGCCTGACCCGTGACGATGGCCACGCCGTGGGGGCCGAGCAGCATGCCGGCAAACAGATAGGCAAGGATCACCGGCTGGCCGAGGCGCCGGAAAATGGCCACCAGCACAACGGCGAAGATCAGCAGGATCAACACATCGGCGTACACCTATCCCTCTCCTTCATCTGCCCGGCGCCCTCTTCCCTGACACAGCAAGCACAGCGCCCGCTCCCCATATGGCACGCCACTCGCTCAGCGGCAGGAATTTCCCCTCCCGTTTCATCCCGTTAAGCCTAGCCAGCCCCCTTGTTTTTCATCGGACATATTTTAGGCACAGGGCTTGCAAGAGCCTGCGCAATGAATGGAGAGGTGTAAGGGCTGTAACGTGGAAAACACATCGTCATTGAACGGCTTCGGACATGGCATAGAGCAGTGGGTACAGCAGATGGAGCGGCTTGCGCCCTTGACCGGGCAGGACCGCTATCAGCAGATAGAGCAGTTGCTGGGGCAACGGGATCTTGACGCCCTGCTGGCAATCTTTGCCGAGCGGGTGGCAAACATTGTCCGGATCCACTCGCTCCAGTTCGACTGTGGCCAGCCCCATCCCCTCATCTCGCACCCGCCCCAGGCCAGGCTGACCCTGCATGCCTATCGCTTCGAGCTGCGGGGACGACACGAGCAGTTGCTCGGCCAGTTGCACTACGAGCTGGAGCACCCCCTGAGCGACGGCCAGAGGCGGTTGCTTGAGCAATATCATCAGCTGTTCAGCCTCCCCCTGCCCCTCTATCTGCGGCTGGATCGGCTGGAGCAGCAGGTGCGGCTCGACCACCTGACCGGGCTTGGCAATCGCGCCTACTTCGACGAGGCCATCGGCCGGGCGGTGGAGCAACACAGCCGGGAACCCCACGGCCTGGTGTTGGTGCTGCTGGATCTCGACAGATTCAAGCAGGTCAATGACACCTGGGGCCACCCGGTGGGCGACCTGGTGCTAAGCCGCTTCGCCCAGTTGCTGCAGGGGTGCATTCGCGGGACGGATCAGGCGTTTCGCCTCGGCGGGGACGAGTTTGCCCTGCTGCTGCAACCCGCGGACCCCGAGGCCTGGCGCCCGGTCTGGCTGCGGTTGCAACATGTGCTCCACAGCCACAAGGAGCTCAGCGCCTTCTCGGTGGGGTGCAGCCTGGGAGCCGCCAGCTGGCAGTCTGGCATGGATGTGCAGCGCCTCTACGAGACGGCCGATACCCATCTCTACGCCCGCAAGAAAGCCGGGGGCTCCGGCCTGCCCGAATAGGGCATCACCCTTTCTCCTCCCGGCCCCCTGTCACTCTGCGATGTCAATCCGCATCCTGGGGGACGGGGGGCCGCCACTCCCACGCCACCCCCTCTTCTGGCGCCAGAAATCCGTCGCAGACAAAGAGCCCGGCCACCAGTGCCACCTGTTCACCGTAGTAGAGGATGGGAATGCGCCCCCGTTGCCAGGAGGGCACCCCGTATTCTTGCAGCAGCTTCTTGAGCCGCCGGCTGCCCACCCGCCCCACCGGTTTCAGCATGACGCCGGGGGCGACCTGAAAACGCACCGAGAGCGGCTCGTCCCCCCTCGGTGTCCGCAACCCTTCGCCATCCGTTCTCCAAAGCCTGAACTGCCCGAGCCCGTCCGGCAGGGTGAGCGTCTCTTCCATCCCGATGGGCAGCACCTCCTCGCGGGGGGCGAGATCCGGCGCCACCAGGTACAGGCGCCCCTGATAACGGCGGCACGCCAACCCTTGCAGGCTCAGCCTGGGGTTGGCGTCATCGCGCGCCAGCGCCACCTCCTGCCACAGCAGGCCCAGCAGCTCGCGGGAGGGCATCTCCCCCCCCTGGCGGCGGATCCAGTGGCGCAGCAGGTTGTTGCGCCGCACGGGGGAGAGGGAGAGGAGTCCGTCAATGCGCAGCCCTTCTCCCTCCCCCACCGCCTGCCAGTCCACCTCGGCCAGCTCGCCGATGAGCGCCTCCTGCTCGGCGCACAGGGCCATGGTGCGCGCCGTCGTCCGGGCCATGGCGGGCCAGCGGTCCTTGAGCAGGGGAATGATCTGCTGGCGCAGGAAGTTGCGGTCATAGCTCGGGTCCTCGTTGCTCTCATCCTCAACCCAGCCATAAGGAAGTGACTGCGCGGCTTCCGCCAGCTCGGCCCGGCTCATGTCGAGCAAGGGGCGCAACAGATGGCCTGCGGCAAAAGGCTGGCTCGCCACCATGCCCGCCAGCCCGCGCAGACCGGCACCCCGCTTGAGCGCCAGCAGCAGGGTCTCCAGCTGATCGTCCTGATGGTGAGCGGTGAGCAGCCACTCCCCCTCCCCCAGGTGGGCGGCGAGTCGCTCATAACGCGCCGCCCGCGCCTGGGCCTCCAGGCTCTCCCCGTTGCCCCGACAGAGCTGCACCCGCTCCACGATGAGGGGCACCGCCAGTTGCCGGCACACCCCTTCGCAGTGAGCCACCCAGTGGTCGGCATGTGGGCTCAGGCCGTGATGAACGTGCAGGGCGTTCAGGGCGAGGCCGTGGGCGCGTGCAAAACGGGCCGCCAGCACCAGCAAGACGGTGGAGTCGAGCCCGCCGCTGAAAGCCACCAGCAGACCGCGGGAACCTTCCGGCGCGGGCAGGGTCTGACAAAAACGAGAATAAATACGAGAAATCATAGGCTTCCCCAATACGACCAGGCCGATCTTAGCAGAGTCGGGCTTATCAAGCGCTAACCCGGCTGCTAGAGTGAATCGCTCCCTGCGTGGGCAAGGAAGCCATATAACCCGAATTGGAATAAAACCATAATGAACAACAAGAAACACATCCTGGCCACCCTCGTCGGGCTGGCCCTGCTGGCCGGTTGCAGTCAGGCACCGAGCCAACCGGACAAACACTCCGGCCTTGCGCTGGCCAACATGGACACCAGCGTCAAGCCTGGTGACGACTTCTTCCGCTACGTGAACGGCCACTGGCTCGCCACGGCCAAGATCCCCGATGACAGGCCCGCCGACGGCGCCTTCTACCTGCTGCGGGACAAATCCCTGGCGGACGTACGGGTGCTGGTGGAGGGGCTGGATGGCAAGGCCGCCACCGGCACCCCGGCCCAGCAGATCCACGACCTCTACCAGAGCTATCTGGATCAGGCCGCCCGCAACGCCAAGGGCACCACGCCCCTGCTGCCGATGCTGAGCGAGATAGAGCAGATCAGCACGCCGCAGGATCTCGCCCGCGCCTTCGCCCAGAGCGCCCGCACCGGTGGCGGCTCCCCCTTCGGTTTCTGGATTGACGCCGACGCCAAGGCCCCTGACAGCTATGCCGTCTACCTCTACCAGGCCGGCCTCGGCCTGCCGGATCGGGACTACTACCTCAAGCGCGACCCCAGCAGCCAGGCACTGCTGCACAAGTACGAGCAGCACATCGCCGCCATGCTGGCCCGCTTCGGTGAGACGGATGCCCAGGCCAAGGCGAAACGCATCCTGGCCCTCGAGACCAGGCTCGCCCAGATCCAGTGGGACAACGTGGCCCTGCGAGACAGAGAGAAGAACTACAACAAGGGACCGGTGAGCGAGCTGGGGCGCCTCGCCCCCGCCATCGACTGGGACACCTACCTGGCCCAGGCCGGCCTTGCGGGGCAACAGAGCCTGGTCATCGGCCAGCCCACCTACCTCTCGGCCCTGAACGAGGTGATGCAGCAGACCCCGGTCGCTGACTGGCAGGCCTACCTCAAGTGGCAGCTCATCACCGATTACGCCCCCTACCTCGACAGCCAGACCGATGCCCAGAATTTTGCCTTCTTCGGCACCGCTCTTAGCGGCACGCCCAAGCAGCGCGCCCCCTGGGAGCGGGCCCTTGGGGTGCTGGACAACAATCTTGGGGAGGCGGTGGGCAAGCTCTATGTCGAGCGCTACTTCCCACCAGCGGCCAAGGCCCGCATGGAGCAGCTGGTGGAGAACCTGCGCACCGCCTACGGCCAGAGCATCCAGGAGCTGGACTGGATGTCCCCGGCCACCAAGACCCAGGCCCTCGAGAAGCTCGCCAAGTTCAGACCCAAGATCGGCTACCCGGACAAATGGAAGGACTACAGCGCCATCACCATTCGCCCCGACGATCTGGTGGGCAACCTGCAGCGGGCCCGCGCCTTCGAATACGCCGACAACCTGGCTCGCCTCGGCAAGCCGGTCGATCGGGACGAGTGGCACATGTCACCCCAGACGGTGAACGCCTACTACAACCCGAGCAACAACGAGATCGTCTTCCCGGCCGCCATTTTGCAGCCCCCCTTCTTCGACATGACGGCGGACGATGCGGTCAACTACGGCGCCATCGGCGGGGTGATCGGCCACGAGATGGGCCACGGTTTTGATGATCAGGGGGCCAAATCCGACGGTGACGGCGTGATGCGCGACTGGTGGACGCCGGCGGATCTCAAGGAGTTTCGCTTCCGCACCAGCCGGCTGGTGGCCCAGTACAACCGCTTCGAGCCCATCAAGGGCCAGTACGTCAACGGCCAGTTCACCCTGGGGGAGAACATCGGCGATCTCGGCGGCCTCACCATCGCCCACAAGGCCTACCTGCTCTCCCTGGATGGCAAGGAGGCCCCGGTGCTGGACGGTTTTACCGGCGAGCAGCGCTTCTTCCTCGGCTGGGCCCAGGTGTGGAAGGGCATGTATCGCCCCGAGCTGATGCAGATGCTGCTCGCCTCGGATCCCCACTCGCCGCCGGAATACCGGGTCAACGGCGTGGTACCGAACATCCCCGCCTTCTACGAGGCGTTCAAGATCCAGCCCGGCGACAAGCTCTATCTGGACCCGGCCAAACGGGTCAAGATATGGTGATGACAACCCGGGCAGGGGGCGGCCGACCAGCGGCCCCCTGCCCGTCACAGACACACAAGCAGCAACAAGGGTCCTCTCCATGAAAGCCTTATTCCTTACTCTCGGCCTGCTCACCCTGCCCCTCGCCAGCCAGGCGGCGGACGGCTTCTTCAAGCAGATGACGCTCCCCTCCGGCAAGGTGGTGACCGTCAGCGAAGGGCGCGGCGAGCCCGCCTCCACCGGCAGCTACGACGTGCGCCTCTACTCCGGTGCCAACCCGCAGTTTCCGCTGGATCAGTTCATCGACGGCAAGGTGCTGCCGCGCGATGGCAGTATCAAGGAGATCAAGCTGCTGGATCTCAACGGCGACAAGCAGCCTGAAGTCATCGTCGTGGTAGAGAGCGCCGGCAGCGGCAGCTACCTGAGCGCCGACGCCCTCACCATCAATCCCCAGGAGGGGCTGGAGAGCTTCAACCACGTGGAGGGACTGGCCCCCAGTGACGATGTAATTGAGGCCCTCAAGACCCCCCGCGACTGACCCCCCACGCCCCGTATCACGGGGCGTTTTTTACCCCGCGCCTCCCGATGCGGTGCCCACGGCCCCCCACAGGGCGGATGGACGACTGTTTTTTTCTGTGCCTATAATCGCCGCACCCTGCCATAACGAAACACAAGGAGGTAAAAAATGGTTATCCAAGCGTGTCCGATGTTCTCGGCTCGCCTGTTCGGCACATTCAAGTGCTCTTGCCTGCATACCATCGCGCTGCGATAGCGGGTTCGAGCAAAGCCGACTCCCTTCCATACCGAGACCTTTCTCGACTCTGCCGTTGTCGCCAGCGCTCCTGATGACAGGGATTTCCCATCCCGCGATTTAAGAGAGCAAGAGCATGACAACCCTGATGAGTACCCATTCCCTGCAGATGAGTGCGGGGCACCTTCCCTTATTTGATCACCTCGAACTCGGCATTCGCGCAGGCGACCGACTCGGCCTGATTGGCGCCAACGGCTGCGGCAAGAGCACATTGCTCGCGCTGCTGGCGGGCGAGCGCACGCCCCAGGCCGGCCGGATCGTGCAGGCCGCCGCCTGCCGCTGCGAGTTCGTGGCCCAGCAACTGCCCGCCGGGCTTTCCACCCTCAGCACCCGCGCCGTGCTGCTGGATGCCCTGGGCAACGACCCCGCTGCCGAATGGCAGGTGGACAAGCTGCTGGCCGAACTGCAGCTGGAGGCCCAGGCCACGTTGCCGGTCAGTGCACTGAGCGGTGGCCAGCACAGCCGGCTGCAGATAGGGCGCGCCCTGCTGCGCCAACCCAACCTGCTGCTGCTCGATGAGCCCAGCAACCACCTGGACTTGCCCGCCTTGCTCTGGCTCGAGCAGTTTCTGCTGGGCTGGCGCGGCGCCTTCGTGCTGGTCTCCCACGACGCTCGCCTGCTGGACCGCGTCACGGATCAGACCCTGATCCTGCGAGACGGCCAGTTGCACCGCTTCGCCCTGTCCTGCAGCCAGGCCAGGGCGGCGCTGGCTGCCGAGGATGAGCAGACCCGCCTGCGCCGGGCGGATGAGCAAAAGGAGATAGACCGCCTGAGCGCCAGCAGCAAGCGCCTCGCCATCTGGGGGCGGGAGCATGACAACGAGAAGCTGGTGCGCCAGGCCAAGTCCATGGAAAAACGCATCGCCCGCCTGCAGGAGGAGCAAAGCCAGGTGGCGGCGCTGGCCCCCTGGCGGCTCGAGCTGCGCGGAGTGAGCCTGCCCGCCGACACCCTGCTGCGACTGGAGGCCCTCGACGTATCGCCGGCACCGGCACTACCGCCGCTGCTGCGTGCCGAGGGGCTCTGGCTGCGGGCAGGGGACAGGGTCGCCCTGCTCGGTGCCAACGGCACCGGCAAGTCCTCCCTGCTGCGCCAGTGCTGGCGCGAACTGACTGACCTGAGTCCGCAGGCGGGCTGGTACTGCCACCCCGGCGCCAGCATCGCCTATTACGATCAGTCCCTGCAGCAGCTCGCTGACGACGCCACCCTGAGCGACGCGCTGTACCCCCTGGCCCCTCTGCCTGAGGTGACGCGGCGACAGGCGCTGATCCGGGCGGGCTTCCCCTATGCCCGCCACGGCCAGCAGGTGCACACCCTGAGCGGGGGCGAGCGGGCACGGCTGCTGTTTCTCGCCCTGTCCCTCGGCAGCCACCACATGCTCTGGCTCGACGAACCCACCAACCACCTGGATCTGGCGGGCAAGGAGGAGCTGGCCGACGCCATTGCCGCCTTCCCGGGGGGCGTGCTGCTGGTCTCCCACGACCGGGAGCTGATCGAGCGCAGTTGCAACCGCTTCTGGCTGATACAGGACGGGCGCATCCAGGAGGCTCACAGTGCCGAGCGGGCCTATGCCGAGCTGCTGGGCGATGCCCCCTTGCCGCAGGCGGGCAGCCCGGCTCGATCAGGTGACCCGCAGACCGCGGCCGCCACGGGGGATGACGAAGAGGCGCTGCTGGCGCGCTGGTATGAGCTCGATGCCCTGCTCGCCGCCGATCTGGCCCGCAAGCCCAGGCACCAGACCCCGCGCCTGCAGCAGCAGTGGCGTGACGAGCTGGCGCGCCTTGCCGAGCGCCTCGGCTTTGCCTGACGCCAGCCCGGATCATCCATCTCTTGTTACGCAACACACGCGGCCAGCCACGGCTGGCCGCAAGGAGTCATCATGACATCAGCACCACCCCACATCAGGCTGGATCCCGTCACCGACACCGACCTGCCTCACATCTATCGCGGCCTCTCCGATCCCCGGGTCGTCGCCTACTACGGCGTCAGCTACGACAGCCTGGCGGCATGCCGGGCACAGATGGATTGGTATGCCGAGCTGACCCGCACCGGCCGTGGCGCCTGGCACCTCATTCGCGACCGACTCTCGGGCGAGCCGCTGGGGGCCATCGGCTACAACGATGCCGACCCGACTCACCGGTGTGCCGAGCTGGGCTACTGGCTCTATCCCGAACACTGGGGCAAGGGGGTAATGAGCGCGGCGCTGCAACTCTGGCTCCCGCTCACTTACCGCACCACCGACCTGCACCGGCTGCTGGCAGTGGTGGAGGAGCCCAACCACCCCTCCGCCCGCCTGCTGGAGCGGGCCGGTTTTCACTACGAGGGCACGGCGCGGGAGTGCGAGCGCAAGGGGGATGGCTTCATCTCCCTGCGCCACTACGCCATCTTGCGCAGCGACCTGCCCGCCAGCCTGTGACCCGCAACAACAAGCCCCGCACTGCGGGGCTTTTTTTCGGGAGTTACTTGATGGCGCAGACACCCTCATCGGACGCCGAGCGGCGGCGTCTGCGCCGCCACAGGGAGAAGCCGCCATACCCCAGGCTCAGCACAAGGGCATAGAGCACCTGGGTGGCGAGGGCCAGCAGCACCAGGGCACAGAGCAGCACGCTGAGGCCCGCCAGCCCCTTGCCGGTCCCCGACAACAAGCGCCAGCCGGCCGCCATGCAGAGCAGATAGACCAGCACGAAGTTGCCGTTGGCGTAGCGGATCAGCGCATCGAGGGGCAGACGCAGCCAGAGGATCAGGGTGATGGAGACGAAACAGATGGCGAGCACCCAGGCAAGGGCATGCAGAGGAGCGCCCCGGGCCGAGAGGCGAGAGAGGGAGACCGGCAGTTTGCCCTCCCGCGCCATGCTCCAGATAAGGCGCGCAAAACCTTGCAGGTAGATGTTGATGCTGGCGAAGCAGGAGAGATAGCCCAGCACCGCCACCAGCCACTTGGCGGTGGGGCCGAACAGCAGGGAGAGCAGGGCCGGAATGGCGGTGGCATTGGTCGCCTCGTCCCCGTAGAGGTCATATTTGAGCACCACCAGCGAGTGAACCCAGTAGATGAGCCCCGCCAGCAGCACGCCCCCCAACAGGGCAAGGGGGTAGTCCCGCTCTGGCCGCTTGAACTCCTCCCCCATGTGAGCGAAGGCCTCGAGCCCCACGAAACACCAGAACATCACCGCCAGCGCCGAGCCCATGGCGGGCCATTCGCTCGCCGTTGGCAGAGGCTGGGCGGCATCGCGCCAGCTGAGATCCCCCTTGACCCAGATAAGCAGGGTGAGCCCGAGAATGGCCAGGGCGATCAGCAGTTGCAGGTTGCCGGAGGAGCGCGCTCCCCGCAGCCCCAGCAGAAAGACCCCGAGCAGGGTGAGCAGCTGGATGCCCCAGAGGGTCCACTCCCCCATGTCGAACAGGGCGTGCCAGAAACCGGCGGCGATGGTGAGGGCGGCAGGCAGGCCCACCGGCAGCACCGCCAGAAACAGGAAAGCGGAGAAGCGCTCGGCGCCGTTGCCAAAGGCCAGGCCAATCAGATGGGGGGCGCCACCCGCGTGGGGATAACGCCGCCCAAGGCGGGCGAAGGTAAAGGCGATGGGCAGCACCAGGGCAATCAGCAGCAGCCAGGCCCACAGCGACGCCCCTCCCGCCAGCGAGGCGGCGGTGGCCGGTACCACGAAGATCCCGGTACCGAGCAGGGAGGTGGCGAGCAGCCCCATCCCCTGCCAGAGCCCGAGATCCTTTTTCAACCCAGACATATCCTGTTGTCCCGTCTAGAAAAACATCCCGCCATGTTAGGCCGCCACCACCGCTTTGTTAAGCATTTGTGCCCATAAAAAAACCGCCCCGAGGGGCGGCTTTCTCACAGGGATGAACGCTGTCATCAGGCAATCAGCTTGTAGATGATGCCGGACATGGCGATGAGGCCGATGAGGGTGACGAAGCCGTTGCTGAGGTTGCCGGCATATTTGCGCATGGCCGGTACCTTGGCGATGGCGTACATCGGCATCAGGAAGAGCAGCATGGCGATGATGGGGCCGCCCAGATCTTCAATCATGCCGAGGATGCTCGGGTTGATGGTGGCCACGGCCCAGGTGGTCAGGATCATGAAGACCGCGGTCACCTTGTTCAGCTGCTTGACGTCGACGTTCTTGCCCTTCTCGCGCAGGGACTTGGCCATCAGGCCGTTCATGCCCTCTTGCGCACCCAGGTAGTGACCCAGGAAGGACTTGCTGATGGCAACCATGGCGATGAGCGGTGCCACGGTGGCGATCACCGGGTTGTCGAAGTGGTTGGCCAGGTAGGAGAGGATGGAGATGTTCTGCTCCTTGGCTGCTGCCAGGTCAGCCGGGGAGAGGCTCAGCACGCAGCTGAACACGAAGAACATCACCGTCATCACCATCATGACGTGGGCGCCCAGCAGGATGTTGCTGCACTTCTTCTCGGCGTTGGCGCCGTAGCGGCCTTTGTTGTCCACCGCGAAGGAGGAGATGATCGGGGAGTGGTTGAAGGAGAACACCATCACCGGGATGGCCAGCCACAGGGTCTTGATGAAGTCGCCGTTGAAGGCCTCACCCAGCGCAGGGGCTTCGGTGATGATGGCACCGTTCCAGTGCGGGATCAGGTAGAGCGCCAGGCCCATCAGGGTGATCACGAACGGGAAGACCAGCACGCTCATCGCCTTGACGATGACCTGGCCGCCCAGGCGAACGATCGCCATCAGACCCAGGATCAGCACCAGGGAGAGGATGGCACGGGGAGGTGCCGTCATGCCCAGCTGGTGCACCATCAGGCTCTCGACGGTGTTGGTAATGGCCACGGAGTACATCAGCAGGATGGGATAGATGGCGAAGAAGTAGAGCAGGGTGATGAACTTGCCTGCGGTCTTGCCGAAGTGCTCTTCCACCACCTCGGTGATGTCGCCGTCACGGGTGGAGCCGGACAGCACGAAGCGGGTCAGGCCACGGTGGGCGAAGAAGGTCAGCGGCAGGGCCAGGATCAGCATGGCGACCAGCGGCCACAGGCCACCGACACCGGCATTGATCGGCAGGAAGAGGACACCGGCGCCGATGGCGGTACCGTACAGACCCAGCATCCAGACCACGTCGGCCTTGTTGATGCCACGGGAGGAGGCTTTGCTCAAGCTGCCTTCAACTGCAATGTTCATGTCAGACATAGGGGTGTTCCTGTCATCAAGGAAAGTGGGATCTTAACTTGTCAGTGGGCCTGGGCCCGGTTCCTTTCCCTGGAACTCCAGCTATTCGTCCTGTTTGTTCCTCCGCCCCGGCCATCCGGCCGCCACTCCCTGTGGCAACCTAATTGCAACAAACACGGGCGGGGAGTCGTAATACAGAGGGGATCGTGCTCGCTCGTTAACAACGGGATAACGCTCACCTCATCCGATGAGATGACTCTAGTTAAAAGGCCCTATTAATCACAGCGTTTTTTTGAATTAATCAACCAAAGTTTGATTGGAATCGCCTTTCCGTCGCTTCAGATCACACTTAAATCGCCATATTACGATTTTTTTTTAACATATAAACTTTTTGGTGTGATCCACCTCACCCTTGAAACGCGCAACAATTTCGTCATAACCCCCTCGTTGCCCCCCGATTGTCTCCCGTCGCCCCATGGCGTACCCTTTGTGTCCGCCCCTTTTCTGCGTACCGACCATGACCCTCTCCCGCACCGATCTCGCCGAGCTGGCCGTGTTTGCCGCCGTCGCCCGTCACCGCAGTTTCAGCAAGGCCGCCCTCGAGCTCGGGGTCTCCGCCTCGGCCCTGAGTCATGCCCTCAAAGGGCTGGAGAGTCGCCTGGCCGTCAGGCTGCTCAATCGCAGCACCCGGGCCGTGGTGCCGACCGAGGCGGGCGAACGGCTGCTGGCCCAGGTGCTGCCAACCCTGGGGCAACTGGAGGCGGCGCTGGCGGAGCTGACGCGCCACGCGGGCGAACCCGTGGGCAGGCTCAGGCTCTGTGCCCCGCGAGCCGCCATCCAGGAGGTGCTGGCCCCGGTGCTCATCGACTATCTGGTGCGCTACCCGCGCATGCAGGTGGAGGTGGAGGAGCTGGAGCTGATGCCCCGCCTCATCGAGGATGGCTACGACGCCGCCCTCTTCTACGGCGACCTGCTGCCCCAGGAGATGATCTCGGTTCCCCTGGGCCCGCAGCAGCGCTATCTGGTGGTGGGCTCCCCCGACTATCTGGCACGGCGTGGCACCCCTCGCCACCCCTCGGATCTGCGCCAGCACGACTGCATCGGCTACCGGCTCACGCCCCATCACCACTATCGCTGGGCCTTTGCCGCCGAGGGGGAACTGCTGGAGATCGAAGTGACGGGCCCGCTCACCACCAGCACGCCCGCGCTCTATCTGGGGGCGGCCGAGGCGGGGCTCGGGCTCGCCTACTGCCATGAAGGGGAGGTGTTCGACGCACTGGCATCGGGGCGGCTGGTGAGCGTGCTGGATGACTGGAGCCCCAGCTTTGCCGGGTTCAACCTCTTCTATCCGGGCCGGCACCAGCTGGGGCAAGGGCTGCGAGCCCTGATCGACATGCTGAAGGAGTATCACAGGATCCGTTGATTGATGAAATCTATTCAGCAATCCATCAAATGAAAGCCTGATTATCAATTAAACCATAAGAAACTAGACTGTCTGCTCGATTCCGGCCCTTTTCCCGAGTACAGATATGTCCGCCTACTTCCGTCTGCGTCAACGGGCCATGGCCCGCCGTTTCTGGGGCTATGCCCTCCCCTCCGTCATGGCCGTGCTGGTCTCCGGCGCCTACTACCTGGTAGACGGCATCTTCGTCGGCCACTACGTGGGGGCCGCCGGCCTTGCCGGCATCAACCTGGTCTATCCGGTCATCATGGTGCTCATCGGCCTCGCCGCCATGATCGCCATGGGGGCCGCCACCGCCATCTCCTTCCAGCAGGGCGCCAGGAACCTCGCTCTGGCCCGCCAGGCTCTGGTCAGCGCCCTCTGGCTGCTGCTGATCCTGGGCACGGTAGCGCCGCTGCTGCTGCACCACTGGCACACCGATATCCTGCAGGCCCTGGGAATGGCCCCCGGCACCGACACCTGGCAGCAGGCCAGCGACTACCTCACCTGGATTGGCGGTGGCACCCTGCTGCTCGCCAGCAACCTGGCGGTGCCCTACCTGCTTCGCAACGACGGCCGCCCTCGCCTCGCCATGGTACTGGTGAGCGGCGGCGCCCTCCTCAACATCCTGCTCAACTACATCATGGTGGGCCGGCTCGGGCTCGGCCTCACCGGCACGGCCCAGGCCACCCTCCTCTCGGAGGCCGTGGTCAGCCTGCTCGGCCTGGGGTACTTCTTCTCCCGCCACGCCCGGTTGCGGCTGACCTGGCGCCAGCTGGTGCCACGCTTCCCGGCCATGCCCGGCCTGCTCTTCACCGGGCTGCCGAGCCTCATCGCCCAGTTCAATCTGGGGCTGCTGTTGCTGCTGCACAACAGCCAGCTGATGGTGCACGGCACGGTCAAGGATCTGGCGGGCTTCACCGTGGCGGGATACACGGAGGCGGTCTTCATCGTCATCCTGCAGGGACTGGCGTTTGGCATCCAGCCCCTGGTGAGCCAGGCAGCCGGGGCCGGGCGCTATCGCGACCTCCAGTTCCTGATGGCGATGGGGCTCAAGATCACCCTGGTCTATGGCCTGGGGGTCTGGCTGATTGTCCAGCTGCTGCCGCAGCCGGTCGCCATGCTCTACACCGGTGATCAGGACGCAGAGCTGCTCGCCGCCGCCATCAGCAGCCTGACCCTCAACCTCGCTGCCCTGCCCCTGGAGGGGATCGTCATGTTCGGCATCGTGCTGTTGCAGGCCATGGCCCGCACCCGCCAGGCCCTCGTCATCTCCGTGGCCAAGACGGTGCTGCTGCTGCCCCTCATCTTCCTGCTGCCCCTCTGGTGGGGGCGCGACGGGGTCTTGATGGCACAGCCCGCCACCGTGCTGCTGCTGACGCCCCCCCTGTGCTGGCTGCTGTGGCGGGAGTGGCGGGCCCTGAGCCCTGCCGGAGGGCGTGCTTCCGTCCGTATGCAACGGGCGCTGACCGCTCCCTGAGGCCCGCCCCGGCGTCCCCCCACAAACGTCGCCCATAAAAAAAGTCCCCGCATGCGGGGACTTTTTATTGGAAGCGGCAGATCAGCAGTAGCCGTAACCCAGCAGACGCTGGTAGCGCTGCTCCAGCAGTTGCTCGCTGTCGAGGGGGCGCAGGGCATCCAGATCCTGCTTGATGCGCGCTTTCAGGTGCTTGGCCATCTTCTCCACGTCGCGGTGGGCACCGCCGAGGGGCTCCTCGACGATGTTGTCGATGAGCTTCAGCTCCTTCAGGCGCTGGGCGGTGATGCCCATGGCATCCGCCGCCACCGAGGCCTTCTCGGCGCTCTTCCACAGGATGGAGGCGCACCCTTCCGGGGAGATGACGGAGTAGGTGGAGTACTGCAGCATGTTGACCCGATCGCCCACGCCGATGGCGAGAGCGCCGCCGGAGCCGCCTTCACCGATCACGGTGCAGACCACCGGCACGGTCAGGCCGGCCATGACTTTCAGGTTGCGGGCGATGGCTTCGGACTGGCCACGCTCCTCGGCACCCACGCCGGGGTAGGCACCCGGGGTGTCGATGAAGGTGATGATCGGCATCTTGAAGCGCTCGGCCATCTCCATCAGGCGCAGGGCCTTGCGGTACCCTTCCGGGCGCGGCATACCGAAGTTGCGCTTGATCTTCTCCTTGGTCTCGCGACCCTTCTGGTGACCGATGATCATCACGGGCTCGCCGTCGAGACGGGCGATGCCGCCGACGATGGCCTTGTCATCGGCATAGGCGCGATCCCCGGCCAGCTCGTCGAAATCGGTGAAGATCTGCTCGATGTAGTCGAGGGTGTAGGGGCGCTGGGGATGACGTGCCATCTGGGATACCTGCCAGGCACCCAGATCGCCGAAGATCTTCTTGGTCAGCTCTTCGTTTTTCTTCTCCAGCCGGCGAATGTCTTCGCTGAGATCCACGGCACTGTTGTGCTCGCTCACATGGCGCAGTTCATCGATCTGTGCCTGCAACTCGGCGATCGGCTGTTCAAAATCCAGAAAAAGACTCATAGGGACAATAGATCCTCTAATCAAAAACCAATTCAACCCGCTCTCGTCCAAGCAGGACTCGCAAGTCATCTATCAGTTGATCGGTGGGCGTCACCCGCCACTCGGTACCGAGCGTCAATCGCACCCGGGAACCGGGGCGACGATAGTTTACCTGAACCGGACAGACTCCGGCACGGGCGGGCTCCAAAATCTCGCACAAACGCGGGAAAAAGCGCTCGTCAATGCGTTGTTCATCGAGGGAGATGCGGATTGCCCTGGCAAAACGCTCCCTCGCATCGTTGATATCCAGCAACTCGCGGGCCGACATTTTAAGGCCACCGGAGAAGTCATCAAAGCTGACCTGTCCAGAAACCACTAAAATACGGTCTTTTTGCATCAATTCTTCGTATTTTTCCAGCGCTTCACTGAAAAGGGTCACATCCAGACGGCCGGAACGGTCGTCCAGGGTGAAGATCCCCATCTTGTTGCCGCGCTTGGTCACCATGCTGCGCGCCGCGATCACCAACCCCGCCGCCGTGGTCACCGTATCCCGGGAGGTGGGATGCAGATCGCACAGTCGGCCCGAGGTGTAGCGCCGCAGCTCGCTGCTGTACTGGTTGATGGGGTGACCGGTGAGGTAGAGCCCGAGGGTCTCGCGCTCCCCTTCCAGCCACACCTTGTCGGGCCAGTGCGGCACGTTGGCGAACGCCTTCTTGACGTCGTCGATCTCCTCCGTGAGCACGCCGAACATGTCGACCTGCCCCACCGCCTGGGCCTTGGCGTGCTGCTCGGCGGCGCGCATCGCCTCCTCCAGGGTCGCCATCAGGGCGGCGCGGTGGGGGCCGAGCCTGTCCATGGCGCCGGAGAGGATGAGCTTCTCCATCACCCGCTTGTTGAGCTTCTTGATGTCGACCCGGTTGCAGAAATCGAACAGGTCGCGGAACGGACCGTCCCGATCCCGCGCGTCCAGGATCGCCTCGATGGGCCCTTCCCCGACCCCCTTCACCGCGCCGATGCCGTAGACGATGTGGCCGTCCTCGTTGACACTGAAGCGGTAGCGACCGGTGTTGACGTCCGGCGGGATCACGGTCAGCCCCATGCGCTGACACTCGTCCACCAGGGTCACTATCTTGTCGGTGTTGTCCATGTCCGCGGTCATCACCGCCGCCATGAACTCCGCCGGGAAATGGGTCTTGAGCCAGAGGGTCTGGTAAGAGACCAGCGCATAGGCAGCGGAGTGGGACTTGTTGAAGCCGTAGCCCGCAAACTTCTCCACCAGATCGAAGATCTTCATCGCCAGTTCGCCGTCGACGCCGTTCTTGACCGCCCCCTCCTCGAAGCCCGCCCGCTGCTTGGCCATCTCTTCGGGTTTTTTCTTGCCCATGGCCCGACGCAGCATGTCCGCGCCACCCAGGGTATACCCCGCCAGGGTCTGGGCGATCTGCATCACCTGCTCCTGGTAGAGGATGATGCCGTAGGTGGGCTCGAGTATGGGTTTGAGGCTTTCGTGCTGCCACTTCTCGTCCGGGTAGGAGATGGCCTCCTTGCCGTGCTTGCGCTCGATGAAGTTGTCCACCATGCCCGACTGGAGCGGGCCCGGGCGGAACAGGGCCACCAGCGCGATCATGTCTTCGAAGCAGTCGGGCTGTAGCCGCTTGATGAGGTCCTTCATGCCGCGGGATTCGAGCTGGAACACCGCCGTGGTCTCGAAACGCTGCAAGAGGGCGAACGACTTCTTGTCGTCGATGGGGATGGCGGCGATGTCCACCGGCGGCTTGCCCTCTTTGGCAAGACGGGGGTTTATCATGCCAAGGGCCCAATCGATGATGGTGAGCGTGCGCAGACCCAGGAAGTCGAACTTCACCAGCCCGGCATACTCCACGTCGTTCTTGTCGAACTGGGTGACCGGGTGATGCCCCTCGTCGTCGCAATAGAGCGGCGCGAAGTCGGTGATCTTGGTAGGTGCGATCACCACGCCACCGGCGTGCTTGCCGGCGTTGCGCACCACCCCTTCCAGGCGGCGGGCCATGTCGATGAGGTCCTTGACCTCCTCGTCCTGCTCGTAGAGCTCCGGCAACTTGGGCTCGGCTTCGAACGCCTTGGCGAGGGTCATGCCCGGATCCGGCGGGATCAGCTTGGAGATGCGATCCACAAAACCGTAGGCGTGGCCCAGCACCCGGCCGACGTCCCGCACCACCGCCTTGGCCGCCATGCTGCCGAAGGTGATGATCTGGGACACCGCCTCCCGGCCGTACATCTCGGAGACGTGATCGATCACCTCGTCGCGCCGGTCCATACAGAAGTCGACGTCGAAGTCGGGCATGGAGACCCGCTCGGGGTTCAGGAAACGTTCGAACAGCAGGTCAAATTCCAGCGGATCCAGGTCGGTGATCTTGAGGGCGTAGGCCACCAGCGACCCCGCCCCCGAGCCCCGGCCCGGACCGACCGGGATGCCGTTGTCCTTGGACCACTGGATAAACTCCATCACGATGAGGAAGTAACCCGGGAAGCCCATCTGGTTGATCACTTTGAGCTCGATGTCGAGACGCTCGTCATACTCGGGACGACGCTCGGCCCGCACCGCCGGATCCGGGAACAGGAACTCCAGCCGCTCCTCCAGCCCTTCCTTCGACTTCATGACCAGGAAGTCCTCGGTGGTCATGTCGCCGGTGGGGAAATTGGGCAGGAAATACTCGCCAAGGCGCACCGTCACGTTGCAGCGCTTGGCGATCTCCACCGTATTTTCCAGGGCTTCCGGGATGTCGGCAAACAGCTCCGCCATCTCCTCCTGACTGCGCAGGTACTGCTGGGGGCTGTAGCGGCGCGGTCGGCGCTTGTCCATCAGGGTGTAGCCGTCGTGGATGGCGACCCGGATCTCGTGGGCGTCGAAGTCATCGGCGGTGAGGAACACCACCTCGTTGGTGGCCACCACCGGCAGTTCGAACTCGGTGGCAATGGCCACCGCCATGTGGAGGTAGACCTCCTCGTCCGGGCGGCCGGTACGCAGCAGCTCCAGGTAGTAGGCATCCGGGAAGTGGGTCTGGTAGAAGGCGAGGCAATGCTCCACCATCTGGCGGTTGCCCTTGAGCAGGAACTTGCCCACATCCCCCTCGCGCCCGCCGGAGAGGACGATCACCCCCTTGGCATGTTCGCCAAGCCAGGCCTTGTCGATGACGGGGCGCCCCTGCACGTGACCGCGCTGATAGCCGCGGGAGATGAGCAGGGTGATGTTCTGGTAGCCGTCGTTGTCCATGGCGAGCAGGGTGAGGCGAAACTGCTCGTCCCCAAGCTCGTCGCTCTGCACCCAGAAATCCGCCCCGACGATGGGCTTGATCCCCTTGCCGTGGGCAGAGCCGTAGAAGCGCACCAGGCCGCACATGTTCATCTGGTCCGTCAGGGCCAGGGCCGGCATGTTGTTGGCGGCGGCAGCGGAGACGATGGGACCGATCTTCTGCAGGCCGTCGACCATGGAGAAGTCGGAGTGCACCCTCAGGTGGATGAAACGAGGATCAGCCATGGTCACGCCCTCTCATTGCGCAAGCAGAAATCGTTCAGACAGATCGGCATCGGTTATTCGATCCCCTGGGCGCGGCGCACCGGCTTGAAGCTCTGCCGGTATTCGGGCAGCGGGCCCCGTTCGGCCAGAATGGCGAGGTGCTCCGCCGTCGGGTAGCCCTTGTGGCGGGCGAAACCGTACTCGGGATGGCGGCTGTCCAGCTCGGTCATCTCGGCGTCCCGGGTCACCTTGGCGAGGATGGAGGCGGCGCTGATGGCGGCCACCAGGCTGTCACCCTTGACCACGGCGCGGGCCTCCATCGGCAATCTGGGGCAGCGGTTGCCGTCGATGAAGACCAGCTCGGGCGTCACCTTGAGCCCCGCCACGGCGCGCTGCATCGCCAGCATGGTGGCGTGCAGGATGTTGAGCTCGTCGATTTCCGCCGGGCTGGCGCGGCCAATGGCATAGGCCAGCGCCTTCTCTTTGATCTCGCCAAACAGGGCGAGGCGCTTCTTCTCGGAGAGCTTCTTGGAGTCGGCGAGGCCAAGGATGGGATTGGCAGGATCCAGGATCACCGCGGCGGTGACCACGTCACCCACCAGGGGGCCGCGACCCACTTCGTCCACCCCGGCAATCAGCTTGTCTTCGGGAATATCGATCGTCATCTCATAGCCTTGAATCAAAACCGGCCCCGCAGGGCCAGTATCAGCACAACATCACGCCTGACACACAGGCAGAGCCCACTAGCGTTCCAGCAGCGCGGCAACCGCTTCCGCTGCCTGCACATCCGCATTGCAGCGGATCTTCTCGTGCAACCGGGTGAAGGTGGCGATGAGCTCGCTGTTGTCATGGTCCAGCAGCTTGCTCACCTCTTCCACCAGGTTGGCCGGGGTGCACTCGTGCTGGATGAGCTCGGGCACCAGCATCTTGTCCGCCAGCAGGTTCGGCAGGGAGACATAATCCGTCTTCACCAGCCACTGGGCCAGCAAGTAGCTGAAGGGTTTGAGCTTGTAACCCACCACCATGGGCTTTTTCACCAGCATGGCCTCGAGGGCCGCGGTGCCGGAGGCGAGCATCACCACGTCGGCGGCAATCATGGCCTCGCGGCCCTGACCGTCCAGCAGCACCATGTCGAGCTCCGGGGCCACCTCGGCCTTGATGGCGAGGAACTGCTCGCGCCGTTTCTGGTTGACCAGAGGCACGATGAAACCGAGATCCGGGTTGTGCACCGTCAGGTGCTTGCACGCCTCGAGGAAGACCGGCGCCATGAAGCCCACTTCCGCCGTGCGGCTCCCCGGCAGCACCGCCAGCCAGCGACGGGCGGGATCGATGCCGAGGGCCTCGCGCACCGCCCCTTGATCCGGCACCAGCGGAATGTCGTCAGCCATGGTGTGGCCAACGAAGCGACAGGGGGCATCGAAACGGTCGTAGAAGGCTTTCTCGAACGGCAGGAAGGCGAGCACCATGTCGGTGGCGGCCTTGATCTTGTGAATGCGGCCCTGACGCCAGGCCCAGACGGAGGGGCTGACATAGTGGACCGTCTTGATACCGGCGCGGCGCAGTTTCAGCTCCACCCCGATATTGAAATCCGGTGCATCCACACCGACGAAGATGTCGGGGGGATTGGCGATGAAGTGGCGCAGCAGTTCGCGGCGCACCTGGAGGATGCGGGGCAGACGGCCCAGCACCTCGGTGATGCCCATGACGGAGAGCTCCTCCATCTCGAACAGCGCCTTCACGCCGAGAGCCTGCATCCGCGGCCCGGCGATCCCTTCGAACTGCGCATCCGGGTAGCGGGCTTGCAGTTCGCGCACCAGCCCTGCGGCCAGGATGTCGCCGGAGGTCTCTCCGGCGACGATGCCGATGCGAATGGGATCAGGCACGGATGATCCCGCGCTCGTTGTCCTTGAGGAAATCCACATAGAGCTGGATGGCCGGTTCGCTCTGGGCCATCTCGCTCAGCACGGGCAACACCTCTTCAATGGTCTTGCCGGAGCGGAAGATCTCCTTGTAGGCGCGCTTGACGGCAGAGATCGCCTCGGCGCTGAAGCCACGACGACGCAGGCCTTCGGAGTTGACCCCGAACGGCTTGGCGTAGTTGCCGGCGGCCATCACGTAGGGCGGCACGTCCTTGTTCAGGGCAGCGCAGCCGCCGACGAAGGCGTGGGAGCCGACGCGGCCGAACTGGTGAATGGCAGACAGACCGCCGAAGATCACGAAGTCACCGATGTGCACATGGCCCGCCAGGGTGGCGTTGTTGGCGAAGATGCAGTTGTCACCGATGATGCAGTCGTGGGCCACGTGAACGTTGACCATGAACAGGTTGCCGCTACCCACCTTGGTCAGGCTCTGGTCCTGGGTGGTACCGCGGTGCACGGTGCAGTTCTCGCGAAACACGTTGTTGTCGCCGATCTCGAGGAAGGTGCGCTCGCCGGCGTACTTCTTGTCCTGGCAATCCTCACCGATGGAGGTGTGCTGGAAGATCTTGTTGCCGCGACCGATCTTGGTCGGGCCCTTGATCACCACGTGGGAGCTCACCCAGGTGTTGTCACCGATTTCCACCTCGGCGCCGATGACGGTGAAGGGGCCGATTTCAACCCCTTTGCCGATGACGGCAGACTCATGGACGATGGCGGTGTCGTGGATGATGGCAGTCTGATCGATCACGGTTATACCTCGCGCTTGGCGCACATCAGTTCGGCAGTACAGACCACTTCACCGTCGACGGTGGCGACACCGGTGAACTTGGCGATGCCGCGACGCTCCTTCAGGAACTCCACATCCAGCACCAGCTGATCGCCGGGGCCCACCGGGCGCTTGAAGCGGGCATTGTCGATGGAGGCAAAGTAATAGAGCTCGTTGGGTGACGGCTTGCCCACCATGGTGAAGGCCAGGATACCGGTGGCCTGGGCCATGGCTTCCAGGATCAGCACGCCGGGGAAGACCGGCTTGGCCGGGAAGTGGCCCTGGAAGATCGGCTCGTTGAACGAGACGTTCTTGATGGCGCGCAGGGTCTTGCGCTCATCGCTGATCTCGTAGTTTTCCACCTTGTCCACCATCAGGAACGGATAACGGTGGGGCAGCAGATCCATGATTTCCTGGATACCCAGGCTCTTCTTTTCAGTAGTCAAAACAGTACCCTATACCAATCGTGATTATTCTTGATCCAGCTTTTTCTCAAGCTTGCTCAACCGCTTGTGCATCTCTTCGATACGCATCACCCGGGCGGCGGTCTTGCGCCACTCTTTATTGGTTTGCAGGGGGATGCCGGAAGAGTAGATACCGGGCTCGGTGATGGGACGCATCACCATGGCCATGCCGGTGACGGTGGCCTGGTCGCAGATCTCCATGTGCCCGTTAAAGACGGAGGCACCACCAATGATACAGTATTTGCCGACCTTGAGACTACCGGCCATCACGGTGGAGCCCGCCACGGCAGTGCCGTAGCCGATCTCGACGTTGTGGGCGATCTGGCACTGGTTGTCGATGATGACGTTGTCAGCGATGCGGGTATCTTCCAGCGCACCGCGGTCGATGGTGGTGCAGGCACCGATCTCGACCCGGTTGCCGATGGTCACGCCACCGAGCTGGGGGATCTTGATCCACTCGCCGCGCTCGTTGGCATAACCGAAACCGTCTGCCCCGATCACGGTGCCGGCCTGTACCAGACAGTCCGTGCCCAGGGTCACGTTGTGATAGAGGGTGACGTTGGCCCACAACCGGGAGCGCGCTCCCAGTCGGGTATCCTTGCCAACGAAACAGCCCGGGCCGATACGCACATCGTCACCCAGCACGACGCCGGATTCGATCACCGCATTGGCACCGATGGCCACTCTCTCGCCCAGTTGCACGTCCGCCGCGATGACGGCGCTCGGATGGATATCCATGGCCGGCTGCGGGGTGGTGTCCAGCAGTTGGGCAACCCGTGCAAAGCCCACGTAGGGGTCCTTGAGCACCAGGGCGTTGGTGGGGCAAAACGGCAGGTCTGCCTCGGTGATGAGCACGGCAGTGGCCTTGCTCTGCTCCAGAAAATGCCGGTACTTCTTGTTGGACAGGAAGGCTATCTCCCCCTCCCCGGCTTTTTCCAGTGTCGCGACCTTGCGAATTTCCCGGGTCCCATCCCCATGGACCTCGGCCCCCAGTTGCTGGGCCAGCTGTGCGAGAGTGAATGCCATCAATTAGTTGCTCTTGCTAACCTGAGAAATAACCTGGCCGGAGATGTCCAGCTTGCTGGCTGCATACGGGGCGGCGTTGCGCTCCAGCACCAGATCGTAGCCATTGCTCTTGGCGATGGCGTCGATGGCAGCCTGCACCTTGGTCAGGATCTTGTTGCGCTCTTCGGACTGACGGCGACCGTTGTCCTGTTCAAACGCCTGACGCTTCTGGTTGAACTCCATCTGCAGCTTGGCCAGCTTCTCCTGGCTCTGCTTTTTCTGTTCGGCGCTCATGAAGGCTTCGTCCTTCTTGAACTTCTCGACCAGTGCCTGACCGTCGGACTCCAGCTTCTGCAGTTCACGCATGCGCGGCTCGAACTCGCCCTTCAGCTTCTTGGCAACGGCTTCACGCTGGGGCAGCTTTTGGAAGACTTCGCCCATGTCGACCACGGCAATCTTGGTCTCAGCGAAGGCAGAACCCATGCCGGCAGCCATCAGTGCAAAGCTCAAACCAGCTACTTTCAACGCTTTATTCACACTTACTCCTTGGTCCCTCGGTCGAGGGCTACCTGATTTACCTGATTGTGCAAGCGATCCACGAGATCGTCTTGTTACCTGGTGAGGCGCGCAAATGCGCGACCCATCATGCTTCCCCCCGCCATGGCGGGGGGGCGTCCGCTTCCCTTAGAAGGTACGGCCGATGTTGAAGGAGAAGACTTCGGTGTCGTCCCCTTCATATTTCTTGATTGGTCTTGCCAGCACGAACACCAGCGGGCCCATGGGAGAGAGCCACTGCAGCGACAGGCCGGTCGACATCCGGATGTTGCTCGGGTCGGAGTAGTCCATCAGATAGTTGCAACCACTGAAGCAACGGTTCTGATACTGGCTGTAGTCGAAGTGGGTATCCCACACGGAACCGGCGTCGATGAAGAAGCTGGTCCGCAGCTGGGGCTGATAGGTCTCGGAGGCAAAGGGCGTCGGCACGATCATTTCCAGCGAGGCCACCGCCAGGGCGTTGCCCCCGACCGAGCTGTCAGTGCCCTGGATGACGTCGTTGCCGCCCAGGTTGTAGTAGTAGAGCGCCTTCGGACCGACCGTGTTGCTCTTGAAACCACGCAGGGTGTCGAAGCCACCGGCGTAGTAGTTCTCGAAGAACGGCAGGACGTGCTCGTAATCGCCATTGGTGCCGTAGCCATCGCCGTAGGAGGCACGGGCCTTGGCCAGCATGACCCATTTGTGATCGGCATCAAACGGGAAGTAGTGGGCATCTTCGGCGTTGAGCTTGAAGTACTGCAGATCCATGCCGGGCACCGTCACCTTGGCGTTCACCCGCTGGCGGTCACCGGAGGTCGGGAACTGACCCTTGTTGAGGGTGGAGCGGGTCCAGCCGGCGGTGACGTCCACGGTGTTGAACACCATGCGGTTGTCGCCATCCAGATTGCCGTTGTAGACCTTCCAGAACTCGTCCACCTGTACATAGGGGTTGGGCTGGGACAGTTTGTTGTTCTCGTAGCCCAGGCTGAAGTCGAGACGGTTGTTCTCGTTGACCGGGAAGCCGCTGGAGAGACGGAAACCGACGGTGGTGTTCTCGTAGTCCACGATGTTGGCGTCGGCCGCACTGAACTTGTTGTAGTAGAGACGGCCGCCCAGGCTCACCCCGTCCACGGTGAAGTAGGGGTCGTTATAGCTCAGGTCGACGCTCTTGGAGTAGTCGTTGGTGCTGGCGTTGATGCCGATCTTCTTGCCGGTCCCCATGAAGTTGTCCTGCTGCAGACCCGCCTGCAGGCTCAGACCCGACTCGGTGCCGTAGCCGATACCGGCGTTGATGGACCCCGCCGGCTGCTCCTTGACCTTGAAGTCCAGATCGACCTGGTCATCGCTGCCCGGCACCCGCTTGGTGTCCACTTCCGCGGTCTCGAAGAAGCCGAGGCGGTTGAGACGGGTCTTGGACTGCTCGACGTTGTCGGAGGAGAGCCAGGTGCCCTCCATCTGGCGCATCTCGCGACGCAGCACTTCGTCCTTGGTGGTGACGTTGCCGCTGAAGTTGATGTTGCGCACATAGACCCGGGGACCCGGCTCCACGTTGACGATGAGCTCCACTTCCTTGGTCTGGTCGTTGATCTGGGGGAAGGTGACCACTTTCGGATAGGCGTAGCCGTAACGGCCGAGGAACTTGGAGAGCACCTCTTCGGTATGGGTCACCTGACTGGCGGAGTAGACGCTGCCCGCCTCGATGGGGATGAGGCCCTTCATCTCGCCGCCGCGGTCGATGAGGTCGCCCTTGAGCTGGATGCCGGAAACCTTGTACTGCTCCCCTTCCTTGACGTTGAGGGTGACATAGACCCCCTTCTTGTCCGGGGTCATGGAGACCTGGGTGGACTCCTGGGTGAAGCGGATGTAGCCGCGGTCCATGTAGTAGGAGCGCAGCACTTCGATGTCACCGGCCAGCTTCTGCTTCTGGTAGCGCTGATCGCCGGTGAAGTTCCACCAGGGCACGTCGTCCTTGAGGGAGAGCTGGGCCAGCAGCTTCTCTTCCGGGAAGACGTTGTTGCCGACGATGTTGATCTGCTGGATCTTGGCCGCTTCCCCTTCCACGAAGGTGAACTTGAGGTCGACCCGGTTGCGCGGCAGCGGGGTGACGATGGCCTTGACCTTGGCGGAGTACTTGCCCACGCCGTAGTAGAAATCTTCCAGCCCTTTCTCGAGGGAGCTCAGCACGGTGCGATCCAGCGGATCACCCACGCGGATCCCGGAGGATTCCAGGCTCTGGGTCAGTTGCTCTTCCTTGATATCCTTGTTGCCGGAGAACTCGATGCTGGAGATGGTCGGGCGCTCCTTGACTACCACTTGCAGCACCTGACCGTCGCGATAGACCTTGACGTCCTCGAAGTTGCCGGAGGCATAGAGCTTCTTGATGGCGTTCGCCAGGGACACGGAGTCGACGGAATCACCGACCCGCACCGGCAGATTCAACAGGGCGGCACCCAGGGTCACCCGCTGCAGGCCCTCGACCTGAATGTCTTGCACCACAAAAGAGGCCGGGGCAGCCTGAGCCAGGAAGCTGGCCCCCAGCAGGCAACTCAACACCAATGCTTTTTTAACAGCCATTTTGTTCTTATGTGTCCTTGTTGATGCTCTGGCCTCAGAGGCGAGCGAAATCATTAAACAGCGCAATGCCCATCAGTAACATCAGAATGGCGGCGCCTATCCTGAACCCAACTTCCTGAATTTTTTCCGATACCGGCTTGCCGGTGATCGCCTCGATGAGGAAATAGACCAGATGGCCACCATCGAGCACCGGCAGGGGGAACAGGTTGATGATCCCCAGGTTGACGCTGATGAGCGCCAGGAATCCGAGGAAATAGACCAACCCGTAATCGGCGCTGCTGCCGGCCCCCTTGGCGATGGAGATGGGGCCGCTCAGGTTGTCCAAAGAGACGATGCCACCGATCAGCTTGCCTATCATGTCGAAGGTCAGGGTGATCAGGCTCCAGGTCTTCTGGACCCCATGCCACAGGGCTTGCAAAGGCCCATACTGTAACAGAGTTCGATACTCATCCGGTAATGGAACCAGTTGCGGCGACAAGCCCACAAAACCGACCAGCTGGCCCTTCACTTTCTTCCCGTCCGGGGTCAGGGTCAGGGTCATCTCGCTGCCCCCGCGCTCCACCGTCACCTGCAACGGCTGCGCCGGTGACTGCTGGACACGCTCGACAAACTGGGCCCATTCGGTGATGGCCTCTCCATCGACCCCCTTGATGCGATCCCCTACCTGAAGGCCGGCCTTCTCGCTGGCGCTCGATGGCACCACGGCCTCCACCACGGGCAACACCTTGCCACCGAGGGGCACTATCCCGAGGCTCCCGATGGGGGACTCCTTGTCCGGATCGAATTTCCAGCCTGCCAGCTGCAGGGTCTTGTCCACTGCATAGCTGGTGTTGGCCGCCTTGAGCTTGAGCTGGACCGAGTCATCACCAAGGTGGCTGATGAGGGCGTAGGTGACGCTCTCCCAGTCACCGGTCTCCTCGCCGCCGACGCCGACGATCTCCATGCCTGGCAGGATGCCGGCCTCTGCCACGATGGAGGCGGGACGCACCTCGCCCACCACGGGTTTGACGCTCGGCACCCCTATCATGAACATCAGCCAGAAGGCGAACAGGGCGAACACGAAGTTTGCCATGGGGCCGGCCGCGACGATGGCCATCCGCGCCCAGACGCTCTTGTGGTTGAAGGCCTGCGCCTCCTCCCCAGGCTTGAGTTCGTCGACCCGGCCATCCAGCATCTTGACGTAACCGCCAAGGGGGATCAGGGCCAGCACGTATTCGGTGCCATCCTTGCCAAGGCGACGCCAGATGGCCTTGCCAAAGCCGATGGAGAAGCGCTCCACCTTGACGCCGCAACGACGAGCCACCCAGAAGTGGCCAAATTCATGCACCGCCACCAGCAGCCCGAGGGCCACGATGAAGGCGCCGATATTCCACAGAACCCCGCCCATCAGCCGCGTACCTCGCGGTCATGTCCAGTCCTGCGCTCGAGAGCATGGAGAGGGGCTGGCTGCCACCACAGTCCGTTCATACGGCAAGCTCCTTTATCAGTTGCTGGGCACGGGCTCGGGCCGTACCGTCCAGGGCGATGAGATCCGCCAGAGAGCCGGCAGCACTGCTGCCCAGCTCGGCCATGACGGATTCGTTGACTCTGGCAATATCCATAAATCCGATCCGCTCTGCAAGAAAAGCCGCGACGGCCTCCTCGTTGGCGGCATTGAGGGAGGTGGTCGCCCCCTGCCCTTGCTGGCACGCGCTCATGGCCAGCGCCAGACAGGGATAGCGCTCATAGTCGGGCCGGATAAAGCTGAACTCTCCGACACTGAAGAAATCCAAAGGTTCCACACCGGACTCGATCCGTTCCGGATAGGCCAGAGCGTGGGCAATGGGGGTGCACATGTCCGGGTTGCCGAGCTGGGCCAGCACGGAGCCATCCTTGTACTGCACCATGGAGTGAATGACGGACTGGGGGTGGATCACCACCTGGATCTGCTCGGGGGCCGCATTGAACAGCCAGCGCGCCTCGATGTACTCCAGCCCCTTGTTCATCATGGTGGCGGAGTCCACCGAGATCTTGGCCCCCATGGACCAGTTGGGATGGGCAATGGCTTGCGCCGGGGTGACATGGTGCAATTCACCCACATCGGCATAGCGGAAAGGTCCGCCGGAGCCGGTCAGCAGGATCTTGCTGATCCCCGCCCCGGCCAGATCGCAGAAACCGGGCTGGCGCTGCACGTCGACCGGCAGGCACTGGAAGATGGCGTTGTGTTCGCTGTCGATGGGCAGCAGCTCGGCGCCGTGCTCTCGCACCGCCTCCATGAAGAAGGCGCCGGACATCACCAGCGCCTCCTTGTTGGCCAGCAGAATGCGCTTGCCGGCGCGCACGGCAGCCATGGTGGGTGCCAGACCCGCCGCACCGACAATGGCCGCCATCACGCTGTGGGCCTCGGGGTGAGCAGCCACGTCGCACAGGGCTGCCTGACCGGACAACACCCGGGTGGTGCTGCCGTGAGCCTTGAGCCGACCCGCCAGATCGCTGGCGGCGCCTTCGTCCACCATGACAGCGAACCGGGGGGAGAATTCGAGACAGTCGCGCAGCATGGCATCCACGCTGCGGGCAGCGGTCAGCGCCAGCACCTGCCAGCGCCCGGGGTTGTGGCGCAGTACCTTGAGGGTGCTCTGACCGATGGAGCCTGACGCTCCCAGGATCACCAGGTTTTGCATCAAGACTCCTGATTGGGTAACAGACTGATGGAGCGGGACGCTCCCGGGATCATCAGTGCGCGAAACATCAAAACTCCGGACCGAGCAACAGGTAGCTGAGCAGGAAGACGGGCAGCGCCGCCGTCAGGCTGTCGATGCGATCGAGAATGCCGCCATGGCCCGGCAACAGGGTGCCGGAATCCTTGATGCCGGCTTCCCGCTTGAACATGCTCTCGGTGAGATCGCCGAGCACGGAGGCCAGCACCGCCAGCAGGGAACAGAGCAGCACGGTGCCCATCTTGGCAGGCACGAAGCCCATGAACCAGGTCACGCCGATGGCCAGCAGGCTGGCGGTAAACAGCCCACCCAGCATGCCTTCGATGGTTTTCCCCGGGCTCACGGCCGGCGCCAGCTTGTGTTTGCCGAACGCCTTGCCGAAAAAATACGCGCCAGAATCTGCCGCCCAGACCAGTCCCATCACGAACAGCAGGATCCAGGCCCCCATCATGGGGTCGTGGTAGAAGTTGTAACCGCGAATGGCCACCAGGGACCAGAAGAAGGGAACCAGGGTCACCAGACCGAACAGGGATTTGAGCCAGATGGATTCACGCCACAGCCTGGCGCTTTGCGGGTAGCGCAGCACCAGCACCAGCCCCAGCAGCCACCAGCTGACGGCGGTCCAGAGCACGCCCATCACCAGCGGATGCAGTTGGGGGATCCAGAGTTGCTCCACGGGCACCCAGAACAGGCTGGCCCCCAGCAGCAGACAGAACACCAGCGGCAACCACTGTTGCGGCTGGGCAGTGACGAAGGCACTCCACTCACGGCTGGCCAGCAGAAAGACCAGGGCGGCGAGCAGGGCAAAGAATTTCAACGGCAGAAAAAACAGCGCCCCCAACACCAGGGGTACTAACAGTAATGCGGTAATAATTCGTTGTTTTAGCAAAAGAAACCTCTCTCTTGGGAGCGGGGTTTAGCCGGTCTGTTGCGCGGCGATCAATTCCCGGATCTGTTCACCCGTACACCCGAAGCGACGCTCGCGAGCAACGAAGGAGGCAACTGCCCCACTGAACTCGGCCTCGTCAAAATCGGGCCACAGGACCGGGGTAAAATAGAGTTCGGCATAGGCGAGCTGCCACAGGACAAAGTTGCTGATGCGATGATCCCCGCCGGTGCGGATCAACAGATCCACGGGGGGCAGATCAGCCATGCAGACATGACGACCCAATGCCGCCTCATCGACCGCCTCGGCATCGAGTTCACCCGCAGCCACGGCCCGTGCCAGGGTCCGGGCCGCCTGGGCGATGTCCCACTGACCGCCATAGTTGGCGGCGATATTGAGGGTCAATCCCTGATTGTTGGCGGTCAGGGCCTCGGCCTTGGCGATTTTGGCCTGCAGCCGCTCGCTGAAGCGGGCAGTGTCGCCAATCACCCGAAGGCGAATGCCGTTGCTGTGCAACTTGCTCACCTCGCGACCCAGCACCGTCATGAACAATTCCATCAGGGCGTTGACTTCCCCTTCCGGACGGCGCCAGTTCTCGCTGGAAAACGCAAACAGGGTCAGCGCCTCCATCTTGGCACGGGCGGCAAAGGCCACGGCCTCACGCACGGATTTCACGCCCGCCTTGTGCCCGGAAACCCGCATCTTGCCGCGGTTCTGGGCCCAGCGACCATTGCCATCCATGATGATGGCGACGTGACGGGGCAAGGACGAGCTGGCGCTATCGCCTAGCGCTGCCAAAAGCGACATTCATTTCTCCCACAAAGACAAAAGCGCCGTGCAGGGGCACTACACGGCGCTCGTAATATACCTGTCGGAGGCTTAGATTTCCATTAGCTCCTTTTCCTTCACAACCAGGGCGTCATCCACCAGCTTGATGAAGGTATCGGTCAGCTTCTGGATCTCTTCCTGGGCGCGACGGTCGTCGTCTTCGGAGATCTCTTTCTCTTTCAGCAGGGCTTTCAGGTCGGCGTTGGCATCGCGACGGATGTTGCGAATGGCAACCCGGGCACCTTCGGCTTCGGCACGGACGATCTTGGTCAGATCACGGCGACGCTCTTCGGTCAGCGGCGGCAGCGGTACGCGCAGAGTCTGGCCGTTGCTGGACGGGTTCAGGCCCAGATCGGAGGTCAGGATGGCTTTTTCCACCGCCTGTATCATGGAGCGATCGAAGATGGAGATGGAGAGAGTACGGGCATCTTCTGCCACCACGTTGGCCAACTGCTTCAGAGGAGTGGCAGCACCGTAATACTCCACCTGGATGCCGTCGAGCAGGCTCGGATGAGCACGGCCGGTACGGATCTTGGACATCTGGGTCTTCAGCGACTCTACGCTTTTGCCCATGCGGTCCTTGGCGTCGTTTTTAATCTCGTTGATCACAGTGGTTTTCCTTTTGGCGAACGAGCCGACAGGCGGCTCGTATCTATCTTGTTGACTGGCGTAATGGACAAGCGAGCCTGGGGCTCACACTTGCCTTACTTGCTGGCCTGGTGGATCAGGGTACCTTCCGGCTCACCCATGATCACGCGGCGCAGCGCGCCCGGTTTGTTCATGTTGAACACCCGGATCGGCAGATCGTGGTCGCGGGCCAGGGTAAAAGCAGCAAGATCCATCACTTTGAGTTCTTTTTCAAGAACTTCATCATAACTCAGTTCCTGATAGAGCACGGCATCCGGGTTCTTGACCGGGTCATCGGTGAACACGCCATCGACCTTGGTGGCTTTCAGCACGACGTCGGCTTCGATCTCGATACCGCGCAGGCAGGCTGCCGAGTCGGTGGTAAAGAAGGGGTTGCCGGTACCGGCAGAGAAGATCACCACCTTGCCGGCACGCAGCTGGCTGATGGCTTCGGCCCAGCTGTAGGAGTCGCAGACCCCTTGCAGGGAGATGGCCGACATCAGGCGGGCATTCACATAAGCACGATGCAGGGCATCACGCATGGCCAGGCCGTTCATGACGGTCGCCAGCATGCCCATGTGGTCACCCACCACGCGATTCATGCCTGCCTTGGCAAGGCCGGCACCACGGAACAGGTTGCCGCCACCGATGACCAGACCGACCTGAACACCCAGCTCAACCAGCTCTTTGATCTCTTGGGCCATCCGTTCCAGCACCGCCGGATCAATGCCGAAACCCTCGGATCCTTGCAGGGCTTCACCACTCAACTTCAGAAGAACACGTCTGTATGCAGGCTTGGGATTGGTACTCATGTCACTGATTCCTGGTCATATAAAGACCGCGACATAAGTCGCGGTCTGGGGAAACGGAAAAACCGGTTCGATTAGGCCTTCTGAGCGGCCGCGATCTGGGCTGCTACTTCAGCAGCGAAGTCGGTCTCTTGCTTCTCGATGCCTTCGCCCACTTCGAAACGGGTGAAGGAAACAACGTCAGCGCCTTCTTTCTTCAGCAGCTCGGCAACGGTCATGGAAGGATCTTTCACGAACGGTTGACCAGTCAGGGAAACCTCACCGGTGAACTTCTTCATGCGGCCTTCAACCATCTTCTCGGCGATCTCTTTCGGCTTGCCGGAGTTGATGGCGATGTCGATCTGGATTTCGCGCTCTTTGGCAACGACTTCGGCAGACACGTCTTCCGGTTTGACGAATTGCGGGCTGTTGGCAGCAACGTGCATGGCCAGATCTTTGGCCAGCTCGTCGGTACCGCCAACCAGCTTGGTGATAACACCGATGCGGGAGCCGTGAACGTAGGTGCCCAGGTTGTCACCTTCAACCAGCATCACGCGACGCAGGTTCATGTTCTCACCGATCTTGGCGATCAGGTTGGTGATGGTCAGCTCGACGGACTCGCCGTTGCCGAAGTCGGCGGCTTTCAGCGCGTCAACGTCAGCGATTTTCTGGGTAGCAGCGATCTCGACGATCTTCTGACCCATGGCCAGGAAACCGGCATCCTTGGAAACGAAGTCAGTCTCGCAGTTCAGCTCGATCATGACGGCAACGTTGCCTTCGGTACGGGCGAAGATCACACCTTCAGCGGCGATACGGCCAGCTTTCTTGGCGGCCTTGGCCTGACCGGATTTACGCATGTTCTCGATAGCCAGCTCGATATCACCGTTGGCTTCTTCCAGCGCTTTTTTGCAATCCATCATGCCAGCGGCGGTGCGCTCGCGCAGTTCTTTTACCAGGGCGGCAGAAATGTTTGCCATGTCCAGTATCCTCGGTCTTGAATTGACAAGAAACAGGGGCCACAAGGGCCCCTGCTAACCAATTACATCAGCTTGGTTAATAAGGGCTTTACAGTCCTTATCAATTACTCAGCTTCAACGAAGCCATCTTGTTCGGCTTGAACAACGATGTCCTGCTCGCGGGCTTCCAGAACGGTGTCAGCAGCAGCGTTCAGGTACAGCTGTACGGCACGGATAGCGTCGTCGTTACCCGGGATGACATAGTCAACGCCGTCCGGGTTGGAGTTGGTATCAACGATGGAAACTACCGGGATACCCAGGTTGTTGGCTTCTTTGATAGCGATGTGCTCGTGGTCGGCATCGACAACGAACAGAACGTCAGGCAGGCCGCCCATGTTCTTGATACCACCCAGGCTCTTCTCCAGCTTTTCCATTTCGCGAGTACGCATCAGCGCCTCTTTTTTGGTCAGCTTGTCGAAGGTACCGTCTTCGCTCTGGGTTTCCAGATCTTTCAGGCGCTTGATGGACTGACGAACGGTTTTCCAGTTGGTCAGCATGCCGCCCAGCCAGCGGTGGTTAACATAGAACTGGTCGCAACGCTCAGCGGCTTCTTTGACGGCTTCAGACGCGGCACGCTTGGTACCTACGAACAGTACCTTGCCTTTCTTGGCAGCTACGGAGCTGATGAAGTTCATGGCATCGTCAAACATCGGAACGGTTTTTTCCAGGTTGATGATGTGAACTTTGCTGCGGGCGCCGAAGATGTAGGACTTCATTTTCGGGTTCCAGTAACGAGTCTGGTGACCGAAGTGAACGCCGGCTTGCAGCATGTCGCGCATAGAAACTTTAGCCATTTTATACCTCTGTATTGGGGTTAGGCCTCCACACATCCCATATAACCGACCCGTTAAGGCACCCCGGCATATGTGTCGATGTGTGTGTGTTGTTGAGTAAGGGTGATGGCATGAGGACACGAGTTCCCCATTCCGGCGCGCTTTATACCATAACTTTGGTCATGACACCACCAGCCCGGGTGCTAAAAATGGATCCCGGACCATGGTGCGACCGCCTGATGACGTTGCGATGACGATCACACTGGAAGTAAACGGGGGTTGGGGATAAAATTTCGCCCTGATTGCAAACGCATCTATTTTTCATTACCTGGTTGTTGGGCATCGGCAGGATGCGCAATCAGGCCCCAAGAGAGATCCCATGTCCATTAAAATCAAGACACCGGAAGAGATTGAAAAAATGCGTGTCGCCGGCCAGCTGGCCGCCGACGTGCTGGTCATGATCGCCCCCCACGTCAAGGCGGGCGTCACCACAGACGAACTGAATACCCTCTGCCACGACTACATCGTCGACGTGCAGCAGGCCATCCCCGCGCCGCTCAATTACCACGGCTTCCCCAAGTCCATCTGTACCTCGGTGAACGATGTCATCTGCCATGGCATCCCGAACCACAAGAAGCTGCGGGAAGGGGACATCATCAATCTGGACATCACCGTCATCAAGGATGGCTATCACGGCGATACCTCCGCCATGTTCATCGTGGGCCAGACCACCCCCCTGCGCCGCCAGCTCTGCAAGGTGGCCCAGGATAGCCTCTATGCCGCCATCAAGCGGGTGCGCCCGGGCATGTGCATCACCGAGATCGGCGCCGTCATCCAGCCCATCGTCGAGCAGGCCGGCTTCTCCGTGGTACGCGACTACTGCGGCCATGGCATCGGTGCCGAGTTCCACGAAGAGCCGCAGATCCTCCACTACCGCAACGGCGGCAAGCTGGAGCTGAAAGCGGGCATGTGCTTCACCATCGAGCCCATGGTCAACAGCAAGAAGTACCACTGCAAGGTCAATCCGAAGGATGGCTGGACCGTGACCACCAAGGACGGCGGCGACTCCGCCCAGTGGGAGCACACCCTGCTGGTGACCGAGGATGGCTGCGAGGTCCTGACCCTGCGCCCCGACGACACTATCGAGCGTTTTATCCGCCACGTTTGACATTCAACCCCGGCCGCGCGCCGGGGTTGCTCTTTACCCGGCCCGACCGAGAGTGTGACATGCCATGGATGCCAGCCTGCTTTCTCCCCATCTGCTCCCAGACGATCAGCTCACCCGTGACAACTGCAAGGAGTACCTGAGCCGCTTTCTCGCCTGGCTGCACGAGCGCTTCGACGCCGGTGACAACATCATCGAACTGGTGGCCACCCGCTCCGAATACATGGACGCGCTGCTGACCAGGCTCTGGCACAAGTTCGGCTTCGACAGGACCGAGCTCACCCTGATCGCGGTAGGCGGCTATGGCCGCGGCGAGCTGCACCCCCACTCCGATATCGACCTGCTGATCCTCTACGAAGGAGATGAACTGGACGAGGTGCTGGGGCTTCGCATCGGCGAGTTCATCACCCTCTTGTGGGATCTCAAGCTGGAAGTGGGGCAGTCGGTGCGCAACGTGGCCGAGTGCATCGAGCAGGGTCGCAACGACATCACGGTTGCCACCAACCTCATCGAGGCCCGTTACATCACGGGTCGCCTGGCGGGATTCGAGCAGTTGCAGGCGGCCACCCAGCCCCAGCACTTCTGGCCGAGCGAAGCCTTCTTTCGTGCCAAACGCGAAGAGCAGGCCCTGCGCCACCAGCAGTTTCTCGGCACCGCCTACAAGCTGGAGCCGGATCTCAAGAACAATCCCGGGGGCCTTCGCGACATCCAGACCCTGGCCTGGGTCGCCCGCCGCCACTTCGGCGCCACCACCCTGTTCGAGATGACCAGCCACGGTTTTCTCAACCGGGCCGAGTACCGGGAGCTGCTCGACTGTCAGAATTTCCTGTGGAAGGTGCGCTTCGCCCTGCACATGGCCATCAACAAGGGGGACAACCGTCTCTTGTTCGACCGCCAGCGCACCGTGGCCCAGATGCTGGGGTTCGAGGGGGAAGGCAACGGCCCGGTCGAGCAGATGATGAAGCGCTTCTACCAGACGGTGCGACGGGTGGCCGAACTCAACGAGATGCTGCTACAACTCTTTGACGAGGCCATTCTTGGCAACACCGCCATGGACGTGCGCCGCATCAGCGACGAATTCCAGCTGCGCGGCCGCCTCATCGATGCGGTGGACTCCGAGCTGTTCGGCCGGGATCCTGCCGCCATCCTGCGACTCTTCTACCAGATAGCCCAGCACCCGGAGATTGCCGGCATCCACTCCGCCACCTTGCGCCAGTTGCGCGAGGCCAGACGCACCCTCAACTGCTGGCTGCAAGATCTACCCGAGTGCCGCCGTCTCTTCATGGCGCTCCTGCGCCACCCCAACGGCATCGGCCAGCCGCTCACCCTGATGCACAAGTACGGGATCCTCGCGGCCTACCTGCCCCAGTGGAACCTCATCGTCGGCCAGATGCAGTTCGACATGTTCCACGCCTACACGGTGGACGAACATACCCACAGGCTGCTGCAGAACATCCATCGCTTTCCGAATCCGGCCAGCCGCCAGACTCACCCGCTCTGCCACGAGGTGTTCACCCAGTTGCGCAAGCCCGAGCTGCTCAGCATCGCCGCCCTCTTCCACGACATCGCCAAGGGCAGGCGCGGCGATCATTCCGAACTCGGGGCCGTGGATGCGCTGGAGTTCTGCCAGTTGCACGGGCTGGATCGCTACGAGAGCCGACTGGTCGCCTGGCTGGTGCGCCACCATCTGCTGATGTCGGTCACCGCCCAGCGCCGCGACATCTACGACCCGGATGTGGTCACCGACTTCGCCCAGAAGGTGCGGGATGAATTGCACCTCGACCTGCTCTATTGCCTGACCGTGGCCGACATCTGTGCCACCAACGACAGTCTGTGGAACGACTGGAAGGGCACCCTGCTGCGCGAACTCTACTTCGCCACCCAGAAGGCCCTGCGCCAGGGGTTGGAAAACCCGCCAGACATGCGCCTCAAGATCCGTGAAAACCAGCGCCAGGCCAGGCAAATCCTGACCCAGCGCGAGGTGCCACAGGAGGCGGTCACCGCCCTCTGGAACGACTTCAAGGCCGATTACTTCCTGCGCCACAGCCCGGAGCAGATCGCCTGGCACTGCCGCAAGATCATCGCCCACGGTGACAACCCGGCCCCCCTGGTGCTCATCGGCAAGCATCCCATACGGGGCGGTAGCGAGGTGTTCATCTATTGTCGCGATACCCCCAACCTCTTTGCCACCGTGGCCTCGGCGCTGGATCAGAAGAACCTCAGCATCCACGACGCCCAGATCATGAATTCGCGCAACGACTACGTGCTCGACACCTTCATCGTGCTGGAGCCAAACGGCGAGCCAATCAGCCCCAACCGTACCGCCACCATCAAGAAGGCGCTGGAGAAAGCCCTTCAGGAGCCGGGCAAACTGGTACTGCGCAGCAAGCCCCTGTCCAGACGCCACCGCCAGTTCAGCGTGCCGACCAGGGTGGTCTTCCTGCCCCACAAGGGGGAAAACCGCCACACCCTGCTGGAGCTGACGGCCCTGGACACTCCGGGCCTATTGGCCCGTATCGGTGCCGTGTTCCAGCAGTGCGGCCTCTCCCTCCATGCCGCCAAGATCACCACCATCGGTGAGCGGGTGGAGGACTTCTTCAGCCTCACCACCCTGGCCGGAGAGCCGCTGAACCCGGAGGAGCAACAGGCCCTCGAGGAGAGGCTGGTCAATCAGCTCAACCCCCAGGAACCGGTTGGCGAGAGTGCCTGACACGCTCGGATGAAGCCTCGAAAGAGGCTTTTTGACGTATTGATTCCTCAATCAGAACAAATGGTTGGACCACTCAAGTACAATAAATCGCCCTGATTCTGAAGAAATCGGCGAGAGCCCTTAAAAACGATTGGAAAAGTGTGATACAACAAACAGAATTTTATAAAGGAAACCTGTCATGACCCAGTTGCAACAGACCATCGAAGCGGCCTTCGAGCGCCGTGACTCCATCACCCCCGGCTCCGTCGATGCCGCCACCAAGGCCGCCATTCTGGAAGCCATCGACCTGCTGGACTCCGGCAAAGCCCGGGTTGCCGAGAAGATTGCCGGCGAGTGGGTCGTCCACCAGTGGCTGAAGAAGGCCGTGCTGCTCTCCTTCCGCATCAACGACAACGGCATCATCAAGGGCGACGATGCCCAGTACTACGACAAGGTTCCCCTGAAGTTCTCCAACTACACCGAAGAGCAGTTCAAGGCTGCCGGTGTACGCGTCGTGCCGCCCGCGACTGCGCGCAAAGGCTCCTTCATCGCCCCGAACACCGTGCTGATGCCCTCCTACGTCAACATCGGCGCCTTCGTCGATGAAGGCACCATGGTCGACACCTGGGCCACCGTGGGCTCCTGCGCCCAGATCGGCAAGAACGTGCACCTCTCCGGCGGCGTCGGCATCGGCGGCGTACTGGAGCCACTGCAGGCCAACCCGACCATCATCGAAGACAACTGCTTCATCGGTGCCCGTTCCGAAGTGGTGGAAGGGGTGATCGTCGAGGAAGGCTCCGTCATCTCCATGGGGGTCTTCATCGGCCAGTCCACCCGCATCTATGACCGCGAAACCGGTGAAATCCACTACGGCCGCGTCCCGGCCGGCTCCGTGGTCGTTTCCGGCTCCCTGCCCTCCAAGTGCGGCAAGTACAGCCTCTACGCCGCCGTCATCGTCAAGAAGGTGGATGCCAAGACCCGCGCCAAGGTCGGCATCAACGCCCTGCTGCGCTCCATCGACGAGTAATCCACGCCGATGTCATCAAGGGCACCTCTGGTGCCCTTTTTCATGCCCGCTCTCATGGGCGGGCGCCAACTCCCCTGCCCCACCATCACTGCCCCCCATGAGACGACACCGCTTATGGCAGTGCTGACAAGGCGTTCACCCCTCCCCCTTGGCTCGTTGATTAAAAAAGACCTTTTTGACACCAATTTGAATTTGGCGCGCCTGTCACAGGCAAGGCGTCCGGACTCGGGTAAGATAGAGGGGTCAGGATCGTTTCAAACCAAGGAAGCCCGATGTACGAGAATCTCAAGAGCCTGGGGATCCAGGAACCCACCTCGGTGGACAGCTACACCCTGCGCCAGGAAGCCAACCACGACATCCTCAAGATCTATTTCAAGAAGCAGAAGGGTGAATTCTTCGCCAAGAGCGTCAAATTCAAATACCCCCGCCAGCGCAAGACCATGCTGGTCGACTCGGGGACCCATGAGTACAAGGATGTCACCGAGATCAACGCCAACCTCAAATACGTGGTGGATGAGCTGGACAATCTGACCCAGGGCGGCCAGCCTTCCGCCGATCCGGACATCAAGCAGAAGATACTGCGCGACTTGCGTCATCTGGAAAAAGTGGTGCAGAACAAGATCAGCGAGATAGAACGGGATCTCGAAAAGCTTTAAGCCGGTCTGATGCAGCAAAGGCGCCCAGGGGCGCCTTTTTCATTGGATCACACCATACTGGCGCCGTCAGGAAAGTCCCCGCACATGTCCCGCCACCAAACGCAACCCAGCAAAAAGGGAGGCTTGCGCCTCCCTTTTCGGAACTCGGATATCGGAGCGACAATCAGTTGCTCTTCATCCAGATGTCCATTTCAGTTTTCAGGTTGTCGGACTTGGTGCCGAAGATGGCTTGTACACCGGAACCAGCCACCACCACACCGGCGGCACCCAGCTTCTTCAGACCAGCCTGGTCAACCTTGGCCACATCCTTCACACCGACACGCAGACGGGTGATGCAGGCGTCCAGAGAGGCGATGTTCTCTTTGCCACCGAAGGCGGAGACCAGTGCAGCAGACATCTCGTCCTTGCTTTGACCGGCAGAGGACTCTTGAGCGGCTTCGTCTTCACGACCCGGAGTTTTCAGGTTCATGGCACGGATGACCACGGTGAAGACCACGTAGTAGATGACCGCGTAGACCAGACCCAGACCCACCAGCAGCAGCATGTTGTCGGCACGCGGGGATTGCACCACGAAGTCGATGAAGCCGTTGGAGAAGGTGTGACCGTGAACGACACCCAGCATGTTGGTCAGCACGTATGCCAGACCGGCCAGCAGGGCGTGGATGGCGTACAGAACCGGGGCCACGAACAGGAAGGAGAATTCGATAGGCTCGGTGATACCGGTCAGGAAGGAGGTCAGGGCAGCAGAAGCCATGATACCTACGATCTTGGCGCGGTTTTCCGGCTTGGCGGAGTGCGCAATGGCAAACGCGGCAGCAGGCAGACCGAACATCTTGAACAGGTAGCCACCCGCCAGCTGACCGAAGCCGTTGCCGGCAGCACGGGAAGCGTCATCAGCAGTCAGGAAGCAGGTCATGATGCCGTGTACGGTTTCACCGGCGGCGTTGACGCAGGTACCAGCCTGATAGAAGAACGGCACGTTCCAGATGTGGTGCAGACCGAACGGGATCAGGGAGCGCTCAACCACGCCGTAGATGCCGAAGGCCAGGACCGGGTTCTGGTTGGCAGCCCAGTCGGAGAAGGCACCGATGGCACCACCGATCGGCGGCCAGATGAAGGAGAGCACGACACCCAGACCGATGGAAACAAAACCGGTGATGATGGGCACGGCGCGCTTGCCAGCGAAGAAGCCGAGGTACTCTGGCAGCTGGATCTTGTAGAAGCGGTTGAACGCCCAGGCAGCCACGCCACCGGCGAGGATACCACCCAGCACACCGGTATCGATCTTCTCGACACCCATCACAGGCGCCATCACAGTCAGGGTGGCAGTCATGATGCCGTAGCCGACGATGGCGGACAGGCCGGAAACACCGTCGTTATTGGTGAAGCCAAGGGCGACGCCCACGGCGAACAGCAGAGCCATCTGGCCGAATACGGAACCACCGGCCTGCTCCATCAGTTGGGAGACGATTTCCGGCAACCAGCTGAAGTGGGCAGCACCCACCCCCAGCAGAATACCTGCAACGGGCAAGACCGATACGGGCAGCATCAGCGCCTTACCGACCTTTTGCAGATTAGAGAAAGCATTTTTTAACATGTGTGCGCTCCTGAATGGATTTTTTTCCGACAACGACTCAGGGCAGTTTATTGATGACGATGTGCTTCATCCGTCACTGCGCCAAATGCGTTTTCCGGGTTGCTTATTTTGACCAGCAGAATATAACCCAGCGGGGGTGGAAATGCCTCTGTCGGAAACAAGGGAATAATAAATTTGGAGGAGAGATCACAAGATAATAAATAAGCAGAGAGGGGACTATCTTGAATATTATTTCGTATTGTTATAGCTTCGCCGCAAAAAGAAATAAACCACTTCAAAACAAATCACAAAGAAACCAAATAATACCCAACGATACCCAATGTAACTGAATGTAACTTATTGCGGATTTATATTATCCAGTCTACCGATTAAAAAGGCCTCCAACAAGGGAGGCCTCCAATAAATATCGATTTTAATAAACCGAGATATTTAATTCTTCTGTGAACGTTTCACTGCATCAATAAAGACCGATTTAGCCTTGGTTGAACCGGCACGCTCGGCTTCATTCACGAGTTGCATCGCCTTGTCGATGTCACCGGCCTTCACCGCTTTCTCGATCTGGGCGTTGTAGAAGCTCTCGGTCTCGCTCAGCATGGCGGGAGCCGGTTTGCTCGGCGCTGCGGCAACGGCTGCCGTGGTGGCCGCCGTCGCAGCCACGGCAGTGGTAGCAGGCTTGGCCTGGCTCATCGCCACCTTGTCGGCGTATTCAGGCTTGAACACTGCTTCCAGGCCTTGTCCCTTGGCCATGTCCGTGACCTTGATCTGTACCAGACCCCAGGGCGAATGGGGGATCACGGGGTCCTTGATATCCGGCTCGACCGTGCCGTTGGCACGGGCAAAGGCCTTCGCGGGGTGCAAGATGGTGGTGCTGCCCGCCGTCTCGTTGGCCGGCGCATAGACCACCATATAGGTTTCAGTGGCGGGATTGCCCGGCATGCTGCGGTCCACGAACACACGCCCCTCAATCCTGTCGTTGTCGAGCAGGTGGGCTGGTTGATAGGCAAAGACCGACTCACCCAGCACGCGAGTCACCTTGAACTGGGCATCCAGCATGATCACCTTGGGAACCAGGACCGTCTTGCTGACCTGGGAGGCCAGGGTGATGGCCAGATTGCCGGTATTGGCCGGCAGACGATAGGCGGCAAAATAGCTCATTCCCTCGTCAAACTGATAACTGGGCTGCTTGCCGTCGATGGCCAGCAGCGTCTCGCCTTCCGGCAGGGAGACATAATTGAATTCGTTGAACCCTGTGCAACAATTGGTTGCCTGGGAGAGCGCCTGCTTGGCCTGATCGGCATTACTCAGAATGGAGGCGTGCTCCTGCACGGGCACCACCATGCTACCGGAACAACCGGCCAGCAGCGCGGTAACCATGGCCGCGATAGACATCTTTACCAGTTTCATTCTTCTTATCTCCATAACCCGGTTGCCACATCATGCGAAACAAAACTGCCCCCATAAGGGGGCAGTGACTAACTTAACTGAAGATATTGCTTACCACCAGGCTTCTGCTTGTACGCCAACCTGATAGGTGTCTTTGGAGGTGTTGCCTTCAAAGGCGTTCTGGTCTTCGGTGTTCTTCAGGTAGGTGGCGAACACGCGGATTTCCGGACGGGCCCAGAAGCTGGAGCCGGCAGACCAGGCCTGAGCCAGGGTCAGCTTGTAAGCGCCATCTTTGTCGGTGGTACCGGAAGTGGACTTGTTCTTGTCCTGGAAGTAGCCGCCTTCGAAGATGGTCTTGTTGAAGTCATCCCACTTGTACATCGGGCGAGCGACGACAGACATGGTTTCGTACTTGTCGTTGCCGTTCCACATCTCGTTGCCTACCCCGTAGACCAGCTGGTGACCCATCTCCCAGGAGTTGCCCATCGGGATGACGCCCCAGTTGATGATACGGTAGCCATCGGCACCGGCTTTGGCTTCGGCACCATACCAGGAACCGTCACCGTAGAAGGCCATGGTCTTGGAGTAGCCTTCGGTACCGTACTGCAGCACGGTCTTGTTGAAGCCACCGAAGATGCCTTGGGTCAGTTCGGCAGTCAGCATGACGCCGTTCTTCATGTTGTCGTTCTTCAGATCTTTCTGGGCGTCGGTCTCATTGACCAGGGCATACATGGCGCCCACTTCCAGAGAGCCGTCCTGCCACAGCGGGATGCCGGCATAACGCACATCCAGGGTGTTGACGTTCAGATCTTCGTTCTTCTGGTAAACCGGATCGCCGTTGCCATCTACACCGGTCTGGGTGTACTGACCGAAGACATCACCCGCGCTGCGGTCGTTGCGGACCCAGGCCAGGGAGAGCTTGCCAGGACCAGCCTGGATGCCTTCGATACCGGCGCCGGCACCGGAGATGTTCCAGTAGTAGAAGTCAGAGATGTGGATGTCGTGACGTTGGTAGTAACGCTTACCGGCCCACAGGGTGGCTTCCGGCGCGAAGCCCAGCAGCCCTTTGGCTTGCACGTTGAACTGACGCAGGGCGAAGTCGGAGTCGCCGTTGCACTGCTTGGCATCGAAGTTACAGACGGTGCCGGTACCTTCCCAGTCGTTGGAGCCGTTGGACGCCATGGCGAACATGGAGTCTACGTAGAAAGTCTTGCCATCTTTGTTGAAGACTTCCTGACCCAGCTGGACTTCGCCGTAGGTATCATTTTCGTTACCCAGACGACCAACCTTGTTGACGTTGTATTTGACCATGTCCCCGTCACCGGAAACACCGACACCTGAACGGAAGTAGCCGTGGAAATCAACGGCGAAGGCGGCTTGAGAAGCCAGGGCTGCGGTTACTGCTGCAGCGATCGGGAGCCACTTTGCTTTCATTTTCATTTTCCTTATTCCCGCTGAGAGGAGTGTGATCCTGATATTCAAGTTCTTATCACCGGAAAAACGTTTTGGTGATAACCGGGGTCGATTATAGGTACCCAAATTCCCTGCAAACATGAGCTGATTCACAAAACGATGACAAATCGCACGCCACCGACAGCCACAGCAACAAAAGTTCAATAAACTTTCATTTATTGGCACCAACCACCCAAAAAAAGCACAAAAAAGAAAAACAACAACCAAAGAAAGCGCTTTCAAATATTAATTTGCGACGAGAGTTAAGTGATAAATCCGTGTCGCAGTAGCAAAAACATGACTGAAATCGCTTTCAATGCGGAACTTTTAATTTTTCAATTTGTCGTGGGTGATGATGAATATGGCCAACCGGTTATCATAATTTGCGAGAAAAATAACCGGACGAAAGAGAGGATATATTTGGGGGCTGAGGCGTGACGCCCCAAAAATAAAACACCCCCGTCAGCACACTCACGGAGGTGAATTTATTCTCGGGGAGAAGGGTCTGGCTACAGTCTATTTTCCCAGGTTTTCAACCAGGCCAGCGCCGCCACTTCAGGCTCATCTTCTACCGTCGCATCGATTTCCAGGCGCACAACCAGTGGCTCGGCAGCCAGCTCCTGCAACAGGGCATCCAGCGTTCGCCCCGCTCCGCAGAAGTGTTCATAGCTGCTGTCTCCCATGGCGATGAGGGCATAGCGCCATCCCTTCATATAAGGAGCACGATCGGCCAGGGCACTGGCAAAGGGCTGCAAATTGGGCGGTATATCCCCCTGCCCCGTGGTGGCGGTCACGATGAGCAGAAAGCGGGAAGCATCGATGTCGGTCAGCGCCGCGTCATCGAAGATCTGGCAAACATGGCCATTGGCTTGTAGGTGGTCACAGAGGGTCTCGGCCACCAACATGGCAGAGCCGTAGACGGTGCCGACCAGGATGTCGATCTCGGCCATCAGCGACTCCTCAGGGACAGACATTGGGCCCGGCAAGACCGGGATGGGTAGGAAGAGCCCCCTTGAACAGGCGGGGGGTACGCGATTGCGCAGGCGATATCTCGTTGAGCCATAAGTCATTCCTCTGACGTACCTGGGTTACAGCATGCCACAGCCCGGTCAGAGGCAACAGATGGAAAGAGGCTCAGGCGCCGTAGTCTTGCTCGCTGGCAGGCCAGCCCAGACGGGCGAACAGACCCAGCACCTCGGGGCCCAGGGGCGCTTGGATCCGCATCGGCACCTTGAGCACCGGATGCTCGAAGCTCAGACGGTGCGCGATCAACAGCAGGCGGTCGCACCCGTAGTGCTCGCGAAAGAAGCGGTTGTGCCGGCCATCTCCGTGGGTGGTATCACCGACGATGGGGTGGAACAGGTGATCCAGATGGCGGCGCAGCTGATGCTTGCGCCCCGTCTTGGGAAAGAGACGGACCAGGCTGTAGCGACTGGTGGGATGCTTCTTGGAGACGGCGAAGGGCAGCTCGACCTGATGCAGACGACGAAACGCGGTCACCGCCTCCTGGGCGGGGCGATCCGGGTCGCTGAAGGCATCGGCAATCTTGTCCAGCTGCTCCTTGAGCGGATAGTCGATGAGCCCCTCTTCGGGGGCCCATCCCCGCACCAGTGCCAGGTACTCCTTGTGGACCTGACGGGCAGCAAAGGCCTCAGTCAGGGTACGGGCCACGGCAGGATCGAGAGCAAACAGCAGCACACCCGAAGTGGGCCTGTCCAGTCGGTGCACGGGGTAGACATGACGACCCCCGATCAGATCCCGGGTCATCTGCATGGCGAAACGGGTCTCGGCCTTGTCGAGCCAACTGCGGTGCACCAGGAGACCGGACGGTTTGTTCACCGCCACCAGCCAGTCATCCTGATAGAGCAGAGTCGGCTGCAAGGCATCCGCTGTCCGGGTCTGCTCGTCCATCATTGTTCGACCACTTTGCCGGAGAGCAGCAGATCGAAACGGGCGATCAGACGAAGCAGGGCCTCGACCTCCGCCAGCTCCTCTTTATAGACCTCACTCGCCATGGGATAGAGGGAGACGCTGGTCGGCAGCGGAGCCTGCAGCAGCACCAGCTGCTCCATGCGCGGGATCAGCACGAACTGCAGCCACTGATCGAAACTCAGGGTATCGACACAGAACGGCAGCTCGCTTGCCAGCGCCTCGCTCCCCGGATGGTCGGCTTGCCAGCGTTCCAGACGTTGCAACTCGGCAGTCAGCTCTCCCAGCAGACCGGCAACCAGCAGATATTGATTCATCTCGCTCACTTCCTCATCGCGGGCCCGGTCTGCGACGGGGCCCCACTCAATACGGCCATCAAAAAGGGGCGCTACTATACACCGACCCCGTAATGGCTGCCATGTTGCCGTCACCTTCATCCCCTGCATCACCGCCTCTGGCTATCTGGTGCAGCCCCCTTATAATCGCCCCCATTATCTTCAAGCGGGATCTCTTCATGTCTTCCATCAACACCCTGACCGAGTTTCTGACCCAGGCCGATACCCAGTTCCAGCTGTTCGATCTGGGCCGCCAGGTGCGCCCGCTCTCCAGCGACCTCTTCGTGCGCATCGAGCAGCAGCAGGAGCCCTATCCCTGGCCGTTGCAGCAGCACGCCTGGCTCGGCGTGCACTTCTTCCAGCCAACCGAATCCAGGCACTACCTCTGGTTCCTCAAGTTCGCCCTCGATGAGCGCGGCCTCCTCATCTCCAGCGGCCCCAAGCATTTCATGGATCAGGTGGTAGAGACTCTGGGCTACAAGCTCACCGGTGAACTGGACGAAGAGAAGGCCCAGCGTCTGGCGGACAACCCCTACACCTTCCGTCCGGCCGAGGCCAAGATGGCCAGTGTGCACGCCAAGCTGGCCCGCCAGCTGGAACAAGCCCCTTCCCCTTACTACGAGGCCCTCTGCCACTATCTGGCGGCGCCGGGGGAAGAGGGGTGGCAGGCCCTGGGACTGCAAGGGTTTGCAGATCTCGCGGAGCGGCTGCAGGTTGAACGCAACCTGGCACTGGTCTGCAAGGCCTTGCCCGTGCTGCCGCAGGCCCCCCTCTACGCCCTGTGCCAGAGCCTGGAGAACGCCCCCCTGCCTCCTGCCCTGCAAGGCGCATTGCTGGAGCGCATCGGCAAGGAGCAGGAGTGCGCCGAGCCTGACCCCGAAACCCTGGCCTATCTGTGCCGGGCACTGGCCTCCTGCCCGGGCAACGGGCTGCGCACCAACAAGCTGTTGACCCTGCTGCAAACCCGGCCAAGCCCCTCCCTGCTCCTCGCCATCGCTGGCCGCCTCTGGCCCGATCTGAAACACCCCGAACTGCTCGGCCTGTTTCTGGAGCAGCTCGCCCTGCAACCCACCCAGTTCTTCAACCAGGTATTTGCCGAGCTCGTCACGCTACCGGCCCTGCGCAATGATATGCTGGCAAAACTGCGTGACCCCGAACGCAGCGAGGCCTTGGGTCTGGCCATCGGTCGCCTGTTCGCTTCCACCTAGGCCCGACACAACGGCCCTGTTGCCTGAGGTGAACAGGGCCCCACACACATCACAGAAGGAACCCGCTGATGGGAGAAATGCTTGGGATCTTGCTGCTCGGCCTCGTTGGCTGGGCCTTCTGGCAACAGCGCCGCCAGGCGGAGCTGGCTTGGCAATACATGCGCCGCTACTGCCAGCACCACGACCTGCAACTGCTGTCGCTGGCGCGGACACACCGTGCCCTGGGGCACAAGCCCCTGCGCCTGCTCACCTACTACCAGTTCGAGTTCTCCAGCGACGGTGAGAGCCATTATCAGGGGCAGCTCTGCATGCAGGGGCTGCATGTCGCCGGTGTCGAGCTGCCACCCCATCGTCTCCCCTCCTAGATTTGAGAGCACGGGGGCTGGCTATACTCTTCCACAGCCCCCTTCCAAGGAGTACCGACATGGAATTGCTCACCCATGACATGGCCGCCCTGTTTGCCCAGCTGGGGCTGGCCAGTGACGACATCAGCCAGCAGCGTTTTATCCGCGACCATCCCATCGATCGCCATACCCAGTTGCCCGACGCGCCGTTCTGGACGCCTTCCCAGGCAGACTTTCTGCGCGATGCCCTCAGCCACGACGCCGACTGGGCGGAAGCCATCGACCAGCTGGATGTGATGCTGCGCCAGGGGACCTGATCCCCCCACTCCCGGCGGCCAGCGTTGGGTCGACGCGGAGCCGCCAATCCCCTCCCTCTCGCCACCCACGCCCTTCGCTCCGCTTTCCTGATGGACAGGCTTTGATTAAGCTCTGTGCCACTATCCACCCGCAGCAAGACGGCCGTGCAGGAGCCAAGATGTCAGCCCAAGAGATCATCCAGATAGCCAACGAACTCAGTGCCAGGGGGATCACCCCCTCTACCGCCATGGTCAAGGCCCGCCTCAGCCATCCCGTGCCCATGGCCGAGCTGCTCAAGGTGTTGAGCCAGTGGAAGCAACAACCCCAGCCCGCGGCGACAGCGCCCGCCCCCGCCAGTGCCCCCGAGGCGTCCCCCTTGGCCACGGAAAGCGTCACTCTTCAGCAACTGAGCGAACAGCTCGCCCGGCTGGAGCAGAAGGTCGATCGCCTCACCGATCTGCTGCTCAACCAGAAGCCGGATTGACCCATCGCCATGTATATCCTCGAACTCACCTTTGAGTGCTACCGCGATACGTCCCTCGGGGAGGCCGAGCGGGCCATCGTCCACTACCTCGACATGCTGCGCTATCAGGGTCAGATCCTGGGGCGGGAGTTTCCCACCAGCATGCACGAAGGCTATTTCGTCAGCCGGGTGGTCTGCCCGGAGCAGGACAGCCTGCACCCTGACAACCAGAGCGAGCTGGTCGCCCTTGCCGAGCAAGGTCTGCACCAGGCGGGCCTGCTCGCCCCCAAACTCCACCTGCAAGGGGCGGATCTGCTCTCGGACAGCACGGACCCGTGCGCAGAGCAGGGAGAGCGTCCCAGCTGGATGCTGCTCTACACCAGCTTCCTGCACAGTTGCTCTCCCCTGCGCTGTGGCGATCACTTCGCTCCCATCCCGCTCTATCGGCTGCCCGCCGTCGCCAACGGTGACCACAAGCAGATCATCAAGTGGCAGGAAGATTGGGAAGCCTGCGATCAGTTGCAGATGAACGGCTCCATCGCCGAACACGCCGCCCTGCACGAAATCGGCGAGGTGGGCAGCCGCCTTCATCGCCGGGGCAGCGATCTCGCCAGACGGCTGGAGGTCCTGAGCGGCATCCCCACCTATTACTATCTCTACCGGGTAGGTGGCCTGAGCGCCGCCGAAGAGCGGGCTCGCCCCTGCCCTGGCTGTGGTGGCCCATGGGCGCTGGCCGCCCCCCTGCACGAGATCTTCGACTTCAGGTGCGAGCCTTGCAGGCTGGTCTCCAACCTCTCCTGGGACTTCAAGGAATAGGAGCCTACCGCGCACAATGGCGCAATAAAAAGAGAGGGCCTTGCCAGGTGGCAAGGCCCTCTCTTTTGGGGCATCACTGGGGCAAGGTTTCCAGTCGCGCCAGAAAGGCCGGCAACGAGGGAGCCAACGTCAGGCGCCGCCCGGAGTCCAGCCACTCCAGCCACACCTGGCCGCTCTCGTTATCGAGGGACACCAGCGTCATCTCGTTGCGGGTCGTGGCAATGAAGAGTGAAGGGGATCGCTTCAACTTGCGCAGCATCAGCAGGTGGCCGATGAGGTTCTCCTTGAGCAGATCCAGATCGGCATCGTTCCACGGCAGGATGAGTTCGATGCGCAGCCCCTTGAAAGAGCAGGGCAGAGGGCGGCTGAACCAGTGGCCAAACAGGGCGATGGCGCTGGGATGCAGCGTCAGCTCCAGGGCGTTCGCCATGGCCGTGAAGTCGGCTGCCTGCTCCCGCTGGAACGGACGCCAGGCTACCCGACCCTCCCTGGGTTCATCCAGCTCGCAAGGAGAGCGCCAGTCGGCCTCCCAGTCACACAGGGGCAGCCCCCGCCTTCCTTCGCCATCGCGCTGCCAGCGTAAAAAGAACTGCTCCAGGGCAGACAGGACTTGATCCGACATCGATATTCCCCACAATAGCGGCCTCTGATGGCCGCAAGTACCTGATCGAAAAATCGGGCCATTGCACCATCAAACCCTTTATCAGACAAGCGTGAGCAAACCAGCATGAGCAAACAAGAGAGATACGCCGGCGCCAGTGCGCTGCAAGGCCTGAGCCTGGGGCAGCAGTCCGCCTACATCAGCCAGTACACCCCGAGTCTGCTGCAGCCCGTGCCACGCAGCCTGAACCGCGACGATCTTGGCCTGAGAGGTGAACTGCCGTTCCAGGGGTGCGACGTCTGGACCCTGTATGAACTCTCCTGGCTCAATGCCAAAGGCAAGCCCGTGGTTGCCATCGGGGAGGTCTTTGTGCCGGCCACCAGCCCGAATCTCATCGAGTCCAAGTCGTTCAAGCTTTACCTGAACTCCTTCAACCAGACCCGCTGCGACTCCCTGGAGGCGGTGCAGGCGCTGCTGGTTCAGGACCTGAGTGGCTGCGCTGGTGCCCCGGTGAGCGTCACCCTCTTCACCCTCGACCAGGCCCCCCACCAGATAGCCCAGCTGCCCGGTGAGTGCATCGACAACCTGGATATCGAGGTGGATGGCTACGAGTTTGACGCGACCCTGCTGCAAGGGGCCGCCGGTCGCGAGATCGTGGAGGAGACCCTGCACAGCCACCTGCTCAAGTCCAACTGCCTGGTGACCAGCCAGCCGGACTGGGGATCCGTGGTGATCCACTATCGCGGCCCGCGTCTCGACCGGGAGAAGCTGTTGCGCTACCTCATCTCGTTCCGCCAGCACAACGAGTTCCACGAGCAGTGCATCGAGCGCATCTTTACCGATCTCAAGCACTTCTGCGCCCCGGAGCAACTGACCGTCCATGCCCGTTACACTCGCCGCGGCGGCCTGGACATCAACCCCTTCCGCAGCGACTGGGAGCCGGTTCCGGCGAACCTGCGCCTCATTCGTCAGTAATCACCGGCGCCGCCATCCTGCGGGCTGCGGCCCGCTGCGCATCACCTCAGTAAACTCTGGACGGGCGGGGGTGGGCTTGGATAACATGCCTGCACCTCCGTGCCGTTCTTAATCCAATGAATCAACTGTTTTTTCTGGCAATGATGATGTCCTCCCTGTCGGCTCCTGATCTGGATCTGGCCAAGGAGCAGTTGTCCATCGACCTGCAGCAGGCCCAGACCCTGGTGCTGACCGATCCCGCCAGATGTGCCCAGATTGCCACCTCCTTCCTCGAACGCACGGCCAACAATCCCAAGCAGATCATCAGCAACCGTCAGGAGTACGGCTATCGCGAGCCGATGCTGAACTACGGTACCGCCACCCAGACCACGGGCGCCTATCTGCTCAAGGGGGAGTGTCTGCAGCAGCTAGGGCAGTTCGCCCAGGCACAGGAGTCCTTCGAGCAGGGCATCGCCATGGCCGAGAAAGAGCAGCAGTTCGAGCTGCAGGCCCATGGGCTCTATCTGCTGGTTCGAAGCCGCAATCTGCAACAGCATACCCATGGCGCCGCGTCCCCCCTGCTCGACAAACTCGACAAACTGCTGGCCAATCCCGACCTCAAGGAGAGCCAGTTGCAGGTCTACAGCCGCCTGCTGCGCGTCAACGCCAGCATAGAGGAGCGGCAATTCGATCTCGCCAAACAGCAGCTGGCCGAGACCCGCAAATGGGCGGATCACGCCAAACACCCTCTGGCCAAGGCCTGGACCAGCGCCGTGGGCGGGGATCTCTATCAGGCTCTGGGTCAGCCCCAGCTTGCACTGGGGGAGTACATCGAAGCACAACAGCAAGCCAAGCCCCTGCAGGATCCCCTCTTCCTCGGCCTGCTTTCGAACCAGATGGTCAGCCTCTATCAGGAAGAGCAGGAGCCACAAAAAGCGCTGCAATACGCCAGCGAGGCGGCCAACTATTTTCATGCCCTCGGCAATTCCTCCATGCTGAGCGACGCTTTGATCGTGCTCGCCCGTCTCAACCGGGATCAGGGCGAGATGAACATGGCGCTGGTCTATTTCTTCAATGCCCTCGACCTGCTGGACGAGAGCAGCAACCGCACCCGCATCGCCCATCTCAAGTTCGAGATAGGCAAGACCTACCTGCAGACCGGCAACCTCAACCTGGCGCGAAACTACCTGAACGCCGCACGCCAGTCCCATGAGCTGGGGGATGACAAGGAGTCGCTCATCGACACCCTGCTGTTGCTGGGAGAGCTGCACCTCAAGCAGCAGGAGGCGGGCATCGCCATCCTGCAGTTGGAGAACGCTCTCACCCTGGCCAACCGGATTGGGGACATCCGGCGCCAATTCGAGATCTTCCGCCTGCTCTCCGTCGCCTATGAGCAGAAGGGTTACCTCCAGCAGGCCCTGGAGAGCTACAAGAATTACCACCAGCGCAGCGAACTGGTTCGCCAGCAACAGCTGGCGCTGGAGCAGGAGGCGGTGCGCGACAACTACGCCCAGGTGGAGCGTGTGCAACAGGTCAAGGAGCTGGAACAGCAACTCGACGTCAGCCAGCACCAGCAGGAGCGATACCTCTGGACCAGCGTCAGCACCGGGCTGCTGCTGGCACTCTTCATCTATCTGTTCTTCACCCTCTGGCTGAAACTGCGGGTCGCGCGCCTTCATGCCAAACAGCTGGGAGAGGCCCTGCTGGTAGAGCCGCGCAGCGGCCTGGCCAACTGGCAGCGACTGATGAGCCGCTGGCCGCGGGAGATGGCAAAGCGCCAGCAAAAATCCGAGCGCTGGTACCTGAGCGAACGCCCCACCAGCGAATTTGACGACAAGCTGCACTACCTGCTGTTCCGGGTTCCCTTCCTGATCAACAGCCTGGAGCAGCACGGCTATCAGGTCAGCCGCGAGATAGAGCAGGCCTTCGGCCGTTACGTCAACGAACTGACCCCGCAGGATGGCCGCATCTACGACCTGCGCGAAGGCCACCTGCTCTATGTGGTGCCCCAGCGCCACGTGGCCCAGTTGCATCAGCTGGCCCAGACCCTGCTCGACACCCTGGCAGCCTTCCCCTGCGAGCACCCGCTGGACAGGCGCATCAGCCTCGGCATCGTCAGTCATCCCTTCCTGCCCAAGGCGGCCATGGCCCTCGATCACCACGGCCTGTTCGATCTCTGCTACCTGGCCCTCTCGGGAGCCATTCAGCTCAGCGAAAAATGCCAGCAGAGCGTCTGGCTTGAGCTGGCCGCCATCGATTGCCAGCAGGCCGCATTTTTTAACGGAGATGTGTGGCAATGCTGCTTGATGGCAATTGACAAGGGACTGGTAAAAGTAAATTCTTCTCATGAAAAGCAATGGGTTAACTGGCTTGCGCTTTCACGGACGAAGGTTGCGGACAATCCGTGACAAAAAGGTACTCAACGGGGTCTTTGATTGGCTTTCTGTTGCTGGACGAAACAAAAACGATAATGACAACAGGGCGACCTGAAGAATGAATGATATGGCTGCCGTAACAGGACAACTGGCAAGACTCAGGGAATCCCTCCAGCAGAAACAGCAGGAGCTTGACGGCATGGCGAGCTTCTCCGATGCCGAACGCACCCGCAGTATCCAGTTCATCGGCAAGTTGATGCAAGCCTGTCGCGGCCACGATCGCGAGCTCGACAACCGGCTCGCCAAGCTCAAGCAGAAACTTGAAGGCAACCCTCCTCTTACCTCCATCGATGCCGATCTGAACGCCATCGAGAAGCTGTTGCAGCAGCACAGCCACACCATGGAAGAGTCCATCAGCCTGACCCGGGCAGCCATCGATCTCGGCAGCAAACAGCTCAAAACCATCAAGGGGTTTCCGGAAGATACCCGCCGCGCCCTCAAGGAGTTTCTCGCCAGCCCGGAGAGTTACGGCATCGGCGATCACCAGAAGAAGGTGATCCGGCTGCTGGAGTTCTACCAGCAGGCGATCAAGATCCAGCTGCTGCCGCGCAAGCCGCTGATCCCCCCTTCGGCGGAGATCCCCACCGAGCTCTCCAGCCCGGCCCCTACCGACTCCTTTGACATCAAGGCACATGCCCAGATTTCAGACGAGTTGCAGCGTCTCATCACCGAGCTCGACTTTGCCGGCGCCGTGGGCGAGAGCCTCGCAGACATCCGCCGCCAGTTGCTCGGGGGCATCACCCCTGCCCTGCTGGCCGAAGTCTGCCTGCAGATCATCGAACTCATCATCGAGGGTACCCGGGAAGAGCGCAAAGCCTCCCAGGCGTTTCTCAGCACCCTGAACGAGAGTCTCTCCTCGGTCCATTACAGCTTTACCGAATCCCTGGATGAAGGGCGGGCGCTGCAAAATGCCGCCCATCTCAGCGGACAGGCGCTGGAGCGGGAACTCGCCGCCATCGATCGCGCCATGGCAGCCCATGACTCGCCACAAATACTCAGGGGCGCCATTTCTGGGCATCTGGACACCATCCGCCGGCTGCAGCAGGAGCGGGAGGAGATGGCCAACCGCGAGCGCCACCTGCTCACCCACCTCTCCAACATGGAAGCCAAGCTCAGGTTGATGAAGGACGAGACCGCCGAGTACAAGAAGCGGCTCACCATCCAGAAACACAAGCTCTTCCTCGACAGCCTGACCCAGGTACACAACCGGGCGGCCCTGGACGAGCGGCTCGAGCTCGAATACAAACGCTGGCTACGCTATGGCACCCCCCTGTGCCTGGCCATCATCGACATCGACCACTTCAAGCACATCAATGACAACTACGGCCACATGGCCGGCGACAAGGCATTGAAGGTAGTTGCCAAGGCCCTGCAGAACGCCTTGCGCGACACCGACTTCATCGCCCGCTTTGGCGGTGAGGAGTTCGTGGTCCTGCTGCCGAACATCAATCCGGACAAGTACCAGAAGCCGCTGGAGAACCTGCGTCAGACCATCAAGAGCATCCCGTTCCGCTTTCGCGATGCCAGGGTCGAGATCACCATCTCCATCGGTGCCACCCTGTTTCGGACCGGCGACCATACCACGGATGCGTTCGAGCGTGCCGACAAGGCGCTCTACAGTTCCAAGCACTCCGGCCGGGATCAGGTCAATCTCGCCTGAATACGCTTTGAGGGGCGGCTAAAAAAGCGGCAAACGCACAGTCCCCCTATTCCCCTGCCCACCCCCTTGCCTCTACTATCGAACCCGAGGGATGCCAAAGCATCCCGTTTTCTCCCCAGGGAAAGCACAACGATAACAAGCGAGTGAAAGGGGAAATTATGATTACACACATCAATCCCGTGGGCAGCATGGACCTGCTGTCCCAGCTCGAGGTGGATCGCCTCAAGCAGACGGCCTCCAGCGATATCTATCAACTGTTTCGCAACTGCTCGCTGGCGGTCCTCAACTCCGGCAGCCATACCGACAGTTCCAAAGAGATACTGGAACGTTTCAAATCCTTCGATATTCACGTGATCCGGCGCGAGCGCGGGGTCAAGCTCGAGCTGTTCAACGCCCCCGAGCACGCCTTCGTCGACGGCGAGATCATCCGCGGCATCCAGGAGCACCTGTTCTCCGTGCTGCGGGACATTCTCTATGTGTCGACCCAGCTCGAGTCCAATCGTCTGGTCAACCTGACCAGCTCCACCCATATCTCCAATGTGGTGTTCGCCATCCTGCGCAACGCCAAGGCGATCCTGCCCGGCGCCGATCCCAACCTGGTGGTCTGCTGGGGCGGCCACTCCATCAACGAGGTGGAATACCAGTACACCCGGGCGGTGGGTAGCGAGCTGGGTCTGCGCGAGCTCAACATCTGTACCGGCTGCGGTCCGGGTGCCATGGAGGGCCCCATGAAGGGGGCCGCCGTCGGCCACGCCAAGCAGCGGGTGCGCAACGGCCGTTACATCGGTCTCACCGAGCCTTCCATCATCGCCGCCGAACCGCCGAACCCCATCGTCAACGAGCTGGTGATCCTGCCGGACATCGAGAAGCGGCTGGAAGCCTTCGTGCGTCTGGGTCACGGCATCATCATCTTCCCGGGCGGGGTCGGAACTGCCGAGGAGCTGCTCTACCTGCTCGGCATCATGATGCACCCGGCCAACGATCGCCAACCCATCCCCATCGTGCTGACCGGCCCGAAAGAGAGCGCCGACTACTTCCGCGCCATCGACGACTTCGTCAAGGCAACCCTGGGGGAAGCCGCCACCAGTCTTTACCGGATCATCATCGGCGATGCGCCCGAGGTGGCCCGCGTGATGAAGGAGGCGATGCCGAAGATCCGCGAATACCGCAAGTCGGTGGGAGATGCCTACTCCTTCAACTGGTCCCTGCGGATCGAGCCCGAGTTCCAGCTGCCGTTCGAGCCGGATCACGCCAGCATGGCCAGCCTGGATCTGCATCGCAACCAGCCGCCCCAGCTGCTGGCAGCCAACCTGCGCCGCGCCTTCTCCGGCATCGTCGCAGGCAACGTCAAGGAAGGGGGCATCAGGGCCATCGAGAAGAAGGGTCCCTTCAAGCTGCACGGCGACAAGGAGCTGATGCACCTGATGGACAGGTTGCTGGAAAGCTTCGTCAAGCAGCAGCGCATGAAGCTGCCGGGCAGCCAGTACGTTCCCTGCTACGAGATAGTCAAATAGTCGGGACATCACAATGCACCGCACCGGAGGGGCCCATGGGCCCCTCTTTCATTGACTGGTCTTCTACGGGGTTAGCAGGAGACGCCACCATTGTTACAATGGCAATCCCCGACGCCCGGAGTGCCCCATGCCACACCTGCTCATCATCGATGCCCTCAACCTCATCCGCCGACTGCACGCGGTGCAGAGCCAGCAGGGACTGACCCCGGCTCAGGCCCTGCTCGCCACCCGTGCCAACCTCATCAACACCTGCAAGAAGCTCCTGGCGGCCAGCGAGCCGACCCACGCCATCGCGGTCTTTGACGGTGAGGTCCACAGCTGGCGCAAGACGCTCTATCCCCCCTACAAGGAGGGCCGCCCCCCCATGCCGGATGAGCTGAGAGAAGGGCTTGCCGACCTGCAGGACGCCTTCTGGGAGTGCGGTGTGGATGCCCTGCTCTCCCAGACCGACGAGGCGGACGATCTCATCGCCACCCTGGCAAGCGGCATTGCCCAGCACGGCGCCAGCGCCACCATCATCTCCACCGACAAGGGGTTCTGCCAGCTCATCTGCCCGCAGATCCGGGTGCGGGATTACTTCAACAAACGCTGGCTGGATGCCGCCTTCGTCCAGCAGCAGTACGGCGTTACACCGACCCAGCTTGTGGACTTCTGGGCCCTGACCGGTATCGGCGGCTCCAACATCAAGGGGGTGCCCGGCATCGGCCCCAAGACCGCCACCCAGTTGCTGCAGCAATACGGGGACCTGGCTGCCATGCTGGAGGCCTGTGAGCGGGAGGAGGCCACCAGACCCCTGCTCAAGCTGCGCCAGCACCGGGAAGAGGCCCTGCTGGCCCAACGCCTGGTCCGGCTGCAGCACGATATCCCGCTCGGGTTCAACCTGCGGGAGATCCGCTACCCTCCCGTCCCTGATGCCGGGGCGTGATCCCCAGCACACCATTTCCCAAGACAGGCCGTACCTGTTGACATAAATGGGTAAAATGTAAAGAAACATGGAGGATGTGGTGCAAAAATGGTATAAAGCCGACGAATCCTCCCCCTCTGTTCCCTAGAAGTGGATACGCCTCATGTCAAAAAGAAAGATTACCGTCATCCCGGGCGACGGCATCGGCCCCAGCATCATCGAATCCGCCATCCAGATCCTGACCCACGCGGGTTGTGACTTCGACTACGAATACGCAGATGCCGGTCTGGTAGCCCTGGAAAAACATGGCGAGCTGCTGCCCCAGGCCACCCTCGACCTGATCGAGAAGAACAAGGTCAGCCTGAAAGGCCCGCTCACCACTCCGGTCGGCGGCGGCTTCACCTCCATCAACGTCTCCCTGCGCAAGAAGTTCAATCTCTACGCCAACGTGCGCCCCGTCCTCTCCTTCAAGGGCACCAAGAGCCGTTACGACAACATCGACATCATCACGGTGCGCGAGAACACCGAAGGCATGTACTCCGGTGCCGGCCAGAAGCGCAGCGATGACAACCAGAGCGCCGAGGCGATGAGCATCATCACCCGGGAAGGGGCCGAGCGCATCGTCACCTTCGCCTTCGAGCTGGCGCGCCAGGAAGGACGCAAGAAGGTCACCATCATCCACAAGGCCAACATCCTCAAGTCCACCTCCGGCCTGTTCCTGGAAGTGGCCCGTCAGGTCGCGGCCCGCTACCCGGACATCCAGAACGAGGAGATGATCGTCGACGCCGCTTGCATGAACCTGGTGATGTACCCGGAGCGCTTCGATGTGATGGTCACCACCAACCTGTTCGGCGACATTCTCTCGGATCTCTGTGCCGGTCTGGTGGGGGGGCTGGGCATGGCGCCGGGCGCCAACATCGGTGAAGGGGCCGCCATCTTCGAAGCGGTACACGGCTCTGCGCCGGACATCGCCGGCAAGAACATCGCCAACCCCACCTCGGTGATCCTCGCCTCCATCCAGATGCTGGAATATCTCGGCATGCAGGACAAGGCGGAGCGCATTCGCGAGGCCGTGCGGGCGACCATCGAGTCCGGTGATCGGGTGACCCGTGACCTGGGGGGCACAGCGTCCACCAGCGAATTCACCCAGGCCATCATCGACCGTCTATAAATAGAGTCCAACCATATGATTTTAAAAGGGAGCTTCGGCTCCCTTTGTTTTATGCCAACGCCTCCCTACCTCCCTCGCCAGATGAATACTATGTTGATATGAAGGATAAGGAGATCCACCATGCGTGCTACTTTCATCTTGCTGATTGTCAGCAGCAGTGCCACGGCATTAGACAGGCCAGTCGACAATGCCTGGTTGACGCCGCCTCCCCAGCACGAGGCGCCAGCCAAGCAGACCTGGCAATCCACCCTGGATACCAACGATCTGCTCAAACAGCCCAAGCCGCTCTCTCTGGGGGTGGATATCACCACCGACAGCAACGGTAATCGGCAGGTCACCCCCTATCAGAAGCTGAACCTCACGGCAGAGAAGAGCGTCAGCCTCTCCTTCGAAAAGCAAAAGCCCAGGATCAAGTTCAACGCTGGCGGCATCAACACCTCGGTCAAGCTTCGCGGGGATGGCGTCAAGATGCAGTTCAACCCCAGTGACAAGACCATTCCCCTGCAAATTGAGCTGAAGATCACCGACGACGAGTCCATGATGCGTCTGGACTACCGATTCTGATGACCCAGACACAAAAAAACCGGACGTCGCCGTCCGGTTTTTTCATGCCCTGTTCCCGATGCTGCTTCAGGACTTGGGTGCCAGCTTGGAGACCCAGAATTTGTTGTAGACGTGCACCGTGATCTCTTCGCGATCGTGATAGAGCTGTTTGGCCTGAATGATGAAGCCGCTGTCGATCTCCGCCAGCAGTCCGCGCAGCACCTCGATGTTGTGCACCGCCTCGGCGTAGCGCTTCTTCATCGGCAGCTTGAGGTTGAACATGGCTTCCTGACAGTCGTTCTCCCTGAACCAGTCGGCCACCATGTGTGTCACTCGCGCCGGCTTGTCCACCATGTCGCACACCAGCCAGTAGGTATTCTTCTTGCTCGGCCGCCACACGAAACCATCGTCACGGATGTGCTTCACCTGGCCTGTGTCCATCAGGGATTGGGCCATCATGCCGTTGTCCACCGCCGTCACCATCATGCCGCGACGCACCAGCTGATAGGTCCAGCCACCCGGGCAGGCGCCAAGATCCACGGCCTTCAGTCCGGAGCACAGGCGCAAGTCCCACTCTTCCTTCGGCACGAAGACGTAGAACGCCTCTTCCAGCTTGAGGCTGGAGCGGCTCGGGGCATCGGCCGGGAATCGCAGGCGCGGGATCCCCATGTGGAAGGCGGAGTTGTTGAAGGAGTAGGAGTACCCCAGCATCAGGTGGTCATTGGCCAGGAAGAAGGCGTGGAACACGGGACGGTTCGGGGTCTCCTTCTTGGTCAGGATCTCGTTGCTGCGCAGCGCCTGGCGAAGCGGCACGGTGAACTTGCGGCAGAAGGCGGAGAGCTCCTTCGCCTCGTTGGTATCGGCCGTCTCCACCCGCAGATCCCCGCAAATGGCGTAACCGCTCGCCGCCTCAAGGATGGGAGAGACCCGATCGCTTATTTCCAGATCTTTCAGCTCGTGGGTCACCACCAGCATCTGGCGAATGAAGATGAGCTCGCGGAATGGCAGCTTGCGCGCCAGCAGATCGGCCTGCTCCTCGTCATACAACTCGAAGATCACATAGCCGCTGTCGTCCTTGACCCGGGCAAAGCCGTAGCACTGCATGTTGCCGGCACGCTCGGTGATCTCTGCCGCCGCCTCTTTCTCAAAACCCGGGCGGCAATAAAGCAGCAGATTATTCATTCTTTCCTCCAAGACGACAGCCGGCCCACATCAGAGCCGCCCATCCCAACATAAAACAGAGGCCACCGGCCGGGGTGATGAGCCCCAGCCCCTTGCTGCCAAGCAGCACCATGGCGTAAATACTGCCGGAGAATCCCAGGATCCCCAGCACAAAGACGGCGCCCGCGAAGGTGATCACCTTGCCGCGCACGCCGCACAACCCCAGCACCAGCAGGGCCAGGGCGTGGAAAAACTGGTATTGCACGGCGGTGTTGAACGCCGCCAGCAACGAGGGGGCGATGCCGGTCGCCGCCAGCCCGTGAGCGCCGTAGGCCCCGAGCATGGTGGCCGTCAGGCCGAAGAAGCCCGCCAGCACCAGCCAATGTCGTTGGATCTGCATCTTCTCTCCTTGCACGCTTCTTCTCTCGACCCGCTCGAGATGGTCAGGAGCGGCCCACCGCCGCGATAAAATCCTTGATCCGCTCCGCAGCCAGGCGCAGGTTCTCCTGCTCGCTCATGCCGCTCGCCTTTCTCGGTTTGAAACCATGATCCCCGTCGGTCAGCCAGTGGACCGATACGGCAGGTGAGAAGGGGAAATCGGCCAGCTCGGCGCGGGAACCGAAGGTATCGCGCTCCCCCTGCAGCAGCAGCGTGGGCGTCGTGATCAGCTTGAGCACCTCGCCCCGCCATGCGTCGGGCTTGGCCGGGGGGTGGAAAGGATACCCGAGAACGATCAATCCTGCAGCATCCATCTCGTCGCCCCCCTCGCAAAACAGCTCGGCCGCCATCCTTCCCCCCATGGACTTGCCTGCCAGAAACAGCCGGGGATGGGCAAACTGACGCACCATCTCGCGCCAGTGAGCCAGCAGCACGGGTTGTCTGTCCGGCGGCCTGCGTTTGCCGTCCTGAGCCCGTTTGGTCATGTAGGGGAAGTTGAAGCGCACTACCTCGATCTCCGGCCCCGCCAGCAGTCGCGACAACTCGGCCAGGAAGCTGTGCTCCATGCCCGCCCCCGCGCCGTGGGCCAGCAGAATGCGAACGGGGGCGTCACTCGCCCCCTCTCTTGTCAGGTCAGTCACCAGGTCAACTCCTCAGGCATCGGCAAGGCGGGCACGCCTGCGGGCCTCTTCCTGCTCAACCAGTTCCAGCATCCAGTCGCGAAAAGCCACTATCTTGCCCTGATCGGACTGCTGCTCCTGACACACCAGATAGAAAGCGTTCTTGCTCACCAGCACCTGCTCGAACGGGCAGATGAGACGACCCGCCTCGATCTCCGGCTGGGCCAGCACGCTGTGGCCGAGCGCCACTCCCTGACCGTGGATCGCCGCCTGGATCACCATGGTGGAGTGGCTGAAGATAGGCCCCTGATTGACATTGGGGGCATCGATGTCGAGCTGGCGGAACCAGGCCTTCCAGTCGCGCCGGGAGGTGTCGTGCAGCAGGGTGTGACGGGTCAGGTCGTCCGGGGTGCGCAGGGGCTTGGGGCCGGTCAGCAACAGGGGCGAGCAGACCGGGATCAGGTACTCGGTGTGCAGCTTGTCCGAACGAAGACCCGGCCAGTTGCCGCGGCCGTAGTAGATGGCCACGTCCACGTCGTCGGTCAGCGACCCCTCGTCCATGTCCACCGCCTTGATCCGCACATCGATGTCCGGGTGGCGTTCGCTGAACTTGACCAGGCGGGGCACCAGCCACTGGATGGCGAAGCTCGGCTGCAGGGAGACGGTGAGCGCCCCCTTGGCGCTGCGGGCCAGCAGCTTGTCGGTCGCCTCGGAGATGGAGGCAAAGATGTCCTTGATATCGAGGAAGTAGCTCTGCCCCTCCTCGGTCAGTAGCAGGGAGCGATTCTTGCGGCGAAACAGCTTGATGCCGAGATACTCCTCCAGCGCCTTGATCTGGTGGCTGATGGCTGCCTGGGTCACGAACAGCTCTTCTGCTGCGCGGGTAAAGCTCAAGTGACGAGCCGCGGCTTCAAACGCTTTCAGTGCATTGAGCGGAGGTAAACGACGAGACATGGAATCGGCCGACGATGAATTTTTCTAATGGGGCGCATTATAAATTGTCGGTTGCGGGTCGACCAGTGAATAAACATAATTCGCCACGCAATTCGTTGTCATATGGCTCACACCTTCTCTTCCATGTTGGTTTACATGTGGTTTTTGTGAGTGAGTCGACAGTGATTGTGGTGTTGTGTTTCTTCCTCTGCGGGAAGAAGGGCTAAATCAGGTCGATTTAACCCAGTCTGTCATCTGAATGTGTTTGGCGCCTCCGGTTGGATGGCGCCTTTTTTCTTATCCTCCCCTACACCCGGAACTGGCCCACCAGTTGCTGCTGCTTGTCCGCCAGTTGCGACAGCTCGCGCCCGTTGTCGGCGGAGGTCGCCGCTTCCGCCCGGATGGTATGGCTCACGTCGCGAATGTTGCTGACGTTGCGATTGATCTCGTCCGCCACTCCGCTCTGCTCCTGCGCAGCCCTCGCGATCTGCTCGTTCATCTGGTGGATGGTGCCGACAGCCTGGATGATCTGCTCCAGCACGCTGACCGACAGCTCCACCTTGGTCAGCGTCAGATCCGCCTGGTGATGACCGGTCAGGATCGCCTTCACCACCGCCTCCGTCCCCGACTGCAACTGGCCGATGAGGTTCTGGATCTCGACGATGGCGTTCTGGGTTCGGCCCGCCAGGTTGCGCACCTCGTCGGCGACCACCGCAAAACCGCGCCCCTGCTCACCTGCTCGGGCCGCCTCGATGGCCGCGTTCAGGGCCAGCAGGTTGGTCTGCTCGGCAATCCCCTGGATCACCACCAGGATGTCGTTGATGTTGTCGCTGTTGGCGGAGAGGTGCTCCACCACTGGTTTGGCATCGCTTATCACCGTCATCAGTCTGGACATGGCCTCCTGGGTCTGCGCCACCACGGACTTGCCCTCATGGGCCGCCGTGTCGGCCTCATCGGCCGCCGCCACCGCCGCATTGGCATTGCCGGCGACCTGCAGGGCGGTGGCGCTCAACTCTTCAAACGCGGTCGCCACCAGATCCACCTCCTGATACTGGGACTGCATGCCGGCGCTGGTACGGGCTGCCCCTTGCGCCGCCAGGGCCGCACTGGCCCGAGTGCCCGCAACGGTGTCGATCACCTGGCTGATGGTGGATTGCAGCTTGTCCAGAAACTTGTTGAACCACTTGGCCAGCTCGCCTATCTCGTCATCCCTGCGCAGATCGATGCGCTGAGTGAGATCCCCCTCCCCGCTGGCGATGTCCTTGAGGCGTGCCACCACGGCGCGGATGGGCGCCACGATGCGCTGGGCCATCAGCCAGATGCAGAGCAGGGCGAGCGCCGAAATCCCGCCACCTATGGTGAGCTGGGTGGCCACGCTGCGCTGGGCCTGCTCCTCAAGCTCCCCTTGCAGTTGCAGGGCCGAGGCGAGCACCACGGCGCGGGGCAGCTCGATATAGATGCCCCACTTGCGATCCGTACCGCGCATGCTGACCGGCACGAAGGTCTGCAACAGTGCGCCATCCGGGCTCCAGCGCGTCACCACATCTCCCTTGGTCAGCCACCCCTTGAGATCCTGCGCCAGCCCTTGCTGCTCCAGCAGATTGCCAAGGGCGACCGGGAACCCTTCCACGCCGGCCACCCGCCCTTCACTGCTGAGCAGGAGCACCTTGCCCTGCCCCTTGTAGAGGGTCCGGCCCATCTCTTCCACCAGGCTCTGCAGGGTCCCCAGGGAGATGTCGACCCCCACCATGCCAAGCAGGGAGCCTTGGTCCAGCAACGGCACGGTCACCGAGGTCATCAACACCTGCTGGGTCCCCACCTCGTCCACATAGGGTTCGAGCAGACAGAGCGCCTTGCTGCGGATGCTGCAACTGTACCAGTCGTTCTCAAGGCCGCCGTGTCCGGAGGGCTTGTCGTTGGCCAGCATCGCCTCGTCCATCACCTCCAGACTGACCTTGCCGTCGACCCTGGCCCAATAGCTGGAAAAACGCCCCTTGTCGTTGGCGCCAAGCGCCGTCGACCCCTGATAGTTGTCATCCTCCCCGTCGAGCTGGTTGGGTTCGAATACCGCATAGACACCGAGCAGGTTCGCTGACGACTCCGCCGCATCCTGCAACTGCTGGTTGACGGCATTGCGCAGCGCCTCGGAGTGAACGAAGTTGTCGGCAGCGTTCTTGCGCTGGAACAGAATGCCCTCGGCAAGCAGGGTCGCCCTGAAGTAAGCCTCATCGAGGTAGCTGGTCACCCGGGCTGCCTGGGTCGCCCCCATGGCCTGCATCCAGTTTTCTGCCGCGTGCTGCCCCTCCAGGGTGGTGGAGGTGAGCACCTGCTCCTGCATGCGGGCCGCGTTGAAAAGAGAAGAAGCCACCAGCGCGACGGCACTGGCCAGCAGACAGCAACCGGCGATCAGGGTGATCCGTCCCTGAACAGAAAGAGAACTCATGCCACTATTTCCTAACGTCTACAGATGTGAACACTGTATCGGTTTTGGATACAAAAACTTAACTAAATCAGCAGAGATCCAGGCTTAATTGATTGATTTCACCCGCTCCGGGCAAACCAACGACCAGACCGAGCAGGCGAATGGGTTTTCCTTGAGCCCGTTGCAGTCCCTCGTGCAGCAGATCGTGGAAGCGGGCCGCCTGATAACTCCCCTTGCGATAGACGGTGGTCTGGTGAAAATCGGCAAACTTCAGCTTGATCCCCTGCCCCATCAGCATCTCCGCAGGGCAGGCCTTGGCAAAACGCAGCTCCAGCTCGGGAATGAGCCGGCTAAGCACCTGCCAGCAGGCGTCCTCGTCCAGCACGTCGCTGGCGAGCGTCGTCTCCACACCGATGCTCTTGCGCACCCGCCTGGCCTGCACCGGCTGATCATCATGCCCCCAGATGCGGCCGGCCAGCATCTCCCCGAGCTTGCCGAAACGGGCGATCAGCTCCTCGTTGCCGAGCTGGCGGGCATCTTCGCACGAATACAGCCCGAGGGACTCCAGCCGCTCTGCCGTCTTGCGGCCGATGCCGGGCAGCTTGCCAAGAGGGAGCTGGCGCACGAACTCGTCCACCTCCTGGGGGCGAATGACGAACAGGCCGTCAGGCTTGCGCTGCTCGGAGGCGAGCTTGGCCAGAAACTTGTTCGGCGCCACACCGGCCGAGGCCGTCAGCCCGAGCTCGGCGCTGATGGCGGCGCGGATCTCCGCCGCCATCAGGGTGGCGCTGCCACCGCAGCGGGGACTCTGGGTCACATCGAGATAGGCTTCATCGAGGGAGAGCGGCTCCACCTGCTCGGTATAGCGCAGGAAGATGGCGCGCAACTGGCGCGAAGTTTCTTTGTAGACGGCCATCCGCCCGGGGATCAGCACCAATGGCGGACAGAGCTTTCTGGCCAGGGCGCTCGGCATGGCGGAGCGCACCCCGAAGCGGCGCGCCACGTAGTTGCAGGTGGAGATGACTCCGCGTCGGTCGGCGGCGCCACCGATGGCGAGCGGGACCTCCCTGAGGGCCGGGTTGTCCCGCATCTCCACCGCGGCGAAGAAGCAGTCCATGTCGATGTGAATGATCTTGCGCATGGCCGTGTCTGTTGCTATGTCGACAGCCTCCCGGACAGATCATAGGGATAGACCCTGGGCCTCCGGCGAGGAGGCGTGTCGAACGACAAAAATACTGTATATATAACCAGTTCGGTGACCCATGCTACCCCAAGCCTGTCATTTCTGCCAGTCTGCGCGCGGGCGCGGCGGCATAGACTCTCAAGGCCACATCCACACGAGACTCAAGGAGGAGAAGCATGAGCATCATCCGGGCGGGGTTCTGCCTGCTGCTGTTGCCGCTAGCGACCATGGCCAAGGATCACCCGACAGCCGAATGCAGCTGGCTGTACAAGCGCATCGAGATACTGGAAACCGCCATCAGGCAGGGGGATGAACTGGGCACCAGGGAGGAGCTGGCAAAGCGAAAGAAAGAGTTCAAGGAAAAGGCATGCAGCCAATATGACTACTGACCCCATGCCACATAAAAAACGAGCCGACCCAGGGGTCGGCTCGTTTCGTTGCAAGGCTGCCTTCAGAGCGATATCCGCCGTTAGATGATGCGGTTGTCCACCAGCATCTTGCGACGGGCCTCTTCCTTGGCCATCTTCTTCTTGCGGTTGTCGCAAGGCTCGGGGCAGTCGCACTCCTTCTCGATCCCGATGGAACCCAGGCCGCCACAGGAGCCGGAGATGGACTTGCGCTGGAAAATGTAGCCGATGGCCATGGCCACCACGACCATCAGAAACACCCCGAAGGTGATCAGAAAGATCTGCATGTAGTTACCCCTTACTTCTTGACCAGATATGGTTTGAAGGCATCCGAATAGGCCTCTTCGAACCCGTCATCCGTCTTGGTGATGGTGAAGATGGCCAGCCCCCGTTCCTTGGCATAGGCCAGGCTCTTCTCCGGCCCCATGACCATGAACACGGTCGCCAACCCGTCTGCAGTCATGCAGGAGGGGTGGATGACGGTCACCGACACCAGGCGGTGCTGGATGGGCTTGCCCGTCAGCGGATCCATGGTGTGGGAGAAGCGCTTGCCGTCCAGCTCGTAATAGTTGCGGTACTCGCCCGAGGTGGCCACCCCGTTGTCACCGGGCAGGATCACCTCTTGTACGGAACCGGCATTGACGGTCGGCTTCTCGATGGCGACACGCCAGGGATGCCCCTTGCCGTTGACGCCGTTGATGCGCAGCTCGCCGCCGATCTCCACCAGATAGTTGCGCGCCCCCTGGGACTCCAGGTACTCGGCCACCTTGTCTACGCCAAACCCCTTGGCAATGGCGGAGAGATCCACGTAGAGGTCCGGGATGTCCTTTTGCAGGGTATCGGCATCGGCAGAGGTTATCACATGCAGATTGCCAAGGCCCGTCTTCTGCCGGGTCTGGGCGATCAGCTCGTCGGACGGCACCTTGCTCGGTCTGGCATCCGGCCCAAAGCCCCACAGATTGACCAGAGGACCGACGGTGACGTCCAGCGCCCCACGGCTCTCGCGGCCAATGTGAATGGCCTCGGTCACCACCCGCGCGGTATCGCGGGAAACCACCACAGGGGTATTGCTCTTGTGCTGGTTGAAGCGTGACAGCTCGGAATCCGGGCGATAGGTCGACATCTGATCGTTGACCCGCTCCAGCAAGACGTCGACCTCGGCTTGCAGCCTGGCGGCATCCTGAACGGCACTATCTGCCACCTTGATGGAGTAGTAGGTACCCATGGTGCTGCCGGTGATATGGATCTCCGGCTTCGATTGGACCGTTTCCTGACCGCACCCAGTCAAGAAAAAGGCTAGCCCGAAGGCTAGCCAGGTCTTTACAACGCTGTGCATGGATTAACCACCGAAGTCATCCAGCAGGATGTTCTCGTCTTCAACACCGAGGTTTTTCAGCATGTTGATGACGGCGGCGTTCATCACGGGAGGCCCGCACATGTAGAACTCGCAATCCTCAGGCGCCTCGTGGTTCTTGAGGTAGTTCTCGAACAACACGTTGTGGATGAAGCCGGTGTAGCCATCCCAGTTGTCTTCCGGTTGCGGATCGGACAGGGCGACGTGCCACTGGAAGTTGTCGTTCTCGGCCTGCAGCATGTCGAAGTCTTCGACATAGAACATCTCGCGCTTGGAACGGGCACCGTACCAGAAGCTCATCTTGCGCTTGGTCTTCAGACGGCGCAGCTGGTCGAAGATGTGGGAGCGCATCGGCGCCATACCCGCACCACCACCGACGAACACCATTTCGGCGTCGGTATCCTTGGCGAAGAACTCGCCGAACGGACCGGAGATGGTCACCTTGTCACCGGCCTTCAGGCTGAAGATGTAGGAAGACATCTGGCCGGGAGGTGCAGTCCAGTTGCTGGGCGGCGGGGTTGCGATCCGCACGTTCAGCATGATGATGCCGAACTCTTCCGGATAGTTCGCCATGGAGTAGGCACGGATGATCGGCTCGTTGACCTTGGACTCCAGCTCGAAGATCTTGAAGCGATCCCAGTCGCCACGATACTCCTCGGGAATATCGAAGTTCTTGTACTGCACGTGGTGGGCAGGCGCTTCGATCTGGATATAACCACCGGCGCGGAACGGCACGCTCTCGCCATCCGGGATCTGCAGCTTGAGCTCCTTGATGAAGGTGGCCTTGTTGTCATTGGAGATGACGGTACAGTCCCACTTCTTCACGCCGAAGATCTCTTCCGGCAGCTCGATGTCCATGTCGGAGCGCACGGTGACCTGGCAGGCCAGACGCTCGCCATGACGGGCTTCGCCCTTGCTGATGTGATCCAGCTCGGTCGGCAGGATGTCGCCGCCGCCAGATTTCACGCGCACCTTGCACTGACCACAGGAGCCGCCGCCGCCACAGGCGGAGGAGACGAAGATACCACTGCCGGCGAGCACGCCAAGCAGCTTGCCACCCGCCGGGCTGGTCACAGCCTTGGCCGGGTCGCCGTTGATGCTGATTGTCACGTCACCGGCGGTCACCAGCTTGGACTTGGCGAACAGAATGACTGCCACCAAGGCCAGCAGGATCACGGTGAACATGACCACACCCAGAATAATTTCCATCTATATTTCCTTTCCGATTACAGGGAAATACCAGAGAAGGACATGAAGCCCAGCGCCATCAGACCCGCGGTGATGAAGGTGATGCCAAGGCCACGCAGGCCTTCCGGAACATCGGAATATTTCATCTTCTCGCGGATCCCTGCCATCGCGACGATAGCCAGCATCCAGCCTGCACCCGAACCCACGCCATAGACCACGGACTCAACGAAGTTGTAGTCACGCTGCACCATGAAGGAGACGCCACCGAAGATGGCGCAGTTCACGGTGATGAGCGGCAGGAAGATACCGAGGGCGTTGTAGAGGGCCGGGAAGTACTTGTCCAGCGCCATCTCCAGGATCTGCACCAGGGCCGCGATCACCCCGATGAAGGTGATGAAGCTCAGGAAACTCAGATCCAGACCGGATACCAAGGCACCGTCTTTGAGCACGTAGTTGTAGATCAGGTTGTTGGCCGGGACGGCAACGGTCTGAACCACGATAACGGCAATCCCCAGCCCCATGGCGGTCTTGACCTTCTTGGACACCGCCAGGAAGGTACACATCCCCAGGAAGAAGGAGAGCGCCAGGTTCTCGATGAAGATCGAGCGAATCAACAGACTGATATAGTGTTCCATACCTTAATCCTTCGCCTCTACCTGCTTGGGATCCTTGGTGCGCACGCCCCAGATGATCAGACCAATGATGAAGAACGCACTCGGCGGCAGCAGCAGCAGGCCGTTGGGCACATACCAGCCACCATTGTTCACCAGCGGCAGCAGCTCGATGCCGAACCAGGTGCCGGAACCCAGGATCTCGCGCACGGTGGCCACGGTCAGCAGCACGGCGCCATAACCCAGACCGTTGCCGATACCGTCCAGGAAGGAGGGCAGCGGGGCACTCTTCATGGCGTAGGCTTCGGCACGACCCATCACGATACAGTTGGTGATGATGAGACCGACGAACACCGACAGTTGCTTGGAGATGTCGTAGGCATACGCCTTGAGCACCTGGTCAACCACGATAACCAGCGAGGCAATCACCGCCATCTGGGCGATGATCCGCACGCTGTTCGGGATCTGGTTGCGGATCAGGGAGATGAACAGGTTGGAGAAGGCGGTGACCGCGGTAACGGCCAGCGTCATCACGAACGCCGTCTTCATCTGGCTGGTAACGGCCAGCGCGGAACAGACACCCAGCACCTGCAGTGCGATGGGGTTGTTGCCGAGCACAGGCGTCAACAGCAACTTTTTCATTTCGCTCTTGTCAGCCATTGTTGATTTCTCCTGCACGTACCTTGGCCAGGAAGGGACCGAAGCCCTTGGGGCCCATCCAGAAGTCGAAGGTGTGCTGTACACCATTACCGGTCAGGGTTGCACCAGACAGGCCGTCGATTTCATGCTCGGAACCAGCCGGAGCATGGCCCTTGATCACCCGCAGCGCAGGCTGACCGTTCTGGTCGAACAGCTTCTTGCCGACGAACAGCTCGCGCCAGGCCGGGTTCTCGATCTCGCCACCCAGACCCGGGGTTTCACCGTGGTCATAGTAGGTGATGCCCTTGATGGTCTGGCCATCGGCCGCGACCGCTACGAAGGCGTACATGGTGGACCACAGACCCTGGCCGTAGATCGGCAGGATGATGTTATCGACCTTGCCTTCGGCATCTTTGGCGAAGAACACCGGGATCAGTTTGGAGATTTGACGCAGGCCGGCCTTGTCGTCGGCCGGGGCCAGACGGATGCTCTTGGCCGGGTCCTTGGCGGCAACCTTGGTGTCGAAGTTGTCGGCGTCGCCGTCAACGAACTCACCAGTGGTCAGATCCACCAGACGCGCTTCAATCTTGTCGCCATAGAGCTGGGCCAGGTCACGCTTGGCCACGGCGCTGATGTCGACGCCGGCGACGGACAGGATGTTGCTTTGCTTGTCCAGCGCCTTGTTTTCCAGCTGGGCCGGACGCAGACCCACGGCGGCCACGGAGACCACGATGGAGCAGACCAGACACAGACCGGTCACTACGGCGAGAGTGCCGGTAGTAGAGTCTTTATTAAACGCCACGTGCGATCCTCCGCTTGATGTTCGCCTGTGCCACGAAATGGTCAAACAAGGGGGCAAACAGGTTGGCGAACAGAATGGCCAGCATCATGCCTTCCGGGAAGGCAGGGTTCACTACCCGGATCAGCACCACCATCACGCCGATCAGGGCGCCATACCACCACTTGCCCTTGTTGGTGAAGGCAGCGGAAACGGGGTCGGTCGCCATGAAGGCCATGCCGAACGCGAAGCCACCCAACACCAGGTGCCAGTGCCACGGCATGCTGAACATGGGGTTGGTATCGGAACCGATGACGTTGAACAGCAGGGAGGTCGCGACCATGCCGACCATGACGCCGGCGATGATGCGCCAGGAGGCGATGCGCATGTAGACGATCATGGCTGCGCCGATGAGGATCATCAGGGTGGAAACTTCACCGATGGAACCGGGCAGGTTGCCAAGGAAGGCATCCATCCAGCTGATGGCTTCACCGGTGGCACCATTGATCAGCGCCATCTGGCCGCCCTGGGCCCACTGGCTCAGTGCGGTTGCGCCGGAGAAGCCGTCAACGGCAACCCAGACCGCATCACCGGAGATTTGACCCGGGTAGGCGAAGAACAGGAAGGCACGACCCGCCAGCGCCGGGTTCAGGAAGTTTTTGCCGGTACCACCGAACACTTCCTTGGCCAGCACCACACCGAAGGTGATACCCAGGGCAGCTTGCCACAGGGGCAGCTCGGGCGGCACGATCAGGGCGAACAGGATGGAGGTCACGAAGAAGCCTTCGTTGATCTCGTGCTTGCGCACCATGGCGAACAACACTTCCCAGAAACCACCGACGATGAAGACGGTGATGTAGATCGGGAAGAAGTGAGCCGCACCGATCAGCATCTTGCTGCCGATGCCGGCGACGGCCGGATCCAGCGAGGCACCGAACAGAGTGGCCAGGGCGTATTGCCAGGAATCGGCACCGGCCGCGCTGCCCATGTGGGCGATGGCGGCGATGGACTGGTTGCCGACGTTGTACATGCCCCAGAACATGGCCGGGAACACAGCCAGCCACACCATGATCATCATGCGCTTCAGATCGATCGCATCACGGACGTGGGCGGCATTGCGGGTCACGGAACCCGGGGTATAAAACAGGGTGTACGCCGCTTCGAACAGGGCATAGTACTTGGCGTACTTGCCACCCGGCTCGAAGTGATGTTCCATATTTTCAAGAAGTTGCTTGAAACTCATCGCTTAACCTTCCAGTTCGATCTTGGTCAGGCACTCACGCAAGACGGGGCCGTACTCTGTCTTGCCGGGGCAGACGAAGGTACAGAGCGCCAAATCTTCCTCATCCAGCTCCAGGCAGCCGAGCGCCTGCGCGCTGTCGGTGTCACCGGAGATCAGATCCCGCAGCAGCAGGGTCGGCAGGATGTCGAGCGGCATCACGCGCTCATAGTTGCCGATAGGCACCATGGAGCGATCACTACCGTTGGTGGTGGTAGTGAAGTTGATGAGTTTGCCCTTCATCAGGTGAGAGAGGGTGGTACGGGTGATGGAGAACTTGTTGGCACTGGGTTTGACCCAGCCCATGAACTCTTTCTCACGGCCTTCGCCCAGCACGCTCACCTGGTTGTGGAAGCGACCCAGGTAGTCATGGACCCCTTCGGCCTTGGCACCGCTCAGCAGGGAACCGGAGATGATGCGGTTTTCGTCCGCACGCAGCTCGTTGTTGGTCAGCTGGCTGAGGCTGGCACCCAGGCGGGTACGCAGCAGACGCGGCTTGATGACGTTCGGGCCAGCCAGGGAGATCACCTTGTCGGTGAAGATCTGGCCGGTGGTGAACAACTTGCCGTAAGCGATCACGTCCTGATAGTTAATGTGCCACTGCACCTTATTGGCACCGACCGGATCCAGGAAGTGGATGTGGGTGCCCGGCAGACCGGCGGGATGCGGACCGACGAACACTGCTTCCTTGACCTGGGCCAGGGAGGAGTGCGGCAGGCTGGCTTCGCCCTTGCAGACGTGGACGGTACCATCGGTCAGGCGGGTCAGCACGGCCAGACCGTCGAGGAAGGCCTGGGCCTGTTCCTTGATGATCAGCTCCGCACTGGCGGCCAGCGGGTTGGTGTCCATGGCGGTGACGAAGATGGCGCGCGGGGTGGAACCCACGGCCGGCACCTTGCTGAACGGGCGGGTACGCAGCGCGGTCCATTGGCCTGATGCGACCAGGATCTCCTGCACCTTGCTGCGCTCGAGCTGTGCCAGCTCGGCGGAGGCAAAATGCTCAAAGGTCACCTGCTCGTCGGACCCATCGATGTCGATGACGACGGACTGGAGAACACGCTTGGCACCACGGTTGATCTCAGAAACCACACCGGTGGCAGGGGCCGTGAATTTAACGCCGGGATTCTTCTTATCTTCGAAGAGCTCCTGACCTTTAATGACGCGATCACCTACTTTGACAAACATAGTAGGACGCATCCCCACGAACTCTTCGCCGAGTGTAGCAACACGGGTGATGGCCGGGCCATCGTAGATTACTTGCTCCGGAGCACCCAGCACGGGGATGTCCAGTCCTCTTTTAATTGTAATCATACTCACTTGCACTACCGTTAAGGGAAGACAGGTTGGTTAGCGCCGAGAAATACATCACGACGAGTTGTTGAATGAGCCCGTCAACATCGCGGAAAGCTGTCGAAGAAATAAACAAATCAGCAACATACAGGATCATTCAAAAGCGCCTGAGTTTACCACCTTAGGCGAGTTAGCCGCCACGCCAAATGGGGAAAATCCCCGCCCTATCACAAAATTAACCTTCACTGAATATTTCGCGCACGTCCTTGCAAACCGTGGTTTTAAAGGACTTTTCGCAAAACTAACCATATAGAGGTATTTTCCAGGCGCAAGGAAAAGGATTAGAAAAAATAATGCTACACCCCTCATCCCTGGCGGCACACCATTCGTGATAGCGCTGTTAATGGCCCGAGGAAGGCGCCATCAGAAGGTCCAACGGCTCACGCAAAGGGGGATTTGCTGACGCAACCCGGCGTCTTTGGCGCCTGCTCCCGGGCCTGCCACTCGGATTCGGTATAGGTATGCAGCGCCAATGCATGAATGGCTCCCGCCAGCTCGTCGGCCAGCACCCCGTTCACCTGACGATGGCGACCCAGCAAACGCTGTCCCTCAAACGCCTGGCTCACCACGACTACCTTGAAGTGGCTTTCGGAGCCCGGTGCCACCCTGTGCATGTAGCTTTCATTGATCACTTCCAGGTGGCTCGGGGAGAGCGCGGCGGCCAGCTTGGCCTCTATCTGTTGTTGCATGCTCACGGTAAGGACTCCTCGTTGAATATCCGGCCATTGTAGCCAGGGTTGTGCACCCGATGCATCAGGTACGAAGGATCCGCTCGCTCTCGCCGTACCGGACTGGTGAATTTCTCCGCCGCCGCTAGAATAGCGCCACTTTCACCGCTGCCTGGCAACACGGGGCAGACGGTCGCCATTCATCAATCACACGTTGGACTCTTGCCTATGCAAACCCTGCTCGACACGGCCCACTGCCGCCTGACCCTGTATCGTTACCCGCGGCAGAGCCAGGATCCCCTGCAGGCCTGGGATGCGGCGGACGAGTATCTGATAAGCCACCTTGCCGAATCGCAGCAGGCACCTGACGGCCCCGTCATCATCATGAACGACGGCTTCGGCGCCCTGGCCGGCTATCTGCATGCCCACGCCCCCGTCTGCGTGACCGACTCCCACATCAGCGAGCGGGCCACCCTGGCCAATCTGGCGGAAAACGGGCTGGATCCCCACGCCATCACCCTGCAGGATGCCCTGGCCCCCCTGCCCGATGCCCCCGCCCTGGTGGTGATCAAGGTCTCCAAGTATCAGGCGCTGCTGGAGCAGCAACTGCTTGCCCTGCGCGGGGTCGTCACCCCTGCGACCCGCATCATTGCTGCCGGCAAGGCCAAGGACATCCACACCTCCACCCTCAAGCTGTTCGAGAAGTATCTGGGGGAGACCCGCACCTCGCTCGCCTGGAAGAAGGCGCGCCTCATTCATTGCACCCCGGCCGCCGAGCGCCCGTTCCTGACCAGTCCCTTCCCGACCGTCTGGCCGCTGGAAGGCACCGACATGCTCATCCACAACCATGCCAACGTGTTCTCGCGCACGAGCCTGGATATCGGCGCCCGCTTCATGCTGGACAACCTGCCCATCCACAGTGCCCGCAGGGTGATCGATCTGGGATGTGGCAACGGCGTGCTCGGGCTCTCCCTGCTGGCACGAGACAGCGAGGTGGAGGTGACCTTCATCGACGAATCCCGGATGGCGGTAGCGTCCGCACGGCTCAACGTCGAGCACAACCTGCCCGATGCCCTGCCCCGTGCCCACTTCATGGTCAACAACTGTCTCGATGACGTTCCCGTCGGGGCAGCGGACAGGATCCTCTGCAATCCCCCCTTCCATCAGCTGCAGGCGATCACCGATCACATCGCCTGGCAGATGTTCAGCGATGCCCACCGGGTGTTGCCTCAGGGGGGCGAACTCTGGATAGTAGGCAACCGTCATCTGGACTATCACAACAAACTCAAGCGCCTGTTTGGCAACGCACAAGTCGTTGCGTCGAACAGCAAATTCGTTATTTTGAAAGCCATCAAACGCTAAAGATAAAGCTAAAGGAAACCCATGATGAAAAAGTCACTCTTGCTGCTGGCCGCTCTGGTATTGGGCGGTTGTGCTACTCACTGGCCCGAGAGCGCCCTGCTCAACCCGCAAGTCATCCCCTCCAACCAGCAGTACTACTCCGGCAACCGCATCACCATGGAAGGGGTGGACAAGCGTGAAGCCGCCTATGTCTTCTCCATCAAGAAGAAAGAGAAGGCCCCTGTGCTGGTGAACAGCAGTCAGCCTCTCAACAGCCTGCTGGCTGAAAAACTGGCGGAAGGGCTGCGCAGCCAGGGCCTGGAAGTGGGCAACAGCGGCACCACCAACCTGACGCTGGCCATCTCCACTGCCGCCGTCACCGTGGAAGAGAAGACCTTCACCTATGTCACCAAGTCCCGCGTCAGCCTGCAGGTGATTGCCGACTTCCAGGGCAGCAAGCTGACCAAGCAGTTCAACATGTCCTCCAGCAAAGAGAGCCCGGGCGAGCCGAGCATGGCCGATCTGGAATCCATCCTGAACCAGCAACTGGGCAGCGTGCTGCAGCAGATCATGGCCGACGAGGCGCTGCGCGGTTATCTCAAGGGCCAGCCGAGCTGAGCGAGGACATATAAATGAAGAAACTCTGGTTACTGGTCACCCTGATCGCCCCCCTGGCTTTTGCCGGTCAAAAAGTCCAGATGGAGACCAACCATGGCACCATCGTCGTGGAGCTGGCCCCCAAACAGGCACCCCAGACCGTGAAGAACTTCCTGCGCTACGTGGCAGACGGCAGCTATGACGGCAGCCTGTTCCACCGGGTGATCCAGAACTTCGTGGTGCAGGGTGGGGGCTACAACCAGCAGTTCCAGCCCCTGCCGACCTTCGATCCCGTGGTCAACGAGTCCAGAGGCGGCCTGCCCAACAAGCGCGGCACCATCGCCATGGCCCGCACCCAGGCGGTCGACAGCGCCACTCGCCAGTTCTATTTCAATCTGGTGGACAACGACAACCTCAACGCCAATGCCGGCGCCGGTTACACCGTGTTCGGCCAGGTCGTGAAGGGGATGGAGGTGCTGGACAAACTGGCCCAGGTCCAGACCGGCTACAGCTCCATCCTGCGTGCCAACGACGTCCCCACCAGCCCCATCATCCTGAAGAAAGTGGTGCTGCTCGCGGACAAATAACGCGGCCCGGATCACATTCCACCGCGTCCCTGAACGGGTCACCAATCTCTTTTTCTATACTCTGCTCCCCGATGTGTGCCACGCATCGGGGAGCAGAACCAGAAGGAGGAGCCGGTGACCTGTCATGATTACATAACCCAACACGCCGGCCCGCTGGCCCAGGCGGTTCGCCATTTTCTGGCACGCAAGATTCCCTACCAGCAGCTGGAAGACTTGAGCTGGCAGCTCCTCTCCCATTGGCAGGCGCTCTGCGTGATCCCCATGGACAAAACCCCCGCCAACGCACAGGAAGGTGTGTTCTGGCATCTGCTTCACAGCCTGCACCTGTGGGATGAGCAGCGCCTCCTCTGTGATGACGCGCTGCGCCTGCAACTCATGGCCTGCGCCAATTTTCTCGCCGACGAGGGCCCCTGCCCGCACCACTACATCGGCTCGCGCCCCTGAAACCTGCCGCCCGCCACTCGGCTTGCCTTGGCTACGCCTGCCGAACCTGACAAAATGACCCCCTTTTCCCAGAGGAGTCAGGCTGTTGAACAATCTCCGCCCGCCCAGCCACACACCGGGCCGCGCCACCCGCTGGCGAGATGCCCTCGCCGTCTATCTGGAAGCGCGGGTACTCATCCTGTTCGCCATGGGATTCTCCTCCGGCCTGCCCTTGCTGCTGGTCTTTGGCACCCTCTCGTTCTGGCTGCGCGAGGCGGATGTCAGCCTGACCGACATCGGTTACATGAGCTGGGTAGCGCTGGCCTACGGTTTCAAGTGGCTGTGGTCGCCCCTGGTGGATCGGCTGCCCCTGCCCCTGCTGTCACGGCTGCTTGGGCGACGACGCAGCTGGATGCTGTTCTCCCAGGTGCTGATCGCCCTCTCCCTGGTGGGGATGGCCTATTGCGATCCCAAGACCCAGCTCGCCCAGCTGGCCCTCTTCGCTCTGCTGGTGGCCTTCTCCTCTGCTACCCAGGACATCGTCATCGATGCCTATCGCATCGAATCCGCTCCCGAGCGGCTGCAGGCGGCCATGGCCGCTTCCTATATGACGGGGTATCGACTCGCCATGATCATGGCGGGAGCGGGGGCGCTGGCGCTGGCGGCCTGGCTAGGCAGCAACAACGGCTATGACTATCGCGGCTGGCAGCTCACCTATCTGCTGATGGGAGGGCTGATGTCTCTTGGCATCCTCACCACCCTGATGAGTCACGAGCCGCAGATCGATCTCAAGAGTCAGGACGAGCAGCAGATGGCGCGCAAGGCCACCCTGCTGGCACGGGGTTGGTCACCCACGCTGGCCGGGCTGGGGGCCTGGACCTACGAGGCCATCTGGTGTCCCTTCGCCGACTTCTTCCGCCGCTACGGCTCCTCGGCCCTGCTGATCCTCGGGCTTATCGCCTGCTATCGCATCTCGGACGTGGTGATGGGGGTGATGTCCAACAGCTTCTATGTGGATCTGCAGTTCAGCAAGACGGAAGTGGCCACCATCACCAAGGTCTATGGCGTCATCATGACGCTGGTGGGAGCCGCGCTGGGGGGCGTGCTGGTGATGCGCTTTGGCACCCTGCGCATCCTGTTCCTCGGCGCCGTGCTGACTGCCAGCACCAACCTGCTGTTCGCTCTCCTCAACGAAGTGGGCCACAACCTGGAGCTGCTGACTCTGATCATCTCGCTGGACAACCTCAGCGCCGGCATAGCGACGGCTGCGTTTGTAACCTATCTATCGAGCCTCACCAACGTCGCCTTCTCCGCCACCCAGTACGCCCTGTTCAGCTCCATCATGCTGTTGCTGCCCAAGTTGCTGGCGGGGTTTTCTGGTCGGGTAGTGGAGCAGATCGGCTACAGCCACTTCTTCATCGGCACCAGTCTGCTCGGCATTCCGGTGATGATCCTGATCATCATGGTTGCCAAACGAGGCAGCACCTTGTCACCACAAACGCACAAATAGCAAGCGTTTGCGCATTTTAGGGGGTGATTAGATTCACAAATCCTGACAAAGTTCCCTGGTGCTTGTTTATCCGCTGAATTTATTTGGCTAGAATCCCTTCCGCTCCTTGTGGGCAGGCTACGGAAAACCTCAACTAACGCACAAGAGACCAATAAAATGGCCAAATTTACCAAGACTCTGATCGCTGCCGGTCTGCTGGCTGCCTCCGCCACTCCGGCACTGGCTGCCGATTACAGCGGCGACATCCACAAGAACGACTACAAGTGGTTCCAGTTCAACGTGATGCACACCATCGATCAGCTGCCCTACGCTGAGTCCGAAGGTGGTTACAACGATACCTACTTCGAAATGGAGTTTGGTGGCCGTTCCGGTATCTTCGATCTGTACGGTTACGTCGACGTATTCGACATCTTCCAGAACCGTCACGACGACAAGCACAACCAGGACAACCTGTTCATCAAATTTGCACCGCGCATCTCCATCGATGCCATGACCGGCAAAGATCTCTCCTTCGGCCCGGTGCAGGAAGTCTACATCGCCAACCTGATCAACGTCGGTGGTCCGGATGGTCTGTTTGAAGCCATGACCGGTCTGGGTGCAGACGTCATGGTGCCCTGGTTCGGCAAAATGGGCATGAACCTGTATGCCCGTCACGTCAATGAAGGCGGTGGCGAGCAGGGCTGGAACGGCTATCAGTTCTCCATGAACTGGTTCAAGCCTTTCTACACCTTCTCCAACGGCAGCTTCGTAGCCTATCAGGGTTACCTGGATCACCTGTTTGATGCCAAGGACACTTCCACCGACGGTACCGCCATGTTCAACGGCCTGTACTGGCACTCCGACCGCTACGCCGTCGGTTACGGTCTGAAGTACTTCAACGACATCTATGGCATCCAGAACGGTTCCTACGGTCTGAAGACCACTGGTTTCGGCCACTACTTCTCCGTGACCTACAAGTTCTAATCGAACTCGTCACACGGACACAAAAAAACCGGAGCAGCTGCTCCGGTTTTTTTGTGCCCTCATGCTGGCAGTGGGGAGAGAGCCGCGCCCTCCCCGTTCGCCATCAATCGCGGAAGTTCTGGAACTGCATCGGCTGGCCCAGTTCGGCGCCACGCACCAGAGCCATGGTCTCTTGCAGATCGTCGCGCTTCTTGCCGGTGACCCGCACCTCGTCGCCCTGGATGGCGGCCTGCACCTTGATCTTGGAATCCTTGATGAGCTTCACCAGCTTCTTGGCCACTTCCTTGTCGATCCCCTGCTTGAACTTCACGGTCAGGTGGAAACGCTTGCCGGAGTGGACGCTGTCACCCACGTCCATGGAACTGTTCTCGATCTGGCGCTTGAGCAGGGCGCCGCGCAGGATCTCGACCATCTGCTTGAGCTGGAAATCGGCGTCGGCTTCCAGCTTTACTTCTTCCTTGTTCAATTCGAAGCTGGCTTCCACACCACGAAAATCGAAACGGGTCGCCAGTTCACGGTTGGCGTTATCAACGGCGTTCAACACCTCGTTCATTTTGACTTCAGAGACAATATCGAATGACGGCATAGCCGGGCTCCTCATGCTGTACTTCAGGTTGTGCTGACAGGTGGGCAAATCTACCAGAAAACGGGCAAATTTGCTGATTTCGATGGGATTGCTCTGCTAGAATCCCCTGCGCACAGGAATGGTGAGACCCGTTAGAACCCGTCCAGAAGCGGTCGCGAGAGGTCCGACACTCGGTGAAGTGCAGCCCAGGAACCCGTATGGCCATGCATACATGAGGCTCCCTGGCTGCGCATGAACCTTGAGCACGACCCGGCAACCAGCTCATGCACCGGTTCCTGGTATTCACCAAGCGACATCTTCCCTTATCCCGGGTTGGCGGTTGACAGGATGGCAGCCCTTCCCATGATCGAGCCTCTTCATGCCAAGCGGATTACGCGACAACAACCTGAAAACACGCCGTCACCCTGTCTCTCCCGAGTGGACCTTGCTGGGCTGCGGCGCCCTGGGCGGCGTCTTCGCCTCCCTGTTGACCCAAAGCGGCCAAGCAACCCGCCTCCTGCTGCGCGAGCGCCATCGTGCCACCTTGCACCCCGGCGTCGACTTTACCTCCCTTGAGGGGCATACCCAGCTCCTGGCCATCGAACGCGCCTTCATCGACAAGCCGGGCAGCATCAAACGCCTGCTGGTCATGACCAAGGCGGGGCAGGTGATATCGGCCCTCACTCCTCTGGTCGGGCAACTGGCGGCAGGGGTGCCCATCGTGCTGCTGCACAACGGCATGGGGATCGCCGATCAGGTGGTCGCACTCTTCCCCGACAATCCGGTGATCGCCGGCGTCACCAGCCATGGCGCCATGCAGTGCGGCCACTTCGTGTTCCGCCACACCGGCAAGGGGGAGACCTGGCTGGGCCCTGTCAACGAAGCGGCCCGTGCCCATGCCCACCTCGCCGACGAGCTGGCCAGCGCCCTGGGTCAGGCCGGTTGGGATGAGCAGATCCTGACACGCCAGTGGCAGAAACTCGCCGTCAACTGCGCCATCAATCCCCTCACCGCGCTCTACAAGCTCAAGAACGGTGAATTGGCCGGTCCGCGTTTTGCCGATGCCCTGCAGCAAATCTGCGTGGAAGTGGCTGACGTCATGCGGGCCGAAGGTCAGCCTACCGGCAGCGAAGAGCTGCTACGCCGTGTCATGATGGTGGTGGAGCTCACCGCCGACAATTACTCTTCCATGTATCAAGACATGGAACAGGGCCGCGAGACCGAGATCGAAGCCATCACCGGCTTCCTGCTGGGCAAGGCCGCCCTTCACGGTATCGCGGTGCCGGTCAATCAGGGCCTCTATCAGGCCGTCAAAGAGAAGCGCTGAGCAAAGCAAGGAGTGCAGGATGAGCGTACTGGTACTGGTGGCCCCCGGGTCGGAAGAGATAGAGACGGTTGCCATCGTCGATACCCTGGTTCGGGGTGGCATCGATGTGGTGCTGGCCTCCTGCTGCCCCACTGGAGCGCGCCAGATCCGAGCCTCTCGCGGGGTGCAACTGGTGGCGGATTGCCATCTCGACGAGCTGACCACTCGTGACTTCGATGCCATGGTCGTGCCGGGCGGTCTGCCCGGCAGCGAAGTGATCCGCGACACCCCCCTCGCCATCGACCTGCTACGGGAGCAGGCAGGCCTCGGCCGCTGGCGCGCCGCCATCTGCGCCGCACCCGCCGTGGTACTGCACCATCACGGCTTGCTGGGGGATGCGAGCACCACCTGCCACCCGGGCTTTCAGGCCCGTCTGCCCGCGACACAATTGAGCACGGCGCGGGTCGTGACCGATGAAGCCCATCGCCTGATCACCAGCCAGGGCCCGGGTACCGCCATCGAGTTCGCTCTCGAGATAGTACGGGTACTGCGAGGTGACGAGGCCGCCCGTACGGTGGCCGGTCCCATGGTGTTGCCCCCCTCGCTATCGCCATAACCACATCGGGCACTCCGATGAAAGCGACAGAGCCCCCTTGCCAGTGGCAAGGGGGCTCTGCTTTGGAGGCTCAGACGGCATGGAGATGGTCCTCACCTGACAGGTAGAATATAAAAGTCAGGTCATTGGATGACCTTTAATATACTTTATTTCGGCACATCGAATCTGCTTTTTGAGCAGTTCAATAAAATTCTCAAAATCTTCAGATTTACAATATAAAGTATCACTGTATGATATTTTAAAAGGGGTTGATTCAAACCTTACAGCCTTCTTCTTATTGGATATAAAAAGTGTATAGACCCAATCTTTTTTAAACATGGTCTCATGCTCTGACACTTCACGTTTAAAGTCAGTGAAAAATATCGCAAAAAGAGCCATCCCGCCAGCACCGACCAAGGCTAGTGGCCCCAATATGGCAACCGCTACGACACATACCACCACACCAAGCCAAGCCAAACCACGCACTATGGTGTAGGCCACCTCGGGAATAGCATCTTGATAAGTGACGACTACACCCTCCGTAGTTAACCGATAATGGTAATCTTTATCCGCCATCACTAAATATCGAAGATAGGGGAGCATAATTGCCCCCACTATAATAAATACCCAACCATTGGATGACTCATTCCATATCATGGCACTACCAATCAAGGTAGGTATTCCGATTAAAAAGAGTATCCCCAGCCAGGCAAATGCAGCTGGAACTCGGATGTCCCATTCATGAAGAGTTGGTGCCTCTCGCACCTTTTTCTGATTGGCATCGAGAATACACTGTTGCTCTTCCTGTGGTAATAGACGAAAAGGAATCTCCTGCTCATTCACATCAACTTCCTCATTTGACTTATCCATTATTTATTCCCTTGCTTGCCGACCACCAACGCGGGCATTGTACCCAGATCGCCGCTGCAGCTATTCAATGTCACAGGGCCGCTACTGCTACTGCTGCCCTTGAAAATAAACTCCCGCTGAATCATGCCCCCGAGATAGCCCAGTTCCAGCTTGATGGCCGAATTGGTATCCACACCCAGCGGCAGGGAATAGACCATGTCCTCCCAGCTCCCGCGATATGTCTCCAGCGTTCTGGGTTGCATGGCGGTCTGATAGCTGGCCAAGTCCTCTTTAGTGTGTACCGGCACCATTTGACCGACCAGAGCCAGAGGTTGGCCGATAACGCTTAGCCCAATGGTCAACCCCCGTAAGAGGTTAGCCACCAAGTGTTTAACTTTTATCAACCAGAAAGATGGCTTGCCCCTGATGGATTACAACGGTAGAAATTTCATTACGTAAAAATTGACGACCTGCTCTATTTAACATAGCTGATCGAATAAAAAACTTAATTTGTTTGGTTAAATCCCAGGGTGACCTTTGATATATTTCACACTCTCAACAAGGATATGAGACTTTATTAAATTGAGAATAACGTCTATATCCTCGACTCTACAATAAAGTGTACGACTGAACGCAGACTTAAACGGTACAGATTCAAACCGCAAAGCTCTATATCTCTTCGAGATGGTAAAGACGTGTGGCCATTTTTTGTTAAATAGAGTGAATTCCTCACAGACTTCACTCTTAAAGTCAGTGAAAAATACAGCAAAGAGAGCCATGCCACCTGCGCCAACCAGTGCTAATGGCCCCAATACAGCCACCGCCATCACGCAAACCACCACCCCCAGCCAAGCCAACCCACGGACTATGGTATAGGCCATTTCGGGAATGGTATCTTGATAAGTGGTGATTAAACCTTCTGTCGTTAACCGATAATGGTAGTGTTTATCCGCCATCACCAAGTAACGTAAATAGAGCATCATCACTATCGACATACCGACCATCATATAAACAAAAGTCCAGTCATTATCTCCAGAAAACCATACCGCCGTACCTCCAAATAGCATCATCGAGCCAATAACTATTAATATCATTGGCCATGCAAATGCTGTAGATACCCGGATATCCCATTCATGAAGAGTTTGTGCCTCACGAACCCTTTTCTGATTGGCATTGATTATACGTTGCTGCTCTTCCTGTGGTAGCTGCTGGAAAAGAGTCTCCTGCTCATTGCCCTCAATAACTTCGTTTTTCTTTTCCATTATTTATTCCCTTGCTTTCCGATTACCAGCGTCAAAAACACCATGGCGGCGAACCAATGTAACAGGACCGATGCTAAGGTTGAGCCAAGAGCAATAAACATGAAAGTCTCTCAGAATGATTATTTTAGCTCATCCAGTGTTCTTGGTACGCCTACATCCAGAGAACTGTGAGGAGCTCTATTTAATGACAATATAGTTTTAAATTCCCTATACTCCCGGCAATTTAATATTGGCAACAAGGATGCCAATATTTTTTTCAATTCGTTTTTATAGCAGTAAAAATTTGCAAAGCCTGAATAACCAAACGGGATGGTTTCGAATTGAACTAAGGCTGCGTTATTGACAACCTTAATCACATTGGTTTTATTTTTATTGAGCAATGTATATTCTATATGCTCTTCCTTTTTGAAATCAGTGAAGAAAATTGCAAAAATAGCCATGCCACCAGCACCGACCAAGGATAGCGGCCCTAATATGGCTACTGCCATAATACATACAAGTACACCCAACCAAGCCAAACCCCTGACTGTTTTATAAGCTATATTGGGAATGGAATCTTGATAAATAGCAATAAGACCTTCGCTAGTAAGGCGGTAATGATAATCTTTATCAGCCATTACCAAATAACGAAAATAGAGGGCTAGCCCCACCCCCATAATAATAAACCCCCAGCCTATAGAGGCCATGTTATCTCCGAACGCTAACCAAGCGCCAATCAAGATCAAAATCCCTATTGGTATTGATATGATCAGCCAAGTGTGGGGATTTCTAACTCTAATATTCCACTCATGTAGCGTAGGAGCCTCACGTACCCTTTTTTGATTAGCATCAATAATACGTTGTTGCTTCTCATGCGCTAGAAGATGGAAAGGGGTTTCCTGTTCACCCACCTCGATTGCCTCGTTCACCTTGTCCATTATTTATTTTCCCTATTGCCAACAACCAACGCAGACATTGTGTCTAGTTCGCCGTTGTAGCCATTTAATGTAACAGGACCGCTACTGCTACAGCAGCCCTTGAAAATAAACTCCCGCTGAATCATGCCCCCGAGATAGCCCAGTTCCAGCTTGATGGCCGAATTGGTATCAATCCCCAGCGGCAGGGTATAGACCATGCCACCCAAACTTCCGTATTGAGGTTCAAGAAGATCGCCGGATAGTAAGCCAGCTTGTCCACCGAACAAACTGGCCTCCTAGTGAATAGCAATAACAGTTATTTCTCAATGGCAGTCGAGACATTAGAGTCAAATAATTGGATGACCTTTTATATTTTTTATATCGACACACCTGATTTGATTCTTAATCATTTCAATAACACGTTCAAAATCCTCAGACTTACAATATAAATTGTCGCTATATGCGACTTTAAAGGGGGTGGATTCAAATCTCAGTGCCTTCTTTCTATTAGAAATAGAAAGCGTGTAGGGCCAGTCTTTTCTAAACATGGTTTCATGCTCTGAAACTTCACTCTTAAAGTCAGTGAAAAACACCGCAAAGAGCGCCATGCCACCTGCACCAACCAGGGCTAATGGCCCCAATACAGTCACAGCCATCACACAAACCACCACACCAAGCCAAGCCAAGCCACGCACTATGGTGTAGGCTGCCTCTGGAATAGCATCCTGATAGGTGACGATAACACCTTCCGTTGTGAGCCGGTAATGATAGTTTTTATCTGCCAACCATAAGTAACGAGTAAAGGCCGCAACTATTGCCCCCATGATAATAGGAGCCCAACCAGCATCATTATCGCTATACACTAGCCATATACCAATAAACATCATAATACCAACGGGGATTGAAATGACTAGCCAAACAAAAGGTGTTTCTACCCTAATATTCCACTCATGTAGCGTAGGGGCTTCACGCACTTTCTTCTGATTAGCATCGAGAATGCGCTGTTGTTCTTCCTGCGATAATAGATGAAAAGGGGTCTCCTGCTCGCACGCTTCAACTACCTCGTTTACCTTATCCATTATTTATTCCCTTGCTTGCCGACCACCAACGCGGGCATGGTACCCAGATCGCCGCTGCTGCTATTCAATGTGACTGGGCCACCACTGCTACTGCTGCCCTTGAAGACAAATTGCCGCTGAATCATACCCCCGAGATACCCTAACTCCAGTTTGATAGCCGAATTGGTATCAATCCCCAGCGGCAGGGTATAGACCATCTCATCCCAACGTCCGCGCTGTGTCTCCAGACTCCTGGGCTTCATAGCCGCCTGATAACGCACCAGATCCTCCTTGGAGCGTATCGGCACCATTTGACCGGCCCGGGCCAGAGGTTGTCCCATGACACTTAACCCTATGGTTTGCCCTTTGAGGTGAGCAGGAAGAGATAGTTGTAATTGCCACTGGGCACGGCCGGTGTCCATCCAACCTTGGGGCGCGGAGCGCACCACAGTCAGGCTGGCGCCTGGTTTATTGACCAGCAATTCAAAGCGAGCCAGTTCGTCTTCCGAGGACCAACTGGCGGGCTGTTTGCCCCAGGTAGATTGCAGCAACCATTTCTCCAGATCCGAGCGTTTGAAGATATTAAGCAACACTGTCAGTACCAGATAGGCGATACCCAGCACAAAGAGCCCGACAACCATCCAGGGGGCAAAAACGGTACCAATTGCGAATCCCCCAACACCACGACTCACCAGCGTAAGCAATACTTGGACCCCAAAAATGCCCGTTTGTCCCCAAAGAACATATTCCTTCGAAGCCAACAAAGTTCTTTCCATCTCGCTAATTAAAGGGTCTTTGCTAGCCAATGAGGCATCCCAAGCTTCCAGTCCTGCTGCCACAGCACCTAACCCAGCAAACGCCAGCATCCGTAGAGAGAAGGCTTTAACCCAGACCGCATGCTCACCTTCTTTTATTGCTGCTTTTATCGAGATTGCTGTCAGGGCTCGTTTACCCCCACCAGTAGTGAGCGGCTTTAGCTTCTCCCAAGTCGCCCCCTGATAGAGCGCGGCGATGGCATTACCCGTCCAGGCGAAGGCCGAGCCCAACTGCATATTTGCCCGTTCCCGGCCGATGGACTGGGCGTTTTGCGCCGTCCCTGCGATGACCACTGTCAGATTCCAGAGGTTGAGCAGGGCAACCAGCCCGCCAAAGGTCGCCAGATTGGGAATTCTCTCGTTCATGGCCGTGATGCGTTGATTCACGCCGCTACGCACGCTCGCCAGATAGTCACCAACATATTGTCTGGCTTGTTGCTGGTAGAGATCGCCTTTCAGTTTCACCAGCAGGGGCATTTCGCTGGCAATCAGGGTATCAAGCTGTTGCTGCAAGGTTTTTAGCTGACCGTTGATGGCCTTCACCGTGGTGCTGCGCCCGGGAGGGGGGGAGCTGATGGCCGACATCTCCTTCACAATGATCCAGACCTTCTGCTGGAAGCGGTTGTGGAGCATCCGATAGTCTCGGTTGACCTGCAGCGGCTGGTCGCCGAGCAGGGATTCCAGCAGTACCAGTCTGAGGTTGCCCGCCAGGCTGTTCTTCCAGGCATGGGGCAAGATGGCCGCCATGATCTGGGCGTGAGCCCCCTTGGCCATGGATTTCCCAGCCACTTTCATGGCTTCAATGACGGCTTCGATCGTCTGGAACCAGGACTTTTGCTTGAATCTCTCATCCCCCAGTAGCGTCTCCAGATCAGCCGTTCTGCCAAAGAGGGCTGTCATATCGCCAGAGGAGGTGCTGAGCCAGGCATTGTCTACCGTCAGCTCGCTCAATCCCTTGTGCAACGCGGCATCAAAGCCATAAGGGGCCAGCGCCAGCAAGTTGTCGCGGCTCTTTTCACCCAGCAGCTTCTCCAGCGCTTTCTTCCTCTCCTGCGTGCGGCAGCTAAGAGAGAGAACCGGCCCGGCCTCGGCAAACAGGGTCTGCAGATAGGCTTGTCCCTTGGGTGTTCTGTTGTCCAGACCAAAGGGCAGCGGATCGGCCTTGAGACGGGCCACACCGTTGAACAGATCTTCATGAGCCCGCGTCAGGGCCAGATCCAGCTCATTGAGTGGCACCTGATACTGCTTGATAAAGGCATTGAGCCCGCTCCAGTTGACCTCATCCTGGAAGGCTGCGCGCTCTTTCCATTGGGAAACCTGTTTTTGGGATGGATTGAAACCATATTGTTCCCGCAAGATTTTCAGCTTCTCATCAGCCCGTTTCTCCATGGGGGAGTTGAACCGCACCATCTCGGGCTCTGCCGTCATGCTCTCCATGTCGGCGAGGTAGCGATCCCCAAGATAATCATCCAGCGCCTCTTCAAAGGCCTGGGTCCTGGCGACATTGCCCCTGACGGAGGCGGGCAACTCCTTCTCGTCGAGCCTCACCCTGGCCAGGTTGCGCGTGACCTCCGCCATCATCAGCTTGTGGCTGTTGACCTTGATAGTGGCATCATCTTTCCCCAGCAGTGCTTCGCGCTTGGCGAGCAGTTGATTGACCTTCATGGAAAGGTCGGCAAGGTCGGCCAGCGGGTCCTCCAGAGCAACCACCATGGCGCTCTTGGGATCCGGTATGCCCGCCTTGTAGGCAGTCGGTGAACTCGCAGGTTTGTGAGCCAGCAACTTGACCCCCTGCTTGTCCTCTTCGGCAGGCTTGGCAAGGGGGGTTGAAGAGAGCACAAATCCCTTGTTGGACATCCCCAGGTCCGCAACCTTGTCAAGCACATCTGGCAGACCGCAATGAGGGGCCTTCATGGTGCTGGCAAAACTGCCCAGTTTCACCTGCCGCATCCAGGTGGTGCGCAAACCGCCGCTCTTTTCCATCTCATGCTTGATGCGCCCCGTCCAGCGCTGGGGAGAATAAGCGAGGGAGAGGGTATGGTTCGCCGGGTAGAGCAGATGCCCCTTGCTTCCCTTGCTCTGGCTGATGAAGGTCGCTCCCTTTATCTCGTACTCATCAAATGTCTTGGTCTTTTCGTCATAGACATAGAGCCAGCCATCACGCAGCTGGCGCAAGGCATAACCGCTCTCTTTCAACTTGAGAGGCACCACAAAGCCTGCTCCGGCGGGGACTGGGTGAGGCTGCTTTTGTGGCGGGGAGAACGGCTCATCCAGGGCATAACGCACCGGGATGATGGCAATCTTCTTGTTCTTGAGCGGACAGACTCCTGCCGGGCTCTTGCTGTCGGTCGTGTTTGCACACTGGGCGGCTTGATTGGGCGTACTCATGCGTCTTGATCCTTGTTGCTCAATGCGGCAGCAAGCTCGGCGGCCTGCTCGATACGTTGCGAAGGGGTCTGGGGCGAACGCTGGGTAATCAACGCCTTGATCCGGGGATGCTCATCTTCATCAAACCAGCCACTGCCGAGATACCCCATCACATTGAAAAACAGCAGCAGATCCCGCTCGCTCTCGAATCCCTGGGCATAGGCGTAATCAGCCCAATGGGCAATCCAGGCCATGGGTTCTGGCAGCGTCAGCATGCGAGCCCCAAACCAGGTGTGCATGTGTGCTCTTATCCCATCGAGGGTGTTCAACCAGCTCACCTCTCCCAGACGGCGCCACTGCGCATCGGAAAGTCGCAGGCGCTCCCCCATGGGGGACCCCATTCCAGGCGCGGCAACCTTGTGCTGCCACACCTGCCCCTCCCCTTGCCGGGTCGGGATCCAGACTTGAGCCACCCCCTGCCAAAGCCAGGGTTCATCATCCATAAACAGCCGCCACATGGTCTCCGGCATGGCCAGCTTGAGCAAAATCCTGCTGCCATAGGGACTCTCCACCTCGATAAGCCCACGCAATCGCTCGGCCAACGGCAACAGAGAAAGAGGGGACGACAACAGGTAACCCCATGATGCATCGCGGTTTTGCATAAACCAATCCAGCAAATTGGGCGTTGCACAGACCAGACAGGGGCTCACTTCTCGCAAGCTGTCCCAGGGGGCGTGAAGGTAAACAGGCTGATAGGAAGGCGATGGGTCCTGCTCGAACAACGCGCGCTCCAGCGCGGGAATGCGCGCCCCATCGAGCAACAGATAGAGTTGCTCACCGCTGTTCAGCTCGATGTCGGGACGCTCTGCGACGAAAGCCATGGCCATCAGCCACCACCCTCCTGTCTGGCCAGTTGCTCACAGATCTCGCACACAGGTTCGGCAGACTTGAGCGTCGCAATCTGACGTGCGGGGTCCATGGGAGGTGGTGGCGCCACCACTTCAACCGCTCCGGGCTGGATCGGCATCTGGCCACCCCAGCCAGAGCCAGAACCCGGGCTGCCGCCTGAGTTCATCTTGATGGAGCCGCCCGAGAGGGTGACACCGCTCGGGTCGATTTTGACAAAACTCCCCCCCACCTTGAGGGTCAGCTCGGCACCCGCCTCCATCACGATCTTCATGCCCGCCTTGTGGTGTACCTCGGACCCCGCTTCCACCAGCAGGGATTGGCCGAGCTTCTGGTGCAGGCTGGCATCCACGGTCAGGGAATAGTCGGCCTTGATGTGATCGCGTTTCTCTCCATTGACGGTGAGATGGTCATTGGCCTTGATGCGGGTCACCCGCTCATTGTCGATATCCCGATGCTCGTCATGCTTGATATGCCACGCCGCATCGTTCTCGATAAGCACGTTCAGGTCTTTCTGACCGTGGATGTAAATCTCTTCCTGCCCCGCCTGGTCTTCAAAGCGCAGCTCGTTAAAGCCCTCACCCTGGTGAGTTTCGGTGCGCAGCACGGTGCGGGTCTTGTTGGCCGGCAACTCGTAGGGCGGCCGATTGGTGGCGTGATAGGTGCGACCAGTCACGATGGGCTGGTCCGGGTCCCCCTCCAGGAACGAGACAATGACCTCGTGGCCGATGCGCGGGATGGCCATCATGCCGTACTGACCGCCAGCCCAGCCTTGGGAGACTCGCACCCAGCAGGAGCTCTGGTCGTTGCTCGAACCATAGCGGTCCCACGGGAATTGCAGCTTCACCCGGCCGTGCTCGTCGCAGTAAATCTCCTCCCCTTCGGGGCCCACCACCATGGCGATTTGCGGGCCATCCACCATCGGCTTGTGGGGGGCCTCCGGGCTGCCGATACGCGCCCGCCAGGTGGTGCTCGCTTTCACTACCCCGAATTCGTTGTGATAGACGGTGGGGCCGCTGCCCCCCTCCTCTTCCAGCGCCTGCGGCTGCAAGCCGGTATGCTGGATGCGCACGATTTGCCAGTCGGTGTTGAGGTTGCCGTTGGGATGTTCAGTGAGCGAGAAGCTCTGCCCCGGCTGCAAGGCGGCGCAGTTGGACTTAGCCTGGCCCGCCACGGCATCACTGCGCAGCGCATCGAGCCGGTGCTGGGCAAAGGCCTTGCCGCTCTGGTCCGTTTTGTAGCGACCCGGATAGTCGAAGTGCTGGTAGGTATCGCGCTGGTGGGTCAGCTCCGCTCCCACCTTTTTGTGGGAGAGGCCATAGGCCGGGGTCTTGAAGCTGTAGTCCTTGAGCTCCACATCCGAGGGGCGCACTGCCTCCCGATAGTGGAACTGCCGCACATAAGGGCCCTGCTCCAGCGAACGGTTGCCGAGGTTGAAGAAGAGCTCGGGGCCTTGAGTCAATGCGGCTGCGTCGTCGGCAAAGACGATGCGGTGCTTGCCCGCTTCAAACTCGTGGAAGTAGAACATCCCCTCTTCGGCGGCGAGGCGGTTCACAAAGTCGAGGTCGGTTTCCCGGTACTGAACGCAGTATTCCCGCTTGGCATGCTCGTTTTTGAGCGCAAAGGCGTAATCGGTGATGCCGTGCTCTTGCAACAGGATGGAGAGGATTTCATCGGGCTTTTGCGCCTGGAAGATGCGGGAGTTGTGGCGAAGTGACAGCCGCCACAGGGCCGGCTGCACCAGCAGCTGATAGCGGGTGCGGCGAAAACCGCTGTCACCCTGCGCGAAGTCACTGACCACCCCGCACACCCGGCGCTGCAGCTCGCCGTTGTACCAGACCAGCAGCTCGCAGGGCTGGTCCAGCACGGCGCCAACGTCGATGTCGGGCTGGGCACTGGCCAGCTCAAGGCGCAGGTTGAACGGCCGGTTCAGCCCTTCATCCAGCGCAAATTCGGCCACCACAAAGGTGCTCTCGGGCAGGGCCCCCACCTTGACGGTAAATTGTAATCCTGTGCTGTCTGCCATGAGGGCTCCTTAACCTGCCAGTTCGCAGCCCCGGGAGCTGCACGGATGACGTCTGAGATCAGGCGCGTCGCAAGATGGGTCACCATCGCCATCAGCATCGCGAGGGAAGGCACGGTGCAAACTGAGAAGCGCCGCTTTCATCTGACAAGGCAATCGTGGGAGATGGTGCGACCGGCCTTCGTTGTGCTTTGCCATCCAGCCGCCATGCAGCCGGATGGCAAAACACAAAAGCTCCGACCACATCCGGTTGAATGGGTCGGAGAAAGCTTGCACGGGTCTGGTGACGGCTGACACGGCAGTCATCAGGCCCTGGGGTGCACTACAAGGAACAACGGCAATCAATAAATCGGTGATCAGGCCTCGATCGGCGCGCGCCAGTCATCCGCACCAGAGGTGCCGGCAACGGTGTGCTCCCAGTCGATCTTGCGATAGGCCATGGAGACCTGGATCAGCTGGGTGAAGTCGGACTTCGCCGGATCCTGGCAGTGGGGCATCTGGCAGTCGATGTCAACGATAGTGGCATCGGTCAGCACAGTGCTGAAGAAGTGCTCCTGCTTGCCCTCGACGGAGGTGCGGTACCACTTCAGGGTCACTTTCGGCAGCATCTCGCCGGAGGCCAGGGAGTTGTACATCAGCGGCACGGCCTTGTTCAGGGCAACGGTGAACTTGAACGGCTTGTGGACACGCTGACCCGCCGGCTGGCCGGATTGCGGATCGGTCGGCACGGTGACAACGTGCTGGAACTCTTGTACCAGCATCTCGTCTTCGTGGCCCTGCACGAAAATGTTGCCGACGGAATCGGAGGTGAAGGCACCGGCGGTGATGTTGCCCTGGGTTTTACCTTCGATGCTGATATAACATGGGGTTGGCATGGAATTGCTCCTGATGGTTGAACGGTTATGACACTCGCCCGAATCCGTTAGCAGCGTCCATGCCACTCTTTTTACCCATTACATTTCAATCAGTTATAAAAAAATCCCCCACAAGGCAGTACGCTCGGCGCAATAAGTTGTACTTTTCAACACGTTTGACCATCAGTCATTGCACTGGCAGTTCAATCTTCTGGTATGTGCGCAATTTTTTGCGCCAATCCGACGGGAACACTACTGCTCATCCACATTGGCGACGGCGGCCAGCTCTACGTTCAACCTCACCACCCCCTGTTTCAACGCCCAGGAGATCGCCTGGCACTTGCTGCTAGCCCCCAGCTTGGTAACCACATTGTTCAGATGAAAGGTCACCGTGCGCGGGGTGATCCCCAGGATCTGCGCAATATCGCTCGTCTGCTTCCCTTCCGCCGCCCAACGGCATACCTCCAGCTCGCGCAGGCTCAGGGCATCATGAGAGGACTCCCCTACCAGGCAGACTCTCACCACCGCCTCGAAGATATGCATGGATAGCCAGCTGAGAAAAGGCACCGCAGAGAGCCACTGCGCTCTGGTGCGAGGTGTGCTGGTGATCAGGGAGAGCAGGCCCACATGACCGTTGGCCCCGTGCCAGGGAAACGTAATGCCGTCGCGCAATCCCGCCTGCTGCGCGAGCGTCATCACCGCAAGGCGCTCATCGTCACAGACCCCCTGCACCATGAGATCCGCCCACAGGATGGGTGTGCTCTGCTCCATGCCGCGCTGGACGACGGGATCGATGGCAAAGAAGTTGGCCTGGGTATAGGCGTCAACCCACTCCTGAGGACAACCATTGAAGATGGTGACATCCGGTCGCTGTATGGTGCTGGGAGACATCAGGGCCAATCTGAAGTAGTCAAATCCCGCCTGTGTCGTCAACTGGCGCAGCAACGCCACTATGGTGTGCTCATCGTCGGCCTGTTCGAACCGGGAGATGAGATCTAACGCGTAGCTTGTATCCATGTTGTCGAATTGTTTTCAAATGGTGTCAGCATTGTTTTTCATGAAACCCAATGGGAGCTGAATCACGTGCCAACAAATAGAAACGGAACCCGTGAAACCCTGATCTCAGGGCCCGCCACGAGCCTCGGGGGCTCGCTCTCGGCGGGATGGAGGGCATGGCGCAGAGCGAAATACCAATAACCAGAACTTAACTGCATTAAAATAACGAGTTTTTGCAAAAAACATCGCAATCATATAACAGCACTCGGCGGGGAAGGGATAATAAACTTTCCAGATGAGACCTTGATCACTGACAGGCCAATCGTTTTGTGTCCCGTCCCCCGTTTCTGGCCCTTTACGGGCTTCCCCGGCCTGGCACCGGCTGTTAACATGCGCCCCTTATGCCTGTTATGTGCTCTGGGGTGGCCGTCACGCCGCCCTGACCCTGCCCTGTGCGGCCTCTGCCACCTGACTCCGGTTATGCCGACCGGCCGGTTTACCCGGCCATCAACAGCCAATCCAACCCTGTGATCCCCGCCATTCCCCCTGATTTGCGGGCCTGTGGCCATGGATCCTCATCGAGCGAGAAAATCCCCATGCTGGAACGTGCAAGACAAGAGTGGTTCTCCAACATACGGGGCGATCTGCTGTCGGGCATCGTCGTCGCCCTGGCGCTGATCCCGGAGGCCATCGCCTTCTCCATCATTGCGGGCGTCGACCCCAAGGTCGGCCTCTATGCCTCCTTCTGCATCGCCGTGGTCATCGCCTTCGTCGGCGGTCGTCCCGGCATGATTTCCGCCGCCACCGGCGCCATGGCACTCCTGATGGTGACCCTGGTCAAGGAACATGGCCTGCAGTATCTGCTGGCAGCCACCCTGCTCACCGGCCTCTTCCAGATAGCGGCGGGCTACCTCAGGCTCGGCAGCCTGATGCGATTCGTCTCCCGCTCCGTGGTGACCGGCTTCGTCAACGCCCTGGCCGTCCTTATCTTCATGGCCCAGTTGCCCGAGCTCACCAACGTCACCTGGCAGGTCTACGCCATGACTGCGGCCGGGCTTGGCATCATCTATCTGTTCCCGCTCGTTCCCGTGGTGGGCAAACTGCTCCCCTCCCCCCTGCTGTGCATCGTCATCCTGACGGCGGTGGCCATCACCCTGGGCATCGACATCCGTACCGTGGGCGACATGGGCGAGCTGCCCGATACCCTGCCGGTCTTCCTCTGGCCCGACGTCCCCCTCAATCTGGAGACCCTGGCCATCATCTTCCCCTATTCAGCGGGGCTGGCGGTGGTGGGACTGCTCGAGTCCATGATGACGGCAGCCATCGTCGACGAGATGACCGACACCCCAAGCGATCGCAACCGCGAGTGCAAGGGTCAGGGGATCGCCAACATCGGCGCCGGTCTGCTGGGAGGCATGGCGGGGTGCGCCATGATTGGCCAGTCCGTCATCAACATCAAATCCGGTGGCCGCGGCCGCCTCTCCACCTTCGTGGCGGGAACCCTGCTCATCCTGATGGTGGTCTTCATGGATGAGTGGATCCGTCAGATCCCCATGGCCGCCCTGGTGGCCGTGATGATCATGGTCTCCATCGGCACGTTTTCCTGGGAGTCGGTACGCAACCTGAAGAGCCACCCCCTCTCCACCAACCTGGTGATGGTGACCACCGTCGCCGTGGTGGTCGTGACCCACAACCTGGCACTCGGGGTCTTCGTGGGGGTGCTGCTCGCCTCCCTCTTCTTCGCCCACAAGGTTGCCCGCGTCATGGTGGTCAAGAGCGACAGCGAGCGCAGCGGCGCCGTGCGTACCTATCTGGTGCGGGGCCAGATCTTCTTTGCCAGCGCCGAGCAGTTCCTGGCCGGTTTCGATTTCAGGGAGGAAGTGGAGAAGGTGGTCATCGACCTGACGCACGCCCACTTCTGGGACATCACCGCCATCACGGCCCTCGACAAGGTGGTCATCAAGTTCCGCCGTGAGGGGAAAGAGGTGGCGGTCATCGGCCTGAACGACGCCAGTGCCACCCTGGTCGATCGCTTTGCCATCCACGACAAACGCCAGGAGGGAGAGCCCCTGCTGGCCGAGCATTGATCCCGGCGCCCCCATGAGGGCGCTGCCTGCAAGCCATAAAAAAGCCCGTCTCTCACCATGAGATGGGCTTTTTTTGGGCTGTTGGATCACAGTCAACACACGCGCCTCGGCGCGCCCATCCCGAGCCGATGCGGCAATGCGGGGTCATGACCTGCCGTCAGGGTGCAAGAGGGGCCAGGAAAGCAGGAACAGGGTGCCGCCCCGCCCGCCGGATTGGCAGACCGCACTGCCGCCGTGGGCCTCGGCAATGGCCTTGACCACGGCCAGCCCGAGCCCGCTGCCGCCACTCTTGCGTGAGCGTGACGGATCCCCCCGGCGAAACGCCTCGAAGATATGGGCGGCGACCTCCTCGCTGATGCCAGGCCCTTCGTCTTCCACACTCAGGATGCACTGGGTGCCCGAACGATGCAGGCGCACGGTCAGCATGCCCGGCACCGCGTGCTTCTGGGCATTTTCCAGCAGCGCCATCAGGGCCTGACGGATGCGAAGAGCATCGCAACAGACACAGAGCTCGGCATCGAGCTCCCGTTTGAGGGTGAAACCGCTCGCGGCCAGGGGGGCGACAAACGCCTCGAGCACCACGGCAAGCTCGTCGGCCAGCCTGATCTCCTCTCGTTGCAACTCCAGGTGGCCGCTGTCGTTGAGACTGAGTACCCGCAAGTCTTCGATCAGGTGGGTCAATCCCTCCACCTGGCGCAGCAAGCCTTCAAAGAGCGCACGCTCTGGCGGAAATACCCCTTCGGCCAGCCCCTGCAAGCGGCCACGCAAGATGGTCACCGGGGTGCGCAATTCGTGGGCGATGGCGGCATTCCAGAACTCCCGCTCACGGGTCATGCTCTGCAGCCGTTCGGCCATGGTGTTGAAGTCCCGCACCAGTTGCGCCGTCTCCCCGATCGCCTGTTCATCCAGCGGCACGCGCGCATCGAGTTTGCCCTCTGCCACCTCGCGCAGGCTGTTCGCCACCGAATTGAGCGGGGTCAGGATACGCCGAGAGAGGCGCACCGCCACGTACAGCGCCATCCCCAATGCAATGAGAATGGTCGAGCCAATCCAGATCATCTCGACCCTGGAGGGCATCCAGCTCTCGGAGATGCTGCCAGGCACATAGGTCACGGCAATGGCGTAGAACACATAGGTGCCGATCACCGCGAGGCAGATGATGCCGAGCGCCATCAGCCCCAGGGAGCGGATGATTTGCCTGCGCAGGCCGGGTGCCGATGTCACGCATCACCCCCGAAGCGATAGCCGACGCCCCAGACACTGGCGGGCACCCCCTGGATGCCCTGTGCCTCCAGCTTCTTGCGCAGCTTGCTGATGTGGCTGTCCACCGTGCGCTCCTGGGTATCCCCCTCCGGCAGGCAGTGGGTCAGCAGTTCGGCGCGGCTGAACACCCGCTTGGGTGCCCGCATCAGGGAGGCGAGCAACTTGAACTCGGTCAGGGTCAGATCCAGCACCTGCTGCCCCTCATCGCGGCAAATGCTGGCCTCGTGGCTCTCCAGATCGATCTGGAAGGGGCCGACCCGCAGCACCCGGGCCGTGGCCTGTTTTGCTGCCTGGCTGCGTCTGAGCACCGCCTGTACCCGGGCCACCACTTCGGCCGGATTGAAGGGTTTGACCACATAGTCATCCGCCCCCATGCGAAGCCCCATCAGCTTGTCGAGGTCCTGATCCAGGGCAGTCAACATGATCACCGGCGTGTCGCCACGGGCCCGGATTTCGCTGAGCACCTGCCAGCCATCGAGCTGCGGCATCTGCACATCCAGCAACAGGAGATCGGGTTTGCATGTCTGGTGCATGGCCAGGGCTTCGCGGCCATCGGCGGCATGCAGGGTGCGCAATCCGTGGCGTTGCAGGTAAGCGGCAAGGATGTCGGCAATCTCGGCTTCATCCTCTGCAATCAGTACCAGTGACTGGGCCGCCAGGTTGGCGGAAGCAGGAAGATACGACATGGTCGGACTCGAAAATGGTGGGCTTGAACTTTATCACCGCCTCCATGGATTCTCCACAAAGCCTCGAATCATTCGCAATAGCCCCTCTCCATAATGCCCGTTCGATGTGCTCTCGCGGCAGCACCATGCCCGGGAGACGGTTGAACGAGGTGAGTATGATGTTTGTCAAACAGCGGTATGCGGGCACCCTGCTCGCCGTCATTGCCGTATTCGGATTGGCAGGTTGCGATGGGGCGTCGCAAGCGCAAGATGCGCCGACCCGTCCTCAGGTGTCGGTGATGACGCTGGCAGGTCAGGACCTGGTCATCAGCGAGGATCTGCCCGCCCGGGTAGCCGCGCTGCGCAGCGCCGAAATTCGGGCCCAGATCAGCGGCATCGTGCAGCGCCGCCTGTTCGAGCAGGGCGCCGAAATCGGCGCAGGTACCGTGCTGTTCCAGATAAATCCGGCCCCCTTCAAGGCGGATGTCGACAGCGCCGCCGCCGCATTGCAGCGCGCGGAGGCCGTGCTGGCCCGCGCCCGTATCCAGATTGACCGTCTGGTGCCGCTGCTGCGCACCGAGGCCATCAGCCGCCAGACCTATGACGATGCCGTCTCCCAGCGGGATCAGGCGGCCGCCGACGTGGCTCAGGCCAGGGCGACCCTGGCCCGGCACCAGCTGAGCCTGCAATTTGCCAGCGTGGAAGCCCCCATCGCCGGGCGCATCGATCAGGCGCTGGTGAGTGAAGGGGCCCTGGTGTCCCCCACCGATGCCACCCCCATGGCCAGGATCCAGCAGATCGATCAGGTCTACGTCGATGTGCGTCAACCAGCCTCTGTGCTGGACACCCTGCGCCAGCAGGCTGGCTCGACGGCACCGGAACTGGCGGTGGACATCCTCGGCAGCGACGGCAAGCCGCTCGGCATGCAGGGGCACATCCTCTTCTCCGGCATCGAGGTGGATGCCGGTACCGGTGACGTACTGCTGCGGGTACTGGTGGACAACCCGGAGCGGCGGCTCTTGCCCGGCCTCTACGTACAGGCGCGCATTCCCCGTGCCCGCTATGCCAACGCCCTGAGCGTGCCTCAGCAGGCGGTGGTGCGCACATCGGGCCAGACCAGCGTGTGGGTGGTGGATGGCCAGGGGCAGGCACAACTGGTTCCGGTCAACACCGCTGAACTGGTGAATAGCCAGTACCGAATCGCGTCCGGACTCAGCGCCGGACAGCGGGTGGTGATCGAGGGGATCGGCCGCCTGACCCCGGGGACGCAAGTCATTGCCCATCCCTGGCAATCCCCCGCAGTCAGCCAGCAGGCTGACGCCGGTAACCGTTGAATCGGAGACATTTCATGCCGCAGTTTTTCATTCATCGCCCGGTGTTTGCCTGGGTGATCGCCCTCTTCATCGTGCTGGCGGGGGTCATCGCCATCCCCAAGCTGCCCATCTCCCGCTATCCCTCGGCGGCGCCGGTGTCGGTGACCCTCTATGCCACCTATCCGGGCGCCACGCCGCAGACCCTGAACGATGCGGTGGTGAGCCTGATCGAGCGCGAGCTGTCTGGGGTGAAGAACCTGCTCTACTTCGAGTCGTCGGTAGATGCCTCCGGCAGCGCGCAGATCACCGCCACCTTCAAGCCGGGCACCGATCCGGAGCTGGCCCAGATGGACGTGCAAAACCGCATCAAGGCGGTCGAGCCTCGCTTGCCACAGGCGGTGCGGCAAACCGGCCTGCAGGTGGAGTCCGCCTCGTCCGGCTTTCTGATGATGGTCGGCATGACTTCACCGGATGGCCGCTTCGATGAGGTCGCGCTGAACGACTACATGGCGCGCAATATCGTGCAGGAGCTGCGCCGCATCGACGGGGTGGGGCGAGTGCAGCTGTTCGGCGCCGAGCAGGCCATGCGCATCTGGGTAGATCCGGGCAAGCTCGCCGCCTACGGGTTGACCATCAGCGAGGTGGCGCAGGCCATCGAGCAGCAGAACGTGCAGATTGCACCGGGGCGCCTCGGCGACGAACCCGCCCTGCCTGGCCAGCGACTGACGGTTCCCCTCACGGTACAGGGGCAGCTGACCACTCCCGAGGCGTTCGCCGCCATCGTGCTGCGGGCCGGTAGTGATGGCGCCAAGCTGGTGCTGGGTGACGTCGCCCGGGTCGAGCTGGGGGCGCAATCCTACGCCTTTTCCAACCGGGAGAACGGCGTGGCCGCCACCAGCGCTGCCATTCAGCTCTCCCCCGGCGCCAACGCCGTGCGCACCGCCGATGCGGTGCGCACCCGTCTCGCTCAGCTCGCCCCCACTCTGCCGGCGGGCATGGCCTATTCGATCCCGTTCGACTCGGCCCCCTTCGTCAAGGTCTCCATCGACAAGGTGATCCACACCCTGCTGGAAGCCATGGTGCTGGTGTTCCTGGTGATGTTTCTCTTCCTGCAGAACCTGCGCTACACCCTGATCCCGGCCATCGTCGCCCCCATCGCCCTGCTTGGCACCTTCGCGGTGATGCTGCTGGCCGGTTTTTCGATCAACTCCCTCACCATGTTCGGCATGGTGCTGGCCATCGGCATCATCGTCGACGACGCCATCGTGGTGGTGGAGAACGTCGAGCGCCTGATGGCCACCCAGGGGCTATCGCCCAGGGAGGCGACATCGCGGGCCATGAAGGAGATCACCGGGGCGGTGATCGGCATCACCCTGGTGCTCACGGCGGTGTTCATCCCCATGGCGTTCGGCAGCGGCTCCGTGGGGGTCATCTACCAGCAGTTCACCCTGTCGATGGCGGTGTCGATCCTGATTTCCGCCTTCCTCGCCCTGACCCTGACGCCAGCGCTCTGCGCCACCCTGCTGCGTCCGGTCAGCCCGGATCACCATGAGAAGCGCGGTTTCTTCGGCGCCTTCAACCGGGGCGTCAAGCGGCTCACGGTGGGCTACGGCGTTCGGGTCACCCGGCTGGTCGGGCGCAGCGGACGCATGATGGTCACCTTCGCCGCCCTCTGCGCCGTGCTGGCCATCGCCGCCACCCAGCTGCCCTCCTCCTTTCTGCCGGACGAGGATCAGGGCTACTTCATGACTTCCATCCAGCTGCCGACCGGCGCCACCAGCGAGCGCACCCTGGCCGTCATCAAGGAGTTCGAGGCCCATGTGGCCTCTCGCGAGGCGCTCGACACCAATCTGGTGGTGCAGGGCTTCAGCTTCTCCGGCGCCGGCCCCAATGCGGCCATGGCCTTCACCATGCTCAAAGAGTGGGATCAGCGCCATGGTGCCACGGCTGCCGAAGAGGCGGAGCTGGCACAGGCCGCCATGGCCAACAGCAAGGAAGGCACTGTGATGAGCCTGTTGCCGCCCGCCATCGACGAACTGGGCACCTCTTCGGGTTTCACGCTCTTCCTGCAAGACAGGGCCAACCAGGGGGAGGCCGCGCTGCTGGCCGCCCAGGCGCAACTGCTGGCACTGGCGGCCCAAAGCGAAGTGGTGAGCGATGTCTATCCCGACAGCCTGCCCCCCGGCGAGAGCATTCACCTCGAGATCAACCGGCAGAAGGCCGAGGCCATGGGACTCTCGTTCACCAGCGTGAGCAGCACCCTGTCGGCGGCGATGGGGTCGCTCTACATCAACGACTTTCCCAACGGCGGGCACATGCAGCAGGTCATCCTGCAGGCCGACGCGTCGGCGCGCATGCAGCTCGATGACGTACTCGGCCTGCGGGTGCGCAATGCCAGCGGCGGCATGGTGCCCCTGCGGGAGGTGGTGACGCCGACCTGGCGCCAGTCGCCGCAACAGATGATGCGCTTCGAGGGCTTCCCCGCCGTGCGTCTCTCCGGGAGTGCCGCCCCCGGGGTTTCCAGTGGCGCCGCGATGGCGGAAATGGATCGCCTGGTGGCGCAATTGCCGCCAGGCTTCGCCCTGGCCTGGACGGGACAGTCGCTGCAGGAGCGCCAGTCCGCGGCCGAGGCCCCCCTGCTGATGCTGCTGTCGGCGCTGGTGGTCTTCCTGGTGCTGGCCGCGCTCTACGAGAGCTGGTCCATTCCGCTCTCCGTGATGCTGGTGGTCCCCCTGGGCCTGCTCGGCGCCGTGGCGGCGGTGATGCTGCGCGGCATGCCCAACGACGTCTTCTTCAAGGTGGGCATGATCACCATCATCGGCCTGTCGGCCAAGAACGCCATCCTCATCGTGGAGTTTGCCCGCCAGTTGTACGGCGAAGGGCGCTCGCTGCTTGACGCTGCGGTGACCGCCGCCCGCCTGCGCCTGCGCCCCATCCTGATGACGTCGCTCGCCTTCACCCTCGGCGTGGTGCCGCTGATGCTTGCCAGTGGTGCCAGCGCCGAGACCCAGCATGCCATCGGCACCGGCGTGTTCGGCGGCATGATCAGTGGCACCCTGCTAGCCATCTTCTTCGTGCCGGTCTTTTTTGTCTTCGTCATCGGCACCCAGGCGCGCATTCAGGCCTGGCGGGCACAGCGAGCACAGCGAGCACAGCACCGATCATGTTGACCGCTGCGCGGGTTTGCTGGCCCTGAGGAGGCGATGATCATGCAGTGCATGCCTGGCACCATTTTGCGTTCCTTCGAAGAGGATGAGCGCGCCATGGTGCCGGGCCTGTGGTTCATGGCCGATGCTGCTGGGGTGGCCTTATCGCGGGTTACCTCTCCAGGGTTTGTGACCAGCGCTCCGTCGCCGGTGCATCCTTGGTCTTCTCCAAGATGGCGATCTGCTATCTGGCACAGGGGGCTTGCACCATCCCGGGTCGGTGCCGACCCAGCAGGAACCCGGCCTCAGCATCGCTCTGACGGCCGACTCCCTTGGCCTCATCGACTGCATGCTGTCTGCCATCACCAGTCAAGGCTGGACACTCCTGGTGCTTGAACCGCTGGAGAGGCCCCCGCAATGTTGATGACAGCCTGAGTCTCATTCAACACACTATGAAATCGAAGTCAATTTAAGTGTTACTCAGAAATCGACACATCGCAATCACCTCAGATACATTGCAGATCTACTCCGATACTTTCCCTCTGATCGTCAGCCTCAAGAGAAAAAGAAAATAATCCATTAAAAACAACACCATGAACTCTTTTCATTTAAAGATAACTCTTTCTTGCACATCCCATCAGCTGGTCATCAGGACACGCTTTCTGTGATTTGAAACACAAACTTTGATCATCACAGGGGATAAGCATTGCATTGGAAATCGATTTCAAGAAAATGAAGCCAGCATGATTTGTCTTGGCATCGATTGCATAGCGTCTGTTTGAGTCTTGACGGTTCATCGCGGTGGATATTTTTCCCATTGATTGGAGTGGTCAGTATGAATGCATCAAAAAAAGGACTTTTGGCGTCGTTGATCGCCGCTGCCCTGCTTGGCGGGTGTGGTGGGGCCGATAATATCGACTCGAATAGTGGCAACACCGGTGGTAATAACGGTGGCGACAACGGTGGTACCACGCCCCCTGGCGACAGCACCCTGATCCTGTTCGGGGTCGGTGCCAATGGGGGTACAACCCCCAGCATCCAGTCAGAGAAGGACAACTGGAGCTTGCAACCGGTCACCGCTTCTCCCGTCGCCATGACCAGCATCAGCGCCGTGCTCATCAACAATGCCGGTACCGATGACACCGCCGATGTGCAGGTAGCCGGTGACGGAGATGGCACCTTCATGCTCAAATCCGCCACCCCTCTGAACCTGAGCAAATACGCCTCCGGTTTCATCGAGTTCCAGTTGCGGACCAAGAGCAAGGTGCCGGAAGTGCTCAATGCCTCCATCGACAACGAATATCCCAACCGCAGCAGCCTGCCCATTGCCAGCGCCCTGACCGGTTCCGGCGACTGGGAAACGCTCACGCTGCCCATCAACTGCATGAAGCCCTTCCCCGGTGCCACGGCCATCAACCTCGCCACGGTGGGCACACCGTTCCACCTGGCCACCAAAGAAGCCTTCAACTACGAAATCACCAACATCAAGTACCTGCTCACCACCTCGGCCAAGCCCGTTGTCGACCCGGTCACCTGTGAAGCGCCTGGCGGCGCTACCGACCCGGGCACAGACCCAGGCACCGACCCGGGAACCGATCCCGGTACCGATCCTGGCACCGATCCAGGTACCAATCCGGACACAGGCTCCGGCGTCAACAATGCCCCCGCGCTGGTGGCCACCGATGCCGCACTCTACTACTCCGGTGACAAGAGCCAGGCCCAGGACCGCAGCGCCGATTACCCGGCAGCCAGCTTCGGCGGCACCCTGACCGATGAAAACCAGGTCATCACCATGGACCTGCCAGGCAATGGCGCCGCCTTCCTCGGGACCGACAGCGCCAATGGGGATCTCTCCGCCTATCAGGACGGCGCCATGCTGCTCGACCTGAAAGTCTCCAGCTATGGTGACTCCCCCAACATCCAGATCCGCATGGACGGTACCGCAGGCCCGGACTTTGGCACCTTCTTCACCATGGACAGCAACATCGTGCCCGATGACGACACCTGGTACCGCTGCATCCTGCCGGTCGCCTCTCTCATTCCGGCGGCCAACACAGGCTCGGTGCAAAAGGCGCTCTACCTGAGCGGGGCCTGGGACTCCATGGCCGGTCTGCGCTTCGCCTTCACCAACGTGGCCCTGAAAACAGCCATCCCGGCAGACTTTGACAGCAATCAGCCCTGCCAGCAGATCAAGTAACAAGGCATTGAATCTTCGAGAAATCGATTGAAAATAATTTTCTACGGATTGGAGCAATAAGATGAAATTGAAGTCACTCGCCTTGTTTGTCGGGGCATGTTGCGGGCTGGCAGTGCCCGCAGTATCGAATGCCGCCGAGAGTTTTGGCTTCCACGGTTATATTCGTGCCGGCTCGATGTTTGACGCCAAGGACAACTTCGCCAAGGCGGGGTACGAATATGAGATGGACAAGACCATGGGGCGCCTGGGCTCCGAGCTGGACAACAGCTGGGAAGCGGGCCTGAACAAGTTGTGGGATCTGGGCAGCAACAAGTCGGTCAACATCCACTTCAAGGTGGAGTCCGATGCCGACGGCCTGCAAACCCGAGCCGCGCCTCGCGAAAGCGGTGTGTCAGAAACCTATGTGGAGCTGGGTGGCATCACCCCGACCGGGACCATGTGGGGCGGCCTGCGCTATTACGACCGCGAGAACTACATCTGGACCACCGACTATTTCTACACGGACTACTCGGGAACCGGCGTCGGCATCAAAGCCATGGAGATGGCGGGTGGCAAGTGGGACTTTGCCTATATCAACAGCAACGACACCAGCCACTCCGACCGCGCCAATGGCACTGAAGCCACCATGCACACCCTCCACACCAGCGCCCTCTACGGTGCCTGGGACATGGAGATTGCACTCAAGCAGATGCCCAGCAACGAGTTCACCGGCGATAACAAGCAATATGCGACCAAGGGGGCAGAAGGAACCGTCATCTATTCCCGCGACGACTTCTTCTTCATGCCGGGGGGCTTCTCCAAGTTCATCGCCCAGGCAGGACGTGGGCTGGGTTCAGGGGACTTGCTGGGTGCCAACCTGACCAATACCGCCATGTATCGCAAGGGCTCCCTGTATCAGAAGACACTGCAGGACAAGGCGGATGGCTATAAACCCTACCAGTCCAAGGTGATGGAAGGCGATCAATCCTACCGCCTCTTCCTCTGGGGCGGCTGGTATGGCGCCAATATTCATCTGCTGCCGACCCTCTCCTACCAGTACAACGACTACGAGCTGGGTGGCCATGACTCCTGGTATGCCGCATCTCTGCGCCCGGTATTCCCGATCAATGAGTTCTTCTCCATCCAGACAGAAGTCGGATATGTGAAAAACAACCTGATCATCGACAACGTCGAACGGGGTGGCACCTCTCACAAGGTCAGCATAGTGCCGACCTTCACCGTCAATACCGGCATGGGGCCCTCACCGGAGATCCGCATTCTGACGACCTATGTCGATCACAACAACGAGACCCCCTGGCAGGAAGACCGGGAAGATTTCCTGGTCGGTGTACAGGCGGACATGTGGTGGTAGGTTAGGTCGCGATACTTATCTGCACTATAATCTCGGGTCCCTTGGGGGGCCCGCATTGCATACGAGGAAACACGATGAAGGGAACGAAGCAGTGTCTGCCTTTCCTGGTCAGTCTGCTGATGGCCGGATGCGCCGGCATGGGCCCGGAGCATTCGCCAGGTTCGGCAGTCTCCGCCCTGCAGCAACAGGTTGAGCAAGGTCGGGAACAATTGTCGAACAAGGTGGCGGTCGAGTCATTCAAGGAACTTCGCTTCCAGTCCCTCGGGCAGGAGAGCCGCTGGGTCGATGTGAGCACCGACAGCCAGGTCTATGCATTTGATTCAGGCAAAAGCTATGTAATGGCCTTCTCGCTGCCCGAAGTCAGCCAGGCAACTCGCGTCAAAATAACCATTCCGGTCGACTATACCGTCTTCCTGCCCAGCATCCTGTTGCTGGACGAGCAATACAACGCCGTTCAAACCATTCCCGGTTCCACATTCAGTTATGACGGTCGTTCGTTAATTTCAGGGCAGAACATTCAGGGGGAATTCACCATTCCGGCCCCCATCGGCAGCGCTCGGGCCGCCTATATGGTGATCTATTCCACGGCGAAGGACATGCAGGGCAGTACCCGGCTCAACCCGGACGATCTCCAGCGCGCCATGCAATATGATCGCACCACGGATGTCGCCCGCCTCATCAATGTGGAAGTGCCTCACTCTGCTACCGGACGCCTATATTTGACGCTGGACGCAGAGCCCGCTGAAAATGCGACGCAGATCGCAAAAACCATATCGCCCGTGATGGTCTCACCAGATAAATCGTTGGGTGAACTGGATTATTATCAGCATATTCGCACTGCCGTTCAGAGCAAAAACTATGAGCAGGCGCTCGCCTGGGTCAAAGCCGCCGAGCAAGCCGGTTTTACCAAGGCAAAAGAGGTCTTTTTTGCCGCCCAGCAGTAGCATTCCCTCCCCTGGCAAGGCGCATCATCGCTTGTCACCACCAGGGGAAACGGGTATCCTAACTTGCTGATTTATTAAGAAGATATTCATATAACACTGGCCATGACCAGGGGTTTTCACAGTCGAGTACGGAGGGGGGATGTCGAAGTCAGCTCAGGAGAAAAAAGCCACTGTCTATGATATCGCCCGCCGAGCCGGTGTCTCGGCAAGCACTGTATCCCGGATATTGAACGGCTCGGCCAAAGTGGCCGCAGATAAACGTCAGGCGGTGGAAGATGCCATTCAGGAATTGAATTTTCGTCCCAACCTGATGGCGCAATATTTGAAAACGGGTCAGTCCATGACCCTGGGTGTTTTGACCCAACATGTGGAGAGTCCATTTTCCAACGAAATGTTGCGGGGTGTTGAACACACTCTTCAGGGCATGGAGTATGTGCCGCTGATTGTCAGCGGTCACTGGAATGCGGAAGAAGAAGTTGAGCGGTTGCGCCTGCTGGTGGCCCGACGGGTTGATGGCCTTATTATTTTGACCGGCCACGTCAATCAGCAAACACTGCTCGAGTTTTCCCAGCAAATACCGATTGTGGCCACAGGTCACAATATCATGACCGAGCGGGTACACTCCTTTAGCATCAATAACCGGCTGGGTGGCTACATGGCGACTCGCTATTTATTGGATCTGGGTCATCGTGACATCGCCCATATCGTCGGTTTACCGGATCATAACGATGCCATCGAGCGTCATCATGGCTATCGCCAGGCCCTGGTGAGCGCAGGTATCGAATATGACCCCTCCCTGGTCATCCAGGGGGATTTCGCCGAGGTCGGCGGGCTCAATGCCGTCAAGAAGCTGGTGGAGAGCGGCCGGAAATTCTCCGCCATCTTCTGCGCCAACGATCAGACCTGTTACGGGGCCATTCTGGGGCTCAAGCAGTGCGGCTTGCGGGTGCCTGAGGATGTCTCGCTCATCGGTTTTGACGACCTGCCCTTCTCTACTTATTCCAACCCGCCATTGACCACGGTACGCCAGCCCATCTACGAGATGGGGGTCAAGATGGTCAAGACTCTGTTGGGTTTGATCGAGAACACGGAGCTGAACTCGGACGAACTGCCCGAGTTGAGCATTGTGGTGCGTGATACCACACTGCCGTACAAGGGGTGAACACAGACCGGGGCGGTTCCAGATCCCTGCACAGCATCAGCGCAAAGCGGCCTTCGGGCCGCTTTTCTTTTGTCAGCCACCTGTCCAGCGAATGACTTGCCCCTGCCGCGACTTCCACCTTGACTCTCTGACATAGCACAGAGACCACACACAACCTGGCGTCCCTCTTCTGCCGGCCCCTCAATCCGGCCTGGCCCGATGACACCAGCCAAAGCCTGGCAATCACAACCCGATGGCCCCGGTCGACCTGAATGAAACAAGGCGCCTGAAGGCGCCTTGGGGAGTGTGCAGATCCCGCCCACCGTCAAGGCGCTGCGAAGGGGGATTCCGTCCCGGTGGCCGCGCTGGTTGCCAGCGTGGGGAGAGGCTCGTCCGCTTCACACAGACTGGCTCTTCTCGTGGCCGCCTTCTGGGGGGGATACCAGCTTGCCAACCCCTGCTGGATGCGCGCGGCGGCGGCTTCCGGCGTCATGGTGCCGAGCACCACGGATTGCGATACCTCCGCAAGCTCTGTGGTAAGCGATGGCTCACCCCGGGTGAGGAACTGCGCCCCCAGACGCAAGGTGGAATCGCAGGTATCCCGCCAGCCCATCATGGTGCTCGCCACCGGATCCTTGAGCTCGAAGAAGTGGTTGGAGAGGGAGAAAAAACCGGGCACCGAATTGGAGAAACGCTCGGCAAAGTCGGCGCTTGCCATCCACTCCACCAGTTTCAGGGCGGCCTCCTTGTTCGGGCTGGCGGCATTGATGCCGATCCCCATGTCGGTGTGATCGGTGAAATAGCAGGTGTCCCCCTCCCGCGCGACGGGGGGCGGGAAGGCACCAAAATTGACCTTGCCGGTGAACTGGGCCAGCGACCAGGAGCCCGCCACTATCATGGCGGCCTTGCCCGCAGCAAAGGCATCCACCGCCTGTGCTTCGGTGGCATCGGCAGGATGGTCCCCTATGTAGGGCCGCCAGCTCGCCAGCTCACGAAACGCCGCCACATAAGGGGCATCGGTCACTCGCGCCTGACCGTTGATCAGCGCCAGGCGGCCATCTTCCCCATGCCAGTAATTGGGACCGATGTTCTGATAACCAAGCTCGGAGACCACCCAGCTGTCGTGAGCCGCCAGTGCCAGCGGCAGATAGCGGCCATCCTGCTTCACCTTCTCCAGCACGGCGAAGAAGTCGGCACGGGTTCGCGGCGGTGTCAGCCCAAGGGCGTTGAAGATATCGACATTGAAGTAGAAACCCTGGATCACGGAGGCAATGGGCAGGCAGAAGGTCTGGGCCCCGGAGTCGGTCTGCCAGGCGGCCTTGGCAAAGCTCGGGAAGTTCTCCATCCCGGGCAGGTCCGTCAGATCCAGCAGATGCCCCTGCTGGAACAGCCGCAGGGACTGATCATAAGGACGGCAAGTGATGAGATCCCCTGCCTTCCCCGCCGCCAGCCGCTCGGCAAGCTCCCGATCGTAATCCGCCGAGCGCTGCGAATGCAGCTTAAGGGTGATCTCGGGATGGATCGCCTGAAAACGGGGCAGAAACTGCTCCTTCCAGAGCGCCTCGTCATCCACGCGCCAGGTTTCCAGTACCAGCTCCTGGGATACCGCCGCCGTACTCAGCCCCCAGACCAGCAGGGCACTCACAGATTTCCACATCGCCTCTCTCCTACACCTTGAAACGGGCCACCAGACTCTGCTGCTGGCTGGCCAGCCCCGACAACACCTCACCACTGCTCGCCGATACCCGGGACGCCTGCTCGGTCTCGTGAGCCACATCTGCGATGGCCGCCACGTGCTGGGCCACTCCCTGACTCACCGAAATCTGCTCCGCTGCGGCATAAGCCATGTGATCCGCAATCTCCTTGATGGCCTCCATGCGCGAGGCGATCCCCCCCAGGGCACTTTCGACATCCCGGGTCTGCTGCACACTCTGCTGGGTCTGCTCATGGCTCTGGGCCATCACGCTCGCCACATCGCGGGCGCATCCCTGCAGGTTGTCGATCATCACCTGGATCTCCTGGGTCGCCCCTTGTGAACGGGTAGCCAGCGCCCGCACCTCCTCGGCCACCACGGCAAAGCCCCGCCCGGCCTCCCCGGCACGGGCCGCTTCGATGGCCGCATTGAGGGCCAGCAGGTTGGTCTGTTCAGCCATGCCACGGATCACCTCGAGAATGTTGCCAATGTTGCTGCTGTAGCCTTCGAGCTTGCGGGTGATCGCCATGGCCCCGGCGATGTCGGTCGCCAGTTGCTCGATGCCATCCCGATTGGCCTGCATCAGATGACGTCCGAGCCGGCTCTCGTCATTGGCCTCCCCCACCTCCCGACGAACATGATCGCTCGAGCGCGCCACTTCGGTCGCACTGGTCTCCAGCTCGAAGATGGCGGCCGCCACCTGATCGGTCTGGGCCTTCTGCGCCTGCACCTGCGACATCACCTGCTCGCCGATCTCTGCGGTCTTGCGCGTCTCGCTCACCAGGTACTCAGAGCCGGTCTGGACCTCCATCAGAAGCGTCTTGGTGTGGTGGGCCAGCTGGTCGATGGAGTTCGCGACCTCACCAAGCTCGTTCCTGGCGGGGTAGCGAACCCGCAGCGTCATGTCCCCTTGTGCCATCAGACCGAGAACCCGATTGATCCGCACCAGCGGCACCTGGATGCTGCGGGCCGTACTCCAGGCAACAATGAGGGCGATGAGCACGGAACACAGGGCCACCATCACGATCCAGGTGCGGGCGCTGTCAACCGCGACGTCGGCACTCAGCCTGTCCTCCTGCATGCTCTGGTTGCTGATGGCGATAAGCCTGTCCAGGACCTCCCCCAGTTGCTGGCTCTGCGCCTCCTGCTGCTCACGCAAGTCATGGAGTTGCTGGCTGATTTGCTGACGGCGCACCAGGGTGGCAATCAGCCCCTTGTCGCCAAATACCAGTTGGGGAATGCGCGCCACATGGCGGGTGAACCTGGCCTTGACGTCATCGGGGACAACAATCCGCTCCAGACGCTGGTTCGCAATGTCGATGTCTTTGGCCAGCCCCCCCTGTAGCGCCACCAGATCCGTGTTGCCGTCGGCACGCATGATCAGCTTGAGATCCCGTGCAATACCGCTGGTGATGAGCTCCGCCTTGTTCTGCAAAGAGCGCCGCCCCGCCGTGTAACGCACCAGCAGGTCTGCCGCCGAACGGTAGTTGTCGTCCAGGTGCAGCAGCTCGCTCCGCATCCGTGCGAGCACCCGTTCCAGCTCGACCGACTCTTCGTGCAGGCTCATCAACTGCTCAGAGAGGGTAAACAGCCGGGGGGCCTGGTCGGTGACCCGGGCGAGTTGCCGCTCACTCTCGGTATCGAGTGCCAGGGCCGCGAATGCCTTGATGTGCTGCTCATAGCGGACCTTGTCATGGGCAACACGCTGACGGGACTCGGGGAACGCCGACGTCTCCCGGATGGCGAGATGCGCCAGGCTGTCCCTGTCAGCCATCAGCAACGCGGCGCGCAGCCGGCTGGCGGTCAGGGCCTGAGGCGTCGCCTCCTCGGTCACCTGCTGGAAACGACCGTGAATGGAGGTCGTCTTCAGGTAACTGATGGCCCCGAGCAATAGCAACAGGACCAGCAGCAGCGTAAAGCCCAATCTGATCCGCTGTACGATCGACATCCTTCTCTCCCACCTCTCCCTCCGCATCGGGGCGGAGCCGGTTATCAAGGCACCAGGAGCCCGACAGGCATCCTGGTGCATCTGGCTGACGGCTTATCGACTCAATCTGCCCTGGCAATCGAGCCTGACCACTTCCCCTGAGGCCCCCAGCAGAGAAGCCGGTACCCAGCGTACGGTCGCCATGTCGATGCGTGCCTGTCCACTGGTGCCCAGGATGAAGGGGGTATTGACCTTCGCGAAGTCCATGCCCTCTTCGAGGCAGTGCAGGGGCAGACTCAGGGTCACCCACTTCTGCGGAGGCAACTGGCGCAAGGCCGGAGCAATCTCGATGGACTTGCCGCAGGGCCAGCCACACTGCAGCCCCAGCGTCATGTCACCCGCTGGCGCCTGCTGCACCCGCAGCGTCACCTGCAGCTCGCTCTCTCCCTTCAGGTAGGTGCGACGATCCGCCCCCTTGACCTGGGTGGTCTGCAACTGGATCGTGGCCCCGGAGTCGATACCCGGCTTGTTCGTCCCGAGGAAGGTGACCGCTCGCGCATCCTGCTGGCGCAGATAGTCGATGGGCTGAACCTTGATGAAGGTCATCTCGGTCACGCTGTTGCCGGAGACTTCAGTCCCCGTCCAGTTGCTGGCATCCCCCATGCGCAGACGGTGTTCTTCACCCGCTTTTGGCCCGAACAGCTCGAGCACCTTGTCAGCGGCGCTCAGTTTGGCGGGGTCGCTCTCGTTGCAGCCGAAGGTACGTTTATCCAGGGTCAGGGTATTGAGGTTGCTGACCCGGGCCGCCACAGGGGAAGGCTTGCCGTAGCTGAGCCCGTAGCCATAGGGGAAGAGCGGTGCGTACTCACCCGCAGGATCCTGCTCGAAGGCTGGACGCTGCCAGCCCGGGATGTGGGTGGGCGTGCGATTGATGGTGGTGGCACACTTGCTGAAGGGCCACGAGAAGGAGAGGCGTCCCTGGAAGTCATGGGCTACCTTGCCCTTGGCATCCCTGAACAGCAGATCGGTGATCCCCTCCCCCTCGGTGCCCGGCAGCCAGGCGGCGACAAAGGCGGAAGAGAGATTGAGCTCCTCATTGACGTAGAGCGGACGTCCGGAGAAAAGCACGGTCACCACGGGGATGCCGGCCGCCTTCAGCCGCTTGAGGGTCAACAGGTCCTCGTGATAGCTGCTCTTGAGATCCCCATAGGCAAGGGTTTTGTTGTCAGGAATGTCGCCGAACCACTCGGCATAGGGATCCTCCCCCATGACCAGGATGGCGACATCGGGCTTGGCTCCCGCAAACTCACCGGATCCCGTGCTCACCTGCACATGATCCGCACCGACGGTGGCGGTCACCGCATCCAGCACGCTCTGGGCACCGGGGAAATCACCTCGCCCGTTTTCGCTGCCTTGCCAGGTCAGGCTCCAGCCCCCCACCTGCTTGCCCAGATCGTTGGCGGCGCTCCCAGCCACCAGCACCCGGCTCTGCCGACTCAGGGGCAGGATCCTGCCCTCGTTCTTGAGCAGCACCAGCGACTTGCGTACCGCCTCCCGGGCCAGCGCCTTGTGCGTCACGGCACCAAGTTCACCCTGCTTGCCCGCCAGCTCACGGGCCGACGGCATGGGTTTCTCCCACAGCCCGGCCCGCATCTTGACCCGCAGGATACGCGTCACGGCATCGTCGATCCGGCTTATCGGGATCTGCCGGCTCGCCACGCCATCGAGCAGGCTCTGGCGAAACTCCATCCAGTCCTTGCGCGCCGTGACCATGAAGATGTCGACCCCGGCCAGCACCGCAGACAGGCAGCTCCCCATGGTGCAACCGGCGATCTCGCTGTGACCGTTCCAATCAGAGACGACAAGGCCATCAAAGCCCATCTTGCCCTTGAGCACGTCGGTCAGCAGATAGCGGCTGCCGTGCAGCTTGCCGTTGTACTCAACCCCGTCTTCTGGCAGCACGTCGCGGTTGAGCTCGTTGTGCCAGCTGTTGAACGAAGCCATGACCACCTGGGCACCGGCATCCAGCCCCGAGAAGTAGCCCACCGCGTGCAGGTTGCGCAGGTCCTCTTCCGAATAGAAGTTCTGACCCCGGTCGACCCCGTTCAGGGTACCGCCGTCCCCCACGAAGTGTTTCACGTTCGAGATGACATGGCGCTGGCCGCGCAGATCCGTCGCGGAACCTTGCAGGCCACGCACCATCTCGCCGGCATAGTGATAGACGATGGCGGGATCTTCGGAATAGCCCTCATAGGTCCGGCCCCAGCGATCATCCCTGGGCACCGCCACTGTCGGGGCGAAGGTCCAATCCAGCCCCGTGGCGGCCACTTCCCGCGCCGTCACCTGGCCGATACGGTAGATGAGATCCGGATCCCGCGCCGCCCCCAGGCCGATATTGTGCGGGAAGAGGGTCGCCGCGAAGACGTTGTTGTGGCCGTGCACCGCATCGGTCGCCCACATGAAGGGGATGCGATACCCCCTGCCCTCAAAGCCCGCTTCCGCCGCCTGCCAATAGGTGTCGGCCTGGTGTGCCCAGTCCTGGGCCGACGCGTGTTTGTTGTTGCCGGGCCAGCCCCCTCCCCCGTTGAGGACGGAGCCAATCTTGTAGCGCGTCACCTCCTCAGGTGTCACTTCACGAAAGTCGGGCTGGATCATTTGGCCAACCTTCTCCTCCAGGGTCATCCGGGAGAGCAGAGCCTGGATCTGGCGCTCCATCCCCTCGTCCCTGGCAATGGCGCTGTGGATCTGCGGCCAGGTGGAAAAATAGGGCATGGTCGACAACTCATCCGCCATCCCGGCACTCCAGATGCCGCACCCCACGAATAGGCAGGTCATAGACCTGGTGAGACCTGTAGTTTTACGCATTTTCCTTATGACTCTCCGGATGTTCTCGTTCATCGCCTGGACTCATCGTTCATGGCGAGTCGTCTTGAAAAACAGTCAAATTTGAAATCGATTGCAAGGATATTAAATGGTAAACAGAAATCTCTTCGTCATTCCAGCAGTATCTTTGTCATGCCATGACAAAGATCCCGCTGAAAGAGAAAATAGTGATGCAACTCACAAACTCGGGGGCGTGCATCATCAGCAGAATACCCAGGAAGGAACAGAGAGAACGGGTAGACTCATGTCAGGAAGATCAACAAAATAAAATCAAAACAATAATTTAAATGCAATCCACCACATTGATTTGCCGCATGAGCTGCCTGGAACGACACCGATATGGCCAAACGGCTGGGGAGTCAGAGGAATGTTGAAAGGATTCAATGGAATTCAATTCAAGTGCATGAATATATCAATAAACGAAAATTTGCCGTCTCCATCACATTTCATAAAAGCAAACTTGATCTGCCAAAAAATTTACTGTTACCTGAATCGTGAAATCGATTTCCACTAAGGGATTGTGTGTGAATCTTGACAGTGAAATGCGGACCGCAGGATGACTCGGTCATTTTCTGCGTGAGTGCGAAAATCGACGCCATTATTTCCGTCTGTGATCAAAGGGGTAACAATGAAAACATCTCGGCTTAGTGCCCTGACGCTTGCCATGTCTTGCGTCATTGGCTTGCATGGCTGCTCCCTGCCCAGCGCAGGGGCATCTGGTTCAGGTACCTCCTCGGCATCTGCCGGGCCTGTGGGTGAATTGCTGACCAATGGGGGCTTCCAGGGAACCGATGGATGGTGGACGGCCGGGGGGACCCTGAACGCCGAGAACCAGATGGGCTGTATCACCTTCACCGAGTCGGGCTCCAATCCCTGGGATGTCATCCTGGGTCAGTCCAATCTCGGCCTGGTGCAGGGGCAAACCTACAAACTCCATTTCACTGCCATGGCCAAGAGCGACATCAACGTCAAGGCCCTGATCCAGCATGATGGCGCCCCCTACACCAACTACATGGTGCAGGACCTCGCCCTCGGCAGCACGCCCAAACCGTTCGATATCCAGTTCACACCTTCTGCCACTGACGAGAAGACCCAGTTCCAACTTCAGATGGGCACCCAGACACCGACCACTGTCTGTATCGGTGAAGCCACGCTATCGGGCCCCTCCTTGATCAAGAAATCGGAGCTGGGCAGCGTGCGCGTCAACCAGGTCGGCTATCTGAGCAAGGCTCTGAAACGGGCGACCATCGCCACCGACAGCAAGGACTCGCTCCCCTGGACCCTGCGCAATGCCCAGGGTGAGACCATCGCGGAAGGCAAGACCACGCCCTTTGGCCTGAATGCCGCATCCGGCGAGAACGTACAGATTGCCGACTTCAGTCAGGTCACCACCCCGGGCACCGGCCTGGTACTGGAGGTCGCCGGCCAGAAGAGTCATCCGTTCAGCATCGGCGATGACATCTATCACACCATGAAATTCGATGCCCTCTCCTTCTTCTATCAACAGCGTAGCGGCATCGACATCGAAGCCAAATATGTCCAGCGCCCCGACCTTGCTCGCCCGGCAGGACACAAGCCCGAGAACGTAACCTGCTTCAACAAGCAGGACGCCAAGGGCAACCAGTGGCCTGGCTGTGACTTCACGCTGGATGTGACCGGCGGCTGGTACGACGCCGGCGATCAGGGCAAGTACGTGGTCAACGGGGGGATCTCGGTATGGACCTTGATGAACCTTTATGAACGGGAGCAGCTGGCGAAAGAGGGTGACAAGAGCGCCTTTGCCGACGGCAAGGTCAAGATCCCGGAACAGCACAACGGCTACAACGATCTGCTGGACGAGTCCCGCTGGATGATGGAGTTCTTCCTCGCCATGCAGGTGCCCGAAGGCAAGAAGGCCTGGGTGCCGGTAGGCGATCAGTCCAAGCAGCTCGACAGCCTGAAACTGACCGAGATCGATGCCTCCGGCATGGTCTTCCACAAGGTCGCCGACGAAGCCTGGACCGGGATGCCGCTCCCGCCCCACAAGGATCCACAACCCCGTTTCCTGAGCCACCCCAGCACGGCTGCGACTCTGAACCTGGCGGCCACCGCCGCCCAGTCCGCTCGCGTATGGAAGGATCTGGATCCGGCCTTCGCACAGCGCAGCCTGCAGGCAGCGGAACGAGCCTGGAAGGCGGCCAACCGCCATCCGGACGTCTATGCCTATGACAACTTTGTGGGATCCGGTCCCTATGATGACACCAACCTGAAGGACGAATTCTACTGGGCTGCCGCCGAGCTGTTTGCCACCACCGGCAAAGCCGAGTACAAGCAGGCCGTCCAGCAGTCCCCTCTCTATCTGGCTGCCCCCAAGGGGGATCGCAGCGCAAGTGGTGATCTCTACTGGCAGGATCTCAGCAGCGCAGGGACCATCACGCTGGCCATGGTGCCTAACAAACTGGGCAAACAGGAAGTGGAGAAGGCGCGCGCCGCTATCATCGCCGCAGCTGACGGCTACCAGAAGAGCGTGGCGACGGAGGGCTACCTTATCCCCTATCAGGCGACCGAATACCCCTGGGGCTCCAACTCCAACCTGATGAACCGCAGCATCTTCCTCGGGTTGGCCCATGACTTCACGGGAGAGCGCAAATACCTGCAGGCCATGTCCGATGCCATGGACTATGTGCTCGGCCGCAACCCCCTCGATCAGTCCTATGTGTCGGGCTACGGCAGCCGTCCGCTGAAGAATCCGCACCACAGGTTCTGGGCTCACCCCATCGACCCCGCGTCTCCTCTGGTACCACCAGGCGTACTCTCGGGCGGACCGAACTCCATCAACTTCAGCGATCCCGTTGCCTCCACCCTCAAGGGCAAGTGTACCGGCCAGACCTGCTGGAAAGATGAGATTGGTGCCTGGACGCTGAACGAGGTCACCGTCAACTGGAATGCCCCCTTCTTCTGGACGGTCAGCGTACTGGATGAAGGTGGATTGACCCGCTGATCACCCTTCCAATGCTCCGTCCCCGTGACGGAGCATTGTTTTACTCCCCTGCCATTCTTGCCCAGGACAGCTCCCGCACCGGTCGCCACCCTCCGCTTTACGTTTCCCTTTTCCCTTTTCCCTTTTCCCTTTTCCCTTTTCCCTTTTCCCTTTTCCGTCATCATTCAGAGGCTGACGGCAGCAGAACCCTCTCTTATCGATCATTTCATTGCATCTGACCGCACCTTCGCAACCCTGCCTTTTACATGTCCGTCTCTTGGCCACCTTATTTGCGCATCCACTTGATCCCTCATTTGCCATCAGATCTGCTGACGCCATCTGGGCATCACCCGCTCCCCGCCTCTTCTACAGTGCCTCGTGCGCGAAGAAGGCGGGACAGCAAGATACCCGGCTCCTGAATCGGGTTTCGTGACCCTCAGCGAGAACCACAAGGAAACCCCAGGCTGAGCCCGCCATCTGAGCAAGACACTGTACAGAGCCCCTTAGCCGCCACCATGACGCCCTGCCACCAGGGGGTGAAGGAGCACGGCGATGGGCTCGGTTACCCGGGGTTGCTGGCATGGTCGCCGGATCGACACCATGCCGAAAGCGCCCTCTGCATCATGCAGGGGTCCAGGAGCAGCATGAAAACCACGATAGACTTGAAATCGATATTTCAAAATACCAAATCGAATAAACATGGCGTAAACCACATCATAAAAACAATTATAACTAACTGATAAATAACGATATTTTATTTTATATGCCTTATATCAGATATCCATCAAGTGATCGCGATCACAATTACAAAACCCCATTCGTGAAATCGATTTCCCACATTGTTGCATCGATCTATAGTGAGCCCAGCTTAATAACTGAGGAATGATCATGAAAAAAATCATGTTGTGCTGCTCTGCCGGGATGTCCACCAGCCTGCTGGTGAAAAAAATGCTGGTAGAAGCCGAAAAACGGGGCCTGGTTGCCGAGATCAAGGCTTTTGGCGCATCGGAGTTCGATGACCAGATGCCCCATTACCAGGTGGTCTTGCTGGGACCGCAGATCAAGTACATGCAACCGGAGTTGCAAGCCAAGGCGGCGGCTCACGGCATCAAGGTACAACCTATCGACATGATGGATTACGGCATGCAGCGCGGCGACAAGGTGCTGGACTACGCCCTGTCCCTGATTGGTTAAGCGTGCTCACAAGGAAGGACACACACTATGAGTTCACTCTATGGGATGCTGGTCAAGTTGATCGAACAACGGATCGGCCCATTGGCAGGAAAACTGGGCCAGCAACGCTATGTTCTGGCCATCCGTGACGGTTTTATTGCCGCGCTGCCGTTCATGATCGTCGGCAGCTTCATGCTGGTCTTCATTTTCCCACCCATCTCCAGCGAAACCACCTGGGGCTTTGCCAGAGCCTGGCTGGACTTCTCCAACACCTATCGTGCCGAACTCATGTTGCCCTTCAACATGAGCATGGGGCTGATGACGGTCTTCATCTCGGTGGGCGTCGCATCCAGCCTGGCCAAGCAGTACTCCCTGGACCCCATCATCACGGGCCTGCTGTCGCTGATGTCGTTCATGCTGGTGGCGGCGCAATATAAAGACGGCACCATTTCCACCCAGTATTTCTCCGGTCAGGGTATCTTTACCGCTCTTATTTGCGCCATCTATTCGACCGAGGTCTATGCCTGGCTCAAGCGCAACAACATCACCATCCGTCTGCCCGAGCAGGTGCCGATGGGGGTGGCGCGCTCCTTCGAGGTGCTGATCCCGGTCCTGGCGATTATCCTGACCCTGCACCCCTTCAACATGCTGCTGCAGGAAACCACAGGCATGATCCTGCCCGAGGCGATCATGTCCATGCTCAAACCGCTGGTAGCGGCTTCCGACAGCCTGCCTGCCGTCTTGCTGGCGGTGCTGTTGTGCCAGATCCTCTGGTTTGCTGGCATCCATGGCTCCATGATCGTCACCGGTATCATGAACCCCTTCTGGATGGCAAACCTGGCCAGCAACCAGGCAGCCATGGCCGCCGGCCAAGCCATTCCCCACACCTTCCTGCCCGGTTTCTGGGAGCATTTCCTCTTTATCGGCGGCGTGGGCTCCACCTTGCCACTGGCATTCCTGCTGATGCGCAGCCGCGCCGTGCACCTGCGCACCATAGGGCGAATGGGTGTTGTCCCCGGGTTCTTCAACATCAACGAGCCGATCCTGTTTGGTGCTCCCATCATCATGAACCCGGTCTTCTTCCTGCCATTCATCTTTGTACCTGTGATCAACGCCATCCTGGCCTGGTTCGCGGTGGATCTGGGTCTGGTTGAGAGGGTCGTGATGCTGACCGCATGGACCACGCCGGCCCCCATCGGCGCCTCCTGGGCGACCAACTGGGCCTTCAGTCCGGTCATCATGTGCTTCATCTGCATGGGGATCTCCGCCCTGATGTATTACCCCTTCGTGCGGGCTTACGAACGCACCCTGCTCAAGCAGGAAGCCGAGATGGCTGAAGCGGAAGAAGCGGCCAGATCAGAAAAAGCAGACACAATCACACCGATTCAGAGTCAGGCGTAAGCGCCAGGCGTGCGGGCGCCACGCCGCCTGCACGCCGGTCATCAAGAGGAAACTGCAATGCAATATACATTCCCCGAAGGCTTCTGGTGGGGTAGCGCCTCGTCGGCCGCACAATCGGAAGGGGCTGCCAATGTGGGCGGCAAGGCACCAACCATCTGGGATCACTGGTTCGAGACGGAGCCACACCGTTTCCATGGTCAGGTTGGCCCGGCCAACACCTCCACCTTCTACGATCGTTATCGTGAAGACATCGCATTGATGGAACAGATTGGCCACAACAGCTTCCGCACATCCATCTCCTGGGCCCGGTTGCTGCCGGATGGCCACACCGTCAACCAAGAGGCCGTCGACTTCTACAACAAGGTTATCGATGAGCTGCTGGCCAAGGGGATCAAACCTTTCATCGGCCTGTTCCACTTCGACATGCCGATGTACTGGCAGGAGCAGGGAGGCTGGGAGAGCCGCGAAACCGTGGCGGCTTATGCCGAGTACGCAGCGCTCTGCTTCAAACTGTTCGGTGATCGCGTCGCCTGCTGGATGACCTTCAATGAACCCGTTGTGGTAGTGGAAGGAGGGTATCTGTATGACTTCCATTACCCGAACCAGATGGACTTCAAACGGGCAGCCCAGGTGGCCTATCACATGATGCTGGCCCACAGTCTGGCGGTGAAGCGTTATCGCACACTCTCCCTGCCCGGTCAGATCGGCATCGTCCTGAACCTGACCCCCTCCTATCCGCGCTCTTCAAACCCGGCAGACTTGAAGGCCTCGTTCATTGCCGACCTGTTCTTCAACCGCGCCTTCCTCGATCCTGCGGTGAAGGGGGTTTATCCCCAGGAGCTGATCGATATCCTGCGCGAGCACGATCAGATGCCCGTGGTGCAAAGCGGCGACTGCGAACTGCTGGCCGCCGGCAAGATCGATCTGCTCGGCATCAACTACTACCAGCCGCGGCGAGTGAAGGCACGCATGACGGCCATCAACCCGGACTCCCCTTTCCTGCCTGACTGGTTCTTCGAGAATTACGAGATGCCAGGCCGCAAAATGAACCCTTATCGCGGCTGGGAAATATATGAGCGCGGTATTTATGACATATTGATCAACCTGCGCGACAACTATGGAAATATCCCAAGCTATATCTCCGAAAATGGTATGGGTGTCGAAGGGGAGCACAGATTCATTGGTGAAGATGGTCAGGTAAAAGACGATTATCGTATCGACTTCATTCGCGGCCACCTCCAGTGGATTCATACCGCCATTGCTGAAGGAAGTCATTGCCGTGGTTATCACCTGTGGACCTTTATTGACAACTGGTCCTGGATGAATGCCTACAAGAACCGTTATGGATTCATCAGCCTTGATTTGGAAAGCCAGCAGCGCACCGTCAAGAAAAGTGGTGAATGGTTCGCCAACGTCTCTCGTAATAATGGATTTTAAGGAGTCATAAATGATGGATCTTGAAGAAGCAGTCATGGGCATCATCGTCAATGCCGGCCAATCTCGCAGTCTCTGTTTCGAAGCCCTGCGTCAGGCTCGTGCTGGCCAGTTCAGCGAAGCGGATGCCTTGCTGCTCCAGGCCACCGACGCGGGGAAGGCTGCCCATGCCGTACAAACCAAACTGATTGAAGCCGATGAGGGCGAAGGCAAGACCAAGATGACACTGGTCATGGTACATGCCCAGGATCACCTGATGACCTCTATTCTGTGCCGCGAACTGGCCACCGAACTGGTCGAGATCTATCGCCGCCAAGCCAGCTGATTTTAACTCATCGGATCGGGAGTCCGTGCTTTTGCCACCGTTATATACGGTGGCTTTTTTTATTCTGGTTATACCAGCCAGCCGTCATGTCTTTCATACCTTTTTCAGGCAATTTCAAAAGTATGAAACTGTCATGACGCGATACCAGTATAAGTTTCAATATCTGTTTATGGCTATTCTGATGCTGCTTGTAGTCATCAATAAAACACTCATTAATAAACACACAGGAATGTGGATAATATGCGTAAACTTGGACTGATGTCAGTATTGCTGATGGCGGGAGGATTATATTCCACTCAGGCATCGGCATGGTGGTGGAGCAATCAGGATTGGCAGGTCTCTGATGGTTGGCGCAATGGCGGGTCAGAATTCGACTGCACCTGGCGCGCCGCCAACGTCTGGATGGAGTCCGGCACGGCCATCCTCCATGCGAAATCCGACAAAGGAAACAAGAGCTGCGCTGAGCTGCGAACCTACAACTACACCCGCAAGGGTCGTTATGAGGTGCAAATGCAGGCAGGATCGGTGCCCGGCACCATCAGCTCCTTCTTTACCTATACCGGAGATGCAGGCACCAGCTCTCACTATGAAGTCGACATCGAGCTGATGGGGGGCACCAACCTGCTCCATACCAACGTCTGGATCCAGGGGCGTCAGTATCCCCAGGACATCGACCTGGGCAAGTACGGTATCTCCATCTGGAACATGGAGCGCTACGCCTTCAACATCGACGAGGCGGGAGTCACCTGGCAGGTCTTCAGCCGTACCCAGAACAAATGGGTGAGCGTGCGCCGCGAGAGCCGCCCCGTCACCAGCTGGATGCAGACGTTTGTGAATAACTGGATCAGCGCCAACCCGAGCTTCCCGCCCAGCTCCTACAACGGCCAGCCCGTCTACGCCAAATACAAGTACGCCAATGTGACGCCCTGGGAGTGATCGCGATGGTCAACTAAATCCGGGCACACGGTGGCATACCCAAAACCGAAGACACAAAAAAGCCCAACTGAATAAATCAGTTGGGCTATATAGATGGCGGAGGAGGTGGGATTTGAACCCACGGATGGTCGCCCATCGCCGGTTTTCAAGACCGGTGCATTCAGCCGCTCTGCCACCCCTCCGCAGCAGTGCGACGCATATTACCCATGCCCCCAGCCCTTGTAAATCCCTACTCCGTTTGTTTGCCCATTTATTGGGCTATCTGGCGCACAAAACCGGCAAAACCGCTGCAAACCGTGCTTTTTCAAGCGGATGGCTTGACTTGAAAACAGACTCACCCACTATAGGGGCCACTACCACATCCCCAGCAAGATGGACTTATGAGAATCAAACATGCCCTGTTCGCCGCCCTGACCGGCGCGACCCTGCTTGCGGCGCCCGTGCAGGCGAGCGAGCTGACCAAGAGCGATGTCGAGCAGATCGTGCGCGACTATCTGGTCAAGAATCCGGAGATCCTGGTCGAGATGTCCAACGCCCTGCGTGCCAAGCAGGAGAGCCAGCAGGCCGAGAACGACAAGACGCTGATAGAAGCCCATGCCAAGCAGCTCTTCGCCAACCAGGATCCCGAGAGCGGCAATCCCAAGGGCAGCCTGACGGTGGTGGAGTTCTTCGACTACAACTGCGGCTACTGCAAGCGCGCTCATCCCCTCATTCAGCAACTGCTCTCTGAGGACAAGGAGATCCGCTACATCTACAAGCAGTTCCCCATCCTGAGCGAAACCTCCTACTACGCCGCCCGCGCGGCGCTGGCGGTGAAGCTCGGCCAGCCCGACAAATACCAGGCCTTCCACGACAAGCTGTACGCCCATCAGGGACCCCTCTCCGACGAAGCCCAGGTGAAAGACGTCGCCAGGGCCGCCGGCGTGGACTGGAGCAAGGTCGAGGCGAAGATCAAGGACGGCAGCATCGATCAGAATCTGGGTACCAACCGGGCGCTGGCCGAAGCCATGGCCATTTCCGGTACCCCGGCCTTTATCATCGGCGATCAGATCCTGCGCGGCGCACCGCGGGATCTGGCCAGCCTCAAGGCCATCATCAAGGATGTCCGCGCCGGCAAGAGCATTCAGTAACCCGCGCGTTGTGCATGAAAAAACGCCCCGGCATGCCGGGGCGTTTTGCTGTTCAGGCTGCAAACCATCAGGCCTGATGGGCCGTCGCGAGAAGCTGTCAGCAAGGCGAAGAGCAGCGCTGGGACCCGAGTTTATATGAAAAAATGAGGTTCCCGAGCAGCGCATGACCCTTGATCACGGCTTCGCAGCAGGGCCATAACCGTTCGGGTTCTGGCTTTGCCAGCGCCAGGTATCGATCATCATCTGCTCCAGACCCCGCTCGGCCTGCCAGCCCAGCTCGTCACGGGCCAGGGCCGGTTCAGCCCAGCACTCGGCAATATCGCCGGGGCGACGGGGCTTGATCTGGTAGGGAATTGCACGGCCACTGGCTGCCTCGAACGCCTTGACCATCTCCAGCACGGAATAGCCCTGACCGGTGCCGAGGTTATAGGTGAAGACGCCGGTATCACTCTTGATGCGGGCCAACGCTTTGAGGTGACCGATGGCGAGATCCACCACGTGGATATAGTCGCGCACCCCGGTACCGTCCGGCGTCGGGTAGTCGTTGCCAAAGACCCCCAGCTCCTTGAGCTTGCCCACGCCGACCTGACTGATGTAAGGCAGCAGGTTGTTGGGGATGCCGTTGGGATCTTCACCGATGAGGCCGCTCTCGTGAGCCCCCACCGGGTTGAAGTAGCGCAGCAGCACGATGGCCCAGCGAGGATCGGATTTGGAGAGGTCACGCAGGATCTCTTCGACCATCAGCTTGGAGCGGCCATAGGGGTTGGTGGCGCTGGTGGGGAAATCTTCCCGCAGGGGTACCGAGGCCGGATCGCCGTAAACGGTGGCCGAGGAGCTGAATACCAACCGGAACACGCCGGCCTTGGCCATCTCTTCGCACAGCACCAGGGTGCCGGTCACGTTGTTCTGGTAGTAGGTGAGCGGGATCTGGCTCGACTCGCCGACTGCCTTGAGGCCGGCGAAATGGATCACCGACTCGATCTGGTGGACGGCAAACAGCCGTTGCAGGCAGGCCCGGTCCAGCACATCCCCTTCGACAAAGATGACCGGCTTGCCGGTGATCCGCTCGACCCGTTTGAGCGATTCGGGGGAAGCGTTGGAGAGGTTGTCCAGCACCACGACCTGCTGCCCGACGTTCAAGAGTTCAACCAGGGTATGGGAGCCGATATAGCCGGCGCCCCCTGTAACCAGAATTGTCATTTTTTATCCCGTCTTCGACTGAAACTGGGGCTGAGTCTACCTGCCTGGCCCACTCGGGAAAAGCGCGAGATGCCAGGAACGCGCTTCAATAGTCGACGCTGACATCCCCGCTGGCGGTACAGGAACAGGCCAGCGCCACCCCGCTCTCGAGGTCCTGCGCGCTCAGGGTCATTACGCTCTGGCGCTCGATTTTTCCCTCCGTGGTACAGCGACAGGCCCCACACACCCCGGCACGGCAGGCCGCCATCATGGTCTCCCCCGCCCCTTCCAGTGCCGCCAGCAGGGTCTGACCCGGCAGGATCTTCACCTTCTTGCCGCTCTTTTTGAGGGTCAGCCAGAAGTGGTCGCTGCCGGCCGCAACTGGCGCCGCACTCGATGTTCCAGCAGGCAGGCCGAACGACTCCTGGTGCAACTGCGCTGCCGGCAGTCCCAGCTCCGCCAGCATGGTGCAGACGGCGGTCATGTAGGGGGCTGGGCCACACAGATAGACGTGGCGCGCCAGCAGGTCTGGCGCCAGTTCCCTCAGCATCTCCGGTGTGAGCCGGCCAACCCAGGGATAAGCCGTCGGCGCCTCTTCCCCTACTTTCTCCAGCACTAAAGCGTGGCGCACGCCGGAATGGGCAGCGGCCAGCGCAGCCAGGTCATCTGCGAAGATCACATCCTCCGGCGAGCGGGCGCTGTGAATGAAGCGGATGTCTGCATCCGGCCGTTTGGCCAGCTCGTCCCGCAGCATGGCCCACATGGGGGTGATGCCGGAACCGGCGCTCAAGAGCAGCGGCTGCTCGCAGGGCAAGGCTGCCAGGTTGAAGTCGCCGAAGGGGCCGTCTACCCGGATCTCGTCCCCCACTTGCAGGCTCTGGTGCAGATGGTGAGAGACCAGCCCCACATCCTTGATGGTGACCTGCCAGAAAGGATCCTGCGGGCTGGAGGAGAGGGTGTAGGCGCGGCAGTGGGGCTGGCCGTCAATCATCGTGTGCAGGGTGACGCACTGGCCAGCCAGCACGGAGGGCAGGTCGCCAGCCAGGGGTTCAAATTGCCAGCTCGCCACGTCGTGGGTCTCTGCCCGGCGGGCTATACAGCGCAGGCTCAAAGAGGTGGAGGTCATCGCAAGGCTCCTCTTGCTCGGAAATAGCGTTGAAAAAAGGCGAGCCATCAGGCTCGCCAAAGGCTTACAACATGCTGAGCGTGTAAGGCTGTATCTTTGCTCAGGCCGCCAGGATCTCGGCGAGATCCGCGTCTGCCGTGGTGGTTCCTTTCAGGCCGAACTGCTCCTCCAGCACCTTGAGCAGGGCCGGGGTGAGGAAGGCCGGGGCGGTCGGGCCGGTGCGGATGTCCTTCACGCCGAGTGCAAGCAGGGTGAGCAAAATGACGATGGCTTTTTGCTCGAACCAGGAGAGCACCAGGGTCAGGGGCAGATCGTTGACGCCGCACTCGAACGCGTCGGCGAGCGCCAGGGCCAGCTGGATGGCAGAGTAGGCATCGTTGCACTGACCCACGTCCAGCAGACGGGGAATGCCACCGATGTCGCCGAAATCGAGCTTGTTGAACTTGTACTTGCCGCAGCCCAGGGTCAGCAGCAGGCTGTCCTGCGGGATCGCCTTGGCAAACTCGGTGTAGTAGGCGCGCTCGGCACGGTCTCCGTCACATCCCCCCACCAGGAAGAAGTGGCTGATTTCGCCAGCCTTGACCTTGTCGATCACCGCAGGAGCGGCCTGCATCAGGGCGTTGCGGGCAAAACCGATGGTGATGAAGTGCTCGAGCTCAACGTGCTTGAAGCCTTCCAGCGCTTGCGCCTTGGCGATAACGGCGGAGAAATCTTCCCCTTCCAGGTGGGTCACACCGGGCCAGCCGACGATGGAGCGGGTGAAGATGCGATCCGAGTAGTTGCCCACGTTCGGGTCGATGATGCAGTTGGAGGTCATCACCACGGCGCCCGGGAAGTTGGCAAACTCCTTCTGCTGGTTCTGCCAGGCGGAGCCGTAGTTGCCCACCAGGTGCGGGTACTGCTTGAAGAAGGGGTAGGCCAGCGCCGGCAGCATCTCGCCATGGGTGTAGACGTTGATGCCAGTGCCCCTGGTCTGCTCCAGGATGAGCTTGAGATCCACCATGTCGTGACCGGAGACCAGAATGCACTTGCCCGGTACCGGAGTGACGCGTACCTGGGTCGGCTCGGGGTGGCCGAAGGCGGTGGTTTCACCGAGATCCAGCATCTCCATGATCTTGAAGTTCAGCAGGCCAATATCCATGGCGCACTTGAACAGGGGATCCAGATCGCAGGGATCCGTGCCGAGCCAGCTCATGATGCGATGGAATTCGGCGGCGACCCCGGCATCCTGCTGATCCAGCACCCGGGCGTGTTCCATGTAGGCGGCGGCACCCTTGAGGCCATAGAGGCAGAGCAGGCGCAGCCCCATGATGTCTTCGTTGACCTCGTTCTTGCCCCGGTTGACCGCGGTCTGCGGCGCCTGGGCAAGCTGGGCCAGCAGATCGGCACCCGGCTCGAAGCTGGCCGCGGCGGGCAGTGTGTCGGCCTGCACCGCCAGCGGTGCCAGCTTGGCGGCCAGTTGCTGGCGATAGGCCAGCGCCTGGTTGACGTAGGCGACGATGCGAGCGGAGTCGAAGTTGACGTTGGTGAGGGTGGCAAAGAACGCCTTGGGCACGAAAGCGTCTATTTCGCTGTCGACGATGCCGTGCTCGCGGGCCGCCAGGGCCCAGGCGCTGAGCCCTTGCAGGGTATAGATCAGCACATCTTGCAGGTCGGAAGTTTCCGCCGTCTTGCCGCACATGCCTTGTGCATAGGCGCAGCCGTTGCCTGCCGGGGTACGAATAGTCTGTTCACATTGCACACAAAACATCATGTCTCTCCTAATTGGACATTTCAGTTATCTGTTTTGTGGCGATTCTATTCCCCTCCTGGAAAACTTAATAGGCATTCAATTTACCAATTAACATTTCATTGATGCAGATCAAATAGAAAAAAGCCGCCCAAATCGGGCGGCAAGCGGGTGGGAAATCAAGGAGAGACAACTCGGGTTTGCAACAACAGGGGCAATGATACGGGCCGGGGCATGGGCAGCCGGCCCCAGGTTCATCAGGCCAGATAGGCGCGCAGCATCCAGACCAGTTTCTCCTGCTGCTGCACATAGTCGGAGAGGATGGACGCAGTCCCTTCATCACCGGCATCGGCGGCCTGACCCAGGATGCGGCGCTGGGCAACCAGCAGTTCGCGGAAGCTCGCCAGCAGGGATTCCACGCAGGCACGACCGTCATGCAACCCCTTCTGCTCGGGGATGGCGGACACCTGGATGTAGTCGCTGAAGCTGTGCAGGGGCACCCCATCCAGGGTCAGAATGCGTTCGGCCAGGGCATCGACTTTCAGCAGCAGGTCGTTGTAGATCTCTTCGAATTTCAGGTGCAGCTCGAAGAACTGGTTGCCGCGGATGTTCCAGTGGAAGCCACGGACGTTCATGTAGAGGATCTGGTAGCTGGCCAGCAGCTTGTTGAGCTCGGCGGCCAGGGCTTGTGATTGAACGGTATCAAGACCAATGGGGCTCTTCATGATTCACCTCCAGGTGGTAAGCATTATCGGGAACGGAGTCAGCTTATCCAGAAGCAGACTCAAAAGACAATCGCCCGTGCCTTGCCGATCAATAGCCAATGGCTATCGTCGGCAAAAAAATGCACCGGCTTTCATTGCTCAAGCCGTTCGATATAGAGGATCACCTCGCCGAGATGAATGCCGAACTTGCTGATCTTCGCGCGGTTGATCAGGCGGTCGTCGTCCAGCAGATACATCCAGTCATCAAAGCTCACCCTCACCACGCTCTCATCCGGCAGAGCCAGATCGAGTTGATAACGCCAGTTGAGGGCAAAGCCCTCTGTCTTGCCTACCGCCTCCCCCACCACGTCTGAAGCCGTGCCGCGCCAGTGGCCATCCGCCCCCTTGCTCAAAAACCAGGTGCGGGTCTGCCGACGGCCATCATCGAAGTAGAACTGCTCGAACAGCTCTCCCTTGCCCTCTCGCCAGTTCCCCTGCATCTCGACCCGAAAGCGACTGGTCACTTCGCCGCTGCGGTCCGTCACCAGGCCGTGGGCCACCAGCTTGCCATTGAAGAAACGGGCGAGATCCCAACCCGGCCGGGAGCCGCGATAATCGTCAAGACCCGCGCCGCAACCAGAGAGCCACAGCAGGGGCAGCAACCAGGCAAGACGCCACCAGGAAGAGAATTTCATGGAATACTCCATCAGGATTGGCCGCGCAGGCGGCGGGTCAGAGCGGGATCCCGGCTGTCGTCAGTCAGCCAGATAGCAAGAAACGCGGGGGCGAAGGCGGGATCATCGAGAGAGCCAAGGAGGCGATCTCGCAACCAGAAGTGGCCCGTGCCTTGCTCGTCCACATAAAAAACCAGCTTGTCGCCGGGGGCGACATCCGGCCAGAGCGTGGCCAGTCGAGCCAGCCAGCGTTGGCGCTCACTCTCGCTGCCAAGGCCGAGCCGCTGCCACTCGGCGGCGGTCGCCTCCAGCAAATCCTGGCGCTCGATGGCCCTCGCGTAGGTAATGCTGAGGGCCTGCGGGTAGCGCCCCGGCTGATAGCGGCCGCTCTCGCTGTAGAGGGTGGCGTCATAGAGCTTGAACCAGAGCCAGCGCATCTCCCCCTGTCCCACGGTGCGCAGCCCCTGCCAGGGGGCGGCAACGCTCTGGGCGGTCGCAAACAGTGGCAGGCTCAAGGCCGCCAGCAGCAGGCTAGTTCCACCCCATGTGCCAACGGGCGGGATCCTCCAGTTCATGCCAGTCCATCTCCTGTTCCTGCAGGGTGTTGATATCCTGCATCACCACGCTCGCCAGATGCCCCTGGGCATCGCGCTGGCAGGCCACCACCAGGTAGAAACGCTCGGCCAGCTCGCACTGGCCATCCCTGGTCCACTTGGAAAACAACAAGGTGTCGGTCGAAAAGGTGTTCATCTCGTCTCACCCTCCAGCTTGACCGTTACCCACAAGAGTACGGGTAACCACCACATCCAGATCACCGCCAGCAGCACTGCGCTTGTCCAGATGCCCCAGGGTAAGTTTACTGCCCCCATGGCGGCCCCCGCCATATAGGAGGAGGCGCCCCCCACCATGCCGAACAACCCCTGTTGCCAGCGCGGCAAGGGGCGAAGCCAGCGAAGACCGTGGGAGAGGGTCAGGGCGAAACCGCACCAGAGCAGCAACAGCCAGAGCGGAAAACCGGACGGAAAGTGAAACAGGCCGAGGCGCCAGAGCAGGATGTCGAGCAGGCAGCCAGCCAGGGCGACCGGGATGAGGCGCCAGTCCTGCCCACGGCGGGGGGAGAAGATGAAATGGAGCAGCAGCATCCCGAGCAGCGGGCCCGGTTGCTGCCATGTCACCGCCAGCAACCAGTAGAGGTTGAATCCCAGCAGGTGGGCCCACTGCCACATGATCAGCGACCGCTTGCCGGCAAGTCCCCGGACCAGCCATGGGGCCCCGGCTTGGCGGCCTCCAGTTGCACCAAGCTGATGGCCCGCTCCCAGAATCCCCCTTCACAGTAGGCGAAATAGAAGTGCCAGAGCCGGATGAAATCCTGGCTGTAACCGAGCTTGGGCAGCTCTGGGGCCAGCGCCAGGAAGCGTTCGCACCAGTGGGCCAGGGTACGGGCATAGTGGTGGCCGTGATCGTGCAGCCGTACCAGCTGCATGTCGGTCTCCCGCGCCAGCAGACCCGCCATCTGGGAGACGCAAGGCAAGCAGCCTCCCGGGAAGATGTAGCGCTGGATGAAGTCCACCCCGCGCAGATACTGGGCGTGGCGCTGATCGGCGATGGTGATGGCCTGGATCAGCAGGCGTCCGCCGGGCTTGAGCAGGCGCGACAACTGGCGGAAATAGTCGGGCAGGAAGGCGTGCCCCACCGCCTCGATCATCTCGATGGAGACCAGCTTGTCATAGCGTCCCTCCAGCTTGCGGTAATCCTCCAGCAGCAAGGTGATGCGATCTCCCAGCCCCTCCCGCTCGATCCACGCCTTGGCATAGTCGTGCTGGGCCTGGGAGATGGTAGTGGTGGTGACCCGGCAGCCGTAGTGACGGGCCGCATAGACGGCGAGACCGCCCCAGCCGGTGCCTATCTCCAGCAGATGGTCGTCCGGCCCAAGCTCAAGCCGCTCGCAGATGGTGCGCAGCTTGGCCTGCTGCCCCTCCTCCAGGGTGGCATCCGGGTGGGGATAGATGGCGCTCGAATACTGCATGTGATCGTCGAGAAAGCCCTGATAGAGGGTGTTGCCAAGGTCATAGTGGGCGGCGATGTTCGCGCGCGAACCGGTCAGGGTATTGCGATTGAACCAGTGGCGCACCTTGTTGAACGGGAAGCTGAGCCAGCCGAGGCGCCGTTCCAGGGCGTCGAGCAGCGGCAGGTTGCGGGCCAGCAAGCGCACCAGTGCCACCGGCTCCGGGCTGGTCCAGAGACCCTCCACCCAGGTCTCTCCTGCGGCGATGCTGCCCCCCAGCAGCAGGCGGCGATAAAACGCCGGATCCTGCACCACCAGCTCGGCATGCAGGTCGCTGCCCGCCTTGCCGAAACGGTGGCACTCGCTGCCGTCGTGGAGCACCAGCTGGCCCTGCTCAAGGCGCGCCAGCAATTTGAGCAGCAGTTGCTTGGCCCCCTTGTCGATGAAAGAGGCAGAGAGGGTTGATTGAGCAAGTTCCATTAGCGGCTCTCCGAATGGGTCAAGAGTGGGGTCGTTCGGTTGGGATGAACCCGCACCATGGGCTGCTGACAACACCAGGAAGCGGAGTTAAACGGGTGTGTCAGCGTCACGGGCGGCTCTCCGGATGGGTGAAGACGGGGGTGCGTTTGATAAAAAGGCGCAGGGCCTGCCAGTAGATCCCGAGCAGCACCTTCAGGGTCATCCAGGGCCAGCGAGCCAGCAGCGCCGCCAGCCCCTTGCGCGACAGCGGCGCGCGGCGCAGGGCCAGGGTGGCGTCAAACAGCTTGCTCTCACCGGATACGGGGTGGCTCTCGATATGGATCAGCGCCTCCTCTTTCGGCGCCCGGATGCGCCAGTGGTAGCGCATCCCCAGTCCCATGAAGGGGGAGACATGAAAATCCTTGTCATGGGGGGAGAGCGCCGCCAGATCCAGCAGGTAGTAGTGGCGCTCGTTCCAGGGGGTATTGGAGACCTCCGCCAGCAGGTAGCGGGTCTCCCCCGCCCGATCGCAGAAGTAGAAATTGACCGGGCTGAAATAAAACCCGAGGCAACGCACGTTGCCAAGGAGCAGCACCCGTCCGCCGGGCTCCGCATCCCCCCCAAGGGCCGCCACCTTGTCCCAGACCGCCTGCTTGAGGGGCCCTTCGCTGCCCCGCAGATAGTCCTCGCGGCGAAACGAGAGCAGTCCGGCCCGCTCCACGGCAAACCAGCGCCCCTGCTCAAGCCCGGGCAGTTCGTCCAGATCCAGCCCCAGCATGAAGAGGCTGTATGAAAAAGCGTGGGCCCTGGGGGCGAAGCGGCGATGGCGCACCGAGCCTTGCCAGATGGCGCTGATCCCCTCCCCCATTCCCTCGTCCCCCTGCGTCAAGGCCGCGGCGCCGCTCATAGCTCGGCCCCGAAGCGTCTGGCCACGTCCAGGGCGCTGCGCACCCCGTCCTCGTGAAAACCGTTGTACCAGTAAGCCCCGCAGAAGTGGGTATGCTGATGGCCACAGATCTCGCCCCGTCGCTGCTGGGCGGCGATGGAGCCCTGATTGAATACCGGATGATGATAGACGAAACGGCGCAACACCTTGCTCTCGTCCACCCGTCCACGGGGATTGAGGCTGACGCAGAAGGGCGCGGAGGAGCTTACCCCCTGCAGGATGTTCATGTTGTAGCTCACCAGGGGGCGCGCCCCGTCATCCTCACCGAGCTGGTAGTTCCAGCTCGCCCACGCCTTGCGGCGCATCGGCAGACAAGAGGCGTCGGTGTGCAGCCAGACGTCGTTGGCCTGATAGGGCATGTTCCCGAGGATGGCCCTCTCTCCGTCGCTCGCATCCGCCAGCAGGGCCAGGGCCTGATCGCTGTGACAGGCGAAGATCACCTCGTCAAAATGGGCCTCCTGCCCCTGGCTGGTGACCACGACGCCATCCGCCACCCGGCGCACCGCCTCCACCGGGGTAGCGAGGCGGATGCGCGACTGCCAGCCCGCCGTGAGCGGCCCTATGTACTCTCGCGAGCCACCCGGGATCACATACCACTGGGGCCGGTTCGCCACCTCCAGCAGCCCGTGGTTGGCGAAAAACCGCAGGAAGAAGCTCAAGGGGAAGGCACGCATGTCCGCCAGGGTGGAGGACCAGATGGCCGCTCCCATGGGCAGGATGTAGTGGCGGGCGAAATAGTCGCTGAATTTCCCCGCCTGCAGGAAGTCCCCCAGGGTCAGCTCGGGGGTCAGCTCCCGCTGGCGATGCGCGGCCAGCCAGGTCCGCGCCTCCCGGTTGAAGCGCAGGATCTCGGCAACGAAGCGATAGAAGCGCGGGCTCAGCAGATTGCGGCGCCGGGCGAACAGGGTATCGAGGTTGTGGCCGTTGTACTCCATCCCCTCGGGACTCTTGACCGAGAAGCTCATCTCGGCGGGTTGGCGCCCCACCCCGATGCGCTCCAGCAATTTGAGGAAGTTGGGATAGGTGCGGTCATTGAAGACGATGAAGCCGGTGTCGATGGCATAGTGGCGCCCAGCCTGTTCCACCTCCACGGTGGCGGTGTGGCCTCCCAGGGTCGGCGCCGCCTCGAACAGGGTGATGTCATGCAGCTTGTGGAGCAGAAAACCGGCGGTGAGACCGGAGATACCGGAGCCGACGATGGCGATCTTTTTCTTCATGAAGGGCGTCCTTTCGAAACGAGTGTGCGGCCAAGGCGCAGCCAGAGCCCTGTCGGCAGGGCGCCGAGCAGGCGCAGCAGCCAGATGAAGCGACGGGGAAAGTGGATCTGGTGGCGACCGGCGGCAAGCCCCGTCATGATGGCGCGGGAAGCCTCTTCCACCGTCACCAGGCAGGGCATGGGAAAATCATTCTTGTCGGTGAGCGGCGTCTGCACGAAGCCCGGGCGGATCAGGGTCACCCCGATGCCCTTGCTGGCCAGATCCAGGCGCAACGTATCCGCCAGATAATCGAGGGCCGCCTTGGAGGCGCCATAGGCCTCCGCCCGTGGCAGGGGCAGCCAGCTCACCGAGGAGCTGACGATGGCAAGCCGTCCACCCGCCCCCAGCCGCGGCAGCAAGGCGGCCAGGGCGTTGCCGGTGGCAATGAGGTTGGTCTCGATGACCCGGGCAAACAGGGCGCCGTCAAAGCCTTCTGCCGGATCCATGTATTCACAGTTGCCCGCATTGAGAATGAGCAGGTCGAGGGCGGGCAGACTCGCGGCCACTCCGGCCATGGCGGCGCTATCGCGCGCATCAAATCGCAAAGGGGTGATCCCCAGGTCGGCCAGTGCCTGCAAGCGCACCTCGTCCCGGCCACAACCCCACACCTGCCAGCCGGCGCGCCGATAATCCAGCGCCAGCTGGCGGCCGATGCCCGAGGTGGCCCCGGTGATCAGCACCCGGCCGCTCATGTCCCCAGCCTCCCCTTGATGGCACGTACCACGGGCCCCAGCAGCGGCAACTGCTCGTAGAGCATGGCCCCGAGATCGAAGTAGTCCCGGTGCAGGCACACCTTGCCCCAGGAGTCGAACGTCAGCCGGGTGGCACCCTCGACCCTGACAGCCCGGCCACCGGCAATCCTGGGGTGGGAGAAGGTCATGACCCAGGCGAGCCAGGCTTCGTTGCCCGACTGCTGCTGACTCGTTATCTCGAAACTGCACTGGGCAAGGCGCTCATAAAGGGAGGAAAAGTAACGGGTGAGCGCGGCCAGCCCCTCTATCCGGTGCGCAGGATCGATGAAGAGCACCTCATCGGCATAGACCTCCGGCAAGCGGTGCAACTGATGCTTGTCCAATTGCAGGTAGAGGATGACAAAGCGGGCCAGCGCGTCATTCATGCTAGTTTTTCTCCAGTTCGCGGAACATCTCGATGGCCCTCACCCGTGCAACGGCATGATCCACCATGGGGGCCGGATAATCCTGCCGCCCCTTGAGCCGCAACCAGTCGTGGGGCTCGTGGAGATAGGCAGCAGGCACATCCGCCAGCTCAGTGACCCAGGTACGAATGAACTCCCCTTGTGGATCAAATCGTTGCCCCTGGGTGGTGGGGTTGAAGACCCGGAAATAGGGCGCCGCATCGGCCCCGGTCCCCGCCGCCCACTGCCAGCCGCCATTGTTGGCCGCCAGATCCCCGTCGATGAGCCGACTCATGAAGTAGTCCTCCCCAAGCCGCCAGTGGATATGGAGATCCTTGGTGAGGAAGCTCGCCACTATCATCCGCAGCCGGTTGTGCATCCAGCCGGTGGCGTTGAGGCAACGCATGGCCGCATCGACCACGGGGTAGCCGGTGCGCCCCTCGCACCAGGCGGCGAAGGCATCCGGATCCCAGCTCCACGGCAGGGCCGCCGTCTCCGGCTTGAAGGGGCGGTTCATGGAGAGGCTCGGGATCAGCACCAGCAAGTGGCGGTAGAACTCGCGCCAGATGAGCTCGTTGAGCCAGACGAAACCGGGTTGGGCCTTCGACTGGGGCCGGTAGCCGAGACGCTGCTGCAGCGCCCCCACGCACTGGCGGGCACTGGTGATGCCCGCCGCCAGATAGGGGGAGAGCACGGAGGTGCCCGCCAGCGCCGGAAAGTCCCGGGTCTCGCCGTAATCGAGCACCGCCTGATCCAGAAAGGCGTGCAACCGGCGGCTCGCCTCGGCCTCCCCCACCGGCCAGCGGGTGTCCGCCGTCAGATCCCCCAGCCCGTCGTCCACCCACTCCCGCTCGGCCAGGGGCAGCCACGGCAACGGCTCGCCGCGTGGTGCGGGGGCACGGTGAATGACGAAGCCATCCTCCTCGAGAGCCTTGAGCCAGGCGCGGCTGAAGGGGGTGAAGACCTTGAACATCTCCCCCGACCCGGTCAGCACACGACCGGGCGGCAGCACGCAGCAGCCGTTGAACCAGTGGCTGGTCATGCCCTGCTCCCCCAGCGCGGCGCTGACGGCCTGGTCGCGGCGCAGCTCGTCAATCTCGATGGCCTGGTTGGCGTAGAGCTGGCTCACCCCGAGCTCCCGGCAAAGCGCCGTCAGCGCCGTCGGCACCTCGGCAAAGGTCTCGACCCGCAGCAGATGAAGCGGAATGCCGAGGGCCGCCAGCTCGCGGCCCATGGCATCCACCTGTGCCAGCATGAAGCGCTGGCGGACCGGGGCCAGCTTGTGCGCCTGCCACTGGGTCGGCGAGACGATGAAGAGTGCGGCGACCGGTTCATCTCCGGCGCAGGCGTGGCGCAGGGCCGGGTTGTCGGCCAGACGCAGATCGTTGCGAAACCAGACCAGCCTCATGACGGTGTTCTCCCGCCCTTGCCCTTCGCCTTGGCAGTGCGGGGCGTCGCACTGACCTCTGCCAGGGTGGCGTGCCAGTTGCGGGCACGCCGCCACGGCTCATCGTAGAGGCGTCCCAGCTCGCCAAAGAAGCGGGTGCCCTCAGGCCATTCGGCTGCCTGGTCCTGCTTGCCGAGCCCGGCCCCCAGCAGGATCAGCCAGGGGGGAGTGGCGCGCCCCTCCAGCAAGGTGGCATGGCGGGGCTCCACCGCCCCCAGCAGTTGCACCTCATATCCCTGACCGATGAGCTCATACGCAGCCCAGACAAGATCCAGCGGCCCCACCTGCCCCCAGCTTGCCAGGGTGACGGGGATGCCCTTCTCCTGCTCGATGAGGTGGCGGGCGAAGCGGGTATGCAGCCAGCCGAGCCACACCTGTTGCAGCAGCTCGCCATCGGGACGCTCGCGCCAAAGCCCCAGCAGCCGCTCCACCAGGGGCTGCAGTACCCGGCTGCGCACCAGCTCGAAGGGGTAGCTCGCCAGCAGATCGCCAAGCTCGGCCTCCGCCTTGCGCTGGTTGAAGGCGAGCAGCGCCTGGCTGAACTGCTCCAGGGTCTGCTGCCAGTGATCGCTCACTGGCGCACTCTGGGGCTCGCTCAACAGCCCCTTCACCTGACCTATGCTCACCCCCCGCTCCAGCCAGCTCAGGATCTCGCCTATCTGGCGGATGTCCTGCTCGCTGTAGAGGCGATGGCCCTTCTCGGTTCGGGCCGGTTGCACCAGCCCGTAGCGGCGCTGCCAGGCGCGCAGGGTGACGGCGTTGACGCCGGTGAGGCGGGAGACCTCGCGAATGGGGTAGACGCCCTCGTCGGGGAGAGGCGCGGCGGCTTGTGATTCATCAGACATGAGAGAGTCCATCAGACGTTGGGAAGAGGCCCCGGTGATCCGCCGGGGCCTGCACAGGGTGTTCAGAGCCCGTAGCGCAGCTTGAGCGTGTCGGGATGAAGGTCGAGGTAGGCCTGATCGGCCAAATCCAGCCACACCTTCACAGCCCGTAACGCAATTTCAGCGTGTCGGGATGGGGATTGAGGTACACCTGCTCGGCGAGATAGGGGTTCGGGTACTCGCGCAGGTAGTGGCGGATCAGGGTAAGGGGCACCAGCAACGGGAAGACCCCGGTGCGGTACTTGTCGATGGTGTCGCACAGCTCCTGCTTCTGGGCCGGGGTCAGCACCCGCTTGAAGTAGCCCTGCAGGTGCATCAGCACATTGGTGTGGCTGCGGCGGTTGGCCCGCAGGGTCAGCGCCGCCATCAACCCCTGGATGTAGCTGTCGGCCACCTCCTGCAGGTTGGCCTTGCCAAGGTTGGCGAGCAGGCGCCCCAGCGCCCGGTAGTGGGTGGTGGCGTGGGAGAGCACCAGGTACTTGTAGCGTGAATGGAAGCGGATCAGGGCTGAGGCGGTGATCCCCCGGGCGCAGAGCTGCTGCCAGTCGTGGTAGGCGAAGACCCGCAGCACGAAGTTCTCCCGCAGGATGGGGTCGCACAGGCGGCCATCTTCCTCCACCGGCAGCAGGGGGTTGGCCTCCATCAGCGCCTTGGCGAAGAGGCCGACACCCTCCTTGGCGCTCCCCTCGTTGTTGGCGCCATAGATACGCACCCGCTCCATGCCGCAGCTGGGGGACTTGGCGCAGAGGATGTAGCCGGAGAGGAAGTCGAGCTGGCGTGCCTTCTGCTCGCTGAAGGCAATCAGCTTGTCGGTGACGTCGAAGCTGCCGTTGCTTGCCTCGGCCCGCACCTCGCCCTGGCGCTTCACCAGCCGGATGGCGGCGCGGGGTGCGCCCAGGCCAATGGCCATCTCGGGGCAGACGGGGTGATAGTCGAAATGGGCACCCAGATCCCGTTCGCAGAAACTGGATCGTTTGTGGCCCCCGTCGAAGCGCACTTCCTGGCCGAGCAGACAGGCACTGATACCGACCTTGATCTTGTACATGATGAAGCCCCTTGTATAAGCCTTGAGTAAGTTATAGCAGTTATACAAAAAATTGGAAGCTGTATAACTATTGCGAACTGATACGGCCAGGGGGCGGCGGGCGGATCAGCCCCCATAAAAAAAACCCATGACCGAAGTCATGGGTAAAGGTGAAGACCCTGCAGGAAGGATGATCAGAAGCTGTATTTCACACCCAGGCTGGAGATGGAGCCTTTTTGCAGATCCCAGTTGCGATAGGTGTAGTCGGCGGTGAGGGCCAGGTTCTGGGTCAGCTTGTACGCCGCCCCCGCCTTGAAGTCGTGCATGTCGTCGGTCATGTTGGCGTAGCGATAGCCGGTGGAGAGCTCGACGGCGCCGATGTCGTAGCGCAGGCCCACTTCTCCGTAGAGGCTGCCGCTCTTCTTGCGGGCCAGGGTATCCCAACCGGAGTGGTTCACGTCGGAGGCCAGCTCCCGTTCCAGGCTGTAGCCCATCAGGCCGGTTTCACCGTAGAGGTTCAGGCCGGTGCTGAGGGGGGTGTAGACACCCATCCCCAGGCTGGAGATGGCCATGCTGTCGTTGCCGCTGCTGCGGGAGGTGTATTCGCTGCCGATCCGGCCATAGACATTGCTGGTGAAGCTCTTGGAGAGATCCAGGCTCAGGCCGCCGAAGTCGCGGTTCTCCCCATCCTTGCCACCGATGTAGTCAGACTTGGTGTGGGCCCAGGTGGCAGAGCCCTTGGCATAGCTGAAGGCATCTTGCGCCAGGACGGAGGTGGAAGAGAGACCGGCCAGAACCAGAACAGACAGTGCGATCTTTTGCATTTTGTTGACTCCATGGGTTGAGTTAGGCGGACCTAACTGGAATGGAGCCATTGTGACGGGCAAAGGGGGCAACGCCGAGGAGCAAGCTGTTGCCAAACCATGTCAGATGTAAGCGGATATTGCTGGCGGTTACCGGTGCAACACTCTGCGGGGGAGCGAGGGCTCCCCCGCCGTCATCCTAGCGGAATTCCACCTCGTCGATCTGCACCCGCACCAGCGGCTTGCCGGTGAGGCCGGCGGGTCGTGCCAGCTCGATGGCCCGGGAGGCGCGAGCCTCCCCCTTGCGCAGGTAGGAGTCAGGCAGGCGGTTCTCCCCGACCCAGAAGCGCACGGGCTCGCTCGAGAGCTGCACCCCGTCGGCGCTGAACAGGGTCAGGCTGCCGTTGACGCGCACCACGTTGCGACTGCCGGTGTTGCTCACCACGAACTGCAGGCTGAGGGGATCGTCCCCCGCCACCTGGTCCAGCTTCACCGTGATGCCGTCCCGGGTCGCCTGGGAGAGCAAGTCGGGATGGGCCATGGCCTGCTCGGTCAGCACCGGGGCCGCGACACTCGCCGTCACTGCCTGACCGGCTACCGTGGCTGCCGGCTTGACCAGCAGGTATTCCCAGGTGAAATCGTCATTGAGTTGCACCTGGCGACCATCCGGCAAGGTGATCTGGTGCAGGGGAGCCGCCTCGGCCAGCAGAGGGCACAGACAGAGGGCGACCAGCAGTCGGGAGAGGGGTTTCATGGGCAGGCACTCGATAAAGGATGCGAAGGGGGCAGTATAAAGAGTCGCGCCCTCCTTGCCTATGACCCCCCTCACGTTACGCCCCGGCTCAGATGACCAGGGGGTGGGGATCCTCCAGCGTGGCCAGATCCAGGGTCACCAGATCGAACTGGGCACTCCTGAGGGCCTTCTGGATGGTGGGCTGCATGTCGAACACCAGGGCCCGCAGCCGTTCGGGCACCCGGATCCTCGCAAGGGTGGTGACCCTGTCACCCAGGGTATGGAAGAAGACCTGGGCTCCCCCCAGCCCCATGTCCACCAGCATCTGCTCGGCCATGTCGACCATCCGCAGGTGCCGCCTGTCCAGGGAGGCCATATCGACAAACCGCCGGCTCAGGCAGGCCTCCCCCACGTCTCCCCAGAGCGCCAGTTGCCGCTTGTGAAAGCCGTAGCGAAAATCCCGGTTGGTCATCCCCTGCTCGGCAAAGATCCAGAGGGTGTTGGCGGGCAGGCTGTGGAATCGGCGCAGGTACTCCCGCTTCTCCTCCACCGAGGCCGACATCAGCAGCGGCGGGCCCTCTTCATGTTCGAGCTGCTGGCAGAGGTAGCGCACCGGGTCGGTCACCTCGGCGAGGTGGCCCAGGTGGGCGCTGAAGATCATCTCGTCGGTCTTGAGCACCTGATGGGGGATGCCGTAGTGCCGGCAGTAGCGCTGTGCCCTGGCCACCGACTGGCGGCTGAGGGTGGGGTTGTCCAGGGTGATGGCGCGAAATCGCACCCCGCTGGCCCGGCACAGATCCATGCTGTAGCAGGATTCCAGTCGGCCGGAGAAGGAGACAAGCAGTTCGCTGTAACCGGCCAGGGTGTTGATGAGCCTCTGTTCCCTGGCTTGAAAGGTCTGATCGTATCCCCGATGCAGCGCAACGACATTGGCATCCATAACAACAACTCCGGATGATGAACTGGATACCATTTTGCCCGCACCAAGCTGAATATACACTTAAAGAGCATGGATAAAGCTGTACGTTATTTGCCCTCAATCAAGGTTTTGCACACTTTTTTCGCTGCGAAGCGAAACTGGCTCTCCTCAGGCAGGCAACAACCCCTGAGCGATCAGATGCGCCCGGCACCGGGCCGGATCGGTGAAGATCAGCCCCCGCAGACCGAGCGCCTCGGCCGCCGCCACGTTGGCCGGGCTGTCGTCGATAAAGAGGCACTCCCCAGCCTTGAGGCCGAACGACACCAGCAGATAGCGGTAGATGTCGGGCTCGGGCTTGAGCATCCGCACCCGGGCCGACACCACCTTGCCGCTGAAGAAGCGCCAGAAGGACTGATGCTGCTCCAGCCAGTCGATGCTGGCGTGCCCCATGTTGGAGAGGGCATAGAGGGTGTGGCCTGCACCGTGCAATTCTTCGATGAGCGCCACCATGGCAGGATCCGGCACAAGGGAGGACGGCACAGCCTGCAAGATGGCCAGATTCTCCGCCATCGACAGGCCGGTGCGCCCCTGCGCCTGACGGGCCATGGTGTGCAGGGAGAGGGTCCCCCTGTCCACCTCCAGCCAGTCCGGGTGGTTGAACAGCTGATCCGCGATCGCTGTCGCCCCCTTGGGTCCGCGCACCCCACTCACTATGGCCACCGGATCCCAGCGCACCACCACCCTGCCCAGATCGAAGATCACCGCCATCGTCTCGTCCCCTCTATGTGTTGTTGCCACGGATGTGGTCACGGCGGTTGCCACAAACAGGGACCAGAACGACGCTCACTCCCCCTCGGCAACCCGAGCCACCACCCTGCCCCGTTCAACGCCCCCGGGCAAGTTTTACTTGCATCGCACCGCCAAATCCCTTAATGGTTATGGCGTTACATTCAGGACACGCCCATGAACACACCATTCTTCTTTGTTTTCTCGTTTACCCGGCCCACATGAGGGAAGGCCCGTCGTCACGTGAACCATTCGCGTAAACAGAAACCAAAGACGAATCGAGCCTCCCCAGCGGAGGCTTTTTTTTGCACCACACACCACAGAATCACTGGATAGGGAACCACTATGGCAACGCTCGACGAGATCAGACACGACATCACCCAGTTGGATCAGGAGCTGCTCGCCCTGCTGGCCAAACGCAAGACCCTCAGCATCGAGGTCGCCCGCGCCAAGCAGGCCAATCCCCGTCCCATCCGTGACCACCAGCGCGAGCAGGACTTGCTGGTCGCCCTGATCCAGAAAGGGCGCGCCCTCGGACTGGATGCCCAGTACATCACCCGCATCTACCACACCATCATCGAAGACTCCGTGCTCTCCCAGCAGGCCTACCTACAGAGCCTGCTCAACCCCCAGCAGCAGGAGCCCATGACCAGCGTTGCCTACCTGGGACCACGCGGCTCCTACTCGAGCCTGGCCGCCCGCAAGTACCTGGCCCGCTACAAGGATCAGGTGATCGAGGTGAACTGCCAGAACTTCCGCGAGGTGCTGGACACGGTGGAGTCGGGCCGCGCCGCCTTCGGGGTGCTGCCTATCGAGAACACCAGCTCGGGCTCCATCAACGAGGTGTACGACGTGATGCAGCACACCACCCTCTCCATCGTGGGTGAGCTCACCTATCCCATCGAGCACTGCATCCTCACCGCCGTGCCCACCGAGCTGTCCCGCATCAAGACCTTCTACGCCCATCCCCAGGTGTTCCAGCAGTGCTCCCATTACCTCAGCAAGCTGGAAGGGGCGCGCCACGAGATCTGCGACTCCTCCTCCAGCGCCATGATGAAGGTCAAGGAGCTGGCAAGCCCGGAGGCGGCGGCCATCGGCAGCGCCGCCGGCGGCGAGCTCTACGGCCTGGACGTGCTGGCCGAGCAGCTCGCCAACCAGAAGGAGAACTACAGCCGCTTCATCGTGGTGGCGCGCAAACCCATTGACGTTGCGCCCCAGATCCCGGCCAAGACCACCCTCATCATGTCCACCTCCCAGAAGCCGGGCTCCCTGGTGGAGGCGCTGCTGGTGCTGCGCAGCCACGAGATCAACATGACCAAGCTGGAATCCCGTCCGGTGCAGGGCAACCCCTGGGAGGAGATGTTCTACCTGGATGTCTCCGCCAACCTGCAGACCCCGGCCATGCAGGCCGCCCTGCTGGAGCTGACCAAGATCACCCGCTACATCAAGGTGCTGGGCTGCTACCCGAGCGAAGACGTCAAGCCGACCGCCGTGCCGCCCGTCTTGATGGGAAGCTGATGGGGAGCGGATCCCGCCCCTGCCACACAAAGGCGAGCCCCGGCTCGCCTTTGTGCTCTCTGCGCCCTCCCCGTGAGACGCGGCCCAGTCCCGCCCTTCCCTTCCGGCATTAAACCGCCCTCCACCCTCTTCCTCGTGAACCCGGGATCCTGGCGCTGCTGTCTTTCCACTCACCATCAGGCCATCTTCCTCCCGTTGCGGCCTCCTTTTGCCGCCTGCCGGGCCTTTCTATCGTTTGGCTTTATTTAACGACATGGCAACATCGTTAGATTTCCCTAAACAAAAAAGGCCGCCATTCCGGCGCCCGGGCACCTCTTGTTCGATCTCAGCCCCCTTTTTCCTCGCTACAGGCCGGATCCCGCCCGGCACCTCAACCCCGTTTCTCCTGCCGAAGACCAGCTCCTCCCAAGACGCCAACCCCGGTTATCCTCCCCAGGCGCTATACCGCCCACGCGCCAACCCCGGTTACCCTCACCGCTGGCCCTATCCCGTCCAACGCGCCAACCCCGGTTATTCCCCGCAGATCCGAGCCCCTTCCCGACCAAACAAAAAGGCGAGCCTGCGCTCGCCTTTGTCTGTACCGTGATGATCGCCGGGCTCATGCCGGCGCCCCCCGGACCCGCCCTAGAACTGGCCCGCCATCAGCTGGTTCAGGTGATAGAGGTTGCGGGTATCGAGCTCCAGCTCGGTGGCATAGGTGTTGCCACGGGGATAGGTCGCCACCACCCGGGCACCGCGCACCATGCCCGCCACCGACACATCCAGGGAGTTGGAGGTCTGGGTCAGGTCCTTGTAGCTGCTCTGGCCGCGCACCTGCTGGCCGTTGAGCTGCTCCGCCAGCTCCCGGTAGGCGTCCATCTTGGAGGCGCGGATCGCCTGCAACATCTTCTCGGACTGGGAGGGACCGGGCTGGATGTCGATCACCGCATACCCCACCGCCTTGAGCACCGGGAAGTCATCGGGCTTCTCGCCCACGTCATAGTTCACCACCCGGTTGCCACTGCACGCCGTCAGCAACATGGCCATCAGGCAACCCAACAAGATTTTCATCGCTGTTTCCCCGTTTTCCTGTTCACCACACCCGATGTTTCACGGCTCAATATCAGCCAGCCCGCTTCACGCTTCATGACGCGCCACCTCAAGGGGTCAGGTTGACCAGATGACCGGACGGGCTCTGGCCCCCCCGCATCAGGTAACCGCGATTGATGGAGGCCCGGCCAAAGGAGTTGCTGGCACCGGACAAATATTGTTTCGGGATCAAGCTCTGGGCCGTGGTCTCGACCATCTTGGTGCGCAGATCGATGATGCGGGCGTTGACCAGGATCCCCTGCTGATTGCGGCTGAAAGTGCCGGTCAGGATGCGGGAGATGGGTAGCCGGGACGAGAGATCCTTGTAGTTGCGGCTCATCACGAAGTCCCCCTGCGGGGTCACCTGGATGTTGCCCGTGGTCTTGAAGTCCACCACCACCTCACCGCGCCGGTTCAGCTCGTAGATGAAGCTCTCCTCGATCTGCTGCCCCATCCAGTTGGTGTCCTTCAGGGTGTCGAGATCGACAAAGGAGGCGACCGCAATGGGCTCGGTCAGGGTCGTGAGGGACTTGCGCTCCATCAGCTGATCCGTCATGCGGGCCACCAGCCAGTTGAGCTCCATCCCCTTCGCCGCCTGGCGGGGGTCTCCCAGCTCCCGATTGATGGGGTCGGCCGACCCGCAACCGACCAATGCCAGCGCCACCGCCAGCACCGTGATAACTCTCTTCATGGATACCTTTCCTGTATCTGCACCTGACCTGTTATCGGTCGCAACCGCCAACACTTGAGGCGGGAATGCGCGCAGGATCCTCGATGATCCCCGGGCAAAGGCGCGCACTGTGCCACCGGAGCCCACCGTACGGGCTCCGGCCAGGGAAGAAGGCATGGTTCTTGCTTTTATTTGGTCACCCGCTCCGGTGCAGACCGGATCTGTGTCCAGGATCCCTGACCCGCCCCACCGGCGGCAGCGGGGTCGCCCACTCAAGGTGTTTGTTATGAAAGTTTCGCTGCTGTTCACCCTGCTGCTGGCCAGCCTGTCGGCCAGGGCCGAACTTATCGAGGCCCAGGGCAGTGCCGCCATTCTGGGGGGCGACGAGGTCTACGCCCGCGAGCAGGCGACCCGGGATGCCCTGCGCCAGGCGCTGCTGGCCAGCGGCGCCTCCGTCTCCAGCATCCAGCGCCTGGAAAACGGCAGCCTGCGCTCCGAGCAGATCCAGATCCGCTCCGGCGGCGACATCCGCCAGTACCGCCTCAAGCGCGAAGAGGTGCGCAACGGCCGCATGTACATCACCCTCGTGGCCGACATCCAGGCGGAGCGGCAGATCTGTCAGACCCAGCACTACGCCAAGGATTTGACGCTGGTGCGTCTGCGCATGCGCTACCCGGACCAGGCGAGCACCGGTGCCCTGGACGACATGCCCGCCGATCTCTCCCGCCGGCTGTTTGAAACCATGGCGACGACGCCCCAGGTGGTCGCACGCCAGTGGCTGGACGAGAACCTGCGCATCGACCCTCTCCATCTGCAACAGGGGGATCGCAGCGCCCTCGAGGAGATCAAGGCCCTGAGCCTGCGCACCGACAGCCAGTATCTGGTGCTCGGCAGCATCGACGACCTCTCCCTCGAGCCCCAGGGCAACGCCCTCACCAGCTGGTATGAGGATCCCGTGCGCAATTTCTCCATGCAGCTCTACCTGTTCGACGGCATCAACGGCAGCCTGCTCGGCCGCAAGGAGTACAAGGGCCGCGCCAACTGGACCTTCTCCAAGCGGGAACAGGTGGGCAGCAGCGGCGGCCAGTTCTGGCAGTCGAGCTTTGGCCAGGAGGTGGGCTACCAGTTGAAGGAGGCGGCCCAGGACATCGCCGCCGAACTCGCCTGTGCCCCCGTCACCGCCCGGATCGTGGCCCAGCACGAGCGCGGCCCCCACATCAACCTGGGCCGTCGCAACGGGGTCAAGCTCGGGGACCAGTTCCGGGTCCAGCACAGCGCCGACTTCGTCGACCCCTATGGCAAGTCCAGGGTGATGCGCAACCCCGCAGACGGTCTGTTCGAGGTGGTGCAGGTGTTCGAGGATGGCGCCATCATCAGCAGTCAGAACAAATATTCGCCGTTCAATGTCCAAATCGGTGACCTGGCCGTATTGGAATAGGAATCAAGGGTTTAAAAGCACAATGCTTCTTGTATAATGCCCGCCACAAGGTTCCCGTAGCTCAGCAGGATAGAGCGGTCCCCTCCTAAGGGACAGGCCACTGGTTCGACTCCAGTCGGGAACACCATACACAGCAAGGGGCTGGCATCGTCATGATGCCAGCCCCTTGTGCGTTTCTGCGCCATTTCCCCCTCATCCCGGGCGCCACATGGCGGGCCTCGGGGAGCGACACCCCTCGCCACGGCCTGTGCGCCATGCCCGCCAGATCAGGCAGGCATCAGCTCGGGGACGAGGTCAGGTCCCCTCAATCCCATCTAGCGCTCTCCGAATGACTCGCTCAGGGTCTTGCGCAGGGGCTTGAGCAGGTAGTCCATCACGGTACGATCACCGGTGCGGATATCCACCTGGGCCGTCATCCCCGGCAACACGTCGATCTCCCTGCCCGTCGTGGAGGTCACGGGGTAGCTGGCAGGCTTGATCCGCACGCGATAATAGATGTCCATGCCGCGACTGGTCTCTTCCTTGAGGCTGTCAGCACTGACATAGGCCACCTCCCCCTTCACGCCGCCAAAGATGGTGTAGTCAAAGGTGTCGAAACGGATCGTCGCTTCCAGACCCGGCACCACACGGGCAATGTCCGCGGTGCTCACCTTGGCCTCAATCATCAGATCGTCGTCGACCGGGATGATCTGCATCAGCTCCTCCCCGGCCCTGAGCACACCGCCCACCGTGGTGACCCGGATGTTCTTGACGATGCCAGGCACCATGGCGGTAAACATGCTGTCCTGCTGCTCCTGCTTGCGCAGGGTCAGGGTCTGCGCGCCCTGCGCCATGTCATCCTCCGCCTTGGCCAGCTCCAGTCTGGCCTCCTCAAGGAACTGGTTGCGCCGGTTCACCAGCCGGGCCTCGGCCTCATTGAGCCCACGCTGCACCCGCAGCAGTTCGGAGCCGCTGGCATCGCCATCAGCATAGAGCTGCTCCACCAGACGCAGCTCCTTCTGGGCCAGTGACACCGCCACTCGCATGGTTCTCAGCTCTTCCCTGAGGCCGGTCTGGCGCTGCTTGAACAGCGCCTCCTCGACACGGGCCGTCTCGGGAGAGCGTGCCAGCAGGTCAGGTGAGAAGGTGAGTCGCGGTTCACCGATGACTTCCGCCCGCAGCCGGGTGGCCCTCGCCTCCAGCGCAAACAGGCGGGCCTCCACTTCTCCGACCGACGCCCCCACTCTGGTCTGCTCCAGACGGGCGAGCAACTGACCGGGGGCCACCCTGTCCCCCTCCTTGACCAGCAACTGCTCCAGCACGCCGCCATCCACCGACTGGATGATCTGCACCCGGCTGCTGGCAATGACCTCGCCCGTGGCACGGGCGACTTCGTCCACCCGAAACCATGAGGCCCAGGCAACAAAGATCGCCATCAGGAGCGCCGTCATCCACAACCAGCCCTGACGGCCCCGGTGAGAGTTCTGCAACTTGCGGATCCGAGCTTGGGTACGCGCATCATCGTCTTGCAGGAAACGATCAGACCACATCAAGCATTCCTCCTTTGCCAGGGTGCGAAGATGCCGCCGGTCGGGCGAGCATCTGTGTCAGCACCCGATCCGGCGTGCCATCTTTTACCACCCGCCCCTGTTGCATGGCGATGACCCTCGTCGCCAGCCGGGCGGCCGCCATGGGTCTGTGGGTCGCCACGATCACGATATCCTCGGGCTGTATCGCCCCTTGCAAGGCCGTCCAGACACGCTGCTCGGATTCGCCGTCAAGGGCCGCCGTCGGTTCGTCCAGCAGCCATACCCTGGGCTGGTTGATCAGGACGCGAGCAAGCGCAACCAGCTGCCTCTGGCCGCCAGAGAGCCCCTCTCCTCCCTCGCTGATCACGAGATCCATCCCCTGAGGGCTGGATGCCGCAATGCCGTCGATGCCGAGCTCGCGGGTGATCTGCAGCAGGCGAGAGTCGCTGGTCACGCCGGTCAGGGCCAGATTGCTGCGCAGGGTGCCCTTGAACAGCTGTACGGCTTGCGGCAGATACCCCACCTGGCTTGCCACCAGTTGGGGATCGATTTCCCACAGATCGGCGTCTCCCAGACGGATGCGGCCTTCGCTGGGGCAATACAGGCCGGCCAGCATCTTGAGCAGCGTCGACTTGCCACACCCGATCGGCCCGACCAGCAATACCCGCTCACCGGATTTGAACTGCAGGCGCTCGATGTCGAGCTGGCAGATGGGCGATTCGGGATAAGCGAAACGCACGCGCTCCAGGGCCACCTCCCTGGGGAGTTCGTCCGGCAGCAGCAGTTGCTGCTCCGGGCGCCGATCCCGCGACAGGGACAAGACCTGGTGCACCATCTGCAACGCCTGTCTGACTTGCTGCCACTGCGCAAGATACTGGACGCTCTGGGCGATGGGGGCGATCACCCGCCCCCCCAGGATGCTGCACGCGATCATCCCCCCCATCGTCAGGAGGCCAGCCTCGATCTGCCATACCCCGACAACCACGGCGGCCACATAGGCCAGGGTTGACAGGCTGCTGGTGCTGACGCTGGAGAAACTGCTGACCGCCTTCTGCTGGATGTTGTAGCCATCGATGGTCGCCGTCACGTCTTGCCACTCCTGTGCAAAACGCCAACCGGCATTGTTGGCGCGAATCGTCTCTGCGCCCCGGATCGTGTCGACCAGCAACCCCTGGCGCTCGTTGCTGCGCAGCATCTGCTGTGACAGCAAGGCGCGAAGGCGCCACTGGCTGACATATCCCAGCAGCAATGCCACTGGCAGCAGCAGGGTGTACACCCAGCCCACCGCGCCGCCGATGATGGCGATAAATGCCAGAAACAGGGCGGCAAAGGGCAGATCCACCAGTGCAAACACCACGCCGGCACTGAAGAACTGACGCACGGCATCCAGCCCGCCAACCTGGGCCGCCAGAGTGCCCAGGCTGCGCGGCTGCTGATCCAGGCGCAGATGCAGTACATGCTCGAAGACCTGCTGCGAAACCCGCTTGTCGACGGCACAGGAGAGGCTGTCCAGGATCCTGGCCCGGGTGATCTTCAGCATCCAGTCCAGCAGGATGATCAACCCCATGCCGGTCACCAGGGTGGTCAGGGTCGAATAGGCCAGGGTCGGCACCACACGGTCATAGACCTGCATGGCGAAAATGGACGTGCCGACGGCCAGCAGGTTCACCAGCACGGTGGCCACGATGACTTTCCACAGCCAGCCCCGCTCTCGAAAGAGTTCTCGCCACACCAGGCGAGACGCCAGGTTGCCGGAGAAGACACTGTCGGCATCGGCACGTCTGCTCACCGGTGCCCGCAGCCAGACCACCAGGGCATCCTGCAGCTCGCTCTCATCGGCCTCACGGCGCATCCCTGCCCCATCGAGCAGGGTCAGGCGGCCCGTGGCATCCCGCTCCGCCAGCATCCACTCCCCCTGGGCACAGACCAGTGCCGGCAAGCGGCGCTGATCAAGACGACGCCAGGCGAGTTGCACGGGTGCAAGGTTCTTCAATCCGGCCTGGATCAGTACCTGCCTCAACCACTGCGCGGGCCCGAGGGTGGCCGTGGCTGGCGCCGCCTGCTCCCACGCCTGTGCCAGTGCATCGCGGTCGAACGGGATCTGTAACGTAGCCAACAAGTGTGTCACCAACGCAGATGACATGCCGTGCGGCGCCTGCTCGGCGGTTTGCCTATCCATGGGGTTGTAACTCCTCACCGTTCAAGGTCACCAGGGGATCCAGCCCCCCTGTCAGGGCAGCCAATTGCAAGGAGTAAATCTCCCAGTCACTCTTTGCCTGAACCAGTTGCAACTGCTGTTCACTGAATTCGCGCTGGATATTCAGCACATCGAGCCAGCTCTTGGTCCCTGCCACATACTGGCGTTGATAGGATCCCAGCACGGCCCCCAACTCCGCCAGCGACTCAGTCTGTACCCGCACCAGCCCGGCCTGCAGCTCACGGCTGCGTTGCAGGCGACGCACGCTGCGCTCCAGCTCGCTGACGGCGTAGGCCAGGTCATCTTCGGCCGCGCTCTGCTGCGCCACCGCCGCGTCTGTCCTGCCACGGGTCGCAAAGCCCATCCCCTCCAGCGTACCCTCCAGCACCAAACTGACCCGGGTATCATCCCGGTAGGATGGCTGATCGTAATCCTGCTCTGCTTGCAGGTAGAGCGTGGGCATGGAGGCCGTTCTGACCTGCTCCACACTCGCCCTGGCCCGCTCGATCTCCTGCTTCTTGTAACGCACTTCGGCGCTGCCCTGCAGGGCGGCCTGGTGCAATGCCTCGCCCTCGCTGATCTGCAGCAGATCCGGTGTCACCGGTTGTCGGGCAGGAACGGGCGTCTGGGTCAGGGCCAGCAGATCGCTTCTCGCAATGGCCAGCTCCCCTTCGTATCGCTCCACCCTCGCCCTGGCTTGCGCGAGGCGAGTGGCCGCCAGGCGCACATCGGCCGTCGATGCCAGCTGACCCTGCTCCCGGCGGCTGATCTGCTCGAACAGCGACTGATGGGCAGCCAGACTGGCTTGAACCACCTCCAGGCGCTGACGGCTGCCAAGGACATTGGAGTAGGCCACGGCAGTCTGTTCCAGCAACTGGCGCCGCACTCGCAGCAGGTCGACACGCTCGACCTCTGTGTCGGCATCGGCAAACGCAATGCTGTTGTCGATGCGCCCGAATGCCCACAAAGGTTGGCGAGCGCGCAACGTCACCGGCGTGGAGAGGTCCTCTCCGGTCGCAGTATCCCGACTCGATTCTGAATACTGCTGCACCTGGGCAGTCACGCTGGGGTAGCGCTGACTGCGGGCTGCATCGGCAGAGTATTCCCTTGCCTCGATCTGTGCCCGTTTGCCACTCACGGCAGGGTGCTGACTCAGGGCCGCCTGCAACGCCGCCTGCAAGCCATCGGCCTGTTGTGCATTCGCGGCGGGCAGGGTCAACACGGCCAGGCTCAGGAGCAGCAGGCCATGCCGCCTCAGCCGCGGCAAGCTAGTTACCATGAACATTCTTCGTCGATTTCCTGTTCGTTGTGGGGCAAGGCTGTCTGTGCCACAGGCGGCGCCTTGCGCAACAGTTGCACCGCCTTTTCCGGCTCGCCCGATAGCGTATATGCCTGCGCCAGATCTTCGCGCCATTGCCCATGCCAGGGGCACTGTTCGTGGGCCTTGTGCATCAGAGCGATGCCCTCGGCCAGATGGCCCTTGCGCACATAGACAAGCCCCACCATGAAGGTGGCGGCAGCGTGCTCGGGCAGGTGATGCAGCAACTGCTTGAAGCAGTGCTCGGCCTCGTCCAGCTTCTCTTCGCGGTAGCGCGCCACGCCCGTTTCCAGCAAGCCGGGCACGGGTAGCGCCACCATGTCGTCGATCGGCTGCCATTGGATGCGCCCATTGGTGCCGCGCAGCAGCGGGGCAAGATGGGTCTCGTAACGCGCCCATCTGGCCATGGAGCTCTTGTACAGCGGCTGGCGCACCTGCCAGACGCTGGCTGTTTTCACCGGCCGTTGCAACTCGCTGAAATTGAGGACCTGAGGCTCCCAGGCCACCCCGACGTAATCCAGCATGCGCCGCGCCTCGCGTTCGGGGTCCGCCAGCACATCCTCGTAGCTCACCTCCAGGATCTCTCCGGGGAAGAGCTGGTTCCAGTGGTGCATCAGCAGGTTATGGTCGGCGAGCTGTTCCCCTATCCAGGTCAGGTCATAGGCAAAGCCCATGCCGCCGTGTTTGGCCGCGTAATCGGTAAAGTAGTTGGAGATGGCGATATCGCGGGGATCCCGCCGCACCGAGATGATCCGCGCATGGGGGAAGAGCAGCTTGATGAGACCGATGTTCTCGAAGTTGTGGGGCAGCTTGTCCACCACATGCCGCGCCCCGGGAGCATACTCCTGCAGCTCTTTGAGAAGATTGCCCGTGATGCCCGCGATCACCTTGGCGTCCAGATCGTCCACACAGTCGGGGTAATGTCGGCCGGAACCGACCCGGCGCTCCCACCGTTCAAGGCCCGCAATCACGCCGGGGATGAGCCCCAGCTCGCCCGCACCGTGGACCTGGCTGTGGCCGGCCAGCATCTGCTCGATCAACGTGGTGCCGGAGCGCGGCATGCCGAGCACGAACACCGGCAGCGTCGACTCATTGCCAATACCCCGGCGATGTTCATAGAGCGATCTGCTGAAGGCATGACGGATGCGCGCGCAAGCTTGCCGGTGCGCCGCCGGGTCATAGCCGAGCAAGGCGCGGCTGGCGCTGTTGGCCTCATCGGCGAGGGCAAAGGCCTTGGCATAGTCCTGGCGCTTCTCCCAGGAGGCCGCCAACTGCAACAGCAGACCGGGTTTCACCAGCCCCTCTGGACCGGGGCGGCGGGCCAGTACCTCCAGATGGTGCAGGGTGGCGTCATCCTCCGGGAAGCGCCGCGCATTGATAAGCGAGGCATATCCGCGCACCGGGTCGAGCTCCTTGACCCGTTCAAACAGCGCCACCGCCTCCTCAATTCGTCCCAGTTGCAGGTACAACTGCCCCAGCCCCAACAAGGCCGGCACCTGTTGCGGATGCGCTTGCAGCACCTGGCTGTAGCGCACGTCGGCTTCGTCATACTGCTGCTCCTGCGCCTCGACCCCGGCCAGCGCCACCTGTGCTTCGGCCAGCCAGTGGGATCGGGGAGCCCCGTCGAGACGCTCTGACGGCGGCAATGCCTGCGCCTCTTCGAGTGCCTGAGTGGCCATCTCTCTGGCCAGCCCCGTCTGCCCCTGGGTCGCAACGGCAACCAGCTTGAGGCGCAATGCCAGCACGGGCTGTTGCTGCTGGCCCGCCAAATGGATGGCCCGGCGCAGCAAGGCAATGGCCTGGGATGTGCGTCCTTGCAGCTCAGCCAGCTCGGCGCGATGCTGATGCAAGCCGGGATGGTCGGGATACTCTCTTCCTCCCCGGCACAGGGCATCCTCGGCCTGGGCATGGCGACCTTGCTCGGCCAGCCGCTGGGCGTATCCCCTGATCAGGCCGCAATAATCCTCTTCGTCCAGCAAGCGTTGCTGCTCGTCCAGCCAGGCATCGGCGGCGGCATATTCCTCTGCCGCCAGCCACAACTCCAGACGCAGACCTCGCAATTGCTGGCCATGCAAAGACGCCTGTGGCTCGGGCCAGTGCTCCCGCTCCCCCTCCCAGAAGGCCTCGGCCCGGGTCAGCAGTTGCTCGCCCAATGCGATGGCCCCGTCCTGCAAATAGAGGCGCAGCAGTTGCTGATAGATCAGGATATTGGGCGCAAGGGCAAGGCTGCGTTCATACAGTGGCCGCGCAACCGTCGTTTGCTGGCGCCTGAGCTGACAGGTCGCCAGCCGCGCCAGCAGCAGCGCATGATCCGGTGCGTCATGCCGGGCTGCTTCGAGCAGCGCCTGCGCCATATCAAGCTCACCCAAGAGCAGTTGGACAGCAGCCAGGTCGACACGTCCGTCGACATCAAGAGCGGCAAGATCCAGCCCTGCCAGCGCGTGGCGTGCGGCATCCAGCTCGCCAAGCTGGGCACAGGCCAGCGCCAGCAATACTTGTTCGGCGGGGTTTTGTGGGACACCGCAGGCCTCCTGCAACAGCACAAATTGTTGCTGCAGGGCCAGCGTGCGCAATAGAGAGAGTGAACTCATGGGAACCGCGGGATCCTGGGACTGGATCGCCCCTCAATGAGGGGCGATAAGGGTGAATAATTAGAGCCGGGTCAGACCAGCCCTTGAGAGGTCAGGACACCGTTTGGCATCTGGAGCATATGTGCATCATTGAATGCTTTTCCCGCATTGATGTTGGCCCAGGTGCCGTTCCACAAATCGCCGTTCCCATAGAGAGTCCCCGGAACCTGTCCGGTGCTCCATGCTATGCCACGATAGACAGTTCCTTTGGCATAAACCGTCATACCAAGGAATGACGACATCGTATATATCGCATAGTAATCCTGTGTGTTCGAACCATTACGGCCTGCTTCCGCTCTTCCTACAACGCGCCATTGCGAGCCGCTCTTGGCCATGACCCCCTGTCCCGTTCCCACAAACACCACCTTGTCATCCGCCCCCAGATTATTGGCCCCCGACCACATTCCCCAGGTTCCAGGCCCATTACCTGCGGTGCTCATCTCGGCCTTCTGGCTCTCCACACGGATATAAATGGTGTAACTGGTATTTGCATCGAAAGTACGGCTGCTGTGGTCCGAACTGACCCCCTGCACCAAGTCAAACACCACTATGCTGGTGTCGGCCACAGGCCCGGATGTATCGATCACAATGGCTTCATTTGCCCCGAGCGAACCGACCCCGCCCGGGGTCGGCAAGGTCAGCGTGGCGTTGTTGCCAGCGGCGTCGAGGATGGTGCCGCCATTGAGGCCGAGTGCCCCCGCGCTCAGGTAATCCAGATCGGCACTGGTGTCCCCCGCCTGCACCGTGTAGTTGAAGGTCAGGGTATTGGAGCCTGAACCACTGACGTAATTGATGGTCCGATCCGTGGCACCGGTCTCCAGAGTCAGTTGCGGCGTGCCAGAGACGGTGACCGCCTCACTGAAAGTGACCTGGATGCTGATCACACTCCCCACGCCGTAGGTGCCCGCCGCCGTGGTGCTGCTGACCCCGCTCACCACAGGCGCTGTGGTATCCACCAGGTAGCTGGCGTTGTCGGCCACCAGGGAATGGCTCAGGCTCGCATCATTACCCGCGGCATCGCTCAGGGTGCCACCGTAGGCCTCCAGGCCATTGGCAACGATCGAGATGCCGTTGGCATCGGTCTGACCCGCCAGAATGGTGTATTGGAACAGCAATGAGGCCGTGCCACTGCCCGAGACATAATTGGCGTAGACGGTACTGCCCCCGATATTCAGCGCCACACGGGGTGTGCCACCTGAGGTATCGACCACGGTCGCTTCATCCATGGTCACGGTGACGCTGACCACGTCACCGGCATTCAGGGTGTTGCTCTGCACACCGCTGGCCCCCGTGATACCCACACTGCTGACAGCTGGGGCCGTGGTGTCCACCAGGTAGCCGGCGTTATCCGCCACCACGCCATGAGCCAGATTGGCGGCATTGCCCGCTGCATCACGCAACGTGCCGCCGTTTGCTTGCAGTGCATCGGCATCCAGACTGATGCCGTTGGCATCGGTCTGGCCCGCCAGAATGGTGTATTGGAACAGCAAGGAGGCCGTGCCACTGCCCGAGACGTAATCGGCGTAGACGGTGCTGCCACCGACATTCAGCGCCACACGGGGTGTGCCGCCAGTGGTATCGACCACAGTCGCTTCATCCATGGTCACGGTGACGCTGACCACGTCACCGGCATTCAGGGTGCTGTTCTGTGCACCGCTTGCCCCACTGATGGCGATGCTGCTGACTGTCGGTGCGGTTTCATCCACCAAATCGTTGATAGCCAGGGTGACGGTTTGCTCGCTGGCATTGCCCGCCGCATCGGTGGCCACCACTGTGAAGCTGTAGCTGGCCTTGTTCTCGTAGTCCGGGTTGCCCGTCAGGGTCACGGCACCTGTGGTGGCATCGATGCTGAACAGCGCCGCGTCCGCTCCCGCCTTCAGGCTGTAGCTGGTGCTGCCGGTCGCGATGTCGCCGCTGTCGGTGCTGGTCACGGTGTAAACCACCTGCCCGGCACCGCTGTTCTCATTGATGGCGCTGGCCGTGGCCCCCGAGGTGATGGTCGGCGCTGTGTCATCCAGGTTGTTGATCCCCAAGGTGACCACCTGCTCGCTGGCATTGCCCGCCGCATCGGTGGCCACCACGGTGAAGCTGTAGCTGGCCTTGGTCTCGTAGTCCGGGTTGCCCGTCAGGGTCACCGCGCCCGTGCTGGCGTTGATGCTGAATAGCGCAGCATCGGCACCCGCCTTGAGGCTGTAAGTCACGGTGCCTGCATCCGTCGACGCTGCGGTGTAGACAATCTGCGCAGTGCCACTGTTTTCATCAATGGCGGTGGCGCTAGCCCCCGAGGTAAAGCTTGGTGCGGTCGTGTCGACCAAGTAGCCGGCGTTATCCGCCACCACGCCATGAGCCAGATTGGCGGCATTGCCCGCTACATCACGCAACGTGCCGCCGTTTGCTTGCAGTGCATCGGCATCCAGACTGATGCCGTTGGCATCGGTCTGGCCCGCCAGAATGGTGTATTGGAACAGCAAGGAGGCCGTGCCACTGCCCGAGACGTAATCGGCGTAGACGGTGCTGCCCCCGATATTCAGCGCCACACGGGGTGTGCCGCCCGTGGTATCGACCACAGTGGCTTCATCCATGGTCACGGTGACGCTGACCACGTCACCGGCATTCAGGGTGCTGTTCTGTGCACCGCTTGCACCGCTGATGGCGATGCTGCTGACTGTCGGTGCGGTTTCATCCACCAAGTCGTTGATAGCCAGGGTGACGGTTTGCTCGCTGGCATTGCCCGCCTCATCGGTGGCCACCACGGTGAAGCTGTAGCTTCCCTTGGTCTCGTAGTCCGGGTTGCCCGTCAGGGTCACCGCGCCCGTGGCGGCATCAATGCTGAACAGCGCCGCATCCGCTCCCGCCTTCAGGCTGTAGCTGGTGCTGCCGGTCGAGATATCGCCGCTGTCGGTGCTGGTCACGGTGTAAACCACCTGCCCGGCACCGCTGTTTTCATTGATGGCGCTGGCAGTCGCCCCGGAAGTGATGGTCGGCGCCACTTCATCCAGGTTGTTGATCCCCAAGGTGACCACCTGCTCGCTGGCATTGCCCGCCGCATCGGTCGCCACCACGGTGAAGCTGTAGCTGGCCTTGTTCTCGTAGTCCGGGTTGCCCGTCAGGGTCACAGCGCCCGTGGCGGCATTGATGCTGAACAGCGCCGCATCCGCTCCCGCCTTCAGGCTGTAGCTGGTGCTGCCGGTCGCGATGTCGCCGCTGTCGGTGCTGGCGACGGTATAGACCACCTGCCCGGCACCGCTGTTCTCATCGATGGCGTTGGCCGTGGTCCCCGAGGTGATGGTCGGCGCCACTTCGTCCAGGTTGTCGATGCCCAAGGTGACCACCTGCTCGCTGGCATTGCCCGCCGCATCGGTCGCCACCACGGTGAAGCTGTAACTTCCCTTGGTTTCGTAGTCCGGGTTGCCCGTCAGGGTCACTGCCCCTGTAGTGGCATTGATGCTGAACAGCGCAGCGTCCGCCCCCGCCTTCAGGCTGTAGCTGGTGCTGCCGGTCGAGACGTCGCCGCTGTCGGTGCTGGTGACGGTGTAAACCACCTGCCCGGCACCGCTGTTTTCATTGATGGCGCTGGCCGTGGTCCCCGAGGTGATGGTCGGCGCCACTTCGTCCAGGTTGTCGATGCCCAAGGTGACCACCTGCTCGCTGGCATTGCCCGCCGCATCGGTGGCCACCACGGTGAAGCTGTAGCTTCCCTTGGTCTCGTAGTCCGGGTTGCCCGTCAGGGTCACCGCACCTGTGGTGGCATCAATGCTGAACAGCGCTGCGTCCGCTCCCGCCTTCAGGCTGTAGCTGGTGCTGCCGGTCGCGATGTCGCCGCTGTCGGTGCTGGTCACGGTGTAAACCACCTGCCCGGCGCCGCTGTTTTCATCGATGGCGCTGGCCGTGGTCCCGGAGGTGATGGTCGGCGCCACTTCGTCCAGGTTGTTGACCCCCAAGGTGATCACCTGCTCGCTGGCATTGCCCGCCGCATCGGTGGCCACCACGGTGAAGCTGTAGCTGGCCTTGGTCTCGTAGTCCGGGTTGCCCGTCAGGGTCACGGCACCCGTGGCGGCATTGATGCTGAACAGCGCCGCGTCCGCTCCCGCCTTCAGGCTGTAGCTGGTGCTGCCGGTCGAGACGTCACCGCTGTCGGTACTGGTGACGGTATAGACCACCTGCCCGGCACCGCTGTTCTCATCGATGGCGCTGGCCGTGGTTCCCGACGTGATGGTCGGCGCCACTTCGTCCAGGTTGTTGACCCCCAAGGTGATCACCTGCTCGCTGGCATTGCCCGCCGCATCGGTGGCCACCACGGTGAAGCTGTAACTTCCCTTGGTCTCGTAGTCCGGGTTGCCCGTCAGGGTCACCGCCCCTGTTGAGGCATTGATGCTGAACAGCGCTGCGTCCGCTCCCGCCTTCAGGCTGTAACTGGTGGTGCCGGTCACTACGTCGCCGCTGTCTGTGCTGGTCACGGTGTAAACGACTTGGCCTGCCCCACTGTTCTCGCTGATAGCTGTTGCGGTAGCAGCGGAGGTAATGGTCGGGGCCACTTCGTCCAGGTTGTTGATGCCCAAGGTGACCACCTGCTCGCTGGCGTTGCCCGCCGCATCGGTCGCCACCACGGTGAAGCTGTAGCTGGCCTTGGTCTCGTAGTCCGGGTTGCCCGTCAGGGTCACCGCGCCCGTGGCGGCATCAATGCTGAACAGCGCAGCGTCCGCTCCCGCCTTCAGACTGTAACTGGTGGTGCCGGTCACTACGTCGCCGCTGTCGGTGCTGGTCACGGTGTAAACGACTTGGCCTGCCCCACTGTTCTCGCTGATAGCTGTTGCGGTAACAGCGGAGGTAATGGTCGGTGCTGTGTCGTCCAGGTTGTTGATCCCCAAGGTGACCACCTGCTCGCTGGCATTGCCCGCCGCATCGGTGGCCACCACGGTGAAGCTGTAGCTGGCCTTGGTCTCGTAGTCCGGGTTGCCCGTCAGGGTCACAGCGCCCGTGGCGGCATTGATGCTGAACAGCGCCGCATCCGCTCCCGCCTTCAGGCTGTAGCTGGTGCTACCGGTCGAGACGTCGCCGCTGTCGGTGCTGGTGACGGTGTAAACGACTTGGCCTGCCCCACTGTTCTCGCTGATAGCTGTTGCGGTAGCAGCGGAGGTAATGGTCGGGGCTGTGTCATCCAGGTTGTTGATGCCCAAGGTGACCACCTGCTCGCTGGCATTGCCCGCCGCATCGGTCGCCACCACGGTGAAGCTGTAGCTGGCCTTGGTCTCGTAGTCCGGGTTGCCCGTCAGGGTCACCGCGCCCGTGGCGGCATTGATGCTGAACAGTGCCGCGTCCGCTCCCGCCTTCAGGCTGTAGCTGGTGCTGCCGGTCGCGATGTCGCCGCTGTCGGTGCTGGTGACGGTGTAGACCACCTGCCCGGCGCCGCTGTTTTCATCGATGGCGCTTGCTGTGGCCCCCGAGGTGATGGTCGGCGCCACTTCGTCCAGGTTGTTGACCCCCAAGGTGACCACCTGCTCGCTGGCATTGCCCGCCGCATCGGTGGCCACCACGGTGAAGCTGTAGCTTTCCTTGGTCTCGGAGTCCGGATTGCCAATCAGGGTCACGGCACCCGTGGCGGCATTGATGCTGAACAGCGCCGCGTCCGCTCCCGCCTTCAGGCTGTAGCTGGTGCTGCCGGTCGAGATGTCGCCGCTGTCGGTGCTGGTCACGGTGTAAACCACCTGCCCGGCACCGCTGTTTTCATTGATGGCGCTGGCCGTCGCCCCGGAAGTGATGGTCGGCGCCACTTCATCCAGGTTGTTGATGCCCAAGGTGACCACCTGCTCGCTGGCATTGCCCGCCGCATCGGTCGCCACCACGGTGAAGCTGTAGCTTCCCTTGGTCTCGTAGTCCGGGTTACCCGTCAGGGTCACCGCGCCCGTGGCTGCATTGATGCTGAACAGCGCCGCGTCCGCTCCCGCCTTCAGGCTGTAGCTGGTGCTACCGGTCGAGATGTCGCCGCTGTCAGTGCTGGTCACGGTGTAAACCACCTGCCCGGCACCGCTGTTCTCATCGATGGCGCTGGCCGTGGTCCCCGAGGTGATGGTCGGGGCTGTGTCATCCAGGTTATTGACCCCCAAGGTAACCACCTGCTCGCTGACGTTGCCCGCCGCATCGGTGGCCACCACGGTGAAGCTGTAGCTCCCCTTGACTTCGTAATCAGGATTGCCAATCAGGGTCACAACCCCCGTCACGGGGTTGATGCTGAAGGCTGCGTGATCACCCACCACCTTGAGGCTGTAAGTGACATCGCCCGCATCGCTTGCGACAGCGGTATACACGCTCTGCAAAGCACCGCTATTTTCCGAAATGGCAGCAGCCGTCGCGCTTGAGCTGAATTTAGGTGCGAAGGTATCAACCACCCCGGCAACGGCATCCGTCAAATTCTGCCCCGTTTGCGCTGACGTATATTCCCCGCCCTGGACGACAATCCCCTGCGCACTTTCTGTCAACGTCGCCTTGCCGTTGCTGACCTGCAACCCGGCAAGCAGATCCTCGATGGTTTTCTGGCTATTGCCACCGTTCTGACTATCGGCACCCGATAGTGCTGCCAGTACGGCTCCATATATTTCGCCTGCGCTCAGGCCGTTGGCGCTATCAAAGGCGCCGCCATTGGTCGGCACTACCGTGGTGCCATGCAAACTCGGCAGACCAAACAGGTCGGCCACGGCATTGTTGATGTCGTTGACCATGGATTCGGCGGGCAAACTACCGGCAGCCGCATCTTGCACCTTGTGATAAGCCAGGGTGCTCAGGACGTTGAGATTGACGGTAACGGTAGAATTAGGCTGCGACACCACTTCCATCGCAAACAGCTCTGCATTCAGGTCTTTGCCTGCCTGGGTCGCCTCATCGAGATAGTCGGCACTGGAGCCGGTGTTAACGACCCGGGCGATGACCACGCCAAGATAGCTGCCAACCGCGATTGAGAAGGTGCCATCCGGATTGACCTGCGCCTCTCCCAGCAGAGTGACACCGTCAGCCTGGTAAACCTCGACCCGCAGATCATTGCCAGCGACAACCGGGCCGCCCACTATGGTCCCCGCAACTCTGTTGACGACGCTGGCATCGGTACCACCATCACTATCACTGCCTCCACTACTGCCAGCAGCCAGCGCAATCCCGCCAAGACCAAGTGCCCCCAGCCCGACCGTGATGGGGGTGAAGAAATCACTATCAGAACTCCCCTGCCAGATGAGTTGCTCACCATTGGCAGCCGTCTCTATTACCGGGCTCTCACTCGTCACCGCGGCACCGTTCAAGGCCGAGCCATCCAGCTCCGCCTGGGGAATAAACGCAGTATCTGGTTCATCATAAAAATCGGTGAGTTCCACCAGAACGCCATCGTCACTGGATTCGATGATCAGCGAGCCGCCCTTGCGTTTGACGAACAAGCCATCTGGGGATTTGCCGGTCGAGGTGTCGATTAACGCGTACTTGGCGCCAGATTGAGCCGGAATGATGACAGCATCGGTAAGAGGTATTTGCCGCAGTGAGCCGTCAGCAAGGCGCTCTACAAGTTGCAATGACTGTTTAACGCCTGTTTTTGAAGCCATGTAGATCTCCCTATCCACTTGTATTTAAATGATATATTTATTAGGAATGACGGCCTGCGACAAAAGGCGACGGAGTCGATACTAGCAGACAAGTTGCAGTCGAAGATAGCTGACACTGACCGGCCCGCGACGGCTCAATCCAACCAGGTGCATACGCCAAAAGACGGTGATGTCCCCCCCTCTCACCATGTCTTGGGGCCAGAACCACTCCCCTGAACCTGATGTCTAACATCCCCCGGTAGTTGCCACTCCCGGTGGCGGCACACCGTCATCTACCCTTGAAGGGCGCCGTCCGGCAGGACGGCCCTCCATTCGCCGAGACACAGAGAAGGACATCATGGGCAGCAAACGAAAATCCAGAACGGAAGAACCGGTCGTGGCCGAGGCGCAAAAGCCCCTTGGCAACAAGGCATACGAAAAGGCGCTGCGCCTCTTGCACGTGGAGCTGGTCAGGCTGCAGCAGTGGGTGGTGCACAAGGGGCTCAAGGTCTGCATCGTCTTCGAGGGGCGCGACGGGGCCGGCAAGGGGGGCACCATCAAGGCGATCACCGAGCGGGTCAGCCCCCGGGTCTTTCGGGTCGTCGCACTGCCCGCCCCCACGGAGCGGGAGAAGAGCCAGCTCTACTTCCAGCGCTACATCCCCCATCTGCCGGCGGCGGGGGAGATCGTCATCTTCGATCGCAGCTGGTACAACCGGGCCGGGGTGGAGCGCATCATGGGCTTTTGCAGCGAGGAGGCGAGCGACAAATTCCTGGCTGGCACCCCCATGGTGGAAAAAGCCCTGGTGGACTCTGGCATCATTCTGCTGAAGTACTGGCTGGAGGTGACCCCACAAGAGCAGGAGCGGCGGCTGCGGGATCGCATCGACGATGGCCGCAAGATCTGGAAGCTCTCCCCCATGGACATCAAGTCCTTCGATCGCTGGGATGAGTACACCCGGGCGCGGGATGCCATGTTCATCGCCACCGACACCGCCTGGGCCCCCTGGTTCGTGGCCCACTCCGAGGACAAGAAACGGGTGCGCCTCAACATCATCTCCCACCTGCTGGCGCACATCCCCTACGAGGCGCTGCCGGCGGAGCCGGTGAAGCTGCCCAAGCGCAAGATAGGCAAAGTCAAACCATCGGATCACCCGCTTCGCATCGTGCCAGCCCTCTTCTAGCCAGACGGGGTGAGCCCTGGCTCACCCCCTTTCCCTTCCAACCCCAAGGGACAACAGGCGCTGCCGGTATCACCCAATAGCTTGTTGTTGTTCACGTTTTCCCGTTTGCCTCCCCTATACTTCAGCGACATTCAGGTCTGGCCGAGCGAGGAGGCCCCCATGTTGCGACTGTTTGCCCTGCTGCTTGTCTGCCTGGTGCTCCCGGTGCGGGCGCTGACCCTGACCCCGGTGGCGGGGGAGCTGCGCCACCCCTGGGGGCTCGCCTTCCTGCCGGATGGCAGCTACCTCGTCAGCGAGCGCCCTGGGCGCCTGCTGCGCATCGACGCGGGTGGCAACCGCCATGTGGTCTCCGGCCTGCCGCCCCTCGCCGCCACGGGTCAGGGGGGTCTGCTCGATCTCGCCCTGGACGGCGATGGCTGGCTCTATCTCAGCTACAGCGAGCCGGGGGACGGAGGCGCCGGCACCGCCGTGGCCCGGGCCCGACTGCAAAAAAACGCCCTCGTCGACTGGCAACTGCTGTTTCGCCAAGAGCCCAAGGTGGCCGGCGGCGCCCATTTCGGCTCCCGCCTGGTGCTGACGGATGACCACCTCTTCATCACCCTGGGGGATCGCTACAGCGAGCGGGAGCGGGCCCAGACGCTGGACAACCACCTCGGCAAGACGGTGCGCCTGCACAAGGATGGCCGGGTCCCCGCCGACAACCCCTTCGTCAAGACGCCGGGGGCCCTGCCGGAGATCTGGAGCCTGGGCCATCGCAACATGCAGGGGGCGGCCCTGCGCCCGGGCAGCCAGCAGTTCTGGGCTCACGAGCACGGCCCCCAGGGCGGGGACGAGGTCAACCTCATCCTGCCAGGCCACAACTACGGCTGGCCCAGAGTGACCTTTGGCGAGGAGTACGGGGGCGGCAAGATTGGCGTGGGCCAGAGCGCGCCGGGCATGACGGCGCCACGCTGGATCTGGGTGCCCTCCATCGCCCCCTCGGGCATGGCCTTTTATCAGGGGAACCTGTTCAGGGAGTGGCAGGGGGATCTGTTCGTCGGCGCCCTGCGCGGTCAGGCCTTGTTGCGCCTGCACCTCGACGGAGACAAGATAGTGTCGGCGGAGCGGCTGCTGACCGATCTGGGGGAGCGGATCCGTACCGTCAAGGAGGGCCCCGACGGCGCCCTCTACCTGTTGACGGATTCAGGCCAGGGGCGCCTGCTCAAACTGACCCCTTAGCATGAAAGGAGCAAGAATGAAGACGAATCGCACGCTGCTGGTGCTGTGCACCAGCCTCTGGTTGCTGGGCTGCAACACCATCCACGGGATGGGACGGGACATCGAGAAGGCGGGGGAGGTGATCCAGGGCTCCGCCAAGCTGACGGACGCACCGGCCGCAGAGGGTCGCTGATCCCGGCCGGGTGGCGCTGTGGTTCGCCGCCTGTCGCCCCTCTCCTTACCCCTGTTCGGCGCTGGCCACCAGACTGGCCAGCGGCGCCATGGTCACCCTGACCCCGTGCTGTGCCAATGCCTCGCGGGCGCTCTGGGGCAGTTGCTCGTCGGTGATCACCTGATCGATCGCATCCCAGCTCACCACGTTGAAGGTCCCCACCTTGCCATATTTGGACGAATCGCAGATGAGGATGCGGGTCGCCGCCGACTCCACCACGGCTCGCTTCACCGGCACCTTCTGTTCGCTCGGGGTGGAGATCCCCTGACTGTCCCAGGAGGAGGCTGACAGGAAGGCGATGTCCAGATGGAGGTTGCGCAGGAAGTGGGCGGTGGCCTCCCCGGCACAGGACTGGTTCTCGCGAATGACCTGACCCCCGGTGTGATAGAGGCGGCAGCGGCCGTGCTCGATGAGGTAGGCGCAGACCATGAAGTCGTTGGTCACTATCATCAAGTCTTCCCGAAGCGCCAGCTCCCGGGCCAGCTCCAGGGAGGTGGTACCGGCATCCAGATAGACGGTGCTCCCCTCGCTCACCTGGGCGGCGGCGAGCCGCGCAATGGCCAGCTTGGCCCCCTGCATCAGGCTGCGCTTGGCAGCGTGAGAGGGCTCGCTCTTGATCCGCTGGGAGAGGCTGACCCCGCCGGAGACGGAGAGTACCCGCCCCTGCTCCTCCAACTTCTGGATGTCGCGCCTGATGGTCATGTGGGAGACCTGCAGCCAGTCGGTCAGCTCCACTATGCTGACCACGCCGCGCTCTGCCAGCAGTTGCAGGATACGTTGCTGTCGCTCTACGGGAATCATCTTGCCTCGCGCCTCGGGAAAAGGAAGGTGCCATTCTACCCCAGCGACCTGGGAAAAAATGATAAATAACCTGAAACGGGCTCACAAATCACATTTATTCACACAAAAAACGCCAAAACTTGACTCGAAAGAATCTCAACCCTCATAAATAACAAAAATTAACACCAATTAAGTTACTTTTTGTGACGACTGCCTGATATTTCATCGCCGCAAGCCTCTACTATCTGCTCATCAGTCGTAATCGAGGAATCACGAGATGAGCACTCCCTATCATGTTGCGGTCATCGGCCTGGGCGCCATGGGCATGGGCGCCGCCCGTTCTTGCCTGCGGGCCGGGCTCACCACCTATGGCATCGACCTCAGCGAACAGGCTCGCGGCCAGTTGCAGCAGGCCGGTGCCGCCGCCGTCATGGCCGATGCCAGGCCCCTGGCCGAGACGCTCGATGCCGTGCTGTTGCTGGTGGTCAACGCCACCCAGGTGCGCCGCATCCTGCTCGGCGAAGCGGGGCTGGCTCGCCACCTCAAACCGGGCACCGCCATCATGGTCTCTTCCACCATCGCCGCCGAAGAGGCGAGCGCCCTGGCTGCCGAGCTGGCGCAGATGGGACTGCCGATGCTGGATGCGCCGGTTTCCGGTGGTGCCATCAAGGCCGATGCCGGCGAGATGACGGTGATGGCCGCAGGCTCCGACGCCGCCTTCGACAAGCTGGCCCCGGTGCTGGATGCGGTGGCCGGCAAGGTCTACCGGGTCGGCAACGAGCCGGGCCAGGGCAGCACGGTCAAGATCATCCACCAGCTGCTGGCCGGGGTGCACATCGCGGTGGCCGCCGAGGCCATGGCCCTGGCCAGTCGGGCAGGGGTGTCCCTGGATCTCATGTATGACGTGGTGACCCATGCCGCCGGCAACTCCTGGATGTTTGAAAACCGCATGCCCCGGGTGCTGGCCGGTGACTACCAGGCCCGCTCCGCAGTGGACATCTTCGTCAAGGATCTCACCCTGGTGGCGGACACCGCCAAGGCGCTGCGCTTCCCGCTGCCGCTCGCGAGCACGGCGCTGAACATGTTCCTCGGCGCCAGCAACGCAGGGTACGGCCAGGAAGATGACAGCGCCGTCATCAAGATCTTCTCCGGCATCCAGCTGCCGGGTCAGGAGGATCAAGCATGAAACTCGGTGTCATCGCAGACGACTTCACCGGCGCCACCGACATCGCCGGTTTCTTGGTGGAGAACGGCCTCTCCACCCTGCAACTCGCCGGCGTGCCGGAGCATGACGGGGATCTGCCCCCGGTCGATGCCGTGGTGATCAGCCTCAAGAGCCGCTCCTGCCCCGCGGACGAAGCGGTGCGCGACTCCCTGGCGGCCCTCGACTGGCTCAAGGCCCGCGGCTGCCCGCGCATCTACCAGAAGTACTGCTCCACCTTCGACAGCACGGCAGCGGGCAACATCGGCCCCGTCACCGACGCCCTGCTGGCGGCGCTGGAGAGCAAGTTCACCCTGATCTGCCCGGCCCTGCCGGTGAACGGTCGCACCGTCTATCAGGGCAACCTGTTTGTCGGCACCCAGCCGCTCGCCGAGTCCGGCATGCGCCATCACCCCATCACCCCCATGACCGACAGCAACCTGCTGCGGCTGATGGAGGGACAGGCCCAGGGCCGTGCCGGTCTGGTGCCGTTCAATACCATCGCACAGGGTCCCGGCGCCATTGCCGACGCCTTTGAGCAGCTAACGCAAGCTGGTGTGCGCTACGCCGTGGTCGACACCCTGACCGAGCAGCACCTGCTGGACATCGCCACCGCAGCCCTCGACATGCCCCTGGTGACCGGCGGATCCGGCCTCGCCATCGGCCTGGCCCGGCAGCTTGGCAGCGGCGATCTGCAGGGTGCCCGCGAAGCGGGCTGGCCCAGAGGCACCCGCGCCGCGGTGCTGTCGGGCTCCTGCTCCGAGATGACCAACCGTCAGGTGGCCCGCTATCGCCAGCACGCTCCTGCCCTGGCGCTGGATGTGGTGCGCGGCCTCGAAGAGACCGACTACCCGGCCGAGCTGGCGCGCTGGGTACTGGACCAGCCCCGTACCCCGGCGCCGCTGGTCTACGCCACCACCAGCCCGGCAGAGCTGGCCCGCATTCAGGAAACCCACGGCCAGCAGGCGGCCAGCGATGCGGTGGAACACTGCTTTGCCCGCCTCGCCCAACTGCTGCAAGGCGCCGGCGTGGACCGCTTCATCATCGCCGGTGGCGAGACCTCGAGCCGGGTCACCCAGGCCCTCGGCGTCAAGGCGTTCCACATAGGCCCGCAGATCGCCCCCGGTGTGCCCTGGGTGCGGGCCATCGACGCCCCCCTGTCGCTGGCCCTCAAGTCCGGCAATTTCGGGAGCGACGACTTCTTCGACAAGGCTCAGGAGTACTTCCATGACTGAACAGGCACTGCGCGACACCATGGTGATGCTGGGAGCCTCCCTCTTCCAGCGCGGTTATGCCACCGGGGGCGCCGGCAACCTCTCCGCCCTGCTACCGGACGGCACCCTGATCGCCACCCCGACCGGCTCCTGCCTGGGACGGCTCAGCGCCGACAGGCTCTCTCACGTCAATCTGCAGGGGGAACACCTGGGGGGAGATCGCCCCTCCAAGGAGGTGGCCTTCCACCTTGCCATCTACCACAACAATCCGGACTGCCGGGCCGTGGTGCACCTGCACTGCACCCACCTGACCGCCCTCTCCTGTCTGGAGGGACTGGATCCGGCCAACGTCATCCGCCCCTTCACCCCCTACTACGTGATGCGGGTCGGCCAGTTGCCGCTCATCCCCTACTACAAGCCGGGGGATACCCGCATCGCCGAGGAGCTGGGGCGCCGCGCTCCCGAAGGCAACGCCTTCCTGCTTGCCAACCACGGCCCCGTGGTGACGGGCAAGGATCTGGTGGATGCGGTCAACAACATGGAAGAGCTGGAGGAGACGGCGCGCCTGGCACTGATGCTTCATGGCCACTCCATCCGCTACCTGAGCGAACCCGAAATTGATGAATTGAGGAGGATGAAACCATGAGCAAGTTTGCCGCCAATCTCACCATGCTGTTTACCGAGGTGCCGTTCCTGGAGCGCTTCGCCGCCGCCCGCGACGCAGGCTTCGAGGCGGTGGAGTTCCTTTTCCCCTACGAGTGGCCGGCCGCAGAGCTGGGCCGCCGCTTGCGCGAGCAGGGGCTCTCCCAGGCCCTGTTCAACATGCCGCCGGGCAACTGGGGCGCGGGTGAGCGCGGCATGGCTGCCATCCCGGGGCGGGAAGCGGAGTTTCGCGGCCACCTGCCAAGCGTGCGTGACTATGCCCTGGCGCTCGGCTGCACCAAGGTACACGCCATGAGCGGCATCGTGGACCCGGCTCATAGCCTCTCGGCCCACCGCCAGACCCTGATCGACAACATCCGCTTCGCCGCCGACTTCCTGGCCGAAGACGGCATCAAGGTACTGCTGGAGCCGCTCAACGATCGGGATGTACCCGGCTACTTCCTGGCCCACCAGCTCGACGCCCTGGCCCTGGTGCAGGAGATAGACAGACCCAACGTGGGGGTGCAGCTCGACCTCTATCACGCCCAGATCATGGACGGGGATCTCACCCGCCTCATCGGCAAGCTGGGTCCGGCCATCGGCCACGTCCAGATCGCCTCGGTGCCGGATCGCCACGAGCCGGACGAGGGGGAGATCGCCTACCCCCACCTGTTCAAGGCGCTGGCGCAGGCGGGCTACCACGACTGGATAGGCTGCGAGTACAACCCCAGAGCCGGCACCCGGGAAGGGCTGGGCTGGCTGACACAACAATAACGACCCTGAACATGAACGAGTCTGAGGATAACAAGATGCAGATCATCATCACCGGCGGCGGTGGCTTCCTGGGCCAGAAATTGGCCCGGGCTCTGCTGCAAGGCCCCCACCCTTTCACCGAGCTGCTGCTGGTGGACATCCAGCAGCCGCAATCCCCCCTGCCGGACCCCAGGGTTCGCTGTCTGCGGGCCGACCTCACCGAACCCGGTGTCGCCGAGTCCCTCATCAGCGAGCGGACCGCCGTGGTCTACCACCTGGCGGCCATCGTCAGCAGCCACGCGGAGCAGGACTTCGATCTCGGCTGGCAGGTCAACCTGGACACCACCCGCACCCTGCTGGAGGCGTGCCGCCATGCCCGGCCGGGCATCCGCTTCGTCTTCACCAGCTCGCTCGCCGTCTATGGCGGCCCGCTGCCGGAGCTGGTGAATGACGGTACCGCCCTGACCCCCACCTCCTCCTACGGCGCCCAGAAGGCCATGGGGGAACTGCTGGTCAACGACTACAGCCGCAAGGGCTTCGTCGACGGTCTGGTATTGCGCCTGCCCACCATCTGCGTGCGGCCGGGCAAGCCGAACCGCGCCGCCTCCTCCTTTGTCAGCAGCATCATCCGCGAGCCGCTGCAAGGGGAGAGCGCCATCTGCCCGGTGAGCCCGGATCTGCGCCTCTGGCTCTCCAGCCCCGCCACCGTGGTCGCGAACTTCCTGCTGGCGGCCAGACTTCCCGCCACCGGTGACGCCCGCAGCATCAACCTGCCCGGCATCAGCGTGACCGTCGGCGAAATGCTGGAGGCCCTCGCCCGGGTCGGTGGCCAGGCGGCCCGGGATCGGGTGCAGTTTGCCGCCGATCCGGCCATCGAGCGCATCGTGGCGAGCTGGCCGGGACGCATCGACAACCAGCGGGCCAGTGCCCTCGGCTTCGCGGCAGACAGGACGTTTGCCGACATCATCGACAGTTTCATCACCCATGACATGCAGGAGGCATCATGAGCGACATCCCAACCCCCATCATCGGTCTCATCATCGCGGTCTTCGTGCTGGTGTTCCTGGTCATCCGCACCCGGGTGCACGCCCTGATCGCCATGCTGGCGGCGGCCTGCATCGCCGGGATCACCGGCGGCATGAGCATCGACAAGACCCTCACCGTGATCACCCAGGGCTTTGGCTCCACCCTCGGCAGCATCGGCATCGTCATCGGCCTCGGGGTCATGATGGGTCGCCTGCTTGAGGTCTCCGGCGCCGCCGAACAGATCGCCTACAGCTTCATCAAGTGGCTCGGCAAGCGCCGCGAGGAGTGGGCACTGGCCATCACGGGCTACATCGTCAGCATCCCCATCTTCGTGGATTCCGCCTTCGTCATCCTCTATCCGGTGGCCAAGGCGCTGGCAAAAAGTGGCAAGCGCTCCCTGCTCACCCTGGGGGTGGCGCTCGCGGGCGGCCTGGTGGTAACCCACCATACCGTGCCGCCGACCCCGGGCCCGCTGGGGGTTGCCGGCCTGTTTGGCGTGGACATCGGCGCCATGCTGCTGACCGGCATGGCCCTGGCCATCCCCTGCGTGCTCGGCATCGTCTTCTACGCCCAGTGGCTCGACAAGAAGTACCCCGAGTTCGGTGCCCAGGCCGCCCAGACCCCGGACGAGCTGCAAGCCACCTATGAGCAGTACCTCAAGGAGAAGGAGGGCAAGACCCTGCCGAGCCTGACCCTGTCGCTGCTGCCGATCCTGGTGCCCATCGTGCTCATCTTCGTCAAGGCCATCTTCACCACTCTGGCCACCCTGGAGGGCATGGATGGCCTGATGGCGAACCCCCTGGTGCAGGGCATCAACTTCATCGGCACCCCCATCATCGCGCTGGCCATCAGCGTGCTGCTGGCGGTCTATACCCTGGTCCCGCACATGGACAGGCACGCCACCGCCGCCCGCCTGGAAGAGGGGTTGCAATCCGCCGGCATCATCTTGCTGGTGACCGGTGCCGGTGGGGCGCTGGGGGCCGTGCTGCGCGACAGTGGTGCAGGCCAGCAACTGGCCGAGCAGATCGCCCAATTGCCCATCTCCCCCATCCTGATCCCCTTCATCGTGGCGACTCTGGTGCGCCTCATCCAGGGGTCCGGCACCGTGGCCATGGTGACGGCGGCCTCCATCTCCGCCCCCATCCTGGCGCAGATCCCCGGGGTCAACATGCTGCTGGCCGCCCAGGCCGCCACCATGGGGTCGCTCTTCTTCGGTTACTTCAACGACAGCCTGTTCTGGGTGGTCAACCGCATGATGGGGATCTCCGACGTCAAGCAGCAGATGATCGTCTGGTCCATCCCGACCACCATCGCCTGGGCCATCGGCGGCACCGGCGTCGCCCTGCTGAACCTGCTGTTCGGCTCCGGCGGCACCTGGTTCGACCCCGTGCTGCCGCTGCTGGTGCTGGCCCTCATCGTCTGGTACGTCAAGGGGCAGTCCCTGGCTCCGGCGGCAGGGGCCGTCCCGAGCCGGGAGTCATAACTCGCGCCGTCACGGCAACGCTGTGTGACGAGGGCCAGTCTGCTAGACTGGCCCTCTTTTTCGTTCATTCATCTTGCAAAGGAGTGTTGGATGCCTGCGTCTTCCTGGCGGGACAAGTCCACCGGTTTTGCCCTGCTCACCATCTTGCTGTGGGCCTCCCTCGCCGCGCTCACCTCCCGGATCACCAGCGTCTCGCCGCTGGTGCTGGTGGGGCTGGTGCTGCTGTTCTGCGGGGCGGGCACCCTGCCATTCTGGCGCCAGTGGCGCGCCAGCCCCCTCACCTGGCTGGTGACCATCAGCGCCCTGCTGCTCTATCACCTGCTGCTGTTCACAAGCTTTCGCCACGCCCCCGTGCTGGAGGCAAACCTCATCAACTACCTGTGGCCGCTGTGCATCATCCTGTTCACCCCCTTGCTGCTGCCGGGTCATCCCCTGAGCCTGCACCATCTGCTGGCCGGGGCCCTGGGTCTCGCGGGATCGGTGCTGGTGATGGTCGATGGTCACCTGCAGTTGCAACAGGCCCATCTGCCCGGCTACCTGCTGGCCCTCGGCGCCGCCATCGTCTGGGGCGCCTATTCCGTGCTCTCCCGCCGCCTGCCTCCCGCTCCCGCCGTGGTCACGGCCGCCGCCTGCCTGCCCGCAGGGCTCCTGGCCCTGCTGCTGGCATGGATGCTGGAAGGCCCCTTGCCATTCGCCCGGATCCCCCTGGGGGACTGGCTGCTCATCGCCGGGCTCGCCCTCGGCCCCATGGGGGCGGCCTTCGTCACCTGGTATCTGGCGCTGCGGGACGGAGATCCGCGCCGCATCGGCGCGCTCGCCTACCTCACCCCCTTGCTGAGCACCCTGCTGCTGGTCTGGCTCAACGGCGAGGCGCTCACCCCGCGCCATCTGCTGGCGGGGGGGCTCATCATGGGCGGCGCCCTGCTCGGCCTGCTGGTGAAGAGCCCAAGTCAACGGGAGCTGGCACGGCCACTGTCATAAAAACGCCATCAGACCTGATTAAGCTCGCGCCCATTGCGTGATTCAAGCAGGAATCTGATGTGAAAATTGCCCATTTTGCCTCCCTCTCTTCCCTCGTCTTGCTGCTGGTGGCCGGTGTCCAGGCCACCGCGCTCTATCATGGCTGGCAACAATTCAACCACTCGGCCCAGGCCCAGCGTTTGCAGGAGCGCCTGCAACAGCAACTGAGCGGTCCGTTGCAGGGGGCGCTTCGCGACTATCTCGGCAGCGGGGATCCCCTGCTGCTGGCCCAGGCCCAAGGAGTGCGCCAGCAGGCGCTGGCCCTGCTGTCCCGCCTGGAGGATCCCCAGACCCAGCCGCTAAACGCCCGGCTTGAGCAGATGAAAACCCGCATTGACGGCGACTATCTGGCGGCGGGCAAGCTCTCCGGCAACAGCCAGTGGTTGCTGCAAAATGCCGAGAACGAGTTGACCACCCAGGCCAAAGCCTTGCTCCGTTACGGCCAGCAGGGGGCGGCCGCCGGGCGGGATCCGGCCCTTGCCGAGCAGTATCGCCAGGGGTCGGCCGACATCCTGACCGCCCTCCCCTCCCTCGCCCACCAGCGCCAGAACTACATGGAGCAGGCGAGTGCCAAGCGTCTCGAAGGGCTGCAATTCGAGCTGGCTGCCCTGCAAAAGCAGGCCGACTCCCTGGCCGCCCTGCCGAGCCTGGCACTTTTCGAGGAGGCACCGGCCGACGAATTCACCCTGGGAGAGCCAATACGCAAGGAGCTCGGGGATCAACCCAAAGCCGAGTTGACCTCCCTGCTCAAGCGCTATCCCCAGGAGCTGGAAAACAGCCGCAAGGCGCTGCAACAGCAGCAGGCCGCTCGTCAGATGGTGCAGCAGGACATCACCCAGCTGCTGCAAGCGGGGGAGCAATTGGGTGAGCAACTCGCCGCCGCCCGTCAGACCATGAACCGGGAGCTGGCCACCGTGCTCGGCATGCTGGCGCTCTGCCTGGTCGTGGTGGCCCTGCTGTTCGCCCTGGTGCAGCGTCGCTGGCTGGTCAGGCCCCTGCTGCAACTGCGGGCAGCCTTCCTGCAGCTCGACGCCACGGGTCAGGCCCAGCTCCTGACCCCGGGGCGCGAGCGCAACGAGCTCGCCGACATAGTGGCGAGCTACAACCGCCTGATACAGCGCCTGCAACAGGATCAGCAGCAGAAAGAGGGCCAGCTATCGGCGGTGTCGCAAAGTCTGCAAGGGATGGTCAACCAGGTGCAGGAGATCCATCACAGCACCCGCACCACGGAGCAGGCGGTGGATGAGAGCGACACCATGATGCAGGAGCTCAACCAGCTCGCCAGCGAGGTGCACCAGGTCGCCGCCGAAATCGCCCAGCACGCCCAGCACAATGAACACTCCATGAGCCAGAGCGAGCGGCTGGTCGGGGGCATGCTGACGGCTACCGCCCAGACCGGGCTCGCCATCGACGAGAGCAGCGGCGCCCTGGCCCAGCTGACCCGCTCGGTGGAGGACGTGACTGCCATCGTCGACGTCATCGGCCATATCTCCCAGCAGACCAACCTGCTGGCCCTCAACGCCGCCATCGAGGCGGCCAGGGCCGGGGAGCAGGGACGCGGCTTCGCGGTGGTAGCCGACGAGGTGCGCCACCTCTCCGCCGACACCCAGCGCTCCCTCGGCCAGATCACCGAGATCCTGGCGAGCCTCACCCAGGCGGGGGATCAGCTCGCCACCGTGCTGGCCCGCATCACTGCAGAGGCCGCCGAGCAGCGCCAGCAGGCGGAGCAGCTGCGCCAGACCACCCTGACGGTGCGGGAGATGGCGCGCAGCACCGCCGTCATCGCCCTGCAGGGCGCCGACAATGCCAAGAGCCAGGAGCACAGGCTGGCGAGCTTCGCCGCCCTCATCGGTCGCATCAGCCAGCACGCCCGCCAGGGCAGCCGCCTCTCGGTACAGGTCTCGGAGCACATACACCACCAGGCCCAGCAGATCCCCCGGATCCTGAGCCAGAGCTGATAACCCCCGGGCCTGGAACGCACCAGACCCGGGGCGCGCTCCCTGTCAATCTCCCCGCGGCCCGGCCTTGCCGCAACCCTTCCCCTGATACTCCCGTCACGTCTTCACGGGCGATGACGGGTTGCCTCATCCATTCAGTCACAGGCTCCCTCACCCCTTTCACATCTCTGGTCCCCCTGTCTGTCGGGCGACGGCTCACGCTCACGACAGTGGGCATCCGGCCGGGCCCATCTTTTTTTGTGATACAAAATTATATGTTGCCACCGGGTTAACAAAGAAAGTTCTGCCTTGACGGCAAGATCTGCGCAGGAGAACGGTGAAATCACCATGAAAGCGCTGTCATTGCCGACATGAGTGGCCTGGGAGTGCCCACACCAAGAATCATGATTATTTGCACTCGGTCATATTTTTGAAACTTGCCGGGAACTTTACATTGATATTTCGCACCGCGAACGTACTCTTGGTGATGTCAGATCGCCAAGGATCGACAGCCAAAAAATAACGACTGTAACGATGCAGATAGCCCCGACCGATGCGCCAAGGCATCAGGCACAAGGGCACGACAGAGAACCATTTTTTTGCCCTTCGGGGTGTTGATTGCAATGCCAATACCGAGCGGCGGGTGCCTACCCGGCTGCCGGATAAAAAAGCTAAGTCCATAAAATCAGGAGCAATAACAAATGGAAAAAGTGATCTTCAAGCGCGCCGCGTTGAGTGCTGCCGTGGTCGCGGCACTGGTCGCACCCGGCATGGCGTTCGCCGCTCAAGACATGATGAGCCCGGAATACGGCAAGTCCTACAGCGCCTTCATCGACGAAGGCAAGCTCACCGGTGGCCTGTTCTACTTCCAGCGTGAGCGTGATCGCGTCCAGGCCGGTCCGGGTCAGGATGGCAAATACCACTCCAACCTGAGCCATGCCACCACCCAGGCAGCCCTGAACTTCAACTCCGGCTATGCATGGGGTGTGGTCGGCGTCGACGTGGGCGGCTTCGGTGCCTACGACCTGGCCGTTGACGAGAGCAATGGCGTCAACGAAGAGAACGAGTTCTCCTTCTGGGGCGACAAGTGGGGTTCAGGTGGTGACGGTGTTCCCGAGAACGGCTTCAGCCTCTCCAACGCCGCCCTGAAATTCAAGTTCGGTGACGCCGTCACCGCCAAGGGTGGTTACACCCAACTCTACGTACCCGGCATCCTCGGCGTCAACTGGTCCTATCAACCCGGTACCTACCGTGGTGGCCAGATCGAAGGCACCTTCGGCGGCCTCTACCTGACCTACGCCATCGCCGACGAGTACAAGGCTCCCTGGTTCAAGAACACCACCGGCTTCTCCAAGAGCAGCCCCTATGCCAGCGATCCCTTCACCGATGCGAACAAGATCGACTACATCCACGGTCTGGCCGCTCGCTACACCTTCGAGAACGGCACTGCCGTCACCGCCGGCTTCGGTCAGTCCGAAGGCTACATGGACAGCTACCACTTCAAGCTGGCCCACAAGTTCGACGTACTGGGTGGCCTGAACACCAGCTACCAGTTCTACGGTTCCGACACCGAGAACAGCGACTATGACGGCCTGGCCTGGCAACAAGCCCTGACCGCCAGCTGGGCAGCCGGCCCCTATGGCTTCCGTCTGGAAGGCCTGTGGACCAAGGCTGAAGGGGATCTGGGCAACTACCTGCCCCGTCTGACCCGCGGCTACGGCAACTCCCAGGGCGCGAACGAAATCTGGTGGGATTCCCGCTCCGACTGGAACCACAACGACGAGAAGGCCCTGTTCTTCGGCGTGACTCGTTCCCTGGATGATCTGGTGGGTGCACCGGGCTGGGGCGTGGGTGTCTCCGGTGCCTACGGCTGGGATGCCAACAACGGCGACAAGTCCCTGGAAGGCGGCAAAGAGTGGGCAGCCAACTTCGACGTCATGTACACAGTGCAGGACGGCAAGCTGAAGGGCACCCTGTTCAAGCTGCACTACACCGACTACAACAACGAACAGGACGACAAGGGCAGCTGGTACTACCCGAACATGTTCAGCTCCGAGCATGACGTCAAGTTCCACATCATCATGCCGTTCACCATCATGTAATCAGGCATCTGACGTGACCGAAAACCGGGCCTCTGGCCCGGTTTTGTTTTTGGTGGCACCACGCTACCATGCCAGCTTCGGGCCACCTGCCGGCCGTCAATCAGGACCATGCTCATGCCCCATCCCTTCGTGCTCGTCACCGGCTGCTCCAGCGGCATCGGCCTCGCCGCCGCAAGAAAGCTCGGCGCCCGGGGCTTCACCGTCATCGCTTCCGCCCGCAAGGCCGAGGATGTGGCCCTGCTACAGCAGCAGGGTCTATTGGCGGTGCAACTGGATCTGGCGGACAGCACCAGCATAGAGCGAGGGGCGGCAGAGGCGCTGGCCCTGGCAGAAGGGCGCCTATACGGCCTCTTCAACAACGGCGCCTACGGCCAGCCCGGTGCGCTGGAAGATCTGCCCACCGAGGCGCTGCGCGAGCAGTTCGAGACCAACCTCTTTGGCTGGCATCACCTCATTCACCAGATATTGCCCCCCATGCTGGCGGCAGGCGAGGGGCGCATCGTACAGAACAGCTCGGTGCTTGGCCTGGTGGCCATGAAGTATCGTGGCGCCTACAACGCCAGCAAGTTCGCGCTGGAAGGCTATACCGACACCCTGCGCCTGGAACTCGCGGGCAGCGGCGTGCACATCAGCCTGATCGAACCCGGCCCCATCGACACCCGGTTTCGCGCCAATGCCCGGGAGGCCTTCCTGCGCCACATAGACCCGAGCGCGAGCCGCCATCAGGACGCCTATGCCCAGACACTGGCCAGGCTGGAGCGTGAAGGGGGTGCCCGGGGCTTTACCCTGCCAAGCGAGGCCTGCATCCCGCCGTTAGTGCATGCACTCACGAGCAAGCGTCCCAGGCACCGCTACCCGGTCACCTTCCCGACCAAATTGTTTACCGTGCTGCGCCGCCTGCTGCCAAGCCGCTGGCTTGACAAGCTGCTGATCAAATCCGCCTGATAAAGGGAGCCCGGACGGCAGGGGCCCTCGGCGGGCCTCCTCTTGACATGCACCTGTCTCAGCAACGATACCCGCTCAATCTCAATAGTGCTGGCCGTTGCTGTAGTAGTGACTCTTGACGATGGGCAGCACCTGCACCACCACATAGGTCTGCTCCCCCAGCACCCCTTTCAGGTGGCGGGTGATGAGGGCGGCGGCGGCATCCTGCATCTCCTGCGGTCGCTCGAACCAGACCAGCTCCACGAAGGGGAAACCGGCTTCGGGCTGGCCATCTCGTACCCACTGGCTCGGCACGCACTCCAGGGTGACGAACTCCGGCTTGCCACCGGTCAGGGCGCAGAGATCCGCCATCAGGGGGGCGCTTATCCGCTGCAGGGTGTCGACAGAAACTGCCCGAAAACGAAGGTGGGGCATGGGAAACCTCTTGGCTGTGACAAATGAAGACTTATCATAGAGCACTCATCCCGCTCACATAAGGTGCCTCATGAGATTCCATCCCACGCTGCTCTCCTTCCTGCTCTGCCTGCTGCTGCCGCTCCATGCCATGGCCGATCCGGCCTTTTACCGCATCAACAAGGGCAACGAACAGCACTGGCTGCTGGGGTCCATCCACGCGGGCAAACCCTCTCTCTATCCCCTGCCGGACCCGGTGGAGCGCGCCTGGCAGCAGAGCCGCGCCCTGGTGATGGAGGTGGACATGACCCACATCAGCCAGGAGCAGTGGCAGGAGATGGGCGCCATCACCCGGCTCGTCGACGGCAAGACCCTCAAGGATCACCTGCCCATCGACCTCTACCGTCGCACCCTCATCGCTGCGGGCCAGAACGGTCTGAACGAGAGCATGCTGGCCCCGCTGCGTCCCTGGTTTGCGGCCATTACCCTGACCCAGGCGGCCCTGGAGCGCACCGGCTATCGCGGTGAATACGGTGTCGACCAGCACTTCGCCAAGCGGGCGAACGACGGCGGCAAGCCCATCGTCGGGCTGGAGACCCTGCTGGAGCAGCTCGGCTATCTCGCGAGCGTCGGCGACAACCAGACCCTGATGCTGGAGAGCACCCTGGACGAGCTACCCGACATCCAGCAGGGGTTCGACGCCGTGATGACCGCCTGGCAGAACGGGGATCAGGACACCCTCATCAATCTGCTCAGGGAGGAGATGGCGCCGCCCAAGCTGCAAGCCTGGCTGGAACAGACCCTGCTGGCAGAGCGCAACCGCAACTGGGTCAAGAAGTGGCCCAGCCTGCCGAATGAGAGCTTTATCGTGGTAGGGGCCCTGCATCTTTACGGCGAGCACGGGCTGCTCGCCCTGCTGGAGCAGCAGGGCTGGCGCATCACGCCCCTCACCGAACCGACCCTGGAGAAGGCAAAATAGCGTCCAGTCCGGCGACCTGACGCGCCGGATGCGCGTCGGCTCACAGAATTCGCTGCCGATTAAATAACCAGAGAGGGAGTTGATCGAGATCATCCCCTCCCTCCTGAAGAGGTATCTATCATGCCTGTCACCGCCCAGTGACAGGAGTGAACGAGATGGAATTCTGGATGAACCTGATGTTCGGCAACAGCGTGGGGCTGATGTCCATGCTGGTGATTTTCGGCACCTTCCTGCTCATCAGCGCCTATGCGGTCTATTTCATCTACAAGGTGATGCACGCAGAGCCGCCCAAAGAGGGGCAATAACCAGGCTCGCTCAGACCGCCCTCCCCGGCAGGGCCGAGGCCCGCGAGCGTTGCCATTCTAAGGCCCACCAAGGCCCGCTATACTGGCTCCCTCATTTTCATGCGGGGAGCCTGCCGTGTCTCATAACGACGAACTCTCACTGTTCCTGCAGGAAGTGGCCGACGTGCGGCCCCTTCGCAGCGACCATATCGCCCCCGTTGCGGGCAACAGCCAGCCCACCGAGGCGCAACTCGCGCGCCGGGAAGCCGCCACCGCCGAACAACTCACCCTGGATCACCTCGGCACGGAAGCAGTCGAGATGCTGGACCCCCATGCCATCGTCGGCTTCAAGCGTGACGGCGTGCAGGAGGGGGTCTACAAGAAGCTGCGCCTTGGCAAATACGAGCTGCAAGGCTCCCTCGACCTGCACCACAAGACGCTCAACGAGGCCCGTATCGCCCTGGTGCAGTTCATTGCCGAATGCGAAGTGCGGGATATCCGCTGCCTGCTGATCCTGCACGGCAAGGGGGAGCGCAGCACCCCGCGTGCCCTGCTCAAGAGCCATGTCAGCGCCTGGCTGCCACAGTTGCCTTCGGTGATGGCCATGCACAGCGCCGAGCGCCGCCACGGCGGCAGCGGTGCGCTCTACGTATTGCTGCGCAAGAGCGAGCGCAAGAAGGCGGAAAACCGCGAACGGCACCAGAAGCGCCTCAGCTGACTGCCTGAGGGTGGCACCAGGGTGGATGGCAGTGCTAGCATCGGGCGGCCCCGATCATGCCAGGTACGGGGTGCATACCATCAGGGACGATAACAAGGACAATCCCATGTCATACCAGAAACTCGAACAACATCAGCAACAACTGCACCGCCTCTCCCACCTCTCCGCCATCTGCGGCTGGGATCAGGCCGCCATGATGCCGGAGGGGGGCAACGAGGCCCGCGCCGAGGCAATGGCGGAGCTCGGCGTGCTGATCCACGGCAAGCGCACCGCCCCCGAGCTTGGGGAGTGGATTGCCAAGGCAGAGAGTGAACCGCTGGACGAGCACCAGCGTGCGAACCTGCGGGAGATCAAGCGCCAGTGGCAGGATGCAAGCCTGCTGCCGGGGGCGCTGGTGGAGGCGCTGTCGCTCGCCGGCAGCAAATGCGAGCACGCCTGGCGTCGCCAGCGCAAGGAGAACGACTGGGCAGGTTTTGCCCCGAACCTCGAGGAGGTGGTGCGCTTGTCGCGGGAGGTGGCTCGCCTGCGCGCCGACGCGCTCGGGGTGCGCCCCTATGACGCCATGCTGGCGCTGTACGAGCCCGGCATGACAAGCGCGAGACTGGATCAGATCTTCGGCGATCTGACGAGCTGGTTGCCCGGTCTCATCCAGACCGTGAGCGAGCGGCAGAAGAGCGACACCCTCCTCACCCCGCAAGGCCCGTTCCCGGTTGCGACGCAGCAGGCGCTCGGCCAAGAGGTGATGGGGCTGCTCGGCTTTGATTTTGCCCACGGCAGGCTAGACGTGAGCAGCCACCCGTTCTGCGGCGGCGTGCCGACGGACGTGCGCATCACCACGCGCTACAACGAGCAGGAGTTCGTCTCCAGCCTGATGGGCATCGTCCACGAGACGGGCCACGCACGCTACGAGCAGGGCCTGCCGCGCGCACGGCTCGGCCAGCCGGTGGCCGAGGCGCGCTCCATGGGCATTCACGAGAGCCAGAGCCTGTTCTGCGAGATGCAACTCGGCCATCACCCCGCGTTCCTCACGCTGATTGCGCCGCGCATTCGCGCGCACTTCGGGGCAGAGGATGCGCTCGCACCCGCGAACCTCGAGAAGCTGTACAACAGGGTCGAGCCCGGCTTTATCCGCGTCGATGCGGACGAGGTCACCTACCCGGCCCACGTCATCCTGCGCTACGAGCTGGAGCGGGACCTGATGGAAGGGCGCATCGAGGTCGCGGACATCCCCGAGCTGTGGGACGCGAAGATGCAACAGTGGCTCGGCTTGTCCACGAAGGGCAATTACCAGAACGGCTGCATGCAGGACATCCACTGGACGGACGGCTCGTTTGGCTACTTCCCGAGCTACACGCTCGGCGCCATGTACGCGGCGCAGCTGCGCTTCGCACTCGAGCGTGAGCTCGGCGACATGGGCACGCTCGTAGAGTCCGGCCGCCTGCCGGAGATCTTTGGCTGGCTCGGTCGCCATATCTGGTCCCAGGGCAGCCTGCACGGCACGGACGAGCTCATTCGCCGCGCGACCGGTGAGGCGCTCAATCCCCAGTGGCTGCGCAAACACCTCGAACAGCGCTATCTGAAATAAGCGAGGTTGAACCCCCTCCCAGCCTCCCCCTTCACAAGGGGGAGGAGCTAACCCCGCCCCCGTTCACAGAGGGGAGCTGTTTGTCCCCTCCCCTTACGAAGGGGAGGGTTAGGGTGGGGTCCTGCCCCCCTAACCTTACAAAGGGAGGACTGGGATTCCTCGGATCGCACTATTTTTGCTATTCCTGTCCGTTTTTGGCTAGTCACCCCTCTCGCCCCCGCTTAGTCTCTGGGACATGCCCACAGCAACCCGAGCCATGCCATGACCACAGCGCCCCCGCATTCATCCCAACGGGACGAGATCATCCCGGGTCTCACCCGGGAGCAGTGCCACGCCGCACGCCTCGCGCGAGACGCGCGTTTCGATGGTCGCTTCTTCACCGGGGTGCTCTCCACCGGCATCTATTGCCGCCCCGTGTGTCCGGCGCGGGCACCGCACGAGCACAATGTGCGCTATTTTCGCTTCGCGGCGGCGGCAGAGCAGCACGGGCTGCGCCCCTGCCTGCGCTGTCGCCCCGAGCTCGCACCGGCCCAGAGCGGCGATCTGCCACCGCTCGTCGCCCAGGTGCTGGCGCGCATCGAGCGCGGCGAGCTGGCGGAGCACAGCCTGGGCTCCCTTGCAACGCAGGCCGGGATCACGGAGCGCACCCTGAGGCGCCAGTTCGAGCAACATCTCGGCGCCTCGCCGAAACAGGTGGAGCAGACGCGCCGCCTGCTGCTTGCGAAACGGCTGCTGACGGAGACGCGCCTGCCCATCACGGACGTGGCGTTTGCCGCAGGCTTTGCAAGCATTCGCCGCTTCAACGACGCCTGGCTGCAGGCGTATGGCATGACACCGGGCGCCCTGCGCAAGCAGGAAGGGGGCGCGCCGCAGGAGACGCCGCAATCTAGCCTGCAACTGCACCTGCTGTATCGCCCGCCGTTCGACGTCCAGGCCATGCTCGCGTTCTACCGGTTACGCGCCATTCCGGGGCTGGAGCGGGTGGATGAGCACGGTTACGAACGCCGTCACCGGGTCGGCGAGCAGGAGGGGATCATCCGCATCGAGCCCGTCGAGGGGGAAAGGCTCAGACTCACGGTGCGGGATCTGCCCCCGGGTGCGCTGCCGGACATCCTGTACCGCGTGCGCCGCATGTGGGATCTCGACGCCGACATGGGCCGCATCGGCGAACACCTGGGGCAGGATCCGCTGCTCGCCGGCATCCAGGGACGATGGCCCGGGGTGCGGCTGCCGGGGGGGTGGGATGAATACGAGGTGATGCTGCGCGCCATCGTCGGCCAGCAGGTGTCGGTCAAGGGTGCCATCACCATCATGGGGCGCCTGGTGGCGCGCACCCTGGCGCAGTTCGGCACCGCGCAGCTGCCCACCCCGACCCAGCTGTGCGAGCTGGATCTCGACGGCATCGGCATGCCGGGCAGCCGCATCCGCACCCTGCAAGGGCTTGCTTCGGCGCTCGCAAGCGGCGCACTCACCCTCGCCACGGCAAGCGACGAACAACTGCTCGCGCTGCCGGGCATAGGCCCCTGGACGGTCGCTTACTGGCGGCTGCGCTGCGGGCTGGACACGGATGCCTTCCCCGCCTCGGATCTCGTGCTGCAAAAGGCGCTGGGGGGCGGTGACAAGCTGCCGGTGAAAGAGGTGACAGCGCGCAGCGCCCCCTGGCAACCGTGGCGCGCCTATGCCGCGAGCTGGCTGTGGCACGCCATGAGTGAACAACCGGCGCTGCTCACCCGGCCAACACAGACACAAGACGAGGAGAAGAGCCCATGATCCGCTATGACATGATGCCCACCGACCAGGGCGAACTGCTGGTCGCCATCGACGAACGCGGCCTGGTCCATGTGGACTTCCTGGCCGGACTGCGGCCGCTGCCCGACATGCAGGACTGGCAGCAGGACGGCGAGGCGCTCGCCCCCTTCCTCGCCGAGTTTCGGGACTACTTCGCGGGCCGGTTGCAGCGCTTCACCCTGCCGCTCGCCCCCAGGGGCACGGCGTTTCAGCAAGCGGTGTGGCAGGCGCTGTGCGACATCCCCTACGGGGAGACCCGCAGCTACGGCGACATCGCCCGCGCCATCGGCAAGCCAAACGCGGTGCGGGCGGTGGGTGCCGCGAACGGTCGCAATCCGCTCTCCATCATCATCCCCTGCCACCGGGTGATCGGCCAGAATGGCAGCCTCACCGGCTATGCGGGAGGCCTGCCCATCAAGCAGGCACTGCTGACGCTGGAGAGGGCCTCTCGTTGATCCGGCGCAGCCCGGCCAGGGCTCACTGCCGCTGCGCCAGCCAGCCGTGAAACCCCAGCGCCTGAAAGAAGCGGTGCGCCGCCGCGAAACCGGCCCCTTGCAAGAGGCGGCGGGTCTGTCCCTCGTCCAGGGAGGTGAAGTCCTCTCCGAGGCGGCGCACCATCTGCTCGCAGGCAGGAAGCGGCAGACCGGCGAGGGCGGCTTGCCACCCCATCGCCTTGCGCTCAAGCGGGTCCGTTGGCGCCATCAGATCCGCCAGCAGCAGGGGAGCGCCAGGATTGAGCTGGCGATAAATATCACCCAATAGCGCGGCTTTGGCATCTTGCGCCAGAAAATGCAGCACCAGCAGACAGAGTGCACCATCGCAAGGCTTATTCACCACAGGCAATGCGCCCAGGTGCCAGCACACCCTCTCCCCCATGCCCGCCTGCTCGGCCCGCATCCTAGCCTGGGCCAGCATGTCCGCCGAGATATCCTGGGCCACAAAGGTCCAGCGGGGGCAGAGACGGCCAAGCAGCAGCAACTCGCTGCCCGTGCCCACCCCCACCAGCAGCACCCGGGCCTGCTGGCCCAGCGCGGCCATCAGCCGGGAGGCACAAAGCTGGTGCAGCAGCTCGTAGCCTGGCACCAGCAGGGGGATGCGGCTGTCATAGGCCTTCGCCCCTTCTCCTTCGAATCGCTCCGTCATCTTTTGCTCCTTTGGTGTGAGCCCCCTTGATAGGGGCTGCCGCCGGGAGAAGGTCAAGAGCCACAGGGGCGAGCCAGTTGCCAGCCCTTCCCATGAAGGGAGGGCCCTAGCCCCCCTTGCCCAGCGCCGCTTTCAGAGCCGGATTGAAGACGCGCTGGAGGGAGGCGGGGTTGTTCACCAGCTTGGCCGCCGGGCGGCGCGGGCGCCTGACCAGCTCGCCGCCACAGTTGGGGCAGGTCAGGTGCAGATACTGATCATTGCACTCGGCGCAGAAGGTGCACTCGAAGGAGCAGATGTAGGCCGTCGCCGTGTCGGCGGGCAGATCCCGGTCACAGCACTCGCAGTTGGGTCTGAGTTCAAGCATGGCAAGTTCCTGATGTACAAGGGGAAGCGGGAAAGAGAGCGGCTCAGTCGACGATAAAGAGGCGAGCGCCCAGTTCGGTATAGGAGCGATGGGGTTCGGCGTTGTCCGCCACCTGGTAGCTCATGCCCGGCGTCAGGGTGAAGACGCGACCATCCTGCAACTCGGTGTGCAGCTCCCCTTCGAGGCAGAGCAGCACATGGCCCTTGCTGCACCAGTGATCCGCCAGATACCCGGGGGAGTACTCCACCATTCGCACCCGCAGATCCCCGAACTGCCGGGTGTGCCAGCGGGCGACGCCGCGCTCTCCCTTGTGTTCGGTCGGCGGGACTTCGGCCCAGTTCGTGGTGCAAAACGGCAGTGCATTGATGTTCATGACGGATCCTTTGTCAGAAGAAGGCTGGGGGAAGGCGCCTCATCACGGGATATCCGTGACTAGGCCGCGCCCCATACTGCCATCAAATCCGCTCCAGCCCCATGCCCACACGGGTAATCATCCCCTCTTCAGGCTGCCCATCACCTGCATCTCGCAGCGGTGGCAGTCAAAGCGCAGGCGGAAACTCTCCTTGCCCATCTTGAGCTCCAGGGGCTCGGCCTTGAGACCGGGCACCTCCTTGGGGCAGAGCTGCTGGCTGTAGCGGATGCAGTGCTTCGTTGTCATCAGCACCACTTCCCGCTCCTCCTTGTTTGCCTCATACGCGGGGGCGATGCTCCCCACCCCGTGTTCGCGAAAGAACTGCTCCGCCGCGCTGTTCAGCACGTTGCCGAGGTAGGAGAGCCGATGCTGGGGATAAACGGCGCCTCGCAGGGGAATGCGCCGCTCGGGTCGCCGGTAGGCAGCCAGACGGGCCGCCTCCAGGGCGGCAATGCCGTCCCGGCGCAATCCGTTAAGCTGTGAAGCCGCAATAAACAGCGGGCGAGTGAATGCCAACTCAATCTGGCGAGCCACAAACAGGGTGTTGCCGAGTTTGCCGAGCTGATCCCTGGCCTGTTGCAGCGCCCGTTCCGGGTTGTCGGCCGACGGCTGGTCGCAGGGGAGCGTGACGGCGGCACCAATGCCCTGCTCGTCCACAAGTTCGAACCGCAGTCCCTCGTCGCACTCCGATAGCCGCATATCGACCCGGATGCGGCGATCCGCGCTCCCCTTTTCGAGCTGCTTGCTGAAGGCCTGATCGTGGTTGCGAAAGATCTCGGTGCCCACCTTGAGACCGGGCATGGGTTCCGACAGGAGTAACCGCTTGCTCTGTGCCTTCTCTTCCACTTTATTGAGGCGCATCCCCACCAGCTCGCCCCCCGGCTTGAAGAAGCCGAGGCCATCGCCGTTGTTGAGGGCAACGGCCTGGCCGTCGATCTCGATGCCATCGCGGGTCACGCTGGTGACGCGCCCGAGCGGCTCCCCGACGTATTTCGGGCTGCGCGGCGAATCGATGCCTGGCTGTCGGCCATGGAGGAAGTAGTCGGTGCTGCCCCGGTTGAAACTCTTCTTGGGATCCGGCGTAAAGGTGTAGCTGCAACGACCGGCGGAAGCGGCCACCAGATCGGGGCGGCGCTCCAGGATGGTGTCCAGCTTCTGGCGATACCAGGCGGTGACGTTCTTGACGTAGTCGAGCCCCTTGAGGCGCCCTTCAATCTTGAAGGAGCGGATCCCTGCGGCGATCAGCGCCTCCAGGTTGTCGGTCTGATCCATGTCTTTCAAGGAGAGCAGGTGGCTGTTTTCCACCAGCACCTCCCCCGCCGGCGTTTGCAGGGAACAGGGCAGTCGACAGAGCTGGGCGCACTCGCCGCGGTTCGCGCTGCGCCCGGTGCGGGCGTGGCTGATGTTGCACTGGCCGCTGTAGGAGACGCACAGGGCACCGTGGATGAAGAACTCCAGCTGCACGCTCGTGGCGGCGCTTATCTCGCGGATCTGCGCAAGGGATAGCTCGCGGGCCAGCACCACCTGGGAGAAGCCCACGTCCTGCAGAAACTTTACCTTTTCCGGGGTGCGGTTGTCGGTCTGGGTGCTGGCGTGCAGCGCGATGGGGGGCAAATCGAGCGCCAGCAGCCCCATGTCCTGCACGATCAGCGCATCGGCCCCTGCCTCGTAGATCTGATGGGTCAGGCGCCGGGCCTGCTCCAGCTCGTGGTCGTGCAGCAGGGTATTGAAGGCGACGAAGACCTGGGCGCCGAAGCGGTGGGCATGGCGCGCCAGCGCCTCAACGTCCTCGAGGCTGTTGCCCGCCGCGCTGCGGGCACCGAAGGCGGGGCCGCCCATGTAGACGGCATCGGCGCCATGGTTGATGGCCTCGATGCCATAGGCGAGGTTCTTGGCCGGGGCCAGCAACTCCAGGCGGTTGTGATGGTTCTGATCGCGCATAACGTCCGGTTCGAAGGGCTGCAAATGGCCGCCACTCTAGCCAGACTCCCCGCCCCCCGCCTTGATCCCGCTTAAGATCACCGCAGAATGCAGGATTGGCCCCCGTACAAGGACATCTGGCGGGCCCTCATCCCCCGGCCCTGAGAGAGTGCCGACTACGCAGGCACCCGACGCGGAGCTAGATCACGACCTTGAGGGCCAGCCCCAGCAGCACCAGGCCGCTCACCTTGTCGATCACGGTGGATTTGGCCTTGAGCCAGGCGAGTACGGGCCCGCGAGAGAGCACCAGGGCCACCAGCACATACCAGAGCGCATCGATGCCGCCTGCGGTCAGCATCATGATGCCCCCCTCACGCCAGCCGGTGTCGGCGTGCACGAACTGGCTGAACAGGGCGATAAAGAAGATGGCGAGCTGGGGGTTCAAGAAGGCCACCATAAAGCCCTCGAACGCCCCTTGACGTCCCCGTGGCGGGTGCCCCTCCTCCTTGCCTGCCTCCCCCCCTGCGGGCCTGGCCAGCAACGCCTTGATCCCGAGCCAGGCGAGAAACGCCGCGCCGCCGTAGCGGATGAGATCGAACAGCAAGGGGGTCTGGGTGATCAGGATGGCGAGGCCGAGGGCCGTGATCAGCGCATAGATGCCAACTCCCAGGCCGTGTCCCAGCGCCGTGGCAACCCCGTGGCCCTGCCCTCCCTGCACCGTATTGCGGATGATCAGTGCCAGGCTCGGCCCCGGGCTGATGGCCCCCATCACGCAAATGGCGGCCAGCGCCAGCCAACTCGTCAGCTCCATACCTTCTCTTCCTTCGTGTCGATTGTTGTCACCCTGGATCAGGGTAGGGGGTGGCTCGCTATGCCAGAAGTGAAAGTTATGAATAGAGTCCATAGCCAGTGGCTATAGAGTGGCACAACCCGCTGCCATCAGCGGCTCACCTGCGGCCCTCGGGCCAACTGCTTGCGACTCTCCCCCAGGGTGAATTGCAGGTGATCCCGCAGGAAGGGATAGGCCAGCTCGCGAAACCAGCGGTGAGCCGGATCCAGGTGGTGGCGCTGGTGCCACAGCAGATGATACTGCTGGACCCGGGTGGCGAAGGGGAGATCGCAAAAACTCAGGGCATGTTCCCGGGAGAGCTGCCAGGCGATATGGGCCGGGGTGGTCATCAGACAGTCTGTGCGCAGCAGCACCTCCACCGCCGCCTGGAAGAAGGGCACCCGGGCAAACCAGCGGCGGGAGAGCCCGCGGGGGGCCAGCACCTGCTCCACCGGGCTGTCCTTGTCCCCGCCCCCGCTCACCTGCAGGTGGGGCCAGGCGAGGTAATCCTCCAGGCTGAGCGCCATGCCAGAGAGCGGGTGATGGCGCCCCATCAGCACCACCAGCCTGTCCTCCCCCTGATGCAGGCCGCGGATCTGGTCCGGCACCAGCTCCGTGATGGTGGAGACCATGTCCAGCTCCGATTGCCAGAGCTGGGGCAACTGGCGCTTGTCCCACAGGCTGTACTCCAGCGCCGCCCGGGGGGCGGCCCTCGCCAGGGCCGCACAGATATCCGGCAGGATGTGCTGGGCCACGTAGTCGGAGGAGGCGAGCCGAAACACCCGCTCGCAGCGCTCGGGGGCAAATTCCGGCGCCTCGTAGAGCCGCTCCAGGGCACCGAGGGAATCGGCAAGCTGGGCCGCCAGGGCCTCGGCCCGCGGGGTCAGCAGCCAGCGCTGCCCTTCCCGCACCAGCAGCTCGTCGCCAAACTCGCTGCGAAGCTGGCCGAGCTGCTTGCTGATGGAGGGCTGGCTCAGGTTCAGCAGCTCCGCCGCCCGGCTGATGTTGCGGGTCTCCAGCAGCACCTTGAGGGTGGGCAAGAGATTGAGATTCGCTTTGTGCACAGGAGTCACCTCGGGAAGGGGTCGCCGGGATCGGGCCTTCATCTTACGGCAAGGAGAAGCGGAAATTTAAGCAAAATCACGGTCTTGCTCCCGCCACTCCCCTTACACTGGGGGGACCGCAGGATGACAGTGAACGCCCCGTGCGGCATAATTTCGCCACTTTCCGCCCCAGGGCGGCCATCACGACAAGCGACGACAAGATGACATACGCCACTATCACCGGGTGGGGAAAATGCCTGCCCCCCGCCTCGCTGACCAACGATGACCTCGGCACCATCATGGATACCTCGGACGAGTGGATCTACCCGCGCACCGGCATCAAGGCCCGCCGGGTCTCCCATGTCAGCACCCAGGCGCTCGCCACCCTGGCCGCCCGTCGCGCCCTGGCGTGCGCAGGTCTGGACGCCGCCGCCCTCGATGGCATCATCCTGGCGACCGCCACACCGGGCACGCTGGTCCCCAATGGCGCCTCCGCCGTGCAGCAGGCCCTCGGCGCCCACAAGGCGGCGGTGTTCGACCTCAACGCCGCCTGCACCGGCTTCGTCTATGCCCTCTCGGTCGCCACCTCCCTGGTGCAGACCGGCATGATGCAAAAGGTGCTGGTGATCGGTGCCGAGCGGCTGACCCAGTTGCTGGACTGGGCCAAGCGCGACACCGCCGTGCTGTTCGGGGATGGCGCAGGCGCCGTCATCATCGAGGCGAACGAGCAGGAAAGCGGCCTGATTGCCAGCAAGCTCGGTTGTGACAGCGAAGCGCGGGAGATACTGCACGTGCCGAACTTCGGTACGGATCGGGTGCGTTTCGCCGACATTGACGGCCTCTTCACCTTCAACTTCGAGGGGCAGGAGATCTTCAAGCGCGCCGTGCGCGGCATGGGCGAAGCCACCGGCACCGTACTGGCCCAGGCCGGCATCGCCCCCGAGCAGATCGACCTCATCGTGCCGCACCAGGCGAACGTGCGCATCATCGAGACCCTGGCCAAGCGGATGAACGCCCCCATGGAGAAGGTGATGGTCAACATAGAGCAGTACGGCAACACCTCCGCCGCCACCGTGCCCATCGCCCTGTGCGAGGCGCTGGAGCAGGGTCGGGTCAAGCCGAACAGCTACCTGCTGACCGCCGCCTTCGGGGCCGGGCTGACCTGGGGCGCCGCCCTCATCAAATGGGGAGATCGCGTCACCCCGATCGCGAGTTGCGACGAGGTGCTGCCCCCCTGCGAGCAGAGCGCCCTCGAACTCATCGCCCATGCGGTGCAGGGTTGCCAGCAGGCCCGCCCCGCCGACGCCTGAGCGAGCGCCCGCTCCCCATGATCCGCCAGGAGCCCGAGGCTCCTGGCTGCCAGCCCCCCTACGCCCCCTCGCCGTTTCGGCAGCGACATAAAAGTCATTGAAAAGTGTGAATTTTGAGCGAAACATATCAAAAAATGACCACTTGACACTTTTTTGTCGTCAGAATGCGGCCAAGGGGTTCACAACCTTGCCGGATCTGGTAGTATGCGGCCTCGCACTTGGGGAGGGGTTCCCGAGCGGCCAAAGGGATCAGACTGTAAATCTGACGGCTCTGCCTTCGAAGGTTCGAATCCTTCTCCCTCCACCAT
>NZ_JBFWLQ010000001.1:0-154352 GCF_050252055.1 Aeromonas sp. | reverse complement strand
GGAGGGGTTCCCGAGCGGCCAAAGGGATCAGACTGTAAATCTGACGGCTCTGCCTTCGAAGGTTCGAATCCTTCTCCCTCCACCATCTTCCTGAACACAATATGCAATGCCCCTGTGGAGGGGTTCCCGAGCGGCCAAAGGGATCAGACTGTAAATCTGACGGCTCTGCCTTCGAAGGTTCGAATCCTTCTCCCTCCACCATCCTTCAGACAACCCGGCCTCGCGCCGGGTTTTCGCTTTTCTGGATAGAATCCATATGGCGCTGTCAGATCTGACAATTGCCCTCCCCGCACTTTTTAGAAACAGTGGAGCCTCATGTCGCAAGGAGTGCACACAGATGTTTGAAATCTGGGATGAAACGGGTCGCGAGCACGGGCTGACACTGCCCGAGCTGCAACTGCGGCTGCGGGATTACCAGGGAGACGTGATGGTGCGCTACCTCAACCGCCTCGGCCTGCCGAGCACCCTCTTCCTGACCATCCGTCAGGGATGCGCCTATCAGCGCTTCAAGGCGGGCTCCCCCATGCTCGACTGGTCCTGGCTTGCCCAGGCCATGCACGCAGCCCCCCTGGCTGGCGCCGCACCTGCACAGGGCCATGCCCTTCCCTGACCCCCTCCTTTCTGCCCACGCCCATTATCAGACTCTTCCTACAGCCTCCCTTTAGACCCTCCCTGTATGATGCGCAGCCATGTTCCCGTCAGGTGAGAGCCATGTTTGCGTTCAAAGAAGAGTATCCCGTGAGTGCCATGGTCAGCATGGCGGATATCGTCATCCCCTTTTATCAGCCCATCATCGGCCAGGATCGTCAGGTCAAGGGGTATGAGGTGCTGGCCAGGCGCTGGGATGCCGGCAACCAGGGTTATCAGAGCATCGATTTTGCCGCCCTCGGCGAGGATGATGCTCTGCACCTGGATATCGTCATGCTCAGGGCCATCATGCGCGATCTGCCCGTGCTCGCCCAAAAAGGCCCCTATGCACTCTCCATCAACCTCAATCCGGCGCTCTCCAGCCCCACCTACCGCAATCTGCTGTTGCTGGTGCTGCTCCAGGCCCGCAAGCTGGGGATCGCCATCTGGTTCGAGGTGCTGGAACACGTCAGGATCAAGCACCAGCACAGGGAGATGATCGAGGTATTGCGAGCCCATGGCGCCCACATCGCCTGTGACGACTTCGGCTCCCTGGCATGCAACTTCCAGCGCCTGATGATGCTCCCCTACGAGATCGTGAAGCTGGATCGTTCCCTGCTGCTCCAGGCTGTACGCAGCACCCATGCCCTCAACATGCTGACGGGGCTGGTGAAATACCTGCAACGACTCGGCATGGCCGTGGTGTGCGAGGGAGTGGAGACCCAGGCCCATATCGAGGTGGCGAACCGGCTGGGCTGCGACTACCAGCAGGGCTACGCCTACGCCATTCCCTCCCCTCTCTCCCGCTGGGCCTGAGCCGAGCGCTTGCGTGTCACGGGGGAAACCCGGGCACCTTTCCCATGAAATTCGGCAGGGTGCTGCCATTTTCCTGCCAAAGATGGCAGGCTGTCCCGGCCACACTGACGCCGAGGCCCGCCATGGTTCGCTTTGCCACCTTCAATCTCGCCTTCGATCGCACTGCACCCGGCATGCTGGGGGAAGAGCTCGCCCTGACCCGCACCGAGCAGGATGCCCTGCTGGCCCGCCTCGCCGACGGCACCTTGAGCGGCGCCGAGAAGACCAAGGCCCTCGACGTGCAGCAGATCCGCAACATCGCCGAAATCATCCAGCGCACCCGGCCAGACGTGTTGCTGCTGAGCGAATTCGACAATGACGGCAAGGGCGCCGACACCACGGACCTCAACGCCTTCAACGACAACTACCTGGCCCACGCCCAGCACGACGAGGTGAAGGCCATCAGCTACCCGGTGCTGCAGAACTTCGCCACCAACACCGGCCTGATGAGCGGCCATGACCTCAACCTGGACGGCAAGATCAACAATGGGCCGGACGACGCCTGGGGCTTTGGCAACTACCACGGCCAGTACGCCTTCGCCGTGATGTCCCAGTACCCCATCGATACCAAGCAGATCCGCACCTTCCAGACATTCAAGTGGAAGGACATGCCGGGCGAAACGAACCCCGTCATCGACGACTGCAACAATGCCAAGGCGCCGATCCCGGCCGGCCGCCAGTGCGGCGATGCCTGGTATGACGATGCCGCCTGGCAGGCCTTCCCGCTCTCGTCCAAGAACCACGCCGACGTACCGGTGCGCATCAAGCGCGGCAACAAGGAGGAGGTGATCCACTTCCTCATCTCCCACCCGACCCCGCCCATCTTCGGCAACGCGGCGCGCCACAACGTCAAGCACAACCGGGCCGAAGTCGCCTTCTGGCAGGATTACGTGGAGACCGCCAGCTACATGGTGGATGACGCCGGCAAGGCCGGTGGCCTGCCCGCGGGCGCCAAGTTCGTCATCGCCGGCGATCTCAACGCCGATCCCCAGATTGGCGATGGGGATCTCACCGCCATTCAGGATCTGCACAACCATGTGCTGGTCAACCAGGCCGTCACCAACGGCGCCCTGATCCCGGTCAGCCAAGGTGGCCCCGAGTGCCTCGCCAGCCAGCCGGATCAGTGCAAGCGCAACAACAACCGCCCCACCCCGGAGCGCATCACCAGCAGCAGCGGCCTGCAGCTTGACCACGTGCTGCCCTCCGCCAACCTGAACGCGGTCGCCTCCGGCGTGTTCTGGCCGGCCAGCTTCGAACCTGGCTACCACCTGGTGTATGACGCCAAGCTGGGTATCGCCAAGGGCGTCAGCTCGGATCACCGCCTGGTGTGGGTCGACTTCAAACTGTGACAGTGACGCAGAGCAGACAAGCAACGGGGCCCGCAGGCCCCGTTTTCATTGGTTTGTCATACCAGCTTCTCCACCCGGGCCGGCAGCCCCTGACGGGCCGACGAGCCGATGGCCCAGTCCACCAGGGGGTAGCGGCCATGGCGGCTGGGATCCAGCACCGCCAGATCGTTGAGATTGACCCCGGCTCCGCGCAGCGGATTGGCGACCACTTTCTGGCCGTCGATCCAATGTTCCCGCGCCCCCAGCTCCTTGTGGCCGAAGCCGTGCTCGATGGCGATGGCATCGGCCTGCACCCCGGCCACGCACTCGGCCACCCCGATCACGCTGCCATCCGGGGTACTGACCCGCACCCTGTCCCCGCTCTCGATGCCCAGCTGCGCCGCCGTCTGTTCATTGAGCCGCACCCGGTTGCTGGGGTTCACCTGGCGCAGGCGATCCGAGCCGATGCTCATGGAGCTCATGGTGTGGGACTTGTAGCTGGTGAGCAGCAGCGGCCACTGGGCCGGCTTGAACGCCTCCCTGAGCGGCGTGCCGTCCGCCAGCTGGGGGCGGAAGAAGCGCGGTGTGCCACTCAGGAACTGCCCGCTCTGGCTGTGACGGCGGCTGCCCACCTCGGGGTTCCACACCATCAGCGGCTTGGGCCAGCGCTTGCTCGGCTGACCCGCGTCATCGCGCCCCTTGGCCGCTGGCTCAAAGCGCCCGCCGCGGGCGAAGAGATAGGCGGCGCGGCCCGCCTCCTCCGCGCTCAGAGTGGCATTCAACACCGGCAGGATCCGTTCCACCCCGGACCAGGCAAGATCCTCAGGCCCGATAGGAGGCACCGGCTCGCCGAGATAGGCGACGTTGGCCGCGCCGTAGAGGGAGAAGTCCGCCGCCCGGTTCAAGCCGTGCAGCTTGCCGTCCGCCCCTTTGAGCGCCCCCTCGCCAAAGCCCGGCAGCCCCAGCCGTTTGGCCACCGCGATAAAGAAGGACTCCATGCAGACAGGATCTCCCTCGGCGGTCTTGGCGACACGGGGCTCCACGATGGGCCAGCGGCCGGTGGAGACCTTGGTCATCACCCCGTGCCAGGCGGTGGCCCAGCCCCAGGACTCGTAGGTGAGGGTGTCCGGCACTAGGTAGTCCGACAGCGTCGACGACTCGTTGATGAAGCTGTCGATGCTGACAACAAGGGGCAGCACGGCAGGGTCTTTGAGCTGCTCACCGATGGCCTTGCTGAGCCCGGCCTGGCCGTAGAGGGGGTTGCCCATGTGATTGATCCAGGCCTTGAGCCGGTAGGGGTAACCGTTCACCGCCGCGGTCAGGTGTTCGCCGAGCAATGGGCCCGAGATCGGGAACCAGGGCTCTTGCGCCGGATAGGGGTTCTGGCCCGCCTCGCGCTTGCGCCGATACTCAGAGGTCTTCTCGTAGGGGAACTTGGAGCGCGACAGGAAGACGCCGGCGGGTTTGACCATGCCGGGGAAGCTCGCCAGATCGTAGCGCGGCCCCGCCCCGAAGGGATCGAACTTGCCGCCGCTCGCCACGGCGCCGCCCCGGGCGTTCAAGTTCCCAATCATGACGTTGAGCATCATGATGGCCCAGGCCGAGTAGAAGCCATTGGCGCTCATGGTACCGCCATGGGAGACCACTGCCGCGCGGGTGCCGTGGCTGGTGAACTCCCGCGCCAGCGCCTCGATATCGCTCACCGGCACGGCGCACTCTGCGCTGTATTGCGCGAGGGAGTGCTCCCGGCACGCCTCGGCCAGCAGCTGGAAGCTGCTCTTGACCATGAACTCCCCCTTGGGGCCCTGAATGGGGCGATCCACCCAGAGGTTGGCCCGCTCACACTGGCCAGCGGGTCTCGGCTCGCCGCTGTTCGCCTCCTCTACCAGCATGGCGTCTCCCTCTCCATAGGCTTCCCCCTCAAAGGGCAAGCCGAGATCGCTGGCCCGCAGCATCTGGCCGAAGCGCGGATGCCCCTCGTCGCAGACAACCAGATGGCTGGCGTTGCAAAAACCGCGATAGCCGGCCCGCTCGGCGGCGGCAGCATGGGGTGCAGTCAGGAAGGGTTCGGCGTAGCGTTGGTTGTCGATGATCCAGCGCAACATGGCCATGGCCAGCGCCGAGTCGGTGGCAGGGCGGATGGGCAGCCAGCGGTTGGCAGGGGCGGACGGCATGTTCACCGTGTTGGGCAGGCTGGGGGCCACCACCACGTAGGAGAACGGCTTGCCCTGCCGCGCCCGGTTCGCCGCCAGCTGACGGGACTGACGCTTGAAGGGATTGCCCGATTGCTGGGGCGAGGTGCCCATGAACACCAGGAAGTCGCTCTCGTCCCAGTCCGGCTTGAGGTGGGCGTTCTTCTCCAGATCGTCCAGCAGGGCGCCGGCCCCGACCCGGAACGACAGGCCGCAATAAGCGCCGTGGTTGGCGAAGTTGCGGGTGCCGAAGCTGTTGAAGGTGAAGCGCTTGATGAAGTGATCCCGCCCCTCGTCCGAGGCGTTGCTCACCAGCAGCTGGTTGGCCCTGGGGCCGTATTCCGGGTTGGCCGGGTCGAGCGGCTCGGCGAGGTTGCGAATGGCCCGCAGCCCCTCAACCTGACCCTCGCCAAACAGATCGCCCCCCTCCACCACCTCGGCCACCAGCTGCTCAAAAGGGATGCTCTGCCAGCGGCCACTGCCACGGGGCCCCACCCGCTTGAGACAGCGGGTGACTCGCTGCGGGCTGTCGAGTTGCTCGAGCATGGCGTTGCCCCGGGCGCAGGCGGTGGAGCGCCCGTCCAGCCCCCCTTCCTGGTAGCCGCTGGTGGCGAGCAGCGCCTGCTTGACCGGGGTCTTGAAGTCAATGTGGTGGCGGGCGGAGAGGGGATGATAGGGGTTGCCCAGGATCCGCACTATCTGGTCGCGCTCGTTGTCGATGCGGGCCCGCACTCCGCACAGGGTCCAGCAGCCGAGGCACATGGTGTTGGCAACCCGCTGGGCCGGGTTGGGGTGCAACTCCCCCCGCTCGTCAACCCGGTACTCCACGGCCAGCGAGTTGCCATGGATGGGATCCCGGGTCGGCTTGCCCGAGCTGCCGGTGGCAAGGCCAGTCGCCACCTGCTTGAGGGTGTCGCTGTAACCGGCGACGAACAAGCCCGTGCCACCGGCGATGGCGGCGCCCTTGAGAAACTTGCGTTTGCTGTGATCCATCAGAGTGCCTCGCGTGCAAAAGTTGTGGATGCCTTGATGGCAGAGGAAACAGAGGGGCGCACCAGCTCCGAGAGGGCCACCAGCAGGGCCAGCAACAGACCGAAGGTGCCGAGAATGCCGAGCACACCGGCCGGGCCCCAGGCGATTTCATAGAGGTAGACGCCAGCCCCGTACTTGGGTGCGAGCTGCCCCTGGATCAGCACCAGCCAGCGCAGGCCCCACACCAGGTGCAGCCCCAGCAGCGCCAACCCCCAGAGTGCCAGGCGGGCAGAGAGCCTTGGCCGCAGCAGCATCAGCAGGCTGGCCAGCCCCAGGGTCAGCAACAGCCAGTGGGCCGCCAGCCGCCAGCTCGGGTCGAGCCGATAGAGGGCTGCGGCCTCTGCCGCCGAGGCGCCACCAAACAGGGCCCAGCCCAGCAGGGAGAGCGCCAGCAGGCTCAAGGTCCAGCCGCTCTGGCGCAGCAGGGTCGACTCGGTCTGGGCATGCCAGCCCGCCAACAAGCGGTTGAGCAGCAGCAGGGCACTCTGGGCCCCCAGCACGGCGCTCAGGGTCAGCAGCCAGGGCAACCAGGGGGTATGCCAGAGCGGGCGCGCCGCCACCGCCATGGTTTCGAGCCCGGTGTAGAGGGCGATGCTGAGCCCGCTCAGGGCTGCCAGCAGGGAGAGGGGCCGCAGCCAAACGTGCCCCGACCAGTTTCCCAGACAGAGCAGCCGGGCAAGGCGGGCGATCTTGTCCCCTTCTGCGCCACGCCGGGCCAGGGCTGGCCTTAGCAGCAGCCAGCCGAGCAGCATGGAGAGCAGGCTGAACAGCGGCAGCAGATACGCGCCATACCACATGACGGAGCCAAAGCGCGTCTGGGCATAGAAGTGCCAGGCCCGGGCCGGCTGGTGCAGATCCGCGGTCAGGGCGATGGGAGCCACCAGACCGGCCGCCACCATCAGCACCGCCGCCAGGGTCTGCAGCCGCGGGTCCGGCGACTTGCGCCACAGCTCAAACGCGCCGAGCCAGAGGGCCCCGTAGGCGAGGCCGATGAGGAAGAAATATTGCACCGCCCAGGGCAGCCAGGTGATGGGTTGAGCCGGGGCCAGCAGTTCGTTAATGACCATGGGCTATCTCCTTGCCATCGTCGGTGAGCAGGGTGCGCAGGGCCGGGTTGCCGTCGACCTTGCTGACGAAGGCCTCGTCCATGCCGAGATAAAAGACCCGCGGCTGGGTATGGGCCTCCGGCTTGAGCACCTTGAGGGCCGACTCGTGTTCGCGCAGCAAGCGGCTGATCCGGCTCTTGGGGTCGTTCAAATCGCCTATGATGCGCGCCTCGCCGACACAGCTCTCCACGCAGGCGGGCAAGAGCCCCGCCTCCAGCCGATGGGCGCAGAAGGTGCACTTGTCGGCGGTGTTGGTCTCGTGGTTGATGAAGCGGGCATCGTAGGGGCAGGCCTGCACGCAGTAACCGCAGCCGACGCACCAGTCGTTGTTGACCACGACGATGCCGTCATCGCGCTGGAAGGTGGCGCCGGTGGGGCAGACATCGAGGCAGGCGGGCTCGGCGCAGTGGTTGCAGAGCCTTGGCAGCATCAAGAGGGAGGCGGGAGCCTCGAGGGCGGCCACGTCACTCACCTCGTACTGGCTCACCGTGGTGCGAAACTGGCCGAGAGGGGGCTGATTTTCGATGGTGCAGGCCACGGTGCAGGCCTGACAGCCGACGCAGCGGCGCAGGTCGATCAGCATGCCGTAACGCTTGCGCCCGTCCCCCCGGCTGATGGCCGCCCGCCCGTTGCGGGGAGCGGGAACGGACTGCGCCTGAACCTGGGTGACGGGGATCAGGGCCGCCCCTGCGGTGAGGGCGGCGATCCCGGATAACAATCGGCGCTTGCTGGGCTCCATGGCGTCTTTCCTTCTGCTGAGCTGGCTTGAAAGGGGTTGGGCCGATTGTCCTCAACGCAGGAAGTCGCCTCTATTGTGGTTTTCCACATACCGGGAGCCGGGTTGATCCAGCGCAATAAAAAATGTCCCAGCCCTGCTGAACTGTGACCAAGGCGGCGTTTGCCGCCCCTCCCGGCCCCCGTTCGCATGCAAGCGCACATCCCGGTGATAGACTGCCCCCTTTGCACCGAGAGGAGAGCCCCCTGCACGCCCCAGTTCCCTTGCCCCTGCTCAGCCTGCTGCTCTGGCTCGCCCTGTCAGCCCTGCCGCTGCGGGTGCTGGCCGCCTCGCCCCCCTCTTCACCAGCGCCGGCCCGACAGGAATCCGCACCATCCCAGGCCACGCCGGTGCAGACCATGGCCGAGCCGATACGCATCGGCGTGCTGGCAACCCGCGGCCCGGCCCTGGCCAGAGCCCAGTGGCAACCGCTGTTGCGCTGGCTGGCGCAGCGCGTGCCCGCCCATCGCTTCGTGCTGCATCCGCTGGGGCTCGATGAACTGGCCGAGGCCGTCGCCCGCGAGCACCTCGATTTCGTCATCACCAACCCGGGCCAGTCGGTGAGCCTGGCGCGCCAGTATCCGCTGGCCTGGCTCGCCACCCTCAAGAGCCCGGCCGGGGGAGACAACCTCGCCATCGGCGCCGCCCTGGTGGTGCCTGCCCAGGCCCCCTACCGACACTGGCGTGATCTCGAGGGGCAAGCGGTCGCCGCCGTCTCGGACAATGCTTTCGGCGGCTACCTCGCCTATCGCTTCGAGGCGGGCGAACAGGGGGTCAGGCTGGAGCGCTTCTTCTCCACCGTGCAGTTCACCGGCTTTCCGCTGGACCGACTCATCGAGCGGCTGGCAACAGGTGAGGTGGCCGCCGCCATCGTGCCGGTGTGCCAGCTGGAGCGCATGGAGCGGGAGGGCAAGGTCGCCAGGGGGGCATATCGGGTGCTGGATGATCAGGCGCCGACCGGCTTTGGTTGCCAGAGCTCGACCCGGCTCTACCCCAACTGGTCCTTCGCCAAGACTGAGCGGGCCTCCCCCGCGCTGGCGCTGGCGGTGACCCGTGCGCTGTTCGACCTGCCCGCAGATAGCGAGGCGGCCATCGCTGCCGATTCGGCGGGCTGGACCGTGCCCACCAGCGAGCTCGCCATCGACCGCCTGCTCAAGGCACTGGATCGCCACCCGCTGCAGGGCCCCTGGTGGCAGGCGGCCTGGCACTGGCTGCGCCAGCATCAGCAGTGGGGCTGGGGTGCTTTGGTGCTGGTACTGCTGCTGGGGGGCCACCACCTGCTGCTGCAATACCTGTTCAACCGCAGCCAGCGCCGGCTGCTCAAAGCCCGCCACCAGCTCGAGCAGAAGGGACGCCAGCTGGCACAGGCCAGACGGCTCGCCGAACTGGGAGAGCTGGGCGCCAACGTGGCCCACGAGATCAATCAGCCCCTCAGCGCCATCGCCAACTACAGCCAGGGAGCCTTGTTGCGACTGGACAAATTGGCACAGGATCCGGCCCAGTCTGCCGCCCATGCCTCCCTGCGTCAGGCCCTGGAGCAGATAGGGCTCCAGGTCCAGCGCATCACCCAGACCGTCAACCGGCTCAGAGCCAGGCTGCAAAAGCGCCCTCCCCGCTTCGCGCCTTGCGACCTGCCCACCCTGGTGGCGGAGCTGTGCCCCCTGCTGGAGCAGATGCTGGCGCCCCTCGACGTCGCCTTCACCCTGCACTGGCGGGGCCAGCCACGCCAACTCCCTCTGGACGGCACCGGGATGGAGCAGTTGCTGGTCAACCTCATCAAGAATGGCGCCGAGAGTGCGGCGAAGAGGGTGCGCGCCGCTGTTCACTCTCCTGCTCACCCCCCTGCGCAAGCAGCGGCACAGGAGCCTGCCCGGGTCGAGCTGCTGATCGCCTTCGAGTCGCAGAGCCTGCTGCTGGAGATCCGCGACAACGGCGCCGGCCTGAAGGTCCCCGCGACCGAACTGCAGCAGGCGTTTTACAGCGACAAGCCCGATGGCATGGGGCTGGGGCTGGCCATCTGCCGGGAGGTGGTCGAGAGCCATCGCGGCCAGTTCAGCCTGGAGAACCTGAGCCCCCACGGCTGCCTGGCCCGGGTCATTCTGCCCGTGCCGCCCCCCGAAACCCTCCCTTCATCCACCGACATGCCGAGGAACTGAGATGCCGATCCCTGCCCGCCCCCCGCTCTATCTGGTCGACGATGACGAGGCCGTGCTCGACTCCCTGCGATTCATGCTGGAGAGTTGCGACGAGCGGCAGCTGTTCAGCTTTTCCGATGGCGAGCGCTTTCTGGCAGAGGTCGATCTGCACCAGCCCGCCTGCCTCATCCTCGACTGCCGCATGCCGGAGCTGTCGGGCCCCGAGGTGCAGCAGCGGCTGAAGGCGGCCCAGAGCCCCATCGCCATCCTCTTTCTCACCGGCCACGGGGAGGTGCCCCTGGCGGTGGAGTCCCTCAAGCTGGGGGCGGTGGATTTCTTGCAAAAGCCGGTGCAGCTGGTCCCCCTGCTCGCCGCCATCGAGCGGGCCGAGCAGGCGACGCAGGCGGCGGCCACCCGCCTCGCCCAGCTGGCAGCCTTTGAGCGCCTCACCCCGCGCGAACGCCAGTTGTTGCAGCTCATCGCCCGGGGCCACAAGAACCAGCAGATAGCGCAGGATCTCTGCATTTCGGTGCGCACCGTCGAGGTGTGCCGCGCCAGCCTGATGAAACGCCTGGCGGTGAACTCCCTCGCCGAGATGCTGCTGCGCTACGCGCAGGTGAACGAACAACCCTGAGTGGCCTGCAACCTTACAAAACGGGCCGGGATCACACATTTGGCGCTTCGATGGCGGTAGAGTGCCCTCTTCTCTTCACCAGGATCGCTCGGGTCCTGCGCCTTGTTTCGAGGACACATCATGGAACTGCTTCTGCTCAGCAACGGTAAAACCACAGAACACCCCGGCCTGCTCGGCTGGGCCCGCGACCGGGTGCAAACCCTGCTCGCTCGCAACCAGGTCAAGCGCATCCTGCTCATCCCCTACGCGGTGATCCGCAGCGACTGGGATGCCCGCGCCCGGGAGCTCACCGAGAGTCTGGGGGTGGACGCCATCAGCATCCATCACTTCGACGATCCGGTGGATGCCATCAACCGGGCCGACGCCATCTTCATCAGCGGCGGCAATACCTGGCTCCTGAACCAGCGGCTGCACGAGTATGGTCTGGTGGTCCCCATCCAGCGTGCGGTGCACGAGCGTGGCGTGCCCTATGTGGGCTGGAGCGCCGGCTGCAACGTGGCCACCCCCAGCATCCGCACCACCAACGACATGCCGGTGTGCAGCGCCGTCGTGCTGCCTGCGCTGGGGCTCTTCCCCGTGCAGATCAACCCACACTATCTGGACGCCAGCATCAGCGGCCACATGGGGGAGACCCGGGACGAGCGTCTGGCCGAGTTCTGCGCCATCAACCCGAGCGAATCCGTGGTGGCCCTGCGCGAGGCGAGCCTGTTGCAGATCGGCGGCGATCACATCGAGTACTGGAGTGCCCGGGGCGAGACCTTCAAGATCTTCAAGCACGGCGAACCCATCCGGGAATACGGGGACGCTGCGCCTCTGGCAGCGCTCACCCCCTTCACGCCGGCACACTGATCCTGCCAAACGACAGAGGGATGGCCTGCGCCATCCCTCTTTCTTTGTTGCTCGCCCCTTCGTGATTCACTCCAGAATGGCCATCTCCTCCCGAGAGCCGCTGCGCCCGGGAGCCCTCAGCAACACCACCAGCGGCACGGCGCACAGGCTGACCCACATCATCAGGCGAAAATCCTGCAGATAGGCGAGCAGGCTGGCCTGCCGGGTCACCTCGCCGTTGATCATGGCCAGCCCCTTCGGCGTCATCAGCTCCGCCATGCCCCCGCCCTGATGCAGGTTGACATTGAACGGGGTGATGTAGGCGGCGAACGCCTCGTGGTTCATCTGGGATCGCTGGGCCAGATAGGTGATCACCACCGAAATGCCGATGCTGCTGCCGATGTTGCGCACCAGGCTGAACAGCGCCGTCCCCTCGTTGCGATAGCGCGGCGCCAGGGTCGCAAAGGTGATGGTGGAGAGGGGCACGAAGATGAAGCCGAGCCCCAGCCCCTGGATGATGCCGGTGCGCACTATGTCCCAGCTGCCGATGTCCGTGTTGAACAGGGTCATCTCCCACATGGAGAAGCTGGTGAGCAGCAGCCCTGACAGGATGAGGTAACGGGCGTCCACCCGGCCCGACAGCCTGCCCACCAGCATCATGGCAACCATGGTGCCCACCCCGCGCGGGGCGAGCAGGTAACCCACGTCGATCACCGGGTAACCCATCAGCCCCTGCATGAAGGGAGGCAGCAGCGTCATGGTCGCCAGCAAGATGATGCCGACGATGAAGATGAAGAGCAGACCGACGCTGAAGTTGCGATCCCGGAACAGGGCCGGTTCTATGTAGGGGTGCGGGTGGGTGAAGATATGCACCACGAAGAGGTAGAACGCCATCACCATCAGGGCGGTCTCGATGACGATCTCCCGGCTGGCGAACCAGTTCTGGGACTCTCCCCTGTCCAGCGCCATCTGCAACGCCCCGATGCCGAGACTCAGCAGGGCGAACCCCAGCAGATCGAAGCGGCGGCTGGCATCGATCTTCGTCTCCTCGATGAAGGCGGCAAGCCCGAACCAGGCCAGCAGGCCGAACGGCAGGTTGATGTAGAAGACCCAGCGCCAGTTGTAGTACTCGGTGAGCCAGCCCCCCAGCGACGGCCCCAGAATGGGGCCCACCATGACCCCTATCCCCCAGAGCGCCATGGCGGAGCCGTGCTTCTCCGGCGGATAGGTGTCCAGCAGCACCGCCTGTGAGAGGGGCACCAGGCTGGCACCGAAGATCCCCTGAAGCAGGCGGAACAGCACGATCTGCTCCAGGCTCTGGGCCGCGCCGCACAGCATGGAGGCAACGGTAAAGCCCGCCACCGACCACATGAACAGCCTTTTGCGGCCAATTCTTGCCGAGATGAAACCGGTCAGCGGCATGAAGATGGCGGCCGCCACTATGTAGGAGGTGAGCACCCAGGAGATCTGATCCTGGGTCGCCCCCATGGCTCCCTGCATGTGGGGGAGGGCGACGTTGGCGATGGTGGTGTCCAGCGCCTGCATGATGGTCGCCACCATCACCGACAGGGTGATGAAGGTGCGACGGGAAGCCTGGTCTGCCTGCCCTGTGGCTGCGCTCGTCATATCAACCTCGACCTGACAGGCCAGGCAGGGTGCGCTGATGGCCGGTGTCTATCTCGGCAGTGGCACTCAGACCCGCCCTCAGGGTGGGCAGATCCGCTCCCGAATCCAGCTTGATCCGCACTGCCACCCGCTGGGCGATCTTGACCCAGTTGCCGGTGGCGTTCTGGGCCGGGATCACCGAAAACTCGGAGCCTGTGGCCGGGCTCAGGCTCTCCACCACCCCTGTCCAGTGCGCATCGGGGTAGGTATCCACACTGATGTCCACTTTCTGGCCAGGTTGCACATGGGTCAGCTCCGTCTCGGTGAAGTTCGCCTCCACCCAGGGGGTGTCGGTCTCCACCAGCATCATGGCGGTCATGCCCACCAGATTGTACTGGCCGGGCTTGGGCAACTGGCTGGCGATGCCGTTGGCGGGGGCATAGATGGTGGTGCGAGCCAGATCCAGCCTGGCCTTGGCCAACTCGGCCGCGGCCTCCTGATAGGCGGGCTGCTGCTCCACCGGCAGGTTCACGTCCCCGCTGAGGGAAGCTTCAATCTTCTTGAGCCCCTCCTCCAGCGCCACCTGCTGCTGGGCGGTCTGTATGGTGAGCTGGCGGGCATCGTCGTAATTGGCGGTGGAGGTGAAGTGCCTGGTCACCAGATCCGCCTGGCGATGCTCCTCCTTCAGGGCATAGGCATGGCGGGTGCGGGCCACAGCGATCTCCGCCTGCTGGCCGCGATAACTGGTCTGCAGCGCCACCAGATCGGTGCGCACCTTGGCAAGTTCCGCCTCGGCCTTGGCCACGGCGACCCGGAAGGACTCCTGATCCAGCTCGAACAGCGGCTGGCTGGCCCGGACCTGCTGGTTTTCCTCGACGAACACCTTGGCCACCCGGCCCAGCACCTCGGTGCTGATGGGGACCTTGTCCGCCTTCACATAGGCGTTGTCCGTCTCCACATAGCGCCCGCCTTGCAGATAGATAACACCCGCGCCGATCAAGGCCAGTGCCGGCACCACCACCAGCAACAGCAGGCGGGTGCGGCGCCGGTTGGCGGCGGGACGGGAGGAAGAGGGGGAATCAGTGGTCATGATATGGCTCCACGTTGGTTGGCATCACAGGAAAGCATCAGAGGTGGCCGAGGTTGGCACGCAGGATCTTGAGGGAGCGGCACAGCGCCTCGGTCGCCTCCTCCCCCAGCTCGCCGATGGCCCTCTGATGCACCAGATCGGACGCCTGTTTGATCATCGCCAGATAGGGGGCGGCCCCTTCGGTCAGATGGAGCTGATAGGCCCGCCTGTCATGGGGGTCGCTGCGCCGCTCCACCAGGCCGCTCTCCGCCAGCTGATCGAGCTGACGGGCCAGGGTGATGGGCTGGATGTCGAGCCGCTCCGCCAGATCCACCTGGCGGATCCCTTCGCTGCGTGCAATGTGCACCAGAGCCCTGGCCTGGGCCAGGGTGAGGCAGCTTCCCTCCAGCTGCTGCTGGAACTGGCGGCGCATCAGGCGCTGGACGTCGCCGATGAGAAAGCCAAGGGTGTCCGGTTGTTTGTTCATGATATGCAACCTATATAGTAAGCTTTGCTTATTATATGCGAAGCGTATCCATATGCAAGCTGGCCCCGGCCGCCGTTTGGGTTCATGCTGGGTGCCACCACCTCAACGGCAGGAGACACGTCATGGATATCAGGATGGAGCGGGACAGCCTGGGGGAGATAGCCGTCCCGGCGGACAGGCTCTGGGGGGCCCAGACCCAGCGCTCCCTGCATCACTTCAACATCTCGGGGGAGCGCCAGCCCATGGAGATCATCCATGCCCTGGCCCGCATCAAGTCCGCCTGCGCCCGGGTCAACCACGCCCTGGGGCTGCTGCCGGCCCGCAAGGCCCAGGCCATCATGGCCGCCGCCGACGAGATCCTGCGCGGCCTGCACGACGCCGAGTTTCCCCTGATGGTGTGGCAGACCGGCTCCGGCACCCAAACCAACATGAACCTCAACGAGGTGCTGGCAAACCGGGCCAGCGAACTGCTCGGCGGCCCCCGGGGGGAAGCGCGGCTGGTGCATCCCAACGACGAGGTAAACAAGAGCCAGTCCAGCAACGATGTCTTTCCGAGCGCCATGAACCTGGCGGCGGTCACCGCCATCACGCAGCGGTTGCTGCCGGCCCTCGCTGCCCTGAAGCAGACCCTGGCAGGCAAGGCCACCGCCTTCGACCACATCGTCAAGATTGGCCGCACCCATTTGCAGGATGCCACTCCCCTCACCCTGGGCCAGGAGATCTCCGGCTGGGTCGCCCAGCTTGAACAGGGGGAGCGCCATCTACGGGCCGCCCTGCCCCATCTGTGCGAGCTGGCGCTCGGCGGCACCGCCGTGGGCACCGGCCTCAACTGTCCTCCCGGCTTTGCCGAGGCGGTGGCCAGGACCCTGGCCGAGCAGACCGGCCTGCCGCTGGTGAGCGCCCCCAACAAGTTCGAGGCCCTGGCGGCGAGTGACGCCCAGGTTCACGCCCACGGTGCCCTCAAGACGCTGGCAGCCTCCCTCATGAAGATCGCCAACGACGTGCGCTGGCTGGCGAGCGGCCCCCGCAGCGGGCTGGGGGAGCTGCTCATCCCCGAGAACGAGCCTGGATCCTCCATCATGCCCGGCAAGGTCAACCCGACCCAGAGCGAGGCCCTCACCATGCTCTGCGCCCAGGTGATGGGCAACGATGTGGCCATCAACATCGGCGGTGCCAGCGGCAACTTCGAGCTCAACGTGTTCAGGCCCATGATCGCCTACAACGTCCTGCAGAGCGTGCGGCTGCTGGGGGATGGCATGCAGAGCTTCCACGACCACTGCGCCGTCGGCATCACCCCGAACCAGGCCAGGATCGACGATCTGCTCTCCCGCTCCCTGATGCTGGTGACGGCCCTTAACCCCCATATCGGCTATGACAAGGCGGCCGACATCGCCAAACGGGCGCACCATCAGGGGCTGAGTCTACGGGAGGCGGCCATTGCTTCGGGCCACCTCAGCGCGGAGCAATTCGATGCCTGGGTGATCCCCGCTGACATGGTGGGCCGCACGCCATAAGGCAGCTCAGCTGCGCGATAACCCGAGCCTGGGTGATCCCCACTGACATGGTGGGTCGCACGCCATAAAGCAGCTCAGCGCACTGCAATCCCATGCCCGGGGCATACCAGCGCAGGTGGCAGGCGCAGCAAATAGGGACAGTGATGGGCAATAAAGATGAAAAGGGCGCCATGGCGCCCTTTTCATTGCAGATCTGCCGTCAGGTCTTGCTCTGGCAGTTGAACATCCAGTGGGTGCCGAACTTGTCCACCAGGGATCCGAAATAGTCACCCCAGAACATCTCCGCCAGCGGCATCTCCACCTGGCCTCCCTCGGCCAGGGCTGCGAACAGGCGATCGGTCTCGCCCCGGCTGTCCGGCTCCAGGTTGAGGTAGCTGTTGTTGCCCTGCACCAGGGTGAACCCCATGCTGGCCGGAGCATCCGTGCCCATCAGCACGTGACCCCCAAGGATGGGCAGAGCCACATGCATCACCAGCTCCCCGTCTTCCTCCGACAAAGGGGGCTGGCCCGGGCAACCCGGGGACTCCTTGAACCTGTGGATGGGGCCGCTGAAGTCACCGCCGAACACTTCGCGATAGAAGAGGAAGGCAGCCTCCGTCTCCCGGGCAAAATTGAGATAGGTACTGACACGCGCCATGGGTTTCTCCTTGTCACCGATAGCTGGCCCCTGTGGCCAGCTAACAGCATAGAAGAGCACGGGGCTCTGTCAGGTGGCGCTCCGCCCCCTTCTGCACACGGGGGAGCCGCGCTCACAGCCCAGGCTCGGTCGAACACGCAAAAGCGCAACCCGATTCGCAGTGGGTTGCACCTCATATAGGCATTCATAAGATGCATTGCCAACCCATTAATAATGCTGTGAAAAGCGGACAAGCGGCGGGCTTGAAAGGAGCCTGATGGAGACCGGATTCATGGAAGAATTCAACAATGTAACCAATACATTAAAATTTCTTGCTTGAAGGTTGCACCTGGTTGCACCATCATCGGCGAAATTTAACCGTCCGGTAATATTGTTACCTTCTAGACACAGGAAGTCCCATGGCCACTACCACCCTCGGCGTCAAACTCGATGAAGCGACCCGCGACCGCCTCAAACAGGCTGCGCAGACCCTGGATCGCACTCCCCACTGGCTGATCAAGCAAGCCATCTTCACCTATCTGGAGCAACTGGATCGCGGTCTGACCCCGCCCGAGCACTCCGGGCTGGCTGCCGCCGCCGGGGAAGAGGCCGTCGAGACCCTGACCGAGCAGGGCATCCAGGTCTTCCTCGAGTTTGCCGAGAGCATTCTGCCCCAGTCCGTGCTGCGGGCCGCCATCACGGGGGCTTATCGCCGCCCCGAGACCGAAGCCGTCCCCATGCTGCTGGAGCAGGCCCGTCTGCCCAAGGAGAAGGCTGACGCGACCCAGAAGCTGGCCATGGGCATCGCCGAGAAGCTGCGCAACCAGAAGAGCGCCAGCGGCCGTCAGGGCCTGGTGCAGGGGCTGCTTCAGGAGTTCTCCCTCTCCTCCCAGGAAGGGGTGGCCCTGATGTGCCTGGCGGAGGCGCTGCTGCGCATCCCCGACAAGGCGACCCGGGATGCCCTCATCCGCGACAAGATAAGCGGCGGCAACTGGAGCCAGCACCTGGGCCAGAGCACCTCATTGTTCGTCAACGCGGCCTCCTGGGGTCTGCTCATCACCGGCAAGCTGGTGGCCACCCACAACGAGGCGGGCATGAACAGCTCCCTCAAGGGACTCATCGGCAAGGGGGGTGAGCCGCTCATCCGCAAGGGCGTCGACATGGCGATGCGCCTGATGGGTGAACAGTTCGTCACCGGCGAGACCATCGCCGAGGCGCTGGCGAACGCAGGCGGCATGGAGAGCAAGGGGTTCCGCTACTCCTACGACATGCTGGGGGAAGCGGCCCTGACCGAGGAGGACGCCAAACGCTATCTGGCCTCCTACGAGCAGGCCATCCACGCCATCGGCAAGGCCTCCCACGGTCGCGGCATCTACGAGGGGCCGGGTATCTCCATCAAGCTCTCCGCCCTGCATCCGCGCTACAGCCGCGCCCAGTACGATCGCGTCATGGAGGAGCTCTACCCCACCTTGCTGGGCCTGACCCAGCTCGCCAGGCAGTATGACATCGGCATCAACATCGACGCCGAGGAGGCCGATCGCCTGGAGATCTCCCTCGATCTGCTGGAGAAGCTCTGCTTCGATCCGTCCCTCGCCGACTGGAACGGCATCGGCTTCGTCATCCAGGCCTACCAGAAGCGCTGCCCCTATGTGATCGACTACGTCATCGATCTCGCCAAGCGCAGCCGTCACCGCCTGATGATCCGTCTGGTGAAGGGCGCCTACTGGGACAGCGAGATCAAGCGTGCCCAGCAGGAAGGGCTGGAAGGCTACCCGGTCTACACCCGCAAGCCCTACACGGATGTCTCCTACCTCGCCTGCGCCCGCAAGCTGCTGGCGGTGCCCGAGGCCATCTATCCCCAGTTCGCCACCCACAACGCCCATTCGTTGTCGGCGATTTACCAGCTCGCCGGTCAGAACTACTACCCGGGCCAGTACGAGTTCCAGTGTCTGCACGGCATGGGCGAACCGCTCTACGAGCAGGTGGTCGGCAAGGTGGCCGACGGCAAGCTGGGTCGCCCCTGCCGCATCTATGCACCGGTAGGCAGCCACGAGACTCTGCTCGCCTACCTGGTGCGCCGCCTGCTGGAGAACGGGGCCAACACCTCCTTCGTCAACCGCATCGCGGACAACAACATCTCCCTCTCGGACCTGGTGCAGGATCCGGTGCAGCAGATCGAGCAGATGGCCGCCCGTGAAGGGACCCTGGGTCTGCCCCATCCGCGCATCCCCCTGCCACGGGATCTCTACGGCGAGGCGCGCCCGAACTCCGCAGGTCTGGATCTCGCGAACGAGCACCGCCTGGGGTCACTCTCCGCCGCCCTGCTCGCCAGCACCAACACCGCCTATCAGGCCGTGCCCATGCTGGGTTGCGACACCGAGGCGCCGACCCAGTTCCAGCCCGTGCTCAACCCAGCGGATCACCGCGATGTCGTCGGTCAGGTGAGCGAAGCCACGGTAGCGCTGGTGGACAAGGCGCTCGCCTGCTCCCTCACGAGCGGCCAGATCTGGCAGTCCACCCCGCCCGCCGAGCGGGCCGCCGTGCTGGACAGGGCCGCCGCTCTGATGGAATCCGAACTGCAACCCCTGATGGGCCTGCTGGTTCGCGAATCCGGCAAGACCTTCGCCAACGCCATCGCCGAGGTGCGCGAAGCGGTGGACTTCCTGCGCTACTACGCCGCCCAGGCGCGCAACCACTTCGCCAACGACACCCACAGGCCGCTCGGCCCCGTGGTCTGCATCAGCCCCTGGAACTTCCCGCTGGCCATCTTCAGCGGCCAGGTGTGCGCGGCCCTGGCCGCCGGCAATACGGTGCTGGCCAAGCCTGCCGAGCAGACCCCCCTCATCGCGGCACAAGCGGTGCGCATCCTGCTGGAAGCGGGGGTTCCCGCCGGTGCGGTGCAACTGCTGCCGGGCCGTGGTGAGACCGTGGGTGCGGCGCTCATCGCGGACGAACGGGTGCGCGGCGTCATGTTCACCGGCTCCACCGAGGTGGCGGGCATCATCTCCCGCAACCTGGCCGGTCGCCTCGACGCCCAGGGCCGCACCATTCCCCTCATCGCCGAGACCGGCGGCCAGAACGCCATGATCGTCGACTCTTCCGCCTTGACCGAACAGGTGGTGATGGATGTCATCTCCTCGGCGTTCGACAGCGCCGGTCAGCGCTGCTCCGCCCTGCGAGTGCTGTGCGTGCAGGATGACGTGGCGGATCGGGTGATCCGGATGCTCAAGGGCGCCATGGCCGAGTACAAGGTCGGCAGCCCCGAGCACCTCTCCACCGACATCGGCCCCGTCATCGACGCCGAGGCCAAGACCAACATCGAACGCCACATCAAGGCGATGGGCGACAAGGGGCGCAAGGTGCACCAGATCGCTCGCACCCAGGGGGATGCCTGCAGCCGCGGCACCTTCGTGCTGCCGACCCTGATCGAGCTCGACAGCCTGGACGAACTGGGACGCGAAGTGTTCGGCCCTGTGCTGCACCTGGTCCGCTACCCGCGCACCCGGCTCGGGGAGTTGCTCGAGCAGATCAACGGCAGCGGCTACGGCCTGACCCTGGGTGTTCATACCCGCATCGACGAGACCATCGCCCAGGTGGTGAACGTGGCCAAGGTGGGCAACCTCTACGTCAACCGCAACATCGTGGGCGCCGTGGTCGGGGTGCAACCCTTCGGTGGGGAAGGGCTTTCCGGCACCGGTCCCAAGGCCGGTGGCCCGCTCTACATGTATCGCCTGCTCGGCGCCCGTCCCCAGGAGGCGGTGGCCAACCAGCTGCACCAGGAGTCCGGTGCCCTGCATGCCGAGGCGAAAGCCCCCCTCGTGGCCCTGCGCGACTGGGCGAGCAAGCAGGATCCGGCCCTCGCCGCCCTGTGCGATCACTACGCCGCGCTCTCCCAGAGCGGCCGTACCCAGCTGCTGACCGGCCCCACCGGCGAGCGCAACAGCTACAGCCTGCTGCCCCGGGAGCGGGTGCTCTGTCTTGCCCAGGAGAAGGCCGACCTGCTGGCCCAGCTGGCCGCCTGTCTGGCGGTCGGCAGCCAGGTGCTGCTGCCGGACGATACCCAGACACGCTCCCTGCTCTCTTCCCTGCCGACCGAGGTGCGGGATCCCATCGCGCTGGTGGCGGACTGGGCCACGGGGGAGACGGACTTCGATGCCCTGCTGCACCACGGCGACTCGGATCAGTTGCGGGAAGTGAGCAAGCTCGCCGCCGCGCGCCAGGCAGCCCGTAACGGCGCCATCATCGGTGTGCACGGCCTGCATCGCGGCGAGACCGACATCCCGCTGGAGCGCCTGCTCATCGAGCACGCCCTCTCGGTCAACACCGCCGCCGCCGGTGGCAACGCCAGCCTGATGACCATAGGCTAAGTGCCACATAGTGACGGAGACTCAAGCCCCGCCGATGCGGGGCTTGTTCTTTCGTCTATGGGACACGCCCATGAAAAAGGCCGCCCTTGTCGGAGCGGCCTTTTTATTCTCCCTTCTCCCCTTGCGAGAGAAAGGTTGGGGATGAGGGGCGACTCGCCTACACGTACTCCATAAACACCCGGGAAGTGAGCTTGGTGATGAGCTCATAGGGAATGGTGCCGATCTGGTCGGCCACCCGCTCCACCGGCAGCCCTTCCCCCCAGAGCACCGCCTCGTCACCGGCCTTGTCGGTGGCGCCGGGGCCGAGATCCACTGTCGTCATGTCCATGGAGACGCGGCCCACCAGGGGTACGATGCGGCCATTGACCAGCACTGGCGTGCCGTTGGGGGCCATGCGCGGATAGCCGTCGCCATAGCCGATGGCAATCACCCCGAGCCGGGTATCGCGATCCGACACCCAGTTGGCGCCATAGCCTACCGGCTCGCCCGCCTTGTGATCGCGCACCGCGATGAGCTGGGTCTTGAGGGTCATCACTGGCTGCAGGTCATAATCCGCCGCCACCGTATTGGGGAAAGGCGACACGCCGTAGAGGATGACGCCGGGGCGCACCCAGTCGCAGTGGGAATCCGGCCACGCCAGGATGCCCGCCGAGTTGGCCATGGCGCGCTCGCCCGACAGCGGCGCAGTCAACTGGCTGAACAGGTCGATCTGCTCGCGGGTGGTGGGTTGCTCCAGCTCATCGGAGCGGCTGAAGTGGGTCATGACGTTGAACGGCTGCACCACGTTCTTGCACTTGCCGAGGCGCTCGATAAAGGCGGGCATCTCCTCGGCCCGTACCCCGAGGCGGTGCATGCCGGTGTCGAGCTTGAGCCAGGCCACCACGGGGGCAGGCAGCTTCGCCTGCTCCAGCGCTTCGAGCTGCTCCCAGGTGTGCACCGCGGTCTGCAGGTTGTTGGCCGCCAGCACCGGCAGGTCGGCGGCGCTGAAGAAGCCCTCCAGCAGCACGATGGGCTTGACCACGGCGCAGGAGCGCAGCATCAGCGCCTCTTCGATGCGGGCCACCGCGTAGGCGTCCGCATCCACCAGGGTGCGGGCAACCGGCAGCAGCCCATGGCCGTAGGCATTGGCCTTGACCACGGCAATGATCTTGCATTGGGGGGCGTGGCGTTTCACCACGGCGAGGTTGTGGCGCAGGGCCGCGGTATTGATCTGGGCGATAGCCGCTTTCATCTGTTTTCCCTTACGAGGGCATGATAATCAGGCACCGGGTGGTGTCAGCCCTCAAATCTCATCGTCTAAGGCCGGACCGGCAGAATTGTCGAACCGGGAAAACTGTTTCTGGATGCCGGGAGCAGGCTCCCGGCTTACTTAGTAGTCATCATCAAACGCCGGGCCGGCGTAGTTGTCAAAGCGCGAGAACTGACCCTGGAAGGTGAGCCGCACTCGTCCTATGGGGCCGTTACGCTGCTTGCCGATGATGATCTCGGCGATCCCCTTGTCGGGACTGTCGTCGTGATAGACCTCGTCGCGGTAGATGAACATGATCAAGTCCGCATCCTGCTCGATGGAGCCGGATTCCCGCAGATCCGAGTTGACCGGGCGCTTGTCGGCACGCTGTTCCAGGCTTCGGTTCAGCTGGGAGAGCGCCACCACGGGGCACTGCAGCTCTTTCGCCAGCGCCTTGAGGGAGCGGGAGATTTCACCGATTTCCAGAGTTCGGTTGTCAGACAGCGCCGGCACCCGCATCAGTTGCAGGTAGTCCACCATGATCATGCTGATGCCGCCGTTGTCCCGCGCCACCCGGCGGGCACGGGAGCGCACTTCGGTCGGGGTGAGGCCGGAGGAGTCGTCGATGTACATCTTCCCCTTCTCCAGCAGCAGCCCCATGGTGGAGGAGAGCCGCGCCCAATCCTCGTCGTCGAGCTGGCCGGTCCGCACCTTGGTCTGGTCGATGCGCCCCACCGAGGCCAGCATACGCATGATGATCTGCTCGGAGGGCATCTCGAGGGAGAAGATCAGCACCGGCTTGTCGGCGGTGAGGGCCGCGTGCTCGCACAGGTTCATGGCAAAGGTGGTCTTGCCCATGGAGGGACGGGCGGCGACGATGACCAGATCCGAACGCTGCAGGCCGGCGGTCATCTTGTCCAGATCGTTGTAGCCGGACGACACGCCGGTCACCCCGTTGTGGGGGGTCTTGAACAGCTCTTCAATCTTGTCGACGGTCTGCTCGAGGATGAGCTTCAGGGGCTGGGGGCCCTCGTTGGCGCTGGTGCGCTGCTCGGCGATCTGGAACACCTTGCTCTCGGCAAGATCCAGCAGATCGTTGGAGGTACGCCCCTGGGGCTCGTAGCCCGCTTCGACTATCTCGTTGGCGACCGAGATCATCTCCCGCACCACCGCCCGCTCACGCACGATCTCGGCGTAGGCGCTGATGTTGGCGGCACTCGGGGTGTTCTTGGCGATCTCCACCAGATAGGCGAAGCCACCGGCCTCTTCCAGTTGCTCGGAGCGCTCGAGCTCCTCCTGCAGAGTGATAAGGTCGATGGGGTTGCCCGCATTGGAGAGGCGGGTCATGGCCTGGAAGATCAGGCGGTGCGGACGGCTGTAGAAATCCTTGTCGATCACCCGTTCGGCGACCCGATCCCAGGCCTCGTTGTCCAGCATCAGGCCGCCCAGTACGGACTGTTCGGCCTCAAAAGAGTGGGGAGGTACTTTCAGCTGTTGTGTCTTGGCGTCTTTTTTCGCCGTCACTTGCTCTGCCATACACATAAAAACCGCAGCGGGAAGGGGACGGGAATTTTACAAAAGAAACCCCGCCATCGCGAGTGCTAATACGTCCCGTCATCGCATCCGGCGACAAGACGGGACCCAGGCCTCGTCAGCGTCATCCACTTCTGCGCCGCAGACCTGCCTCACAGTACGAGAAAGGGCCAGACCAGGGTCTGATCTTTCGTTCTTGCTCTTTGCTTGTTGCGCAACCTGCGCACCGAGCGACTCGGCCGTCTGTGTCTCATGGGCGCCTCCCCTGTCGGACGACTCAATCTGTTCATGAATAATTCATGCCATCCGTGATAATCATACCCGCAAGCTGCAACACAAAAAGGGACTGGCAGCCTGCCATGCGCCTCGCTGAGCTTGCACAAGCAGAGCATGCCCCCACCTACATGAGAGTGAAAGAGTCAAAATGAAAAAGATGCTGACCCTGTTTGCCCTGATCCTGGCCATTGGCCTTGGGGCACCCATCGCCGAGGCCAAGAAACTTGGTGGCGGTAAATCCTTTGGCAAGAGCTACAAGACGGCTCCGGCCCAACCTGCGGCCAAGCCGGTTGACACCAAGAACCCGACCGTGGGCGCCCAGGCACCCAAGAAAGGCGGCATGATGGGCGGCCTGCTGGGTGGTCTGCTGGCCGGCGGCCTGTTTGCCTACCTGCTGGGCAGCGGTGCCTTCGAAGGTCTGCAAGGGATGGACTTCCTGCTGATCGCCCTGCTGGCACTGGGCGGTGTCTTCCTGTTCCGAGCCCTGCGCAGGAACAAGGCGGCAGCGGCCCAGCCACAGACGGCCTATGCGGGCTATCAACCGCCCCAGAGCGCGCCCCCCCAGCAGTTCGAGCAGAGCCACAGCGCCCCGCAGGCCACCGGTTTTGCCGACAGCGACGTGCCCTTCCGTCTGCCCCCGGGCTTTGACATGAACGGCTTCCTGGCCGGCGCCCGCGATCACTACCGCACCCTGCAAGAGGCCTGGAACAAGAACGACCTGGAGAAGATCCGCGAGTACGTGAGCCCCGAGCTGTTCGAGCACCTCAAGGCTGAACGCGCCGAGCTCTCCGGTGAGCAGCACACCGAGGTGATGTACGTGGACACCCAGCTGGTCCGTGCCGACTACGGCAGCGACTGGGCCCAGGTGAGCGTGCGCTTCAGCGGCCGCTACATGGACCGTCAGGAGCAGGTCGAGGAGGACATCAAGGAGGTGTGGCACCTCGAGCGTGATCTCGCCAAGGACAATGCCCCCTGGCATATCGTCGGCATCGAGCAGCTCTAAGGCTCAACCGACCCATTTCATCAAGGCGACCTCAGGGTCGCCTTTTTATTGCCATCAGATCGTGTCATGCCCTATTTCGGGGCAGCTCCCCGTGGCCGGATATATTTCCCGAGAGACACTGCTGATGATATTGAAAATAAAAAGAGAGGCAGCCATGGCTGCCTCTCTTTTTTATTGGCTCGGGGTGCAGGGATTATTTGCAACCCTCTACCGAGGTGGAGTTGATATAGCTGACCGCGCCGGCCGGCTGATAATCGGCGACCTGAATGGTCTTCTTCGCCGCGATATAATCCTTCAGCACACCGGCATCCACCAGACCGGCATTGATGGTGTCGATCTTCGGATAACCGTCACCACCGGCCGCGCTGAAGCTCGGGATGGAGAAGCTGTAGGTTGCTGCCGGATCGAAGGCCTTGCCGCCGATGGTGGCGATGTCCACGCTCTTGGCCTGGCAATCCACCGTCATCTTGATGCCGCCGAACTGAGCATAGCCACCGGTATTGGCGGTCTTGGTCGCGACCTGACCCAGGTAGGTCAGCAGCTCGTTGCCGCTCATGGTCGCCTTGTTGACGGTGTTGCCGAACGGATGCACGGTCAGCACGTCACGGTAGCTGATGTCCCCTGCCGCGATGGAGGCACGCACCCCGCCGGAGTTGACGATGCCAAAGTCGGTGCTCAGCTTCTCGGCAGTCGCGGTGGTGATGAGACGACCCAGGTTGGTCTGCTTGTTGCGCACGTTGGCGCGCTCACCGTCCAGTACGCCATCGGTGGCACCGATGACCACACCCAGCTCCTGCTGTCCCTTCTCCTGATAGGTGAGCAGGGTGTTGTAGAGCTCGGGATCCTTGACGATCTCTTCCTGAATGAAATCACCGTCCGCATTCTTCAAGTTGACCGGGATCAGATCGTACTGGGTCAGGGTCAGCTTGCCATTCTGATAGTCAAACTGGGCACGACCCACATACTTGCCCCACTCGTGAGCCTGCATGATCCAGGTGCCGTTCTGCTGATCCGGCTGGCAGTCGTCGCCCGGCTTGAAGTCGGCGTACTTGTCCGGGGTACCCGGCTCCATGCAGACCGGGTTCTGGGAGTGACCACCGATGATGGCGTCCAGGGTGCCTGCCGGCAGCGCACGGGCCATTTCCACGTCACCCGGTGCGTTGCTGCCGTGCTGACCATTCTCGTAATGGCCCATGTGGGTGATGGCAAGAACCAGGTTCGCCTCTTTGTTGTCGCGGATCTGCTTGCCGAGATTGGCGGCTTCCGTGGTCGGATCGCGGAATTCGAGGGTCTGGACGTTGTTGGGATCCACCAGCTGGGCGGTGTCCTCTGTGGTCAGACCCAGCACGGCGACCTTGAGGCCGCTTTCCAGCTTGAACACCTTGTAGGGATCGAAGTAGCGCTTGCCGCTCGTCTTGTCATAGATGTTGGCGGAGATCATCGGGAACTGGGCCCACTGGCGCTGTTTCTCGAGGATGGTCAGGGGGTTGTCGAACTCGTGGTTGCCCACCGCCATGGCATCGTAACGGATGCTGTTCATGGCCATGAAGTCCGGCTCTGCATCCTGCAGATCCGACTCTGGCACCCCGGTGTTGACGTCACCGCCGGAGAGCACCAGCACTTCGCTGCCCGCCGCTTTCGCCTCGGCACGCAGCCGCTCGACCAGGGTCTTCTGGGCCGCCATGCCATATTCGCCCTTGTCGTTGTGCCAGAAACGACCGTGGGTATCATTGGTATGCAAAATGGTCAGCTTGCAGACATTTTCGGTGCAGGGGGCGACGCTGTCGTTGCTTGAGGTATTGCAGCCGCTCAATGCGGCAAGCACTGCCAGTGCGATACTTCCTTTGACAAATTTATAATTCATTTCCATATCACCTTGTTATTTTGTTATTGGACGACCCTATCCAGGATCGGGCGGTAATATAACAAACAACATGTGACGGTTTTTCATCGGCGACTCACAAATTCCGCCAAATGTGATCATCCACGCAACCTGTTTCCCCTATTTGGAACAGAGGCACCCCACTCGCAGAGCAATTTCCCCCATGATGGCAGCCCGCCGGTAACGGTTATGGCATACTGCCCGCCAATCAATGCCAAGGAGTGCCTGGAATGGCCAAGTACGACAAAATTTCCCCCGAAACCCAGCAGGAGGCGATGAAGATCGCCCGTGCCAACCAGAAGCCGGGGCAGACCAAGGAGCAAACCCAGCTCATCGCCCAGGGGATCCAGAAGGGCATAGACGAATACAAGAAACAGATGAAGGCGAAGGCCCGCGAGGCCAGCCGCCAGAAGAAACTGCAAGCCAAAGCCAGGCACCCTTCCCAAGAGACGCCGGAAGAGGAGAGCGAAGCCGAGGTCATCGAGCTCACCCGCCAGCACCCGCTGCCCTGGATCCTGCTGGTGCTGAGCTGGCTGGTATTTGCCGTGCTCTGGTTCTGGTTCCGCTGATCCTGCCCAGGCAAACCTTTGCCCTGCGATCCGCTTCACAGCCCGGGCGCGGGGGAGTGGTCATTCACCACCCGGACTGCCTACACTCTGCCCCCCCCTTGTCAGGAGACACTGATCATGAACCCGGCCCCGCTCTACCTGCTGGCACCCCTCGCCCTCTTCCTCGTGACCCTGGTGCTCTATCGCATCTCGCCACTGCGGGCGGTTGCCGCCGGCCATGCCCGCTGGTTTATCCTGCCCGCCTTCACCCTCTTTATCCTGCTCATCGTCATCAATGGCGCTGCGGATCCCGCCCTGAGAAGCCCTGCTTTCCACTGGCTGATGCCGGGGTTCGGCTTTGCCCTGAGCCTGTTCCCTGCCCTGCCCAAGGCACTGGTACCGCGCCTGGCTATCAAGGAGGGAGCCTTTGCTGCCCTGGGTCTGATGCTGATGAGCCTTGCCATGGTCTACTGATCGGCAAGCGCTGGCGTCACGATGGCGCCAGCCCCCCCTTCTTGTACAAAGAATGGCCTTCAGGCATCTTGGTGGGCGGATAACCGGCATGGAGGCCAGATGAACAATCCGCCCGATTTCATGGCGCTGTGGGATTATCAGGATCCCGTTGCCAGCGCCCAGCGTTTTCAAGCACTGCTGCCCGAGGCGCGTGCCACCAACCTGCAATGGGAGCTGGAGCTCCTCACCCAGATAGCCCGCACCCATTCGCTGCAACGCCAGTTTGCACAGGCGCACCAGCTGCTTGACGAGATAGAACCCCGCCTCACCGAGGCGACTCCACGGGCCCGCCTGCGCGCCTTGCTGGAGCGTGGCCGCACCTTCAACTCCGCCGGTGACAAGGCCAGCGCCAAAGCCCTGTTTGAACAGGCCTGGCAACTGGGAGAGCAGCACGAAGAACACTATCTGGCCATCGATGCGGCCCACATGGTGGCCATCGCCGCCCCCTTGGAGGAGCAGAGCCACTGGCACCAGCTGGCGATGACCCTGGCCGAGCGCAGTCACGACAAGCGGACGCGAGGCTGGCTCGCCACCCTCTATAACAATCAGGGCTGGACCCTGTTCGAGCTGGGTCGCCTCGACGAGGCCATCGCCTGTCAGCAAAAGTGCCTGGCCTGGCACGAGCAGCACAACAACCAGGGCAAAGCCTTTATCGCCCGCTGGAGTCTGGCGCGCCTGAGCCGGGCCCAGGAGCGCCATGAACAGGCCATGGCCGAACTGGCGCAGTTGCGCGACGACATGGCCGCCGCAGGCACCCCCGAGGATGGCTATGTGTTCGAGGAGCTGGGGGAGAATGCACTCGTGCTCAATGATCCCGCGGCCACCGAGTACTTTGCCCGCGCCTGGTTTCTGCTGTCACAGGATGGCTGGTTCACCGCCAACGAGTCAGAACGGCTGGCCAGACTCAAGCTGCTCGCCAAACTCTGATAAGCGTGCGGGGCGGCCAATTGGCCGCCCCGCACATCAGCATGTCTGCCCGGGAGCAGAGATCACGGCTCAGGCCGGACTCGCCTCTTCCCAGCCCTGCTTCTTGCGATAAATCGTGGAGGGGCTTATTTCCAGCAGGGCCGCCGCCTTGGGGATGTTGCCGTCACAACTGGCGATGGCCTGTTCGATGGCCTCCTTCTCCACCTGCCAGAGCGGACGGACCTGCCTGCGAACGACCACGGATTCTGACTGGGGATCCGCGATCCCGACCGCAGGCTCCGGGGCCAGGGTACGCCCCCCGTTGAGGGGAGGTGGCAGGATATCCGGGCTCACCAGCTCGCCATCGTTGAGCACCACTATGTTGCGCACCACGTTTTGCAGCTCGCGCACGTTACCGGGCCAGGGGTAGTCGAGCAGCACCTGCACTGCGTCCGCATCAAAGTCCCTGAACCGCTTGTTCTCCTCACCGGCATAACGCAGCAGCAACTCCCGGGCCAGCAGCAGGATGTCCTCTCCCCGCTCCCTCAGGGGGGGCAGCGCCAGCGGGATCACGTGCAGGCGGTAGTAAAGGTCTTCACGAAACCGTCCGGCCTTGACCTCCACCAGGGGATCCCGGTTGGTGGCGCAGACAAAGCGCACATCCACCGTCTCCAGCTTGCCGCTGCCGACCCGCTGCAGGGTGCCGGTCTGGATGAAACGCAGCAGCTTGCTCTGCAGGTCGAGATCCATCTCGCAGATCTCGTCGAGGAAGAGGGTACCGCCGTCCGCCAGACTGGCCGCCCCCTTGCGATCCCCCTGGGCACCGGTAAACGACCCCTTCACGTGGCCGAAGATCTCGCTCTCCATCAGGTCATGGGGAATGGCGGCGCAGTTGAGGGCGATGAAGGGCTGATCCCGACGCGGGCTGCACTGGTGAATGGCCTCGGCGCACACCTCCTTGCCGGTGCCGCTCTCGCCAGTGATGAAGACGGTGGCCTTGCTCGGCGCCGCGCTCTCGATGATGCGATAGACCGCCTGCATCGCCATGGAGGCGCCGATGAAACCGGCAAAGGAGCTGCGCTCGAAGTTTTCCCGATACTGGACCACCAGCGAGCTGAGCTGCTGGTGTTTCAGGGCGTTGCGCGCCGTGGCGCACAGGCGCTTGCCATCGAACGGCTTGGTGAGAAAATCGAAGGCCCCGAACCGCATAGCCTCCACCGCCACATCCACCGAGCCGTGAGCGGTGATCACCACCACGGAGCAGGGCAGTTGCCGCTCAGTGATCTGCTGCAAGATGTCCATGCCGGACATGTCGGGCAACTCCAGGTCGAGCAGCACCACGGGGGGCGGGCTTGCCAGCAATTGTGCCAAAGCCTGCTGGCCACAATCTGCCAGCTGCACCTCGTAGCCATCCTGGGCCAGATACTGCTCATAGACGACCGCCAGACTGCGGGTATCTTCCACCAACAGGACACGGGGTTTGCTTTCAGCCACGAGATCCATCCTTGCGCTTGATTTTGTTGTCTATTCTGGGGGCTAGCCGCCACACACTCAAGACGGCCTCATCGCTTTATCCGGGGGATTGCGACAATACACAAGCAAAAACGGCTCCCTGGGGAGCCGTTTTTATGGTGCTTTGAGCTTATTTCTTGGCGTTGTCGCCATCGGCAGCCGGTTTTTCGATGGCCAGCAGCTCTACGTCAAATACCAGCACGGCGTTGGCCGGGATGGAACCTGCACCGTGCTCGCCATAGGCCAGCTTGGACGGCAGGAAGAACTTGAACTTGGAGCCGACCGGCATCAGTTGCACCCCTTCGGTCCAGCCCGGGATCACCTGGTTGAGCGGGAAGGTAGCCGGCTCGCCGCGATCGACGGAGCTGTCAAACTTGGTGCCATCGGTCAGGGTACCGGTGTAGTGCACCTTGACGATGTCGGTGGCCTTCGGCTTGGCGCCGTCACCCATCTTCTCGACCTGATATTGCAGGCCGGACTCAGTGCTCTTCACGCCCTCTTTCTTGGCGTTGGCAGCCAGGAACTCTTCACCTTTCTTCAGGTTTTCCACGGCATCCTTGTCGGCCTTCGCCTTGGTCAGCTCGTTGATCTTGGCGTCGTATTCCTGCAGAACCTTCTGGATCTCCTCGTCGGTCATCTTGGCTTCTTTGCCCAGACCGTCGGTGACACCCTTCAGGATCACGGTGTTGTCCAGCTTGATGCCGAGCTCCTGCTGGCGCTCCAGGGTATTGGCGATATAACGACCCATGGAGAGGCCGATCGCATAGCCGGATTGCTCTTCAAAGCTCTTGGCCTCAGCCTTGGGGGCCTCTGCCGGCTTGCTGGCTTCTGCCTTGACCTCTGCGGTGTTGGTCGCAGCAGGTTTCTCATCTTTTTGGCAAGCAGTCAGACCGACGGCAACCGCCGCAGCCAACAGGGACACCTTCAGAAAATTGTTCATCAGTTTCTCCAAAACTCTAAATACCGCTCTCGGTTCCTTCGTGAAATGAGAGGTTTATCGTGATAAGCGCCTTATACTAACGCCGTGATCGCAGGTAACGAAAGCATGAGACAGGAAAAATGATCAAAAGTGCCATTTATCTCATCGGTATTTGCCTGATGCTGACGGGGTGCGAACAACGCTCACTTCCCAGCCAGCAGATCCGCCTCGCCAACCAGGGTCTGCTGAGCGCGGATCTCGCCAGTTCCGGCAAGCTCGCGCTGGTCTCCAGCCTGGGTCAGGGCACTGTGGTGTGGGATCTGGAACAGGGCAAGGAGCGCTGGCGCTGGCGCCAGAGCGATGACCAGGAGGAGTTCGTCACCCTGACCCGCTTCTCCCCCGATGACAGCCATGCCATCACCGCCACCCAGCACACCTTCGCCATCTGGCGCTTGCAGGATGGCCGCTCCCAGGGCTACTACTCCCTGCCAGAATCCCGCCTGCGCGATGCGGCGATCTCGGCGGATGGCCGCCAGGTGCTCATCGGCCGTGAAGACGGCAAGGCGGAAGTGGTCGACACCCAGACCGGACGCCGGCTGCAATTCCTCGGCCACACCGAACAGGTCAACACGGTGGATCTCTCCCCCAATGGTCGCTATGCCCTCACCGGCGGCAACGATTACAGCGCCTATCTGTGGGATACCCGCACGGGCCAGGTGGTGTGGCGCTTCAACCACGCCGGGCGAGTCGTGATGGCGAGACTGGATCCGTCCGGACGCTTCGCCTTCACCGCAGACAGTCGCCAGGCCAGCATCTGGGATCTCAAAACCGGCAAGGAGCACAGCCGGTTGCAATATGATCACCGCTTCGAGGTCTACACCAGCGCCCGCTTCGCCAACGGCGGCAACTGGCTCATCACCGGCGCCCCCTCCCGCCAGCTCACTCTGTGGCAGGTGAGTGACGGCCAGCCGTTGCAGAGCTGGCGCGTCTCGCCCCATCCCAAGGTGAAACCGCCGAGCGCAGTGGTCTATGGCGTGGCTTTGCGCGACAATGACCACCTCGTCAGTGCCAGCTCCAGTGGCCTGGCTGAAATCTGGACTATCAAGTAAGGACCAAAAGGCCCATGAGTCAGCAACTAAACGAACGCCTCGAAACCCTGGAAAGCCGCCTCGCCTTTGCCGAATATACGGTGGAGCAGCTCAACGACGAGGTCACCACCCAGGGTCGCGAGCTGGACCGGCTCAAACACCAGATCCATCTACTGGTGGATAAATTGCAGAGCGTACAGCCGAGCCAGATCGCCAGCATGGCCGAAGAGACGCCGCCACCGCACTACTGATGAGTGCCAGCCATAAAAAAACCCGCGCCATGCGCGGGTTTTTTTATCATCGGCCAGGCCGTGATCAGTGCTGATGGCCCTTGCCGCCACAACCACCACCACCGCAGCAACCACCGTGACCGTGATCGTCGCCGTGATCGTGTGCATGGTTGTGACCATGGCCGCCACAGCAGCCACCGTGGTCATGATCGTGATCATGGCCGTGATCATGGTCATGACCATGATCGTGACCGCAGCCACCAGCGCCGTGCACATGGCCATGGGCCAGCTCTTCGGCGGTCGCGGCACGCACGTCCTTGATCTCGACCTTGAAGCCCAGGGTCACGCCAGCCAGGGGATGATTGCCGTCCACCTTGATGAACTCCTCGGACACCTCGATGACGGTCACCGGGCGGTGGCCGTCGTCGGTCTCGGCCACAAAAGTATCCCCTTCAGACACTTCCATACCGTCGAACAGCTCGCCGGGCACTTCCTGCACCAGATTCTCGTCGTACTCGCCATAGGCCTGGTTCGGCGTCAGGGTGACGTCGAACGCCTCGCCCACGCTGCGACCTTCCAGCTCGGCTTCGAGGCCGGAGACCAGGTAACGGGTACCGTGCAGATACACCAGCGGCTCTTTACCGACAGTGGTGTCGATGACTTCACCGTGTTCGTCGGTGACCGTGTATTCCAGCGTAACCACGCTCAGGGGAGCTACTTTCATGTCAGGGATCCTGCGGATAGAAAAAAACGGGCTCAGAATACCTCAAAAAGGCAGACAAGCATATGGTCGGCCCGGCTTCAGTGTGATGAAAAAGTCATCAACAGCGACCAGTCTGACCGGCGTACCATCACCTTGAGGCATGGCCCTCACTCGGGACGAAACACCCCTATCACCTGCTCCGCCTCGCGCGTCGCCTTGTCCACCTGCTCCTGGGTCTGCACCTGGGTATCCCCGCACTCGACACAGGTCACCTTCTCGACTCCATGCTCCATATACAGCATCATGGTGTCCATCTTGCCGCACGCCGGGCAAACTGCCCCGGCAATGAAGCGTTTTTTACGTCTGGTTTCCATTTTTGTTACCTCCAGGCAGCATCATATCAGGGTTTTTACATGCATCACGCCATCGAATATCAGCATTTTTCCACTTCCACCCTTCAGGTCGGCCCCCGCAAGCGCTCCCCCATGGGCCAATTGCTGCGCGTCACCCAGGGGGTGGCGCTGCTGAAATTGGGTGCCCATGAGCTGCTGCTGACACCTGGCAGCCACTTCTGGCTCTGTGCCGATGCCCTCGCCGCCTTCACCCCTCTGGCTGGCTGCCAGCATGATCTGCTGGCCTGCTCCGTGCGGGTGCCCCAGCCCGCCCAGGCTGGCTGGTTGCAGGCAAGCCCGTTGATGGACGCACTGCTGGACAGCCTGGCGGTCTGGTCACGCCCACGCGACTGGCAAGGCCCCTATGGGCAGCGGCTGCAAGTGGTGGGAGATGAGTTGCACGGCTGCACCATCTCGTCACTGGGGGATCAGGCACTGCAAGATGCCTGGCAAGCCCTGGCCAGAGCGCAGCCGGATAGCGTGGCTGCCTGGCAGACCCTGCTGGGCACTCGCGGTCTCGAGGGCCCGGACGCCCGGGCACTGAAGGATCAGTGGCAACTGTTGCAGGGGATTCGCCTGCTGCGAAGTGGCAGCACACCGTCACAGGTGGTGAGCAGGCTGGGTTATCGGGATGAAAGCGCGCTGGCCGAGGCTCATCTGCAATGGCTCGGGGCGCCCCTCTCCCCTCAGCCGTCCGCGACCCGATAAGAGAGGCATAAAAGGATGGCAAAAGAAATCCAGTTTTGCGGCTCACCGCCGCTAACAACAAAGGAGTCATTCATGTCACCATCCTTTATGCTGAACACCCGATTGACCGTCACCGACTAGATCAACAGGACATCCGCCATGACGAGCAAGGCCAACCAATCCCAGGGCATGTTGCTGTTCCACCTCTCTGCCAGACAATCCTTCGCCATCGGTACCCTCAAGGTGAAGGAGATCGTGCCCTACACCCAGCTCACCGCCCTGCCACAATCCCATCCCACCGTGCTCGGGGCCGCCAGCATGCGCGGCACCACCATCCCGGTGATCGACATGGCAATGGCCGTGGGCTACCGCCCCATCAGCCGGGAGGAGATGCCCCGCTGCTTCATCATCATCACCGATTGCCGCCGCACCCTGGTGGGCTTTCTGGTGCGGGGCATCGACAAGATCACCGAGTGCAACTGGCGTGACATCGAGCCGCCCCCTCCCTCCTTGGGACAGAACGTCTTCGTCACCGGCGTGACCCGGGTGGGAGAGCAGCTGATCCAGTTGCTGGATGTGGAGCTCATCCTGTCGCGGGTCTATCCGGACGATCCCAGCCATCTCTACCCCGTGCTGACCGACGTGCAGCGCGAGCGGCTCAAGCCGATGCGGATCCTGCTGGTGGACGACTCCTCCGTCGCCCGTCGCCAGCTCATGGCGGCGCTCGATTACATCAACATCCCCTACGAGGTCTGCACCAACGGACGTGACGCCCTCACCCTGATGCAGACCCGGGTCTCCCAGGGCACGCGGATCGACATCCTGGTGAGCGATATCGAGATGCCGGGGCTGGATGGTTACGAGCTGGCCTTCGAGGTGCAGAGCGATGCCAAGCTGGCGGGAGCCTACATCATCCTGCACACCTCCCTCTCCAGCGAGATCAGCGTGGAGCGGGCCCATCAGGTCGGCGCCCACGAGGCGCTCACTAAGTTTGAAGCCAACGAACTGATCCAGGCCATGCTGCGCGGCGCCGAGCACCACGATCGCCTGATGGCCTGATGTCGCGGCGAGCCAAGGGCTCGCCGCCCCCTTTTCCTCCTTGCTCTTCCGAGTCGCTGCATGTTGACAGAAAGCCACTTCCACGCCCCCTGGTGGGCGCGCAACCCCCATCTGCAAACCATTTTGCCCAAGTGGCTGCGCCGCTCGCCTGCCCGCTTCATCCAGGAGCGCTTCGAACTCCCGGACGGCGATTTCGTCGATCTGGCCTGGAGCGGCAAACCCGGCCAGGATGAACAACCCCTGGTGGTGGTGTTCCACGGACTGGAGGGGAGCATTCACTCCCACTATGCCAAGGGGCTCTTTGCCCACCTGCAGCGGCAAGGGAACGAGGCGGTGCTGATGCACTTTCGGGGGTGCAGTGGCGAGCCGAACCGGCTGCTGCAGGCCTATCACTCAGGCGCCATCGAGGACGCCCAGGCCGTGATTGCCGAGCTGGAGCGGCGTTTTCCTGGCCGCCCCCTGGTCGCCATCGGCTATTCCCTGGGGGGCAACATGCTGGTCAATCTGCTGGCGCGGGCCTGCCCGGCACCATTGAAGGCGGCGGTGGTAGTGTCGGCCCCGCTGCAACTGGCAAGCTGTGCCGATCGGGTCAATCAGGGCTTCTCACGGGTCTATCAGAACTACCTGCTGCGCACCATGCGAACCAACCTGCAAAGCAAGATCCGGCGCCAGAGCGCAGCACGGGCGCGCTGGCAGCCGACCCAGATCACCCGCATCGCCACACTGAGGGAGTTCGACGAGCTGGTGACGGCACCGCTCCATGGTTTCGAAAGCGCCGATCACTACTACCAGACCTGCTCCGGCCTGGGCCTGCTGGCCCGCATTCCCATCCCGACCCTCATCATTCACGCCGCCGACGATCCCTTCATGACCGATGCCGTCATTCCGGCGGCGGAGCAGCTCTCCCCTCTGGTGCGCTACGAGCTGAGCCGCCAGGGCGGCCACGTGGGCTTCCTGCACGGCTCTCCCTGGCGCCCCCGCTTCTGGCTGGATGAGCGCATCAGCCAGTGGTTGCGGGAACAGACTCAGGGCGCGAACCGGTAACCGTTGCGTCCCTCTTCCTTGGCCTGATAGAGGGCGCCATCGACCCGCTCGAGCAGCATGACGAGGCTCTCCCCGGCTCGCCACTGGGCTATCCCCTGGCTCAGGGTGAGGTGGGGGGCTACGTCGGAATCCTCATGGGGCAGAGCCCTGGCCGCCAGCGTAGCGCGAATGCGCTCCGCCACCTCCTGGCCACCGGCCAGCGTCGTCTCCTGCAGCAACACCACGAACTCCTCTCCCCCGTAGCGCGCCACCAGATCGCCGGGCTCCCGCACACTCTCCTCCAGGCACTCGGCCACCAGGATCAGGCACTCATCCCCCGCCTGATGCCCATAGCGATCGTTGTAGCGCTTGAAGAAATCCACATCGAGCAGGATCACGGTGAGCGGTACATCCTGGGTGGTGCCTTGCGCAATGGCACGCTTGCACGCCTGATCGAAGTGGCGACGGTTGGCTATGCCGGTCAGGGGATCCCGGTTGGCCATGGCATTCATCTTGTTTGCCAGCATCAAGTTGTCGTGTTCCCTTGACACCGCAAGCTCGAACCAGCCGTTGAGCATGCGCCGCCCCGTCTCCAGTACCACCAGCAAGACCCCGACCACTATGGTGTTGACCAGAACAAAGGGCTCAGGACTCCAGGAGGCTCTCACCAACAAGAACAGCAGGGGGACCGACACCAGTGCGTAAAACAGCCGCACATCGCAATACGCGGCGACGAGACCGGTCAGCAGCAACAGACTGACCATGTTGAAAATGAAACTGAAGCCCCCCTTCAAGTCGACGATCGAGATGGTGTAACCCACCATGGCCCAGGCCAGCCCCCAGGCCAGGGCACAGACGCACAGGGACACCAGCCAGATGGCATGGGATTGACGGGAGAGCCAGCCCCACCCGAGCGGCAGCAGCAGGCCAACACCTATCATGGCAAAGAGCTGCCATTTGTAGGACCAGGGCAGGTTGCCGACCAGTACCAGGTGTGCATCCCGATAGATGTAGAAGCGGGTCAGCAGAAATACGAGGGCGATGAGATTGATGACCCAGTACCAGCGCAAACCGGCGCTCAGGGCGCGGCGGCGGGCATCGAACAGGTGCTGTTCGAATTGACCGGAGGGTCGGCGTGCGTCAATGGATTGCATGGCACCCCTCGTCCAAAACGAGACAAATCCCTTGCGCTTGCCGACCAGACACCGACAATATCCGCAACCCACTGAGTGAAGATGAAATCATGATTATCCCCTGGCAAGAACTGGAGCCGGACACCCTCACCAACCTGCTCGAACACTTTGTGCTGCAAGAAGGCACCGAATACGGTGAACAGGATGTCAGCCTGACCGACAAGGTCGAAGCAGTCAGGCAACAATTGCTACAAGGTAGCGCCGTGCTTGTCTACAGCGAGCTGCACGAAAGTGTCAATGTCGTCCCAAAGACTCATTTAAGCAAGTCACCCACTGACGACTTCCCCCAAGCGTAACGCGGTCACGGCTTATCGGGCGGCTCACCCCGCCCTCCCCCTATCCAACTCGCATCATCAGGCCGCATGACCAGTTCGCCACCCAGCAGCACCTATTCCAACGTACCCAGAGCACAGGGCAGCCCTTGTTCACCGCTATTGCCGGGAAGCGTGGGGGCAGCGGGAGGATGACGGCGCACTTGACCGCACTTTGGGCCACCCCTTATAACGGAACTCCCAAGGAAGAGAGAATTCTATGTCCGCCAAGCATCCCATCATCGCGGTCACCGGTTCGTCCGGTGCCGGTACTTCCACCTCCACCAACGCCTTCCGCTCCATGTTCCACCAGCTTGGATACAAGGCGGCCGTGGTCGAGGGGGACAGTTTTCACCGCTACACCAGGCCCGAGATGGACGTGGCTATCCGCAAGGCCCGGGAGCAGGGGCGGCATATCAGCTACTTCGGCCCTGAGGCCAACGACTTCGGTCTGCTGGAGTCCTTTTTCCAGGAGTATGGCCAGAGCGGCACCGGCCAGTATCGGCGCTATCTGCACAGCTTCGACGAGGCGGTGCCTTTCAACCAGATGCCTGGCACCTTCACCCCCTGGCAGGATCTGCCCGGCGAGACGGATCTGCTGTTCTACGAAGGACTGCATGGCGGCGTGGTCACGGGGGAGCACAACGTGGCGCGGCACGTGGACTTTCTCATCGGCGTGGTGCCCATCGTCAACCTGGAGTGGATCCAGAAGCTCATTCGCGACACCTCGGAACGCGGCCACTCCCGCGAGGCGGTGACCGACTCCATCGTGCGTTCCATGGACGACTACATCAACTTCATCACGCCGCAGTTCTCCCGCACCCACATCAACTTCCAGCGGGTGCCGACCGTCGATACTTCCAACCCTTTCAGCGCCAAGGTGATACCCAGCCTGGACGAGAGTATGCTGGTGATCAGGTTTCGGGGCATCAAGCAGGTGGACTTCCCCTACCTGCTGTCGATGATAGACGGCGCCTTCATGTCCAGGATGAACACCATCGTCGTGCCGGGTGGCAAGATGGGCTTCGCAATGGAACTGATCCTGCGCCCCCTGATCCAGCAACTGATCGAAACGGGCAAGATCACCTGAGCCAAGGAGCTTAATGATGCGCGCTGCACTTCTCTCATTCACGCTGGCAACCCTGCTGGGGGGTTGCAGCTCCGGCCCCGCCGCCCCCACGGTCGAAACGGGCACCATGGTGGTTCGCCCGGCGGAGCATTGGACCTACGGGGCGACACCACGCTATGCGCTGGCCGAACAATTCCAGTATGCGGGCAACAGCGCCGCGCCCTGGCTCGAGCCGGTACAGCAGGCCGTCATCCGGCAACTGGACGGCAAAGGCTGGCGCAGCGTTCCCCTGGATGAGGCCGACGTCTGGGTCGCCATCGGGGTAGCTGGCAGCCAGGACATGAGCGATGGCGAGATCTTCTCCCGCCTCGGCATGACACCGGGCCTGAACGCCGCCGCCAATGCCCGCAAGGGGACCCTGGCCGTCGTGCTGCTCGACGGGCATAGCCAGAAAGCGGTGTGGAGCAGCGCCATCCAGCTCGCCAGCGACGTGCCTGTCGCAGAGGAAGCTCGTGGCCAGCTTAGCCAGCAACTGGCCGCCCAGTTGCTGGGCTCGCTACCGTCAGACTGATGTCTCTTTCAACAAAAACGGCCTGCTTCACGCAGGCCGTTTTCCATGCACGCCGTGACGGCATCAGGGTCACTTCAACTCGCAGGTCAGCTGGGTCACACCGCTCTTGACCAGGGTAGCCTGCTTGTCCTGACGGGAGAAGGTAGTCACCCCGTCGGAATAGCTGGCAGTCTCTTTGGGCGACTCGATGCGCCCCAGCTTGTGATAGACACCGGCATAAGGGAACTGCACCATGTCGGCCTGGGCATCATAGGTGATGGCCAGCAACTCTTCCCCGCACTGATACTGGCTGTATTGATACTGGGTCGGCTGCGGCATGCTGCAGGCGGCCAGACCGAACAGGGGAAGCAACATCATCATTTTTTTCATCGCACTTTCCTTATGTCATGGCGTTATCGACGGGACAAACTATAGCGGTCAACCCTCAAGAATTTGATAACTATGGGTAATTTCTACCGCTTTTTCCAACATCAGGGAAACTGAACAATATTTTTCCATGGACAGATCCACCGCACGGGCGACCTGCTTCTCCGCCAGCCCCTTGCCGGTCACCACGAACTTGAGGTGGATCTGCTCAAATACCCGGGGAACGGTATCGGCGCGGGTCCCTTCCAGTTCTACATGGCAGGCGGTCACTGACTGACGGGCCTTCTCCAGGATGGAGACCACATCGATGGAGCTGCAACCGCCGACAGCCAGCAGGATCATCTCCATCGGGCTGGCACCTTCACCCGGGTTGGCGCCATCCAGGGTCACCTGATGACCGGACTCGCTCTCCCCCACAAACTTCATGCCTTCCACCCAGCTGACCTTGGCTTTCATCTCTCATTTTCCTCTCAATGACGACGGTTCTAACGCCCATAGCATACCTCAAGCCGGGGTCGAGTGGCACATGCGCCAGGATCTTGCCCGTTCCCGACGATAAAGCCCCGTTTGTGGCGACAGCAGCCTCTCCTGCGAAACGGACGACGACCCAAAGGGAAATAGATCGAAATCAACATCCGACCTCCTCTTCTTGCCTAGAATGCCCCGGACGACGCAGCAGATGGCGGCTCACCGGTGGACGGCAAAACCCCAAAGCCTTGTCAGCACAGGCAAAGGCTCTTATTCTACTGCGACCAAAGAGTAAGGAATGGCAAGCTTGGCAACTTGCCTGGACGCACAGTCCATAAAAATGACACTACAGAGGAAGTCTCATGATCATTGGCAAACCGCAAAGCGATCCCACCCTTGAGTGGTTCTTGTCGCATTGCCACATTCATAAGTATCCCGCCAAGAGCACCCTGATCCACGCCGGTGAAAAAGCGGAAACCCTCTACTACATCGTCAAGGGCACCGTCGCCGTCCTGATCAAGGATGACGAAGGCAAGGAGATGATCCTCTCCTACCTGAATCAGGGGGATTTCCTGGGCGAGATGGGGATGTTCGAAGAGAACGAGAATCCGGAGCGTTCCGCCTGGGTACGTGCCAAAGGCGCCTGTGAAGTCGCCGAGATCTCCTACAAGAAGTTCCGCCAGCTGATCCAGGTCAACCCGGACATCCTGATGCGTCTATCCGGTCAAATGGCCAAGCGCCTGCAGCACACCAGCCAGAAGGTCGGCAACCTCGCCTTCCTGGACGTGACCGGCCGCATTGCCCAGACCCTGCTCAACCTGGCCAAACAGCCGGATGCCATGACCCACCCGGATGGCATGCAGATCAAGATCACCCGCCAGGAGATCGGCCAGATCGTCGGCTGCTCCCGTGAAACCGTCGGCCGCATCCTCAAGATGCTGGAAGAGCAGGAGCTCATCTCCGCCCACGGCAAGACCATAGTGGTGTTTGGTACCCGCTGACCGGGTTCCGCCGACGGCGCCCGCACAGCGCCGTTGGATAAAAAGGCTGCCCATGGCAGCCTTTTCCGATCCTCTCCCCTATAATCCCGAACGCCCCGCCGTCATGGCCTTCGCCAAGAGAACTCCTATGCACCTTCAATGCCCCCTTTGCCGCAGCCCCCTGCACCTTCATGCCGCCTCCCGCGGGGTCTATTGCGACAACAAGCACCACTTCGATCCCGCACCGGAAGGCTATCTGGACCTCATCCCCGGCAAGAAGAACCCCAAGGACAGCGACAGCCGGGCCCTGCTGCGCGCCAAGCGCCGCTTCCTGGAACAAGGCCACCAACTGCCTCTGGTGGACGCCATGGCGAACCTGCTCGCTCCTCTTGGCGAGCGCGAGCTTGTCCACCTCGGCTGTGGCGAGGGGTACTACTGCCGTGCCCTGGCTGAGCGGCTGCCCGGCTGGCAGGTCGGCGGTTTCGATCTGGCCAAGAATGCCATCTTCGCCGCCAACAAGGCGCAACCGGAAGGCCAGTTCGTCATCGCCGACCCGGCGCGCGCCCCGCTGCTGCCTGGCACGGCCCAGGTGCTGCTGGTCAACGACCTCAAGGTCAAGACGGAACTCCTGGTCAGCTGGCTGGCGCCGGGCGGCTATCTGCTCCACGTGCAACCCGGCCCTCGCCATCAGTGGCAATTGCGCGTCAGCCTCAATCCGGTGAGCATGGAACATCCCCTGAGCTGGCCTGCCTTCACCGGGCTCGTCAGTGTTGCCCAGCAACGCGCCCAGTTCAGTACGGCGCTGGATCAGGGCCTTCGCGAGCACATTCTGGAGACCAGTCGCCTCGGCTGGCGTGCCAGCGGCGAGCAGCGCCACGCCTTCACCCACCAGGGGCCCGACGCCCTCGAGCAGGATCTGCTGCTCAGCCTGTGGCAAAAACCGCTGTGAACCGGTGACATACCATGAAAAAAAGCCCTGACGGGCCTTTTTGACAAAGCGAGTGCGCCTTTCCCCTGACAGGGAAGAGACACCCGACCACGCAGCAAGACAAAAAATGGGGCCCTCGGCCCCATTTTTCATCACGGCAGATCAGTTGCAGCTCGCCGCGCCCTGATCGACCCAGACGGCGGCCTTGCCGGGCTCATCGCCCTTGGTCCAGTACTGGGCCTTCCACTTGCGGCCGTTGTGGCTGGTGACATCACCGCCGTTGTAGACCACTCCGGCATCCCAACTCAGTTGCACCTGGCTCACCAGTTTCCACTGATCGGCGGTGCGGCTCGGCTCGTTGCCCTGGGTCCAATACTTGGCCTGCCACACCAGTTGCTTGTGGCTCACCTTGTCATTGGTGTTGTAGACGGTACCAGCACTCCAGGCCGGATGGTTGGCCGCATCCGGATCGCTGGCCTCGCAGCCACCACCTGTACTGGCCGGCTTGACGGTCAGGCGGGTAACGGCTGTGGCATCCAGCGCCCCATCGGTGACCACCAGGGTCAGATCGTAGGCCGTATCACTGGTCACGTTCGAGCCCGTTACTACCAGGGTCGCGCTGTCCAGACCGGTGGCGCTGAGCCCGGCCGGCACTGTCCACTGATAGCTCAAGGCATCACCATTGGGGTCGGAAGCGGTGGCCTTGATGCTCACCTGCTTGCCGGCCTCGACGGTCGCACTGGCCGGTACGCTGACCACGGGGGGCAGGTTCGGCTGCGGCGCCTTGTTGGTGACCACCACCTGATCCTTGGCCGAGAGCCCCTGATCGTCGGTCACGGTCAGCTCGAACACCAGATTGATGTCGCTGCTGACGGCATCCAGTACCGCACGGGCTTTGGCCTGGGTGGCATCCAGCAGGCTGGCCTGGGGTCCGGAGACCTGTTTCCAGCTGTAGGTCAGCGCCCCGTTTTCCGGATCGTGGGAGGCGCTGCCGTTGAGGGTCACCTCGGCCGGGCCGGTGGCACTCAGATCGCTACCGGCATTGGCAACCGGCGGCTTGTTGACCGGCGGCAGCGTACCCTCGCCGTGGCCCAGCCCCTCGTGCATGGCGTTGAGGATGTCGCCGTTGTCCGCATCAATTTCCCAGGCGAACAGACCGCCGAGCTGGTTCGCCAGCACGTACTGCCCCTTGGCCTTGACCGAGCGGTCGTTGTCAAAGGTGATGAGGTCGCCACTGCTGGCCTTGAAGACATAGGGGGCCTCGGCCGACTCGTCATAGCCCTGCTCCCAGCCTGCGCCCATGCGGTTGTTGACGATGTCGCGGTAATCCACTACGCCATTTTCCCAGGTACCGCTCACCGGTCCGGTAGCGGTGCCGGTGAAGGGGTTGCCGGCCTGGTAGTTCTTCACTCCGGTCCAGCCACGGCCATACATGGCCGCCCCCACCACAATCTTGCCCGGTGTCACCCCCTGACCCAGCAGCGCCTTGACGCCCTTGTCGGTGGTGTACTTGGTGGCCGGATCCCAGCTGGAGGCAAAGAGGTTGGTCTGGTGGGCCAGATTCGTCAAGTCGAAGGCGCCGCTGAAGTCGTAGCTCATCAGGAAGATGTGGTCCATGTACTGCTGGGCCGCCTGATAATCCACCTTGGCAATCTTGTCACCGCCGGCGCTGATGGCCGAGGTCAGCTCATACTGGCGGCCGGTCTCGGCTTCCAGTTCATCGAGCATGGCTCGCAACTCCTTCATCAGCACCACATAGGTGGCGCCGTCATTCGGGCCGCCCAGGCTGGGGTTGGCCCCCTGTCCGCCCGGGAACTCCCAGTCGATGTCCACGCCGTCGAAGAATTTCCAGGTCTGCAGGAACTCTTTGACCGAGGCGACGAAGGTATCGCGCTTGGTCTTGTCACCCAGGAAATAGAAGGGATCGGAGAGGGTCCATCCGCCGACAGACGGCAGGATCTTGAGGTCCGGGTGGGCCTGTTTGAGGGCCATCAGGTTGCCGAAGTTGCCCTTGTAGGGCTCATCCCAGGCGCTGAGGTTGCCTTGGGACATCTGGATCGCCGCCCAGGGATCATGGATGGAGACCTTGAAGTCTTCGCGGCCCGCACAGGAGCGCTGCAACGCCTCGAAGCTGCCGGAGATCTCTTTGAGGCTGTCGTTGATGCCGTTGCCACCGCAGATGGGGGTGAAGCCGTAGAGAATATGGGTCAGGTTCTGGGCCGGGATCTTGTCCACGGTGAACTTGCGACCATAGACACCCCACTCCACGTAGTAGGCCCCCACCACCTTGCCGGACTTGTTGGCGTAGGGCTTGTTGTTCTCCTTGAGGGGCGCATTGAGCGGCGCCAGGTGGCTGCCGTCGGTATCGGCGACCATCAGCTCCTTCTTGTCGGAGAGGGTGCAGCCGTCGGCGTTGCACAGGGCCACCTGCATCTGGTAACGCCCCCCCTTGGTGACCTTGAAGTTGGCGGTACCCGCGGCGGAGGCCGGGCCTGACCACACCTCCTTGCCATCCAGCAGTACCTTGGCGGTCTGTCCGACGTCACCGGACCAGAGGTTCCAGGTCACGCTGACGGGAGCGCCATCCTTGTGGACGGTCACCAGCTGGTTGTAGGCCGAAGCGGCCTGATTGACTTCAACGATGGCAAACTTGGTGGGGCCGGAGCCAATGGTGGGTTTGCCCGGGGCAGCGGCGAAGGCGGAGGTAGTGCAAAGCCCCCCGACCAGAAGCGCCAGCAGGGAAAGTTTTGGACTTAACATATTTGAACTTCCTTATTTCGTTATTGGAATTAACAACGAAAAAGGCAACGCAACCTGCCAGGTAACGCAGACAACATCGCAACCATGGCTTGGCCCATGGACGATACAACCTGTGGTGGCCCCGCTATCCTAGGTACGCAGACCCTTAGACCGGAAGCTTTGCGTCCCGGACTTTCATCCGGTTTGCCTTTTTGCACAACTTGATTTGCGACAAAAATAATCGCCGAATGACTATAGAGGAGAGTCGCTCGGGTGCCACCTGCCAAAAGTGACACCCAAAGGGACTCAACTTTCACCAAAACCTGAAAATAACAACGAAAGAGACGCCATCATCGGCGATCATGACGCCTGGATGGCATCCAGAAAATGTTCAGCCAATGCTCGATTCTGTGAGACCAGTCACTGAACCGGCATCAGCAGGCTGTTCATCAGTGCGCGCAGCTTGAGAGGTTTGACCGGTTTGCTCACGTAGCCGAAGCCGTGCTCACGGATCTGTGCCTGCAACTCGCTCTTGCGATCCGCACTGATGATGATGCCGCCGATACCGTTGCCGTGGGCCAGCCTGATCATGTGCAGCGCCTGCAACCCGGTCTTGCCGTCATCCAGGTGATAATCCGACAGCACCAGCGCAGGCAGGAAGCCGCCGCCGATGATCTCTTCCGCCTGCTCCAGGCTCTGGGCACAGCGCACCTCGCAGCCCCAGCGTCCCAGCAGCGAGGCCATGGCGATGAGGATATCCTCCTCGTTGTCGATGCAGAGGATCCTGACCCCTTCCAGCTGGCTGTCTCGCAGGGCCGGGGTCGTCACCTGGCTGGGGATGACGGGCCGGGTCGCGAGGTTCAGGGTGATGGCAAAGACGGACCCCGCTCCGGGCCAGCTGCGCAGGGAGAGCTGATGACCCAGCACCAGCGAAATGCCGCGGGCGATGGCGAGCCCGAGGCCAAGCCCCTGCTCCCTGGCGGTGCGGGAGTGATCGAGGCGGGAAAACTCGTCGAAGATCGCCTCCTGCTTGCCCTCCGGGATGCCGGGGCCGTTGTCCCACACCTCGATGCGCACCTTATCCCCCATACGGCGACAGCCGAGCAGCACCCGACCGCCGGGGTTGTAGCGAAATGCGTTGGTGAGGAAGTTCTGCAACACCCGCCGCAGCAAGCGCACATCGCTGTAGACCGCAAGGCGGCTCTCCACCACGGAGAACTGGATCCCACCGGCCTGGGCCAGCACGCCGAATTCCGCCTTGAGATTGTCCAGCACATCGCTCAGGGCGAAATCGAGTTTCTTCGCCTTGAACTTGCCCGCCTCGAGGCGCGAGATGTCCAGCAGATCCGTGATGAGATCCTCGGTCGCCCCCAGGGCGTCGTCGATGTGGTGAGCGATGCGGGCCGGTTCGTCCTCCGGGGGCAGCATCTCCAGCAAGGAGGAGGTAAAGAGCTTGGCCGCGTTCAGCGGCTGGGTCAGGTCGTGGCTCACCGCCGCAAGGAACCGGCTCTTGGACTGGTTGGCCCGCTCCACCTGCTGGTTTACCAGCAGCAGTTGGCGGTTGAGTTCGGAGAGCTCGTGGGTGCGCTCGGCCACCCGCGCCTCCAGGTGCTCGTTCGCTTCCCGCAGCACCCGCTCCGCCGCCCTGAACGGGGTGATATCGGTGAAGGTCATGACAAAGCCCCCCGCAGGCATGGGGTTGCCCTGCATCTCGATGACCCGGCCATCGGGACGCTCCCGCGCCGAGACATGGGGGCTGCCACGCTTCATGAAGGCAACCCGCCGCGCCACCTGGGCTTCGATGTCTCCCTGACCGCACAACCCCTGTCCGGAGTTGTAGCGGATGATCTCCTCGATGGAACGGCCCACCTGAATGAGACCGGGGGGATAGGAGAACAGCTCGATGTAGCGTCGGTTCCAGGCCACCAGCCTGAGCTCCCTGTCCACCACGGAGATCCCCTGCCCCATGTGTTCGATTGCCCCCTGCAACAGGCCGCGGTTGAAGCGGAACATGTCGGAGGCCTCGTCCACTATGGTGGCGATCTCCTCGAGCTGCATGTTGCGTCCCTGCAGGGCGGAGGCCAGCACCAGGCGGGCGGACGAGGTACCGAACACCCCGGCCAGCAGTCGCTCCGTGTGAGCGATGAGCTCGGCGGAGGCCTGCATCTGGGGCGCCAGAGTGCCTCCCCGTTCGCCCGCGAAGCGGCCGAAGGCCCGCTTGACGCGGCTGGAACCGACGAAGCGGGCCGCCAGCATCTCCAGCTCCTTCACCGAGACCCGCGCATGATAGAGCGCCGAGGTGTCCCGGCTCGTCTTGCCGACGAAGTTGGCGGCCTGCAGCCGCTCGCTCACCGCCGCCCGAGACAGCAGAGAGCCCGCCACATAGCCGACCAGGTTGAGCAGAAGACTCAGGAAGAGGCACCAGGCCCCCAGGCTCAGATCCCGCACCGCCGGCCAGTCTGGGGGCGCCAGCAGGGCTTCGAGAGGGGAGCCAGCCAGCAGTCCGCTCTCCGCCAGCAGGGTCACGAACCAGAGGCTGACCCCGAGGGCGAGCCCGAGATAGACCCCCTTGCGATTGCCATGACGCCAGTACAGGCCGAGCAGCAGGGCTGGCGCGAACTGGGCCACGGCCCCGAACGAAAGATAACCGATGCGCGACAGACTGGTGAGATCCCCGAGCCAGAGATAGAGCGCCCAGGCCGCCAGCAAAATCAGCAAGATGGCGCCCCGACGCACCTGCAGCAGCAAGCGCATCAGGCGCTCGTCCCGCCCCTGTTGCCAGACCCGGCGCAGCAGGACCGGCAACACCAGATCGTTGCTCACCATGATGGCCAGGGCGATGGTGCAGACGATCACCATGCCGGTGGCCGCCGAGGTACCGCCGAGAAATGCCAGCATCGCCATGCCGTCGAACCCGAGGGACATGGGGAGGCTGATCACATAGGTGTCCGAGGCCATGTCTGCCCCGACCCACTGCTTGCCTGCCAGCGCCAGCGGCCAGATGAAGAGCCCCATCAGGAAGAGATAGAGGGGGAAGATCCAGCGGGCCCAGTGCAGATCCTGCCCCTGGTTGTTCTCCACCACGGTCACGTGAAACTGGCGCGGCAGGCAGATGACGGCGCACATGGCGATCAGGGTGTAGATGGCGAGCTCCAGCAGGCCGCCCGGCGTCACCGCCACCACCGCATCGAGGAAGTCGCCCGCCACCAGGGTACGCGCCTCGCTCGGTCTGGCGATGATGAGCCAGAGCGCAAAGCCCCCCACCGCCATGAAGGCGAGCAGCTTGACCACGGACTCGAAGGCGATGGCCACCACCATGCCCCTGTGGTGCTCGGTGGCATCCAGGTTGCGGGTGCCGAACAGAATGCTGAACAGGGCCAGCAGCAGGGTGACCCCCAGCGCCAGCTCCGCCATGTTGCTGGTGGGGCTGACCCCCGTGCTGTTGGCCATCAGCAGATCGAGCCCGGTGACGATCGCCTTGAGCTGCAGCACCAGGTAGGGAAGTATCCCCATGACGGCGATGAGGCTGATCACCATGGCCAGGCGCTGGGACTTGCCATAACGGGCGGCGATGAAATCGGCGATGGAGGTGATGTGCTCGCGCTTGGCCACCAGGATGAGGCGGGCCAGCAAGCGCCAGCCAAACAGGAACACCAGCATGGGGCCCAGGTAGATGGGCACCGGCGACCAGGGGGATTCGCTGGCCTGGCCCACGGTGCCGAAGAAGGTCCAGGAGGTGCAATAGACCGCCAGCGACAGGCTGTAGAGCAGAGGCTGCCCCTTGGGGCGACGGCGCTTGTTCTTGTCCGCCACATAGGCGATGAGGAACAGCAAGCCCAGATAGGCGAGCGACAACCCGATCAGCAGCCATCCTTGGTGCATCTCTCTACTTCCCTTTTCCAGATAAGTCGGAGGCCTGCCGCGCCAGAGACCGGCAGACCTGTGTCATCGGCCCTGTTCAGGGCTCTCTTCACGCAGCCGCAACACGAAGACCGGCAGCACTACCAGCACCATGATAAAGAAGATGCCGCCTCCCAGCGGCTCGAACAGCACGCCGCAGATCGCCATCAGGGCCGCCACCGTCATGCCGAGGCCGAGCGCCGCATAGAGAGCCTGGGTGGGGATCTGCTGCTCCGCGGGCAACTGGCGGGTCATGAAGCGGATGGCGCCGAGGTGACTGACGCAGAAGGTGACCCCATGCAGCAGCTGGCCGAGCACCAGCACCGCCAGGTCGGTAGAACTGCCGAGCAGCACCCAGCGCACCACGCAGCCAAGGGCCCCCACCAGAAACAGGGTCTGGGCGCCGAAGCGCTGGAGGAAGCGCTTGTCCGCGGCGAACATGGCGATCTCCGCCACCACTCCCAGAGCCCAGAGATACCCGATCAGGGTGCCGCTGTAGCCGGCGCTCTTCCAGTAGATGGCGCTGAAACCGTAGTAGGCCGCATGGCTCCCCTGCAGCAGGGCGGTGATGAGCAGGAAGCGGCGCACCGGTGCCGACCTGAGCGTGACGAGCAACGAGGCCTTGGCCCGCTCCCCTTGCAGCTCCCGGGGGGCGGGTCGCAGCGGCAGCAGACTGAGCCCCAGCATGATCAGCAGCCCGGCCACCATGGTGTGCAGCACCCAGTCGCTGCCAAAGTTGCCCACCAGGGCCCCCACCAGGGTGGAGGCGACGATAAAGGCAAAGGAGCCGCACAGCCGCACCTTGCCGTAGTCGAGGTGAGTCTGAACCACCATGCGGGTGGCAAGCGCCTCTCCCATGGGCATCAGGGTCGGGTAGATGAAGTTGGCCGCCAGGGTCAGCACCACCAGCCACCAGAGGCTGTGGCCCAGATAGAAACCGAGGAAGGCCAGCAGACTCAGCAGACAGAGCAGCCGGGTGACGGGCAGCAACTGGCCGGCCCCCTTGACTCGCCCCATCACCATCAGGTTGCCGGCAAAGCGGATGGCCATGCCCACCCCCAGCAACAGCCCTATCTGTTCAGTACTCACCCCGATGCCTTCCAGCCAGAGCGACCAGAACGGCAGGTAGGCGCCATAAACGAAGTAGAAGGCGCCAAAAAACAGGGCTAACCAGGAGAACGCGGGCATAGGGGCTCGGGCTGCATGACAAGGGGCACAAATGATAACCGATTTCGGGACGGGGATCCCCAGGCGGCATGACAGATAAAAACCATAAATATCAATAAAGTTGAACCTTTGTCACATCCCCCTGTCTATTGGGTAACACCGCTTCCTGATGAGTGTTGCAATCCTTCCACCCGCCCCTGGCGGGTTTCTTTTTTGCAGACGCCGACCTTCATGACAAAAGGGGCCCGAGGGCCCCTTTTCCTGCATGCTGGTCCACGACCATCAGAACACGTACTTGACCCGTGCACTGAGGTTGCGGCCAGGCTCGGTCTGCTTGCTGGTATCCGCGGTGGCGGCAAGGCCGGTGATGCTCTCGTAGCTCACGTACTCCTTGTCAAACAGGTTGAATACCCCCACGTTGAGCTGCAGGTCCTGCACCGGCTTGAACTGGGCATAGAGATCCACCACGCCCCAGCCTGCGCTCTTGATGTTGTCGTTGCCTCGCGCATCCTTGCCCACCTTGTCCATGTCGTCGGCAAAGCGCAATGCGGTGTTGATGTTCCAGTTCGGCTGCTCCAGACGCACCCCGACGCTGCCGTTCAGGGGGCTCAGGCTGTTGATGTAGTTGCCCTCGCCATCCTTGCCCTCGATGTAGGCCAGGTTGCCCCAGACGTTGACCAGCTCGTTCAACCAGTAGTCCGCCTTGGCCTCGGCCCCCTTGGTGGTCGCCTTGTCCAGGTTCTGGTACTGATAGAGGGCGGTGCGGCCTTCGGTGCCCACGGCCGTCAGCTCGATGAAGTCGTCGAACTTGTTGTAGAAGGTGGCCACTTCATAGCTGAACCCGCCACGGCTGCCGCGCACCCCCAGATCGATGCCGTCGCTGCTCTCTGGCTTGAGGTTCGGGTTGGGCTCGATGCGATAGCCATACGCCTGGTGGTTCAGGGTGGAGAAGGCGTTGTCATACATGGGCGCCTTGAAGCCGTGGCTGTACTGGGCGAACAGGTTCGCCGCCTCGTGCGCCTTGAACACCAGCCCCAGCTTGGGAGAGAACTCCCCTTCGGAGATCTTCTTCATGTTCTCGCCCGTGTAGGCGGGATCCTCGTCCGGGGTCATCTTGTAGTAGTCGTAACGCACGCCCGGGGTCAGCACCCAGCGCTCGCCGAACTTGATCTCGTCAAAGGCCCAGAGCGCACTGCGCTCGCTGGTGGTGGAGGGGAAGCTCAGCTCGTTGTAGCCGACGAAGTCACCCGGAACGGTCGGCCCCTTCAAGCGGGTGCGCTCGTTGTCGGTGTGCTCGTATTCCAGGCCCCAGGCCAGACGCTGGCTGGCGAGCGCCTTGTTGAACTTCACCTGGGCGCCCAGGCTCTCCTGCTCGAAACCGTTGTGATCCAGGGAGTTCTTGGTCACATAGGGGTTGCCCGGCATGACCGGATACTTGGACGAAGCGTACTGATCCAGGGTCTGCTTGGCGCGGCTGTAGTAGATCTTGCTGTCCACGCGATCCGCCCAGGGGGCGTTCAGGGCGAGGCCATGATCCAGTACCAGGGAGAGGTTGTCGGTCTCCTTGTCGGTAATGGGCTGGTTGAAGACGGAGCCCGCCTTGGTCAGATCGATGGCATCCGGATCCTGCCCCTCGGTGAAGTAATCCACCGTCAGTTTCAGGAACTGATCATCGGAGAGATTCCACTTGCTCTTGAACAGCACGGCCTGGCTGACGATGTCGAACTCGTTCTTGTCGCCGTCATAATTCTGGGTGACACCGCCATCGCGCCAGGTGTAGCGCAGCAGGTTCTCGAACTCGCCGGTGCGCAGCGCCCCCGTGATGCCGGCCATTCTCTGGTGGCTGCTGGAGGCATAACCCGTGGTCGCATCCAGATAGCTGTCGCGGCCCTTGAGGAAGTCGCCAGCATCCTTGGTGGTGATGGCAATGACGCCTCCCAGAGCATCGGAACCGTAAGCGGCGGAGGCCGGCCCTTTGGCCACTTCCACCTGCTTGATCATGTCGGTGTCGAAGTAGGTCTGACCCACGCCGCCATTCTTGTAGGCATCGTTCTGGCGCACACCGTCCTGCACCACCTTGACCCGGTTTTCGCTCATGCCGCGAATGGTGAAGGTCTGGGCATCTCCTGCGCCTCCCTGCACGCTCACCCCGGGCTCATAGCGGAACAGATCGGCGACGTTGCTGACGACCTGCTCTTCAATCTGCTCCGAGGTAATGACGGCGATGGGACCGGAAACATCTTCCAGCTTCTGTTCCATCCGGGAGCCGCTGACAACCATGACTTCATCGGCTTTCTTGTCTGCGGCGAAAGCGGGGGAGATCAGCCCTGCCGCCACGGCGAGGGCTATCAGGGAGGGGGTGTTGTTGTGCGCCACTGCAAAGTCCTTATTGAGAATAATTATCAATCGGAAGGCATATTACCCCGCCAGAAACAAAGATCAATAATAAAGTGAATCATTCTCATTTCAATTTGTCGTCATTCCCCCTTACACTGGCGCCACTTTTTGCTCGCCATGCCGCCATCCCATGGTGCAGCCTTTTCCCATCCCCTGTTTCTTGAGTGAGTAACCATGATCCGACGACTCCCCCTGCTCGCCCTGCCCCTGCTGCTGGCCGCCTGCACCACCACGCCGCAGAACACACCACCCGAGACCCTCTATCACGCACGGCTCGATACGGCCCAGGGGCAGGCGCTGACCTTCGAGCAGGCGGTGGCGCGGGTGGCGGATGCCGACATCGTGCTGGTGGGGGAGCTTCACACTCACCCGGCCATTCATCTGTTGCAGGCCCGTCTGCTGGCGGGGCTTGACGAGATGTCGCAAGCCGATGGCCGGGCCCTGGTACTCTCCATGGAGCAGTTCAGCCGCGCCGATCAGCCGGTGCTGGATGCCTACCTGGCCGGACGCATCGGCGAATCGGCCCTCATTCGAGATGGCCATGCCTGGCCCAACTACCAGAGTGATTACCGCCCTCTGGTGGAGTTCGCCAAGGCGCAGCACCTGCCAGTGATTGCCGCCAATGCCCCCAAACCTCTGGTGAGCTGCGTCGGTCAGGAGGGAGCGGCCTGGCTCGACAAACTGCCGGTCAATCGCCGCAGCCAGCTTGCCCGCGAGCTAACTCTGGGGGATGACGGCTACCGCCAGAAGTTCATGGCCTCCATGCACCATGGGGATGCGGACGGCAACGCCCGTCGCTTCGCCGCCCAGACCAGCTGGGACGACACCATGGCCGAAAGCATGGTGGATTATCTGGGCAAGCATCCCGGCAGGCGCATCATGCATATCGCAGGCAACTTCCACGTGGAGGGGGGACTCGGGATCGCCAGTCGCATCGCCAGCCGCAATCCGGCACTCAAGGTGGCACTCATCGTGCCGCAAACCGGTGACGAGACAGCCCCCGGGAGAGACGCCGATGTCAGGGTCCGCATCGCTCCCCTGCCGGAACGCTGGCTAAATGCAAAGGAAATGAAGCAAGATATGGGCGCACTGCATCAATCCCGAAGCCGTGACTGCAGCCAATGGTTGCAACCCTCAAAATAGCCCAAGGATTTCATATGGATGTGTTACTCGTCATCGACATGCAACAGGGGTTGTTCGATAACCCCCGCCATCAGGATGCCCAGGTCATCGCCAACATCAATCGTCTGGCCGATCGCGTGCGGGGCCAACACGGACGGGTCATCTATGTGCAACACGACGAACCGGGTTCCGAACTGGAACCTGGCAGTGCGGGCTGGCAACTGCACGCCGATCTGGCCCCGTCTCCCCACGACAGCCGGGTGCGCAAGACCGCCTGTGACAGCTTCCTCGACACCGAGCTCGGCTTCCTGCTGGCAGAGCAGTCGGTAGACAGACTGCTTATCTGCGGCTGTGCCACCGACTTTTGCGTCGATACCACGTTGCGCAGCGCCGCCGCCAGGGGCTTTGACGCCTTTGCGGTGACCGACGCCCATACCACGGCGGACAGGCCGCACCTGAGTGCGGAGCAGATCATCCAGCACCACCACTTCATGTGGCAGCATATGAGCCTGCCTCAAGGCAGAAGCGTGACCCTGCTCACGACGGATGAGCTGCTGGCCACCATCTAACCCGAGCGGGCGTGTTAAGCTGCCCGTCCTGATGTGAACACCCGATTGGAGTCTTGTGTGCGTCTACTCTCTGCCGTTGCCCTCACGCTGCTGTTACCGGCGCTCACCGCCTGCTCCGGATTGCCGGGGGCAGCCCCCGATGGCCCGGCCCCCCTGTTCCACACCCATATCAGCGACGACGGGAGCAAGCGCTTCACCTTCGAGGCCGCCCCTCTCGACGTCCTGCCCACCCGGTTGCAGGAGGGAGATGACAACCGGCTGAGCCGCCGCGACAAGAGCCTGCTGGAACGCCGGGAAGCCCTGCAGGACGAGCAGCTCACCCAGATGCTGGCCACGCGCAAGTATTGCCGAAGCGGCTATATCGTCCTCAGCCAGACCTCCTGGAAGATCCGCGGGGAATGCAACGAAAGCGCCAGCCAGGCCGATCGCGATACCTTCCCCAACCTGGCAGGCTGGCAGGAGTAACCCGGGACATAACAACAAAACGGGCAGCCCAGGCTGCCCGTTTCTCATCTCGCTGATTGTCCCCTCAAACGGGTTCATCCGCCGGGCTGGTCAGCTCGGCGCCGTTGTCGATGCGTTTGTGCCCTTCCACCAGGTGAACGAAGTCCACCAGCTCGTCGCCGGAGACACGGAACGCCTGACCGAATCCCTTGACGAACAGCCCCTGCTCGGGCTTGAGCCGAAACAGCACGAAGTCCTTGAGGTTGGAGAGCCCTTTGACTATCTCGCCGAAGCGCCCTTCCAGCGCCGCAACGGCCTTCTCCCAGCGTGCGTCGTCGCGCGCCACCACCTCCGCGACCGCATCGAAGGTCAGACGCTTGCGGGCAAACAGCTCGCGGGCACCGGTTTCGTCCTCGATCAGCATCAGCGATACCTTGGGCACCTGTTGCAGATTGCGGGCGTGGCGAGCTATCTCGGAGATGAGCACGTAGTATCCATCTTCCTGCAGCACGAAGGGGGCATAGCTGGCATTGGGGTTGCCTTCGCCATCCACAGTGGCGAGCTGCAGGGTACGGCAACCGTCGCGGAACTCGCGGATCTCCGGTTGCAGGCGGTTTTGCAGGCGCTCCTGACGTTCACTCATGCTTTCACTTCCTCTTGATACTGACGGCGCAGGGCCATGAAACGCTCCACCTGCTCAGGCAGCAGTTGACGCTGCTCGTCCCGGCCCAGGTAGATCTTGAAAATGCAGCGGCCACTGTGGCCGAAGAACTGGAAGGAGTGCCCCTCCTTGCCCATGAAGAGCTTGCTGATCAGGGCGATGCCCGCCACGTTGTCGAGCTTGAGGTGGCCGTGCAGTTCGCCGTCCCGCCCCATCAGGTTGTAGTAGCCGCGCGCGTTCTTGCCCTTGGGGAAGGGAGCCTTCACCTCGAAGATGGAGCCATCGGATTCGACGATGGTGGTAACCTTACCCCAGCTGGCCAGGTCCGCCAGCAAGGCTTCGGCCTCCCCGGCCGGCACTTGCGTCATCAGGGCGGCAGGCAGATTGCGTACCACCTCCCACTCGCTGACGGCCAGCTCGGTGGCGAGGGTGGACGGGTGGGCGCTGGGGTCTTGCTCCAGCAGCGCGTGAATGCGTTGTGCAATGCTCATCGGTTCTCCCTGGATGATCTGGCGATGGTGCTCGGTGTCGCGGCGGATACTGTAATAAAGCGCCCCAAGTAACGCAATTGATAATCGCTTTCATTCTCAGTGCATTTTGATGGACGACTTGATATTCTCGGCGGCAACCCTATTTCATTCACCCTTCGGAGGTTCGCATGGGCCGTCGTATTGCCCTCGCATTCAGCCTGCTCGGCTGTGCCCTTTCCCTCTCTTCCCCATCCGTCATGGCGGGGGAGCGTATCGTCAGCATAGGCCCGGCCACCACGGAACTCATCCTGGCGCTGGGGGGCGAGCAGAGCCTGGTCGCCACCGATGTCAGCAGTCCGGAGCCCAGAGGCGTGCCCAAGGTCGGCTATCACCGCGCCCTCGCCGCCGAAGGGATCCTGAGCCTCTCTCCGACCCTGGTGGTCGGCAGCGACGAGATGGGCCCGAACAGCACGCTTGATCAGTTGCGCCGTGCCAACGTCAAGGTCGAGGTCATGGCCACAGCCCCTACGCTGGCCAACCTCAACGAGCGTATCGATACCCTGGCCCATCTCCTGGGTGACCAGGCGGCAGGGAGCAAGCTCAAGGAGGAAATTGCCGCCCAAAGCGACACCCTGGCGGCCCAGGCGAAGCAGAACAAGCCCCTCAAGGTCGCCTTCCTGCTGCTGCACAAGGGTCAGCCCACCAGCATCGCTGGCGGCAACACCACCGCCAGCGCCCTCGTCACCCTGGCGGGCGGCGTCAATCCGGTGGCTGGGCTCCACGACTACAAGCCCGTTTCCACCGAATCCCTCATCGAGCTGCAACCTGATCTGGTGCTGGTGAGCGGCCGCGACTGGCAACAGTATCAGGATCCCGACGCCGTCCTGAGCCAAGTGCCCGCCCTGTCAGCCACCCCGGCAGGCAAGAACAAGGCCATCCACGCCATCGACGGACATGCCCTGCAAGGGGGCCTCAGCCTTCGTTCCCTGCAACAGGCGAGCCAGATCGCCCAGTGGATCAAGCAGGGTTCCTGATGCGCCTGCCTCTGCCCTGGCTGCTCGCCCTGACCGGCTGCGCGCTGGCGTTGCTGCTGGTCGGGTCCCTCGCGACCGGCCCCATGTCCCTCTCCCTTGGCGAGAGCCTGCGCGCCCTGTTTGCCGGACCACAGAGCGGGATTGAGGCTCACAAATTATTGATCGTGCAGGAGATCCGTCTGCCACGAACCCTGCTCTGCATCGCCGTGGGGGGCATTCTCGGCCTCTGCGGCGCCGTGATGCAGGGACTGTTTCGCAACCCCCTGGCAGACCCCGGCATCATAGGGGTGTCGGGGGGGGCGGCACTCGGCGCGGCCCTGGCCATCGTGTTGCTCGCCCCGTTGGGCTCGCACCTGCAGAGCCTGCTCGGCCTGGGGTTGCTGCCCCTGCTCGCCTTTCTCGGCGGAGCCCTCACCACCACCCTCGTCTATCTGCTGGGTACCCGGGAAGGGGGCACCTCGGTCACCGTGATGCTGCTGGCCGGGGTGGCCATCACGGCGCTCTCCGGAGCCGTCATCGGACTGCTCACCTATCTCGCGGACGATCAGATGCTGCGCAACCTGAGCCTGTGGCAGATGGGCTCCCTGGCGGCAGGCAAGCCGGTCGATGTGACGCTGGCGCTGCTGACCCTGGCCGCCCTGCTGCTGTTGTTCATGCGCGATGCCAATCCCCTCAACGCCCTGCTGCTGGGAGAGGGAGAGGCCCGGCATCTGGGGGTGAACGTGCAGACGCTGAAGCGTCGCCTCATCCTGCTCACCGCTGCCGGTGTCGGCGTGGCGGTGGCCGTGGCGGGCATGATCGGCTTTGTCGGCCTGGTGGTTCCCCATCTGGTACGGCTGCTGGCCGGTCCCAACCATGTCCGCCTGTTGCCGCTGTCTGCCCTGTTGGGGGCTGGCCTGCTGCTGGGGGCCGACATGCTGGCACGCACCCTGCTCGCTCCGGCCGAGCTGCCCGTCGGCATCATCACCGCCCTGCTGGGGGCCCCCTTCTTCATCTGGCTCTTGGTCAAGAGCCGCCGAACCCTGTAACAGGAGATCGTCACCTTGCCCGGATCCCCCTCCCCCCTGCTCAGTTGCCGGGGCCTTCGCCTCAGTCGTGGCAACCGGCTTATCCTGGACAGCCTGGATCTCGACCTGCATGCCGGCAGCCTGACCGCCCTGCTCGGCCCCAACGGGGCGGGCAAAAGCTCACTGCTCAAGTGCCTGACCGGCGAGCTGGAACATGAAGGGGAGATCCACCTGTTCGGCCAGACCCGCAGGGGGTGGGCCGGCAACGATCTGGCCCACCGGGTCGGTGTGCTGCCGCAAAGCTCCTCCTTGAGCTTCCCCTTCCTGTGCGAAGAGGTGGTGGCCATGGGCCGGCTGCCCCACAGCGAGCCTGCCAGCCGGCGCGACGAGATAGTCCGCGCCGCCATGACCCACGCCGGGGTCGACCATCTGGCGAACCGCCTCTATCCCGGTCTCTCCGGCGGGGAGCGTCAACGGGTGCAGTTCGCCCGGGTGCTGGCCCAGATCTGGCAGGCACCGGAGGAACCGCAGCAAGCGCGGCTGCTGCTGCTGGACGAGCCCACCTCGGCGCTGGATCTCAAATACCAGCACCAGTTGCTCGCCATGGCCCAGGCGCTGGCCGGTCGCAACACCGCCGTGCTGGTGGTGTTGCACGATCTCAATCTGGCAGCCCGCTACGCCGATAGGCTGGTGATGCTGGAGCAGGGCAGGCTGATGGCTGACGGCAGCGCAGGCGAGGTACTGACCCCGGCGCTCATCGCGCGCCTCTACGACTACCCCGCACAGGTGATCCACCACCCCGAGAGCGGCGTCCCCATGGTGGTGTGACACCCGGGGACAGATAGCAACAGAGCGCCATCAGGCGCTCTGTTTTTTTGCGATATCCAGCCCTGGGCTGACCAGCAGGGCAATCCCCACGGGCACATCAGGCTATCTGGTAGCGCCCCGGCTTGTGATTGAGTGTCAACACCAGGTTACAGATGATGGCTGCCACCACGGAAAGCGCCAGCAGCCAGGGGGAGACCACGAAGAAAGAGGCGACGACGATGGCGCAATCCAGCCCCATTTGCAGCTTGCCTGCCCGCACACCCCATCTGTCCTGAATGAAGAGCGCCAGAATGTTGAAGCCCCCCAGGCTCGCCTTGTGGCGGAACATGATGAGCAGCCCCATGCCGATCAGGGTGCCGCCGATCAGCGCCGCATAGACGGGTTCGATCTTGCCGATTTGCAGCACGGCGTTGAGGTGATCCGTCATGAAGGAGACGGTGGCCACGGCGGCAAAGGTATTGAGGGTGAAGCGCGGCCCCATTCTGAGCCAGGCCAGGGCATAGAAAGGCAGGTTCATGGCGAAGAACAGCAGGCCGAAGCTGATGCCGGTCACCTGTTGCAGCAGCAGCGCCAGGCCGGCGGTGCCACCGGTGAGCAGGCCGACCTGATGGAACAGGAAGATGCCGAGGGAAACGAAGCCTGCTGCGGTCAGCAAGGCGAGCACATCCTCATACAGTGGATGCGCAGAGCGTGAAGTGTTGTCCATAACCAGGTATCCAGTCGCGAAGTAAGAGAGTGTTGGCCGCCCGTCGGGCGGAGCGAGCCCCGTGAACCGGGGCTTCGTTATGCCGACAGTCTCCATTTTGAGTGAGATGGATCACAAGTCCCGTCCTTCACGCGCCAAAATGGTGCGCGTCATCCAGGCGTTACAATCCTTGCACCAAAATGTCCCACGCTCACCGCCGGCATGATGCTGAAAAACCTGAAACGGGGCGCTGCCCCCGCACCCGAATCGTTCTAGAATGAGTCGCTTGTCACTGCCAGCGGAACAACAGCGGATGAGAGTCACCGTATTCGGAATAGGTTATGTCGGGTTGGTTCAGGCCGCCGTACTGGCGGAGATGGGTCACAAGGTGATCTGTGTGGATGTGGATGCCGACAAGGTCGCGGCCCTGAAAGCGGGACACATTCCCCTCTTCGAGCCCGGCCTCGCCCCTCTGGTGCTGCGCAATCATCAGGCCGGCCGCCTGATCTTCACCACAGACCCGGCACGGGCGGTGGAGTTTGCCGAGCTTATCTTCATCGCGGTCGGAACGCCGCCGGACGAGGACGGATCCGCCGACCTCCATCAGGTGATGACGGTGGCGGACACCATAGGCCGCCTGATGCAAGGGGGCAAGGTGGTGGTCAACAAGAGCACTGTCCCTGTCGGCACCGCCAGCCGGGTACGGCGACACATTGCGGAGCGCCTCGCCGACCGTGGTCTCGATCTTCCGCTCGACGTGGTCTCCAACCCCGAATTTCTCAAGGAGGGCGCCGCCGTCGCCGACTGCCTGCGGCCGGATCGCATCATCATCGGCACCGACTCCGATCATGCCTTCTCCCTGCTGGAGGAGCTCTACGCCCCCTTCAACCGCAAGCGAGACCGCATCCTGCGGATGGATGCACGCAGCGCCGAACTGACCAAGTACGCCGCCAACGCCATGCTGGCGACCCGCATCTCCTTCATGAACGAGATGGCCACCCTGGCCGAAGCCCTGGGCGCCGACATCGAGGAAGTGCGCAAGGGCATTGGTGCCGATCCGCGCATCGGCCACCACTTCATCTACCCGGGCTGCGGTTATGGCGGATCCTGCTTCCCCAAGGATGTCAGGGCGCTGATCCACACCGCGAAGGAGGCGGGGTGCGAGACCCCCCTGCTGCGCTCGGTGGAGAAGGTCAACGAGGTGCAGAAGCACAGGCTCATGACCCGGCTGCACCACCATTTTGGTGCCAGTCTGTCGGGGCGCACCTTCGCGTTATGGGGACTCGCCTTCAAACCCAATACCGACGACATGCGCGAAGCCCCGAGCAGGGTGCTGATGGAGGCGATCTGGGCGGCAGGAGGCCAGGTGCAGGCGTTCGACCCCGAGGCCATGACCGAGGCCGCCCGCCTCTATGGCCAGCGGGCAGATTTGATCCTGTGCGACACCCAGGAAGCCGCCCTTCAGGGGGCCGATGCCCTGCTCGTCTGCACAGAGTGGCAACAGTTCCGCGCACCGGATTTCGACCTGCTTCGCCAGACCCTGAAGCAGGCCATCATCTTCGACGGCCGCAACCTCTATGACCCGGCCCGTCTGCGCCAGCGCGGTTTCACCTACTATGCCATCGGCCGTGGCGACAGCCTGACCCATCAGGAGGAGCGATGAAGTACCTCGTCACCGGCGCCGCCGGGTTTATCGGATTTCATGTGGCGCGCAGGCTCTGTGGCGACGGCCATCAGGTGGTGGGGATAGACAACCTCAACGACTACTACGCGGTGAGTCTCAAGGAGGCGCGCCTCGCCCTGCTCACGCCTCTGCCCGGCTTTCGCTTCAAGCGCACCGATCTCGCGGACCGCGCGGCCATGGCTTCGCTCTTTGCCCGCGAGCAGTTTGACCGGGTGATCCATCTGGGGGCCCAGGCCGGGGTGCGCTACTCCCTGGACAACCCCTTCGCCTATGCCGACAGCAACCTCACCGGCCACCTCACCGTGCTGGAGGGGTGTCGCCAGACCCGGGTGCAGCATCTGGTCTATGCCTCCTCCAGCTCGGTCTACGGGCTGAACGAACAGATGCCGTTCAAGCCGTCCCATGGGGCGGATCATCCCGTCTCCCTCTATGCGGCGAGCAAGAAGGCGGGGGAGCTGATGGCCCACTCCTACTCCCATCTCTACGGCCTGCCCACCACCGGGCTGCGCTTTTTCACCGTCTACGGCCCCTGGGGTCGGCCCGACATGGCCCTGTTCAAGTTCGTGCACGCCATCCTGAACGGCGACCCCATCGACCTCTACAACCAGGGCCAGCTCTGCCGGGATTTCACCCATGTCGACGACATCGTCGAGGGGATAGTGCGCATCTCAGACATCCCCCCTGCGGGCGATGCCCACTGGCAGGGGGCCCCGGACGCCAGCCCGGCCCCCTATCGCCTCTTCAACATCGGCAACGGCAGCCCGGTCAGGCTGCTGGACTTCGTGGATGCCATCGAGGCGGCCCTCGGCAAACGGGCCATCCGCAACATGCTACCCATGCAGCCCGGCGACGTGCTCGCCACCTGGGCCGACACCCGCTCGTTGTTTGACGCCACGGGCTATCGCCCCCGTGTCGGGCTCAAGGAAGGGGTTGACGGCTTTGTCCGCTGGTATCGGGACTACTACCGGGTCTGAGCCAGGCGAGGTGGCAGGGTCGCCTGGCTCAGACCCTGCGCTCAGGATGAAGGGGTATAGCTGAAGGGCACCATGGTGGGGGAGAGCCCACGACAGGCGGGTTTGAGTGCTTGCGGGCCTGCCAGCAGCCAGTCGGTACGGTGACGGTTGCCGAGGTTTTCCATCTTCGCGGGGTCAAAACACCTCACCATCAGGTCGGCGCTCCCCAGTACCCAGCGCCCGGGGGCAGCCTCTATCCAGGCGGCAGCTTCCCGGGCCTGCTCCCCGTCTCCCATCAGATAAGGGTAATGTTTCACTGGTTGCAGGCTAAACAGCAGATGCTGCTCCTTGAAGCCCGCCAGCAGCAGTTCATCCCCCGCGGGCACCCTCTGCGCCGCCAATGCCATGACTGCCTGAGGGGTTCGCACCTCGTTGAGGCGCACGCTTATCCAGCAGGAGTAGATCAGCCACCCCACCGCCAGGGAGCAGAGAATGGCGGTCAGTGGCGCCCGGCGAAGCCAGGCATTGATCAGCAGCAAGGATCCCCCCAGCACCAGCAGGGGAAGCCAGGGATCCGGCCCCAGTTCCCCCAGACGGCTGACCACTCTGTCGCTAAATGCCAGCACCAGAGCCCCCACCAGCCCTACCCCTCCCAGCAACCAGCCGAGCCCGGCCAGTAGCCGCCCCGGCCAGACCCTGGCCAGCAGGGTGCCGATGAAGGGTGCGGTCAGGAGCGCCAGGGCGGGCGTACCGGGCGTGATGTAGACGCCCCGCTTGCCTGGCGAGCAGGAGAAAAACAGCACCACCAGCATCAGATAACCCAGCAGCAGCAGGATACGCCTGTCCTGCGCCCGAATGGCGCGCCGCCAGGTCACCACCAGCCAGGGCAGCAGCAGAGAGAGTGGCAGCCAGAACAGCGGGATCACCGAGGTGAGGTAGTACCAGAAGGGTTTGACGTGGTGCCAGGCGCTGGTATAGCGAGTCACCGTCTGGCGCAGCAGTATGTTGTCTCTGTAGGCCAGCAGGAGGGGATCCCCGCTTCGGGTCACGGCCTCCAGCATGGGGACCAGCCAGAGGCTCATCGCCAGGGCCATGGCCAGCGACCCGAGCAGGGCCTTCAGCCAGGCTGACAAAGGCGCGGCGCGGATTTGCGACCTGTGGGTCCAGAGCGCGGGAAGCAGCACCAGCAGGGCCAGTACTCCCACCCCCTTGGTGATGACGCCAAGCCCCGCGGCAAACCAGCCGAGCCAGTACCAGCGCCACCCTCCCTCGCAGAGCAGGAAGCGCAGAAAACCATAGAGACCGAGGGTGATGAAGGCCGTCGCCAGGGCATCGATCTGCGCCGTCTTGGCCTGCAGGGTGAACTGGACGGTGAACAGCAGCAACAGCCCGGCCATAAAGCCGACCGCTGGGTTCCATAACCGACGCCCCAGGTCCCACACAAGCAAGATGGTCAGCAACCCCGCCAGCAGGGAAGGCAGCAGAAAGGCCACCTTGATGGAACCAGTCAACACATAACCGATCGCGATCCCCCACATAAACAGCGGCGGCTTGTCCGGATAGAGCTCCCCGCCGCGCATGGGGAAGAGCCACTGGCCACTCTCCACCATCTCCTTGGCGATCAGGGCAAAGCGCGGCTCGTCCGCCGGCCAGGGGTCCCGCAGACCCAGCCCGGCCCCCAGCACCACCAGCGCGATCAGCAGCAACCAGCCAAGGGACGTCTGATTGAGCAGGGTGCGATCACTCACCATGACGAGCCTCCCCGGTCACTCCCTTGTCACGCCGCCAGCCCCGATGCTGAATATCGAGATAGAGGCTGTAGAGCGCGGTGAAGGTGGGGAAGAGGTTTTGCAGCACGCCGACGGAGTCCTGCTTGGGAGAGAAGGTGAAGTAGCTGAGCGTCATCAGGCTGCCGAGCACGCTCATGTACCAGAACAGGCGCGGGATGACGGGTCGCCCCGCCCGCCTGGACGCCAGAAACTGCACCAGCCAGCGTCCGCCGAACATCAGCGCCCCCGTGTAGCCGATCAGCTTCCAGCCGGTGACGTGCATCCCGGTCCAGTCCAGCCAGTCGATGGGGGCAGACAGCCAGGCGTCCATCACTCCAGCATCTCCCGGATTTCAACCACCTTGGAGCGGCGCTGCAACCACCAGACCCCGACCACGTCCACCAGCCCGACCCAGAGCCGGTTCCAGACCCCGTATTTGGAGATGCCCGCCTGGCGTGGCCTGTGGTTGACCGGCCAGGGCGCCATGCGCCCCCCTTGAGCCTGGATCAGCGCGGGGATGTAGCGGTGCATGTGATTGAAGGCAGGCAGTTTCAGATACCAGTCGCGACGCACGACCTTGAGCCCGCAGCCGGTATCCGGAATGCCGTCGCGCAGCAGCAGGTCGCGAAAGCCGTTGGCCAGCGTTGAAGAGAGACGCTTGACCCAGTCGTCGCGGCGGTTGACCCGGTGGCCGATGAGGCCCACCTGGTATGGATCGCTCTGGTAGCGGCGCATCGCCTCCTCCAGCATGGCGGGAATGTCGGCGGGATCGTTCTGACCATCGCCGTCGAGTACCACCAGCCAGTCGCCACGCCCGTGGCGCACCCCGCTCAGCACCGCCATGCTCTGGCCCACGGCATGGACATGGCATAGCACCTTCAGCCTGGTGAAACGCGTCTGCAAATCGCGCAGCACCACATGACTTCCGTCCACGCTGCCATCGTCCACATAGATAAGTTCGTACTCGAACCTGCCCCCAAGGGCGGCATCTATTTCGCCGACGAGCGGGGCCAGATTGTCCCGTTCATCCTTGGCGGGTACCACGACAGAAATATCGACCGATTCGACCATATGCATATCCTGCCCTCATCCGAGGCGCTATCGATTCACCCGGCCGACCCGACGACATTGCATCGTGGCCTGGCTGACATCATGCAAATACAAGGCGTTAGAAAACAACTGTGTCAGCATATTGAACCTCAATTAACAAATCTGTCAAAGCAGTCACTGACCCGGGAGCCATACCGCCTCTCCCCTGCACCAAAAGTTCCATACCGTTTTCATCTCTGTTGCTCACCCACATAACCAGATGTTCCATCTGCTGGCTGGCGTCCCTCCCCGGATCGGGCCTATATGTTGCGGATACCAAAGACGAGGTTTCCATGAAAAAACGACTCTGGGGCTGGGGACTCCTGATACTGCTGGCCACCACTTCCCACGCAGATCCCTTTCGTCAGGCCCCCAAGGCCATGAGCGCACTGCGCCAGGGCGCCGCCATGGAACAGGGCAATCTGAGGCAGGCCATCGCCCACTACTGCACCGCCGCCAACCTTGGCAACCCGGAAGCCTATTACCGCATCGGCCGCCTGCTGGCCCGCGGCCCCCAGGGGATCCGCAATGCCCGCAGCGCCAACGCCTACCTGGCCATGGCCATGCGCCTTGGCAACCAGCAGGCCGCCCGTTACTACAACGAGCGGGTCGGCAATGCCCCCCTGGGTACCTGCGGCATCGGAGGCGGTGGCGGAGCCCCCTGGGTGCGCCCCAGTACTCCCTTCGATCAGGAGCGCTACCTGGCCAGACAGTCACAGGCCAAGCAAAAGCTGGCCGTCATGATCCGCCAGGCCGCCCAGCGTCACAAAGTGGACCCCCAGCTCGCCCTGGCCATCGCCATCGCCGAATCCAATCTGAACAGCACCGCCGTCTCCCCCAAGCAGGCACAGGGCGTCATGCAGCTCATTCCCGAAACCCAGGCTCGCTTCGGCGTGACCCGGCCGTTCGATGCCCAGCAGAACATCCGTGGTGCCATGATCTACCTGAAGTGGCTGGAGAAGCAGTTCGGTCCGGACTGGGTGAGGATCAGCGCCGCCTACAACGCCGGGGAACAGGCCGTGCTGCGCCATGGCGGTGTGCCGCCCTATCAGGAAACCCAGGAGTATGTGCAGCGGGTGCTCTACTACTCGGGGCAGGATCCTGACAAACCGGCCCGCCGCAGCTCACCGCGCTGAGCTTGCCCGGTTGCCCCTCTTCCCTCGCGCCTGTCGGCCGTCCCGGCCTGCGGCGCCCGGCTTTGCCGCCCCTCTCCCATTGGTTTACAATCGACGGGTTTTTTGGAACCGGGTTGACGGCCCGTCGACCCGGCCCCACCACGACATCAGTTTGTTAATGCCAAGACATTAAACTGCTGAAAGGAAGAGAATTAGCCAATGGCTCAATTTATTTACACCATGAACAGGGTTGGCAAGGTCGTGCCGCCCAAGCGTCATATTCTCAAGAACATCTCCCTCTCCTTCTTCCCGGGGGCCAAGATAGGCGTGCTGGGTCTGAACGGCGCCGGGAAATCGACCCTGCTGCGCATCATGGCGGGCATCGACACCGAGATCGAAGGGGAAGCCCGTCCGCAGCCCGGCATCAAGATCGGCTACCTGCCCCAGGAGCCGAAGCTGGATCCGGAGCAGACCGTACGCGAAGCGGTCGAAGAGGCGGTCGGCGACGTCAAACGCGCCATGGCGCGCCTCGACGAGGTCTATGCAGCCTACGCCGACCCGGATGCGGATTTTGACAAGCTGGCCCGCGAACAGGGCGAGCTGGAAGCCATCATCGCCGCCCAGGGCGGTCACAACATGGAAAACCAGCTGGAGCGCGCGGCCGATGCCCTGCGCCTGCCGGCCTGGGATGCCCAGATCAAGCACCTCTCCGGTGGTGAGCGCCGCCGCGTGGCCCTGTGCCGCCTGCTGCTGGAAAAGCCGGACATGCTGCTGCTGGACGAACCGACCAACCACCTGGATGCGGAATCCGTGGCCTGGCTGGAGCGCTTCCTGCACGACTACGAAGGCACCGTCGTGGCCATCACCCACGACCGCTACTTCCTCGACAACGTGGCGGGCTGGATCCTGGAGCTGGACCGCGGCGAAGGCATCCCCTGGGAGGGCAACTACTCCTCCTGGCTGGAGCAAAAAGATGCCCGTCTGGCCCAGGAAGCGAGTTCCGAAGCCGCCCGTCGCAAGTCCATCGAGAAGGAACTGGAGTGGGTTCGTCAGAACCCGAAAGGCCGTCAGGCCAAATCCAAGGCTCGTATGGCTCGCTTCGAAGAGCTCAACACCAACGACTACCAGAAGCGCAACGAGACCAACGAGCTGTTCATTCCGCCCGGACCGCGCCTGGGCGACAAGGTGGTGGAGGTGGCCAACCTCTGCAAGTCCTATGGCGACCGCCAGCTGATCGATGATCTCTCCTTCTCCATTCCGAAGGGTGCCATCGTCGGCATCATCGGTCCGAACGGTGCCGGTAAATCGACCCTGTTCCGCATGATGTCGGGTCAGGAGCAACCGGATTCCGGTTCCATCACCCTGGGTGACACCGTGGTGCTGGCCTCCGTGGATCAGTTCCGCGACAGCATGAACGACAAGAAGACGGTGTTCGAGGAAGTCGCCGACGGCCAGGACATCCTGCGCATCGGCAACTACGAGTTCCCGAGCCGCGCCTACATCGGCCGCTTCAACTTCAAGGGTTCCGACCAGCAGAAGCGGGTCGGCGAGCTCTCCGGTGGTGAACGTGGCCGTCTGCACCTGGCCAAGCTGCTGCAGACCGGCGGCAACGTGCTGCTGCTGGATGAACCGACCAACGATCTGGACATCGAAACCCTGCGCGCCCTCGAGAACGCCCTGCTGGAGTTCCCGGGTTGCGCCATGGTCATCTCCCACGACCGCTGGTTCCTCGACCGCATCGCCACCCACATTCTGGACTACCAGGACGAGGGCAAGATCGAGTTCTTTGAAGGCAACTTCACCGAATACGAAGAGTGGAAGAAGAAGACCTACGGTGCCGAGGCTATCCAGCCGCGCCGCGCCAAGTACAAGCGCATTGCCAAGTAAGGCGAGGCAACAGCTGCGCCGCCAGGTATGACGTCACAAGGGGAGCCGGGGCTCCCCTTTTTTGCCTCTTCTGACTTACAATCTCCACCTATTCCCCAGCGATAGCGACCCATGACCCAAGCCTCCACCACCAGACTCACCATCCAGATCCGGCTCGAACCCGGCTGCCTGGGGCCGGATGGCAAGCAGCACATCGATACCTTCTGCGCGGCCGCCAACCGGATCCTCGCCGCCATCGAACCCCGACGGGTGCACTGGGTGCTGCTGCCCCGCCATGACAAGCAACTTGCCGAGCAGGCCTACTTCCTTGATGGCCGCCCCTTGAGCGAAACCCAGGCCACCCTGCTGCTGCAACGCATGGGGTTGACCCTCGATCCCTTGCTGGAGCAGAGCGATGCCGTGCTGAGCCAGCTTATCGAACGCTACCAGAAAAACCGTTGATCCCGATGTGGAAACGGGGCTCTATTGGTCCCCTTTCTCCTGCCTCCGGGAGAAAACGTTTGAATTTTTACTCTATTCATTGATCCGCCTCGCACATCCGGGGTTTGTAAACCTGGCCGCCTGTGTGAAAATGTGCGCGCTGTCACGGTATCAGGACGAGTCTGGTCACTTCACCGCCAGAATCAGGGTCCGTCGCCCCGCATGGATGGGCCGGGCCCCCTGCTGCCTATTTCACGTCACCCATTGGAATCCAACATGAATCAACCACATCACGCTACCGGGCAGACCGCCAGCCCGGCTGCCGGGCAGGGATTGCTCGAGCGCCTGTTTGCCCTGCGCGGTCATGGCACCACGGCCCGCACCGAGGTGATCGCCGGCATCACCACCTTCCTGACCATGGTCTACATCGTCTTCGTCAACCCGCAGATCCTCTCTGCGGCAGGCATGGACACCCAGGCCGTGTTCGTTACCACCTGCCTCATCGCCGGCATCGGCAGCATCCTGATGGGTCTGCTGGCGAACCTGCCCATCGCCCTGGCTCCCGCCATGGGCCTCAACGCCTTCTTCGCCTTCGTGGTGGTGGCTGGCATGGGCTACTCCTGGCAGGTCGGCATGGGCACCATCTTCTGGGGTGCGCTGGGCCTGCTGATCCTGACCCTGCTGCGGGTACGCTACTGGCTCATCGCCAACATTCCCCTGACACTTCGGGTCGGCATCACCGCCGGCATCGGTCTGCTCATCGCCCTGCTCGGCCTGCACAATGCCGGCATCGTGGTCGCGAGCCCCGCCACCATGGTGACCGTGGGCAACCTCACCTCCCTGCCCTGCCTGCTGGGGCTGCTCGGCTTCTTCCTCATCTGCATCTTCTCCGCCCGCGGCGTCCACTCAGCCGTGCTCATCGCCATCGTGGTGACCACCACCCTCGGCTGGCTGTTCGGCGACGTCACCTTCAAGGGCTTCGTCTCCGTGCCGCCGAGCATTGCACCGGTCTTCGGCCAGCTGGACCTGATGGGATCGCTGGACATCAGCCTCGCCGGGATCATCTTCTCCTTCATGCTGGTCAACCTGTTCGACTCTTCCGGCACCCTGATCGGCGTGACCAACCGCGCCAAGCTGGCCGATGACAAGGGGCACTTCCCGCGCATGAAGCAGGCCCTGGTGGTGGACAGCGTCAGCTCCGTCGGCGGCGCCTTCATGGGGACCTCGTCCGTGACGGCCTACATCGAGAGCAGCTCCGGCGTCGCCGTCGGCGGTCGCACCGGCCTGACCGCCATCGTGGTGGGCATCCTGTTCCTGCTGGCCATCTTCTTCTCTCCGGTCGCCGCCATGGTACCGGCGTATGCCGCAGCGGGGGCTCTCATCTACGTGGGCGTGCTGATGTGCTCCGAGCTGACCCGGGTAAAGTGGGAAGACCTGACCGAAGCGGTGCCGGCCTTCATGACCGCGGTGATGATGCCGTTCAGCTTCTCCATCACCGAGGGGATCGCCGTGGGCTTCATCTCCTACTGCGTGATGAAGGCGGGCACCGGCCGCTGGCGCGAGATCAACCCCTGCGTGCTGGTGGTAGCCCTGCTCTTCGTCCTCAAGTTTGTCTGGGTCGATGCCCACTGATTTTTCTTCCATGAAAAGAAAACCAGACTCTGAAAACAAAAATGCCCGTCATCGACGGGCATTTTTTTATGGCGGGCTCAGGGCTCAGCGAATACCGCGGGCCTCACGGATCCACTCCCAGGCCTGCTGGATCTCCTGGGTCTTCTCCTTGGCCATCTCCATCATCTCGGGGGGCAATCCCTTGGCGGCCAGCTTGTCAGGGTGATGCTTGCTCATCTCCTTGCGATAGGCACGCTTGATCTCCTGATCGCTGTCGCTCTCGTTTACCCCAAGCAACTGATAGGCATCCTTGAGGCGATCCCGGGAGGGGGGCTCCTGGCGGTATTGCTGCCCCTGGCCACCGCCCTGCTGTTGCTGACGGTGGAAGAAGTTCATCTGGGCCTCGGCCATGGCCAGAATGCGGGCCAGCTCGATGCGACTGAACCCCAGCTCGTCGGCGATGGTTTGCAGGATGGCCCGCTCGTTCGCCTCTACCTGACCGTCGGCGAAGGCGGCCTGCAGCTGGACCTCGAGGAAGAAGCGCAGGATGTCGCGCTGTCCCAGGCTCGCCTGGCGAAACTCTGCCAGGGTCTCGCGCAGGGGGAAGTCCGCCTCCTTGCCAAGGCGAAACGACTCCTGAGCCCGTACCCGCTGCTCTCCGGCCAGACGCATCCTGTCCATCAGGTTGGACGCGACCCGTATTTCGTGCTCGGTGACCTGGCCGCTCGCCTTGGCGATGTGGCCCATGACGGCGAAGGTGGCATGGAAAAAGACGGCCTGTTGCTGCTGGCTGGGTGCCCGCTGGAAGGCCCCGCGGATCCCCATGCCCCGATCGAAGCGATGGCCGATCCACAGGCCCAGCAGGGCACCGAAGATGTTGCCGAGCAGAAAACCGAAGAAGGTGCCAAGCACCTTGCCCCAAATACGCATGGTTCAAGACCTCGTGATGTTAATGGGTGCCGGCGAGCAGTTTCTCGTCCAGCTCGCGCAGCCGATCCACTGTGCCGATGTCGCGCCACTCGCCTGCCAGCAGGCTGCCACCCACCCGTCCCTGCGCCATCCAGTCGCGCAGCAGGGGGGCCAGCTTGCGCGCCCCGCAGGGCAAGCCAGCAAAGGCAGCGGGGTGATAGAGACCGACGCCGCTGAAGGTGAGGGCCGGGGTGTCCAGCACCCGACCCGCTTGCAGGGAGAAGTCCCCTTGCGGATGCTGGGGAGGATTGGGCACCAGCCAGAGGTGGGCGAGATCCTCCCCAAGCGGCTGGCTCACCAGAGCGCGATAATCCAGGTCGAGCCAGGTATCGCCGTTGATCACCAGAAAGGGTTCGCTGCCCAGCAAGGGCAGCGCCTGCACGATGCCGCCGGCGGTCTCGAGCGCGCTCTCTTCGGCCGACCAGTGGATGGATACCCCGAGCGCACTGCCATCGCCGAGGGCCGCCACCAGCTTGTGTCCGAGCCAGGCGTGGTTGATCACAAGCTGGGTCACCCCGGCAGCAGCCAGCTTCTCGATGTGGTGCACGATGAGCGGCTTGCCCCCCGCCGCCAGCAGCGGCTTGGGCAGCAGATCGGTGAGCGGACGCATCCGCTCGCCGCGCCCGGCGGCCAGGATCATCGCCTTCATGGTGTCACCCCGGTGCGCGCCAATCCGGGCAGCACCACCTGCTCCAGCCACTGGCCGAAGCGGGCCAGCACCGGATAGGCGGCGCCATGGCTGCGACAGACATCGACCACGTAGCCCAGGGTACGGGGAATGTCCTTGAGGTAGCCGGCCTTGCCATCGCGGTGATAGAGGCGAGTGAAGAGACCTGCCGCCTTGAGATGGCGCTGCATGCCGGTGAGATCGGCTGCGCGACGAAACGCGGCATAGTCCAGATTGCCAAGCAGGCCGGCCCCTTGCAGGGTGTCGAAGCCAAGTCGCATGCCCTGCTCGATCACCGCGTCCGGCCAGCGCACGTAGCAGTCTTTCAGCAGGGAGACCAGGTCATAGCTCAGCGGCCCGATGACCATGTCCTGGAAGTCGATAAGGGCGAGGTCGCTCTCCTTCGGGTTCATCCCGCCGCACACCATCAGGTTGCGGCTGTGGAAGTCCCGGTGCATCACTCCTTGTGGCTGGGCCTGGTTGCTCGCCGTGAGGCAGGCGAAGGTCTCCGCCAGCAACTGCTGCTCTTCATCGCTCAGGGTCAGTTGCAGGTGATGCCCCAGCAACCACTCGGGGAAGATGGCATTTTCACGGGCCATGAAGGCCTCATCGAAGGGCTCGAGCTCGAGCGCCACGGCGCCGAGCCCTGGCAGCAGGGCGATGGCCTTGCCATACCAGGCCAGTACGCTCTCTTCGTTCAGGCAGCCGATAAGCTGGGTATCCCCCAGATCCGTCACCGCCAGCAATCCCTGCTCGTAGTCGACCCCCTTTACCTCGGGGGCCAGCAGCCCCGCATCGTGCAGGGCGGTGGCATTGCGAACGAATTCATGATTTTTTTCGGTTTTCGGATTAGCATCCACCCACACCAGACCGCCGCCCCGGAAGTAGCGGCGGAAACTGGCGTCACCGGAAATAAGCGTCAACGAGAGGTTGGCGTCACCGGAAATCCGGCGAGCCCATTGCAAAAGCAGGGAAGCGCGATCGTGCATGAGTCGGGAACCAAATTGGAAAGCAGCACTTGGCTGTTAGCCCTGGCCGCAATAATGCTTTATCATTGCCGGCTAACATAAAGCAATGACATGCAATGTCAACTCGATGGATCCTGACATAAAATGCATGCCCTGAATCCACCGTTTTTACTACGGATTGCGCGAGCCTTTCACATGACAAAATGGACACTGGGATACTCCTGTCCCATCGCCCTGACCATCAGCCTTGTTCCTGCCCTGAGCCCGCTCATGGCCCAGGCAGCGCCACTCAATGCGCCACCCGCTACCGGGATCCTCGACAGCCTCTGCTATGACTATGTCCCCAAGATAGAGAAGCCCAGTGCGGGCCAGGACGCCAATGCCCAGCCCGTCGAGGTGGATGCCGATCGCCTGGAGGCCAAGCAGGGCGGTACCGCCGTCTACGAGGGTGACGTCAAGGTGCGCCAGGGCGTGCGCAAGTTCGACTCCGACTATGCCCAGCTCGACCAGAAGAGCCGGGATGTCATCGCCATCGGCAACATCTATTACAACGATGGTCAGATCACGGTCACCAGCGACAAGACCCTCAAGTCCAACCTGGACACCAAGAACTCCGAGCTGGAAGAGGGCAAGTATCAAGTCCATGGCTCACCGGTGCGCGGCTTCGCCGAAAAGGTGACCATGACCAACAACAACCAGAACATCACCCTGGAAGGGGCCCAGTACACCACCTGCCCACCGGGCCAGGAGGCCTGGACCCTGAAGGCCGGCAGCATCGACATCGATCAATCCGAGGTATTCGGGGAAGCCTGGAACGCCAGCCTCTGGCTCTATGACTATCCGGTCTTCTACTTCCCCTATATCAACTTCCCCATCAAGGATGAGCGCAAGACCGGTCTGCTCTACCCGGGCTATACCCAAAGCTCCAAGAACGGCATGGACATCACCCAGCCGTTCTACTGGAACATCGCCCCCAACTACGATGCCACCATCACCTCCCGCTTCATGGACAGACGGGGCCTGATGGAACAGGTCGAGTTCCGCTACATGCCGGACCCGGCCCACGTGGGGAGCCTCTACTTCGAGAACCTGGCGGACGACAAGCAGTACGACGAGACGGCCAGCCTCAATCAGCATCTCTCTGACGGTCACCGTTACCTGCTGAGTGCCCGCCACACCTCCATGTTCATGGACAACGCCATGCGGGTGTCGGTGGACTACACCAAGGTACGGGACCAGGACTACAACTACTTCAACGACTTCACCCCCAAGGTGGGGACCCAGGTCGACAACCAGTTGCAGCAATCCCTGAAGGCAGGTTACTACCAGCAGAACTGGAACCTCGATGCCGAGGTACGGACCTATCAGATCCTGCTGGCCAGCGCCCAGCAGCCCCACGAGCTGATGCCGCGCATCAACCACAACTACTACCAGCAGGGCAGCTGGTACGATCTGGCCTGGAATACCGAGCTGACCAACTTCGGCTACAACAACGATCAGGCCATCGAGCAGAACAAGGGGGAAGCCTATACCGGCACCCGGGTCTACACGGCCCCCACCCTGACCATCCCCCTCGTTGACGAGGCGGGTTACTTCCTCGACAGCCAATACAAGCTGATGTACACCCGTTACGACCAGACGGTGCCTGACCAGATGAGCAGCACCTTCACCAATCGTTTCACCCCGAGAGAGGGCGGCGACGTCACCCTGGAAGAGGGGACCATCACCCGGGTACTGCCCTCGTTCCGTCTCAAGGGCGGCATGACCTTCGAGCGGGATCAGCAGTGGTTTGGCGAGGGAGCCAACCAGACCCTGGAGCCTGAATTCCAGTACCTCTATGTGCCCTACAAAGATCAGGACAACATCGGTGTCTATGACTCCACCACCATGCGCCAGGACTACTACAGCCTGTTCAGCGATCGCCGCTTCGCCGGTCTGGACCGCATCAGTGACTCCAACCGGCTCTCCTTGGGGGTCACCACCCGCATTTATGATCCGGCCGGGGATGAACGAATCCGGTTGGCCGTTGCCCAAGCCTTCGACTTCGTTGCGCCCAGGGTCAAGCTTTACAGCAGCGATGAGCTGAGTACCAATACCCGCTCCCCGCTGTCGTTCGAGGGTGACGCCAAGATCAACGAGCAGTGGTATGCCCATGCGGGGGCACAATATGATATGGAACAGCGCCAGATAAGCTCTGCCAACAGCGCCCTGGAATACCGTCACGAAAAGTTGATCAGCCAGTTGAACCACCGCTTCGTGCGGGATGCCAACTACGACCTCGACCACAAGGGCCAGGTGACGGATCTCAACCAGATCGGCCTGCTGCTGACCACCCCGCTGGACGATCGCTGGCACCTTTATGGCGGCTACTATCAGGAGCTCAACCAGAACGTCAAAGTGGACCGCAAGGTGGGTCTGAAATACGACTCCTGCTGCTGGAGCATCAACTTCAACCTGGAATGGGTCAACACGCCAGACAACGTGAACCTGACCCCGACGTCCGAGCGCAGCCTCGGCATTCAATTTGAAATGAAAGGATTGGGTAGCGTGGGTACCGGCTCCAAGGGCACTTCCCTGGACACCGAAGCACTGCCTTACATTCGTCCGTTTAACCTGCGAGACCAGTAATCGGTCTGGCAAACGCCTTGAGAGATGGATATGAAGAAGACGTTGATTTCCCTGCTGACCGCAGGCCTGTTCGGAGTCATGAGCCAGGGTGCCCTCGCCGCCCCCGAGCTGATGGACAAGGTGCTGGCCGTGGTCAACAAGGATGTGGTGCTGGCCAGTCAGCAGGAGGCCCTCGTGCAAAAGGTCAAGGCCTCCGCCCAGGAGAGCGGCCAGTCCCTGCCCGATGACGTCACCCTGCGCAAGCAGGCGCTGGATCGCCTGATCCAGGAGAGCCTGCAACTGCAACTGGCGGAGCGCCAGGGGCTCAAGATCAGTGACACCCAGCTGGAACAGGCCATTCAGAGCATCGCCGCCGACAACAAGATGAACCTGGAGCAACTGCGCGCCCAACTGGAGCGGGAAGGCCTGACCTATGCCCAGTACCGTGAGGAGGTGCGCCGCGAGATCCTGATGAACGAGGTGCGCCGCAGCCAGGTCCGCCGTCGCATCAACATCTCCGATCAGGAGGTCAAACAGGTGGTCGAGGCCCTCAGCAAACAGGGCCAGCAGCAGACGTCATATCATATCGGCCATATCCAGGTCGCGCTGCCGGACAACCCGAATGCCGAGCAGCTCAACGCTGCCAAGGCCAAGATCGAGCGCATTCTGACGTCCCTGAAAGAGGGGGCAGACTTCCGCAAGCTGGCCATTGCCGAGAGTAACGGTCCCAAGGCGCTGGAAGGGGGTGACTGGGGCTGGTTGAGCCCGCAGGAGATGCCCACCCTGATGGCGGAAGCCGTGCAAGGGGCCGGCAAGGGTGACATCGTCGGCCCGCTGCGCTCCGGCGCCGGTCTGCACATCATCAAGATCTTCGACACCAAGGGTCAGCAACAGGTCATGCAGACCGAGGTCAAGGCGCGCCACATCCTGATCAAGCCCTCCATCATCCTGAGCGAGGAGAAGGCCAAGGGCACCCTGGACGGCATCCTGCACGACATCAAGAGCGGCAAGGCCAGCTTTGCCAGCATGGCAGAGAAATACTCCGAGGATCCGGGCTCTGCGGTGCAGGGTGGCGAGCTGGGCTGGTCTGATCCCAACGTCTATGTACCGGAATTCCGCGACATGCTGGGTCGCCTGCAACCGGGCCAGATCAGCGAACCCTTCCGCACCAGCCACGGCTGGCACATCGTGCAGCTCGAGGATCGCCGCAGCCAGGACGCCACCGGCAAGGCCCAGGAGCAACGCGCCTACCAGCTCATCTTCAACCGCCGCTTCGCCGAAGAGTCCCAGGCCTGGCTGGATGAGCTGCGCGACGAAGCCTACATCCAGATCGAACCCAATTGATGGGCGACAAGCAGATGAACAAGGCGCATCCAGGGCATGCCGAGGCACAGCTGAGCTGCCACCGGCTTGCCATCACCCCGGGTGAACCGGCTGGCATAGGCCCGGATCTGGTACTGCAGATTGCCCAGCAGGATTGGCCCCATCAGCTGGTGGTGATCGCCGATCCCGCCCTGTTGCGCGAACGGGCCGCCCTGCTGGGGCTGTCCGTCGAGCTTGAACCCTATGACGAAAGCGCCCCCACCCGTCCGCAGCGGGCGGGGACTCTGACCGTCTGCCCCGTGCCGCTCGGCGCCCCCGTGGTGCCAGGCAAGCTGGATGAGGGCAACGGCGCCTATGTGCTGGCCACCTTGCAGCGCGCCTGCGACGGCAACCTGAGCGGCGAATTTGCCGCCGTGGTGACCGGGCCGGTGCACAAGGGGATCATCAACCAGGCGGGCGTCTCGTTCAGCGGTCACACCGAGTTCTTCGCCCAGCAGTCCGACACCGCCGATGTGGTGATGCTGCTGGCCACCGAAGGGCTGAGAGTGGCCCTCGCGACCACCCATATTCCCCTTGCCTATGTGGCCAAGGCCATCACCGAGGATCGCCTTGGCAAGGTGATCCGCATCCTGGATGCGGATCTCAAGCGCAAGTTCGGCATCGAACAGCCCCGGATCTATGTCTGCGGCCTCAATCCCCATGCCGGGGAAGGGGGTCATCTGGGCCGTGAAGAGATCGATGTCATCGAACCCGCCCTGGCCGCCCTGCGCCAGGAAGGGATCGATCTGGTCGGCCCGCTGCCGGCCGATACCCTGTTCCAGGACAAATACCTCAAGGATGCGGATGCGGTACTCGCCATGTACCACGATCAGGGGCTGCCCGTGCTCAAGTACAAGGGCTTTGGCAACTCGGTCAACATCACCCTCGGACTTCCCTTCATCCGTACCTCGGTGGACCACGGCACCGCGCTGGATCTGGCAGGCAAGAACCTGGCAGACCCCGGCAGCCTCACCACCGCGATCAACCACGCCATCCAGATGGTAGAGAAAAAAAGATATGAGCAGTAAGGTGCACATGGGCCACACGGCCCGTAAGCGTTTCGGTCAGAACTTCTTGCACGACCGGTATGTGATCGACCAGATAGTGGCCGCCATCAACCCGCAACCGGGTCAGAATCTGGTGGAGATCGGCCCGGGTCTGGCTGCGCTCACCGAGCCGGTCGCCGCCCAGATGGACAAGATGACCGTGGTCGAGCTGGACCGGGATCTTGCCGCACGTCTGCGCGAACACCCGACCCTGAAAGAGAAGCTGACCGTCATCGAAGCCGATGCCATGCGCTTTGACTTCAGCACCCTGATGGGGGAAAGCAAGGGGCCGCTGCGCATCTTCGGTAACCTGCCCTACAACATCTCCACCCCGCTCATCTTCCACCTGTGCGAATTTGCCGACCGGGTGGAGGACATGCACTTCATGCTGCAAAAGGAAGTGGTGCTGCGTCTGGCCGCCGGCCCGGGCAGCAAGGCCTATGGCCGTCTGAGCGTGATGACCCAGTACTACTGTCAGGTAGTGCCGGTGCTGGAAGTGGGCCCGGGCGCCTTCAAGCCGGCGCCGAAGGTGGATTCCGCCGTGGTGCGTCTGATCCCGCACAAGAACCCGACTATCGTCGCGAAAGACATTCGTTGCCTGAACCGGGTCTGCACCGAAGGCTTCGGCCAGCGTCGCAAGACCATTCGCAACAGCTTCTCCAACTTCATCACCGACGCCCAGCTGACCGAGCTTGGCATCGATGGCAACCTGCGCCCGGAGAATCTCTCCCTCGAGCAGTTCGTCACGATCGCCAACTGGCTGGCCGACCAGCAACAGGCCTGATCCCATGACCCAAGCCCGGATAGTGGTCCGCCCCCACCCAAGCTATGTGGCGGGAACCGCAGATCCCTACCATTTTCTCTATCGCATCGAGATTGAGAACCTGGGTCCGGGCACGGTGCAACTGCTGCATCGACGCTGGCTCATTACGGATGCCAATGGCAAGATGCTGGAAGTGGAAGGTCCCGGCGTGGTCGGTGAACAACCCCTGATCGCCCCCGGCGAGACCTTTTCCTACCAGAGTGGCGTTCCCCTCGCCACACCGCTTGGCGTGATGGAAGGCAGCTACATCCTGCAGGATGAATCGGGGCAACAATTCGAAGCCCCCATCGCCCCCTTCACGCTGGCCGTCCCCAACATAATCAACTGAGGTTTCATGGCGAACTGTTTCGTCGGTGATATCCAGGGCTGCTACGACGATTTGCGCCGTCTGCTGGATCTTGCCGAGTTCGACTTCGATAACGACACGCTCTGGCTGTGTGGCGATCTCGTCGCCCGGGGGCCGGACTCCCTCAACACCCTGCGTTTCGTCAAATCACTGGGGCAGCAGGCCGTCACCGTGCTCGGCAACCACGACCTGCACCTGCTGGCGGTGGCCCACGGGGTCGCCCCGCTCAAGAAGAAAGACAAGCTGCAGGCGCTGATGGAGGCGCCGGATCGGGACGAGCTGCTGGAGTGGCTGCGTCACCGTCCCCTGCTGGCAGAACACCCCGACCTGCCCATCATGATGGTGCATGCGGGCCTCTCCCCCGCCTGGGACGCCCACACCGCCCGCAGTTGTGCCCGGGAGGTGGAGAGCCTGCTGCGCGGGGATCAGTACAGCTGGCTGCTGCACAACATGTATGGCGATCAGCCCGACAGCTGGAACGACAACCTGCTGGGCATAGAGCGTTACCGCTACATCATCAACAGCTTCACCCGGATGCGCTTTTGCTACTTCGACGGGCGCCTCGACTTCAAATGCAAGAAGGGCCCCACCGAATCGACCCCGGGCCTGCGCCCCTGGTTCGAGCAGCGCGAGCACCATGTGGATGACCCCATCCTGGTCTTCGGCCACTGGGCGGCCCTGATGGGCAACACCGGCAAATCCGATATCAAGGGACTCGACACCGGGTGCGTCTGGGGCAACAGCCTCACCCTGTGGCGCTACGAGGACGACGCCCTGATCGCCACCCCCTGCCCGGCCTATGCCAAGTAGAGCGGCTCTTTGCGGAACAAGGGAATGATCCGCCGTTGAGAGGACAGCAATGCCCTCTCCTGCGAAATGGAGCTGAAAACAGAACGGGCCCGGCAATGCCGGGCCCGTTTTTTCATGATGAGCGGATCAGAGCCTGCGCCCCAGCCGTTTCTCGACCTGGCGCCGCTCCCATTCCGGGCCAAACAGCTTGAAGGGCTGGAACAGGTTGATGGCGTGAGAAGCCAATCCCAACCCCCAGCCCAGCATGGGCCACCAGGCCCAGATATAATCCGGGTTGCTCAGGTAGTTGATGATGAACAGCCCCCCTATCACCAGCACATAGCTCATGAGGTGGCCGTAGAAGCCCCTGAGCCCCTCCACGAACTTCATCGCCTCCCGCTCATCCCGCGCCACCTGCACGCGTCCCCGATCTTCGCCCTCATTCCCTTTCATCTCGCTCTCCTGCAGTTGGGTCACATCGAGCTCGAAGACGGCGGCCAGGGCCTTGAGGGATTCCAGTCCGGGTTGTTGTCCCTGCTCTATTCGCTGAATGGTGCGAACGCTCAGGCCAGTGAGGGTCGCCAGCTGTTCCTGGGACCATCCCCGTTGCAATCTCAACTTCCTGACGATCATCTTGCGCTCCTTGTGGTGATTGACAGGGCCAGCATAGGGAAAGGGCATGAGAGGCGACACGACAGATGGCCGACACTCACCTGACTTCCTTTAAAAATCATAAACTTACTACCACGCAATCGTGGCTCTTTCGCCCGAGCAGCCAGGCTTGGCGTGCCGCTGGCGGCCAGGCGTCGCGGGGGTTACAACCCCTGCATCAGCTCGGCACCAATCTCGAAGGAGCGCAGGCGCGCCTGATGATCGACGATGGGGCCGTTGAACATCAGCTCGTCCGCTCCGGTCTCTGCCAGCAGAGCCTTGAGGCCGTGGCGTACCCGATCCGGCTCCCCCACCAGGGAGCGAGCCAGGGTCTGCTCCATCGCCATCAATTCGCGGGGAGACCACTCATCCCCCAGCGTCTGCACCGGCAGTGGCAGCTTGCCGGCATCCCCCCGGTAGAGACGCAGGAACTGCTGCTGCAGGGTGGTGAACAGGAAGCGGGCCTCACGGTCGGTGTCGGCGGCGATCAGATTCACGCACACCACCGCATGGGGTTTGGGCCAGCGGGCAGAGGGGCGGTATTGGGTACGGTAGATCTCCAGCGCCTGCAGCAACATGGCGGGAGCGAAGTGGGAAGCAAAGCCGAACGGCAACCCCATGGCCGCAGCCAGTTGGGCACTGTAGAGGCTGGAGCCCAGCAGCCAGATGGGCACATGGAGTCCCTGACCCGGCACCGCCTGCACGGCACCGACCTCGTCGCCGAAATAACTCATCAGTTCGCGTACATCCGCCGGGAAGTCATCCACCTCGCCGCTGCGCTGGCGGCGAAGCGCCTGCATGGTGCGCTGATCGCTGCCAGGGGCGCGGCCCAGGCCGAGATCGATGCGATCCGGATAGAGGGAACTCAGCGTGCCGAACTGCTCCGCAATGACCAGGGGGGAGTGGTTCGGCAACATGATGCCGCCAGCTCCGAGCCGCAACGTCGTGGTGCCCCCGGCCAGGTGGCCAATCAGCACCGCTGTGGCGGCGCTGGCAATGCCCGGCATGTTGTGGTGCTCCGCCAGCCAGTAGCGATGGTAACCCCAGCGCTCCGCATGGCGAGCCAGATCCAGCGAGTGGCGAAACGACTCGGCCGGCAGACCACCTTCGGGAACGGGCACCAGATCCAGCACGGAATAGGGGACGACAGACATGGGACACTCCATTGGTTCACAGGGCGTTTATCAGGGGAGCAATGTAGCACGAGATATCTGAACGAATCATCTCACCACAGGGGCAAGGACGCAGCGCGAAGGCCGGCTGTTGATTTGGGGCTGAAGAGCGCAAGATCGAGTCCTAGGCTTTTTGTCATCCAGCAAGCACACTGTTAGGTGACCAATACGGCGATCGCCAGGGGACAAGGATCCGTCCATGACAAACGCAAGTCTCAGTCGCAGACCCTTTTACGTACACATTGCCACCCTTTTCATCCTGCTCTTCTCCTTGCTGGGGGGCGCCCTCATCGTGCTGCAGTTCCAGCAGGGCATGCAGCAGGGGCTGGAGCACGAACGTCAGAGCTTCCAGCAATACCGGGAGCAGCTTGCCCTCGCCATCAAGCTGAACCAGCGACCGGCCCGCATGTCCCTGAATCTGCTGCGCAGCGGCCAGCTGTCCGCCATGACAGGGCTGGAGACGCGGCTAGCCTTCCTGCCCCAGCTGGCGGAAGTGCTGGCCAACAGCACCAGTTACGGTGCCATCTATGCCGGTTACGAGGACGGCGATTTCTTTCTGGTACGCAAGCTGACCGAACGGGCGAGAGGGGCGCTGGAGGCGCCTCCGCCCGAGAGCCGCCTGCTGGTCCAGAGCCTGCATCAGGGACAGGGAGAGTTCCTCTATTTCGACCAGCGGCTGCGGCTGCTGGAGCGGCGCCCCATGCCGGATTACCGTTTCGATCCGCGAGATCGGGGCTGGTACAAGGAGGCGCGCTGGAGCACGGGCATCATAGTGACCCACCCTTACCTCTTCTTCACTACCCGGGAGCCAGGCATGACACTGGCGGTGGAGAGCGATGATCGCCGGGCGGTGATCGGGCTCGATGCGGGCGTGGAGGGACTCTCTTCCCTCATCGGCGAGTTGCCCCTGCCCGGTCACAGCCAGCTGGTGCTGTTTGACGAGGTCGGGACCCTGCTGGCCACGGATCCCGAGCGCCTTCCAAGCTTCGAGCAACTGAGCCGCCTGCCCATGCTGTCGGCCCTCAATCACCCCATTCTCACCAGGCTGCAACAGGAGATGGCTGCTCGGCCTGCTCTGCTGCATCACCCCGCCGAGCTGACCCTGGCAACGGTTCAGGGTCAGGAGTGGCTGGTCAACCTCTCCTCCCTCGGGGAAGAGTCTCCGTTTTATCTCGCCCTCCTGGTGCCCACCGAGGTGCTCACCGCCCCGGCGCGCCAGGATGCGCTGCACAATCTCGCCTGGGCCCTTGCCGGTCTGCTGCTCCTGCTGCCCGTCATCTGGCTGGCTGCCCGGCGCACTGCCGCCCCCTTGCTGGTATTGACCGGGGAGGCTGAGCGGATCCAGCACTTCGACTTTGGCGAAAGCCCGGGGCCGGATTCGGCGATCCGCGAAATTGACGACCTCGCCCGCGCCATGTCCAGCATGCGCCTGACCCTCGGCAATTTCATGAACATGGGCCGGGCGCTGGCGGCAGAGCATCGCTTCGATTCGTTGCTCAGCCGCATCCTGCACGAGACGGTGGCGGCAGCCCAGGCCGAGGGCGGCTGCCTCTTCCTGGCCCAGGAGAGCGAGATGCAGGCCGTTCATGCCATCTGGCAGGGGCAGCCGCTGGCGTGCGAACAGGTACAGTGGCAGGCTGCGCTGCTCGGCGGTCTCTACCACACGGAGCGCCTCTGCCTGCCCCTCGACGAGGCACAGTGGGCCCGCTACCTCACCGACTGGGGCCCCTTCCCCGGTGCCTGCCAACTGCTGGTCGAGCCCCTTCACAACCACCGTCAGGAGCTGATCGGCTGCCTGCTGCTGATCCTGCCAGACTGCTCGGCCCGCGAACTGGCCTCGCGCATCAGCCTCATCGAGGCACTGGCGGGCACCTCCTCCTCCGCCATCGAAAACCAGCGCCTGCTGGAGGAGCAGAAGCAACTGCTGGAAGCCTTCATCGAGCTCATCGCCGGTGCCATCGATGCCAAGAGCCCCTACACCGGCGGCCACTGCCAGCGGGTGCCGGAACTGGCCAGGATGCTGACCCAGGCTGCCTGCTCACAGCAGACGGGGCCCTTTGCCGATTTCCGGCTCAACGAAGAGGAGTGGGAGGCCATCCATATCGCGAGCTGGCTGCACGACTGCGGCAAGGTCACCACCCCGGAGTTCGTGGTGGACAAGGCGACCAAGCTCGAGACCATCTACGACAGGATCCACGAGATCCGCACCCGCTTCGAGGTGCTCAAGCGGGATGCCCACATCGAGGCGCTCTGTGGCCTGCTGCCCCCATCCGGACAGCAGGCCGCCCTCAAGGCTGTAACCCCCCTCTGGCACACCCTGGATCAGGAGTTCGCCTTCGTGGCCGAGTGCAATCTGGGGGGCGAGTGGATGGCGCCGGAGAAACTCGCCAGGCTGGATGCCATTGCCAGCCGCACCTGGTTGCGCACTCTGGACGATCGGCTCGGTATCAGTCAGGAGGAACGCAAGCGCCACCAGGAGGCACCCTCTCCCCTCCCCTGCCGAGAGTCGCTGCTCGCCGACAAGGCGGTCCATCTCGTCCCTCGCCCCGAGCACGACAATCTCGCACGACACAACCCATGGGGCTTCAAGGTGCGGGTGCCCACCCACCTCTACAACCGGGGGGAACGCTACAACCTCGCCATCGGCCGTGGCACCCTCACCGAAGAGGAGCGCTACAAGATCAACGATCACATCATCCAGACCATACGCATGCTGGAGAAGCTTCCCTTCCCCCGCCATTTGCGCAAGGTGCCGGAGATTGCGGGGGGCCATCACGAGCGGATGGACGGCACGGGCTATCCGCGCCAGTTGCAAGGGGGGCAGATGAGCATTCCAGCCCGCATCATGGCCATTGCAGACATCTTCGAGGCGCTGACGGCGAGCGATCGCCCCTACAAGTCTGGCAAAACGGTCTCCCAGTCCCTGGCCATCATGGTGAAGATGGTGCAGGAACAGCACATAGACCCGGCCCTGTTTGCCCTCTTCATCGAGAGCGGCATCTGGCGGGACTACGCCAGACGCTTCCTCGCCCCCGAGCAGCTGGACGAGGTCGAATGCCAGGCCTTGCTGGCAGGATCACACTGACCTTCCGCTGGCTCTCGCCCATAAAAAAACGGTCAACCCAGGTTGACCGTTTTTCGTTCCACTGCGCCCCTTAGAACAGCAGGTGCGCCACACCGGCAATCACCGGCAGGGTGACCAGGGTGCGCAGCAGGAAGATGACGAACAGCTCCCACAACTTGACCGGGATCTTGCTGCCCAGCAACAGAGCGCCCACTTCCGACATGTAGATGAGCTGGGTGACCGACATGGCGGCGATCACGAAGCGGGTGATGTCGCTCTCGATGGTGGAGGCCAGCACCGCCGGGATGAACATGTCGGCGAAGCCCACCATGATGGTCTTGGAAGCGGCTTCCGCCTCCGGCAGTTGCAGCAGCTCGAGCAAAGGCACGAAGGGCGCCCCCAGCCAGTTAAACACCGGGGTGTGCTCCGCCAGCATCAGGGCACAGGTCCCGACGGCCATCACCACCGGCAGCACGCCAAATACCATGTCCAGGGCGTTTTTCACCCCTTCACGCGCCACGGCGCCGAGATCCGTCATGCTGTCGGCTTTGGTCAGGGCACGATGGTAGCCGTAGCTCAGCACGCTGTGCTGATGGGGGATGGCCTCCTGCTTGCGGCACAGGGGAGTACCGTCGCTGTAGACATCCTTCTTCCAGGAGAGCGGCGGCAGGCGCGGTACCACGATGGCGGCCACCACACCGGCCAGGCAGACGGTCAGGTAGAAGGGGACGAACATGTGCTCCAGCTTCACCTGGGAGATCACCACCAGACAGAAGGTGATGGAGACGGCGGAGAAGGTGGTACCGATGACGGCCGCTTCCCGCTGGGTGTAGAACTTGCCTTCATACTGCTTGCTGGTCAGCAGGATCCCGACGCTGCCATCACCGAGCCAGGAGGCGAAGCAGTCCACCGCAGAACGACCCGGCAGACGGAACACCGGACGCATGATGCGGGTCATCATGGTACCGACAAACTCCAGCAGACCAAAATCCAGCAGCAAGGGCAGCAGCAGGCCCGCAAAGATGAAGACGGAGAACAGTACCGGCAGCAGATCATGCAGCACCAGGCCGCCGGTCGCCCCTGAGCGCAGCACCTCGGGACCGGCTTCAAAGAAGGTCAACAGCACGAAGACCCCGCCCAGCACCCGCACGCACGCCCAGAAGGGGGAGACGTTGAACAGGCTGTTGAGGAAGGGGCGTTTTACCAGGATCGCCGGTTTAAACAGCCAGGCGATCAGGGTCATCAGCATGGTGGTGGTGATGATGGCGCTGACCATGGCCACCAGATGATCGGCAAACACCGTTTGAACCAGCTTCGCCAGCACGGCGACGGGAATGGTGACATTGCCGTCATAGATGACCGGGGTCATGAACAGCAGGATCCCGATCAGTGACGGGATCAAAAACATCAGCACGTTGCGGCGAGTACGGATTGCCGGTGCTTCCAGGGTCTTTTCCAACATATAAACAGCCTTAAATGTGACTTTTCCTTCAGCCGGGCCGCCTGCATACTCATGCCCTCGCCCGGAAAACGGGCGCAAGAATAACCCAAAAAACTGCACAAACAAGCCGTTAATTGATCATTTCAAGCATAAATATTTTATCAGGCGAACCATCCATAAGAACAAACCAAAACAGTCATGCATATCGATTCAATTTGAATGGTTAGCATAATGTTTCATACAGGTTACATTCAGGTGCGCAGTATAATCCGCAGCCACTGTCAGGCAATAAGAGACATGAAAAATATATCTATAGGGTGATCCCGTCGATCCTCCCATAAAAAAACCGGAGCCTGTCTGGCTCCGGTCTTGTCACGAACATGATGCTCAATCGCGAACGTAAATGACTTCGACGCCGTCGTCGTCCTCATCGTCCCAGTCGTCATCGTCCAGACCATCATCGAAGGCCTTGGACGCCGCCAGGGCATCGGCTTCCGCCTTGGCCAGCTGGTTCTTGTGATAGTCGTCCCACTTGAACTCCACCTTCTCGATGGCGTCTCTGGCATCTTCCGCCAGCTGACGGGGCATGGTGTCCAGCAGATCCAGGATGTCGTAGCACACCTTCTTGGTGCCTTCCTTGCTGATGGCGGTGATGGCGTAGACCGGACCTTCATGGTTGAGGGCTGCCTTGACTCTGTCCATCACTTCCTGAGCCTCTTCTTCCAGGATCAGGTCCATCTTGTTGAACACCAGCCAGCGCGGCTTGCCCGCAAGCTCGGGGCTGTATTTTTCCAGCTCCCGGACGATGGTCACGGCGTTCTCGGCCGGGTCGGAGCCATCCACCGGGCAGATATCCACCAGGTGGATCAGGACGCGGCAACGCTCCAGGTGCTTGAGGAAGCGGATACCCAGGCCTGCACCCTCGGCAGCCCCTTCGATGAGGCCGGGAATGTCGGCAATGACGAAGGAGCGGGAGTTCTCGCCACGTACCACACCCAGGTTCGGTACCAGGGTGGTGAAGGGGTAGTCTGCCACTTTCGGACGGGCCGCAGAAACGGCGCGAATGAAGGTGGACTTGCCTGCGTTGGGCAGACCGAGCATGCCGACATCCGCCAGCAGCAGCAGCTCCAGCCTCAGGGTACGCACTTCACCCGGGGTGCCGTTGCTCTTCTGGCGCGGCGCCCGGTTGACCGAGCTCTTGAAGCGGGTGTTGCCAAGGCCGTGGAAGCCGCCCTTGGCAACCAGCAGCTTCTGATCGTGACTGGTCAAATCCCCCAGCAGTTCGCCGGTGTCTTCATCGGTGGCACGGGTTCCCACCGGCACGCGCAGGATCTTGTCCTTGCCGCGACGACCGGTACAGTTGGCACTCTGACCGTTCTCGCCACGCTCGGCGGCGTGGAAGCGCTCGAAACGGTAGTCGATCAGGGTGTTCAGGTTTTCATCGGCCACCAGATACACGTCGCCACCATCACCGCCGTCACCGCCGTCCGGGCCGCCGTTCGGGATGTACTTCTCGCGGCGGAAGCTCACACAACCGTTACCACCGTCACCGGCATCGACTCGAATCTGGACTTCATCAACAAACTTCATAGGTAACCGTCACCTTAATTCGAAAAACCGATACGCAATTATAGTGATACGGGCCCCTTCGGGCGAGGCGCATCTGGCCGATGAGGGCTGTCTGCGCCGGCTCATCCGCGTGCCGTTTTTTCGTCAAACTCATCAGAAAAACAAAAGCCCCGCCAGGTTGGCGGGGCTTCGGATCCTTGCGGTCCGTAATTACTCAGCAACGATGCTGACGTACTTACGATTCTGCGGACCTTTAACTTCGAACTGCACTTTACCGTTCGCGGTAGCGAACAGAGTGTGGTCCTTGCCCAGACCAACGTTCTCACCAGCGTGGAACTTGGTGCCGCGCTGACGAACGATGATGCTGCCAGCCAGAACTGTTTCGCCGCCGAAACGCTTCACGCCCAGGCGTTTAGCTTCAGAATCGCGACCGTTGCGGGATGAACCGCCAGCTTTTTTGTGTGCCATCTATCGGACTCCTCTAATTAAGCGCTGATGCCAGTGATTTTGACTTCAGTGAACCACTGACGGTGGCCCGCTTGCTTACGGTGGTGCTTACGACGACGGAACTTGACGATAGTCACTTTCTCGCCACGGCCGTGAGCCACAACTTCAGCCACAACCTTGCCACCTTCAACGAAAGGAGCACCTACTTTGAAAGTGTCGCCTGCAGCAACCATCAGCACTTCGTTGAAGTCGATGGTAGCGCCAGTCTCAACGTTCAGCTTTTCCAGACGAACGATTTGACCTTCGGCCACACGGTGTTGTTTTCCGCCGCTTTGGAATACCGCGTACATTTGATTAACTCCGTAAAGGCGTGTCTTTTGCTCAAGGCTAGACACGCACAAAAACCTATAACAATGGGCGGGCATTCTACGCAGAACGATTTGCCGAGGCAAGGCCAATTTAGCAAAAAGTTTATTTTGTGCGCATATCTGCCCCCGTGAATAAACGCCTAACTGTAACCCATTGTGAAATCGTGTAGAATCCCCGCCATTGCTAAAAACGCAGTAAATGCTGCCGTCACGTTACGAGACTTATGGACCAACAGACTATCCGTGCGCTCTGTGCCGCCGACATGACGGCGGTCAATGAACTGATCCTGGCGAGACTCCAGTCCGATGTCAGCCTGATCAACCAGCTGGGTTTCTATATTGTCAGTGCAGGCGGAAAACGGATGCGCCCCATGCTGACCGTGATGGCCGCACGCGCACTGGGCTATGAGGGTGAAGATCACCTGAAACTGGCCGCCATCATCGAGTTCATTCACACCTCCACCCTGCTGCACGACGACGTGGTCGACGAATCCGACCTGCGCCGCGGCCGGGAAACCGCCAACGCCCTGTTTGGCAACGCCGCCAGCGTCCTGGTGGGTGACTACCTCTACAGCCGCTCCTTCCAGATGATGAGCGAACTCTCCAACCTGAAGGTGATGGAGATCCTCTCCGATGCCACCAACACCATCGCCGAAGGAGAAGTGCTGCAGCTGATGAACTGCAACGATCCGGATACCACGGAAGAGAGCTACATGACGGTCATCTACTGCAAGACCGCCAAGCTGTTTGAAGCCGCGACCCGACTCGCCGCCGTGCTGACCCATCAGCCCGAGCCCGTCGAGCAGGCCATGACCGACTACGGCAAGTACCTGGGTACCGCGTTCCAGATCATCGACGACGTGATGGACTACTGCTCCCAGAGCGAGGAGATGGGCAAGAACGTGGGTGACGATCTGGCCGAAGGCAAGCCGACCCTGCCGCTGTTGCGCGCCATGGAAGTGGGTACCCCGGAAGAGCGTCAACTGGTGCGCGATGCCATCGAGCACCGCAACGGTATGGATCACCTGGAGCGTATTCTGGGCATCCTGGATCGCACCGGAGCTCTCGAATACTCCCGCCAGCGAGCTCGGGAAGAGGCTGACAAGGCCATCGCCGCCCTCGCCATCCTGCCTGACTCCCGGCACAAGCAAGCGCTGGAGACCCTGGCCCACATGGCGGTGCAGCGCAGCGCCTGATGCCAGCCGGCGGACAATAAAAAAGAGGCCCTCTGGCCTCTTTTTTATTGTCCGAATTCCCCGTGCCACTGTCGTATCAACACAGGCTCTAACGGGCCAACGCCCACAAGATGACACCACCTGCCACCACCAGACAGCCGCCGATGCGGCGCAGCTGTTCCGACGGCAACTCCCCGAGCAGGCGCAGCATCTGCTGCCATGCCCTGGGAGCGAGCAAGGGCCCCAATCCTTCGAAGAGCAGCAGCAACCCCAGCCCCATCAACATGGATGTCAGCATCACCTCTCCTTATCCCCTGCCGGTCTGTGGCTGGCAAACAAAAGGGCCTGAATCATCAGGCCCTTGGGTCATATCAACACGTGTTTACTGCTTGTTGCCGTGCGGCGACTTGAGGTAGCGGAAGAACTCGCTGTCCGGTTTCAGGACCATGAGGTCGTTGCCACCGGCGAAGCTCTTGCGATAGGCCTCCATGCTGCGCACGAAACTGAAGAACTCCGGGTCCTTCTTGTAGCTGTCGGCATAGATCCTGGCGGCTTCGGCATCCCCTTCACCACGCAGTTGACGGGCATTACTCTCGGCGTCGGCGATCATCACGGTCACCTTGCGGTCGATGTCGGCACGCAGGATCTCGGCCTGCTCGCGGCCCTGTGAACGGTGTTCACGGGCAACCGCGGTCCGCTCGGCACGCATCCGCTGATAGATGGAGCTGGAAACTTCCACCGGCAGGTTGATCTGCTTGATGCGCACATCCACCACCTTGATGCCGAGCTCGGAGGAGCGCGCCATCTTCATCAGGGCATCTTCCATCACGGTACTGCGCTCGCCGGAGACGATGTCCTTGATGGTGCGGTTACCGATCTCGGAACGCAGGCCGTTGTTGATCTTGCGCTTGAGCAGGTCTTCAGCCTGGATCTTGTTGCCACCACCGGTCGCCAGGTAGTACTTGGAGAAGTCCTCGATCTTCCACTTCACGTAGGAGTCGATGATGAGGTCCTTCTTCTCGGACGTAACGAAGCGATCCGCCTGGCCTTCCAGGGTCTGGATGCGGGCATCCATCTTGCGTACCTGGTCGATGAGCGGCACCTTGAAGTGCAGGCCCGGCTCGTACAGGCGTGGTTCACCGGAGTCGACCCGTTTCACCTTGCCAAACTGCACCACGATCCCCTTCTGTCCCTCATCGACGATGAAGATGGAAGAGAAACAGACCATGGCGGCCACAGCGATGACACCAATAGCTAGCTTTTTCATCTATCAGTTTCTCCCTGTGCTGAAACGATCACCGCCACGCAGCGGGGTCGGAGTGGAGTTGGCCCCTTCGTTGGACGGCTGGGCCGCCTCGACTGCCGGGGTGCCCGCAGGACGTGCCGGTTGCACGGCATTCGCCTTGCCAGAGAGCTTGTCGAGCGGCAGGTAGATCATGCTGTTGTTGCCAGCCGGCATGTCGACCACCACCTTGTTGGCCTGCTGATAGAGCTCTTCCATGGTTTCCAGGTAGATACGATCACGGGTCAGCTCGGGCGCGGCCTGATACTGGGGCAGCAGCTCGTTGAAGCGAGCGACTTCACCCTTGGCCTTCAACACGATCTGGGACTTGTAGGCTTCGGCCTCCTGCTCCAGACGTTTGACCTGGCCACGAGCCTTGGGCTCCACTTCACGGGCATAGGCTTCCGCTTCACGGATGAAACGCTGCTCATCTTCCTGGGCGGAGATGGCGTCATCAAACGCATCCTTCACCTCTTCCGGCGGACGCGCCGGCAGGAAGTTGACGTCCACGATCTGCAGACCCATCTGATAGGGCTCGATGATGCTGTCGATCACCTGCCAGGTTTCCTGACGCACCTTCTCACGACCCGTGGTCAGCACATCGTCCATCCGGGTGTGACCCACCACGTAGCGCAGGGCGCTGTCGGTGGCCTGGCTCAGGCTCTCGTCGGCGTTGGTCACGCTGAACAGGTACTGCTCGGGATCGACCACGCGATACTGCACGTCCATCTCGACCCGTACCACGTTCTCATCCTGGGTCAGCATGAAACCGGACGCCGGCAGGGAACGGACAGACTCCACGTCCACCGGGATCACCCGGTCGATGAAGGTCGGTTTCCAGCGCAGGCCGGGATCCACGTTGTGGGAGTATTCGCCAAAGCGCAGCACCACGCCCCGCTCGGCTTCGCGAATGGTGTAGAAGCCGCTGACGACCCACACCACCACGGCCACCACCAAGGCGATGGAGAGGCCGAACTTGCCGACGTCACCACCACCGGATTTGCCACCACCGAGCAGACCGCCAAAACGACGGCTCACCTTGCGAAGCATCTCGTCCAGATCAGGGGGGCCCTGATTCTTGCCGTTGTTCCCCCAGGGGTCACGGTCTTTGCCATTGTTACCAGGCTCATTCCAAGCCATCAGCGTCTCCATTAATACATGCGGATGGATATCATCTCTATCGGGCCACAGAGGAGCGATGAAATCAGCAAACCATTTATGTTCATCGACTCATCAATGCCTGATAAAGCGTTGTAAACTCTCACCTTCTTGTTTCATGAGGCGGTTCCAGTCAGCCAGTTGCAGGCGAACTTCCAGCACAAAGTCCCCCTCCTCGCTGAAACCTTCCTGCTCGATACCTTTCAGCCGATAGAGCGCACTGCGCAGTCTGGCGGCGGAAGGGGGCAGTTGCAGGGTGTGATGCACCATGGAGCCGGCCAGCAGTTCGGTCAGTGCCTGGAACAGGTATTCACTGCCCTCGCCAGTCTGGGCCGACAACCAGACTCGCACCGGTCGCCCAGCCTCATCCCGTTCAAGACCAGCCGGACGATCCCCCAGCTTGTCGATCTTGTTGCAGATCATCAGTTGGGGACGGTCATCCGCCTCGATCTCGGCCAGCACACGCTGGACCGACTCGATATTCTCCTGCATCTGTTCATCGGCGCAGTCCACCACATGCAGCAGCAGGTCCGCTTCGCGAGTCTCCTGCAGGGTCGCCTTGAAGGCCGCGACCAGATCATGGGGCAAGTGCCGAATAAATCCAACTGTATCCGCCAGGATCACATCACCCACATCCTGGATCACCAATTTGCGCAGGGTGGGGTCCAGGGTTGCGAACAATTGGTCGGCAGCATACACGCTGGCATCTGTAAGTTGGTTGAACAAAGTGGATTTTCCGGCGTTGGTATACCCCACCAGAGAAACGGTCGGCACTTCGTTGCGGTTGCGGGCACGGCGCCCCTGCTCCCGCTGCTTGGCCACCTTGTCGAGGCGGCGCAAAATGGCCTTGATGCGCTCACGCAGCAGGCGTCGGTCGGTTTCAAGCTGGGTTTCACCCGGGCCGCGCAGACCGATCCCCCCCTTTTGTCGCTCAAGGTGGGTCCAGCCTCGCACCAGACGAGTGGAAAGATGGCGCAACTGGGCCAGTTCGACCTGCAACTTGCCTTCGTGAGTGCGGGCGCGCTGGGCGAAGATATCGAGGATAAGACCAGTCCTGTCCACGACCCGGCACTGGAACAGACGCTCCAGGTTGCGCTCCTGGGCAGGGGTCAGGGCATGGTTGAAGATGACCACGTCGGCGTCCAGCATCTGGACCTGGGACGCGATCTCTTCCGCCTTGCCGCTGCCGACAAAAAATTTGGCGCTGGGTGCGCTGCGACTGGTGGTGATCACCCCCAGTGCATTGACCCCGGCCGAGCTCACCAGCATCTTGAGCTCGTCCAGATCCTCCCGCTCGCCCTCATCGCTGAAGTTGACATGTACCAGAACGGCCTGTTCACCAGCTTCGTAACGGTCAAACAAGCGCTTGCTCCTTGACAGGTATCATGATGGATCTGAGTTGGCGAGTGAACTCGCCGCAGGATATCACGCCTCGGCTTCACCCTGCTCTTCACCGGCGGCGCCCGGGGCGTGCTGGTGATGGTTGACGGCACGGGCCGGCACCACGGTGGAAATGGCGTGCTTGTAGACCATCTGGCTCACGGTGTTCTTCAGCAGAATGACAAACTGGTCAAACGATTCGATCTGACCCTGCAGTTTGATGCCGTTCACCAAATAGATAGAAACAGGAATACGCTCACGGCGCAGCGCATTCAAAAACGGGTCTTGGAGAGATTGCCCCTTAGCCATCTTTCTTTTCCTTATAGTTTGTTGTTTTTAAACACCGGATATTCAATATAACAACCTGATTATACAGGAGTGTCAAGCCGGACCAGCTTGGGCGACGACCCTGGCCAGATTGCCAGACTCACCAGATTCCAACCAGGTCACATCAGGCCAACCGCGCAACCAGGTCATCTGACGCTTGGCCAACTGGCGGGTGGCAACAATGCCGCGATAACGCATCTCATCATACTCCACTTCCCCCGCCAGGTAGTCCCACATTTGGCGGTATCCCACGCAGCGAATGGAGGGAAGATCCGGGGTGAGATCCCCCCGCTCGTAAAGCGCCCTGACCTCCTGCTCGAAGCCGCTGCCCAGCATCTTGTCAAACCGCTGTTCGATGCGCTGGTGCAGCACGGCCCGATCCCTCGGCGCGATGGCAAACTGCAGCGCCCGGTAGGGCAGCCCCTCTCCCTGTACCTGGGTCAGCTCGGTGAGGGTCTTGCCGCTGATGCGGTAAACCTCGAGCGCCCGGCACAGGCGCTGGGGATCGTTGGGGTGGATGCGGGCACCGGCCACCGGGTCGATGCGCACCAGTTCGTCATGGAGCGCCTGCCAGCCGAGGCGGGCAGCCTCTTCCTCGATGCCGGCCCGAATGGCGGGATCGGCGGAAGGCAGCGGAGAAAGCCCCTCCAGCAGCGCCTTGAAATAGAGCATGGTGCCGCCCACCAGCAGCGGAATGCGGCCACGGTCGGCGATCTCTTTCATCTCCCGCAGGGCATCCTTGCAAAAATCCGCCGCCGAATAGCTCATGGCGGGATCCAGGATGTCGATCAGCCGATGCGGGGCCTGCGCCAGCTCGGCTGGCGTCGGCTTGGCTGTGCCTATGTCCATGCCGCGATAGATGAGCGCGGAGTCCACGCTGATGATGTCGCAGGGCAGGGCCTGGCACAGTTCAATGGCGAGATCCGTCTTGCCGGAGGCCGTCGGCCCCATCAGAAAAATTGCAGTCGGCAAGTCAGCCACGTTTAACACTCCCTTCGGCCGCCCCTTCACGGGCGAGCCGGCATAAAACTGGTCATATGGATGCAGCAGACGACGAGACGCCGTCAGTTGCCATCGGCAAACTCGGCCAGCACGTTCGCCAGCGGCAACGGACGCACCATGCGAACGTCTGCCAGTTGGTCACTGAAATCGGCAACAAGTTCCGTCAACAACCGGGTGGCAGTGGCAAAATCGTATATTTTTTCGGCACTTATGCCTTGTTCCACCAACCACTGGCATAGTACCCCAGCCTGCGCATCGGCATCACTGTCAGATCCGCTCTCGACCAGCTGCAACAATTCGGGTAAGAGGCGGGCCAGATCGGTCTGGCGCAGCAGGGCGGGCACCCGAGTCAGGATCATGGTGTCGCGTCCCCCGCTTTTCAACTCCAGCCCCATGCGTTTGAGCAGACGTTCCCGCTCCTCCACCAGGGCGACCAGGTTTTTCGGCAGCTTGAAGGAGACCGGCAGCAACAAAGGCTGGGCCGCCAACCCCTGGCCCCAGGCATCCAGCAGCCAGTGGCGCAACAACAGACGCTCGGCGCGCACCAGGGAGAGCAGCGCCAGCTGCCCCTGACGCTCCATCAGCAGATAGGCCTGCTCGACCAGGCTCAGGGCGCGCCACTCCCCCGTTCGGGCTGGCGTCTCGACGGCACCGCTCTCGGCTACGGGCCGGGATGCCGGCATCGCCACCTCGGGCAGGGTGGTGAGCAAGGCGCCCATGCCTCGCATGGCGGCCCGGCTCGGGGGTTCGGGAGGCTGGTAGTGTCCTCCCCTGCCACCACCGCCTTCCCGCACGCCGTCGCCATCTCGCGCAGGGGCAGGAGCTCGATAGCCGTGTTCGGCACCGTACCACTCGGTGCGCGGCGCCTGACCCGGATAGGTGATCTCCGGGCTGCCCGGCAGCTCGACCTGGGTCTCGGCCAGGGGTGCATCGGTGGCGCTCCCTGCCCCGTCCTGGCGCAGGGCGGTAAACAGCGCCTGGAAGATGAAATCGTGGATGAGACGCGCCTGATGGAAACGCACTTCGTGCTTGGCCGGATGGACGTTGACATCCACCTGGCGGGGATCCAGCTCGATATAGAGCACATAGGCCGCGAAGCGATCGGCGGGCAGCAGCTCGTCATAGGCTTGGCGAATGGCGTGATTGATGAGCTTGTCCCGCATCATGCGGCCATTGACATAGCTGTATTGCAGGTCGTTCTGCGGCCTGGCTCCTGCCGGGGTGGCCAGCCAGCCCCACAACCGCACGTCGCTGTGTTCGCTCGATACCGCCAGGGCATGGTGCATGAAGGGGGAACCGCAGACGGCGGCGAGGCGGCGCTCCTGCTCCGCCACCGTGTTGGCCGCCTTGTACTGGCGCACCACCTTGCCGTTGTGGCGCAGGATCAGGGTAGCGTCGAAGCGGGAGAGCGCGATGCGGCGCACCAGTTCGTCGATGTGGGCAAATTCGGTCTTTTCGCTGCGCATGAACTTGCGCCGCGCCGGGGTGTTGAAGAAGAGATCCACCACCTCCACCGTGGTGCCCACCGGGTGGGCCGCCGGCTTGACGGTGACGCTCATCTCACGCCCTTCCGCCTGTGCCTGCCAGGCCTCGCTCTGCTCCGCCGTACGGGAGGTGAAGGTGAGACGGGAGACCGAACTGATGGAGGCGAGCGCCTCGCCGCGAAAGCCCAGGCTGTTGATCCCTTCCAGATCGTCGAGAGTCGCCACCTTGGAGGTGGCGTGGCGCGACAGCGCCAGCACCAGCTCATCCTTGGCGACGCCACCGCCATTGTCGCGAATGCGGATAAGCTTGGCACCGCCCTTGTCGATGTCGATCTCGACCCGGTCGGCCCCCGCATCCAGGCTGTTTTCCACCAGTTCCTTCACCACGGAGGAGGGCCGCTCCACGACCTCACCGGCAGCAATCTGGTTGGCCAGAATCGGCGGCAATATACGGATTGGCATCGCTTGCTCCTGCAGATGAAAAAGGGGAAGAGGTGGACCTGGCGCCATCAACGCTCACCGCCCCTCCCTGCCATCGGCAGAGAAGGGCGGCGTTCTTCAGCCCGCGCTATTTTCGCGGAATATAGAGCACCTGCCCTATCTGGATGTCCCGTGACTTGAGCTTGTTGATCTCCACCAGTCGGGCCTGACTCACCCCATGTTTCTCGGCGAGACGGGAGAGGCTCTGGCCACGGGTGACCACGTGGCGGATCATGTTGGACTTGTCGTTGCTCTGCACGCTGGCAACCGGCGCACTCGGCTCCTGGGCTGCGACCTTGTAAGGTTTGATCACGCCGGCACCGGAGGCGCTGCCGACACTGCTGACCGGGGCGCCGCCATCACCGACGCGATAGGGCTCGCTCGCCGGCATCCGGTTGGTCACGACCTGCTGCGTTGGCTGGGCAGCCGGCTTGCTGACGGCGACCGGCTTGCTGGCAGGCGCCTGACGCGGCGGGGCGGCAACCTGGCCCTTGCCGGTGAGCATGGGCCCCTTGGTCGGATGGCTGCGGTAATAGTTGCGGATCCCCTCGAAGATGGCCCGGGCCAGCTGATCCTGATAGCTGGCGGTGGCCAGCAGCTTCTCCTCGGCGTGGTTCGAGATAAAGCCGGTTTCCACCAGTACCGATGGGATGTCCGGCGCCTTCAGCACCGCCAGGCTCGCATGTTCCGGCGCCTTCTTGTGCAATCTGGCCACCCGGCCGAGCGAGCGCAGGATCTGGCGGCTGACGTCATAGCCTTCAGCCCGCGACTTGTCCATGGAGAGATCCAGGAAGGTCTGCGCCAGATAGGGGTTGGGATCAGACTCGGCCAATACCTTGCCAACGCCCCCCAGCAGCTCCCCCTGCTTCTCCTGCTTCTCGAGCCAGCTACCCATCTCGCGGTTGGCGCGGTTGGTCGACAGCACCCAGACGGAGGCGCCGCGAGGAGTCGAGTTGTGGAAGCTGTCGGCATGCACCGACACCAGCAGGTCAGCCTTGGCCTTGCGGGCAATCTCGGAGCGTTTGTTGAGATCGACGAAGTAGTCGCCACGGCGGGTCAGCACGGCGCGCATGCCGGGCTCCCGGTCGATGAGGGCCGCCAGCTTCTGGGAGACCGCCAGGGTCACCCGCTTCTCGTAGGTGCGGCGCGGGCCGATGGAGCCCGGGTCTTCCCCGCCGTGACCAGGGTCGATGGCAATGACGATGGCCTTGCCATGCCCCCCGACGGGAGCGGGCTGCGCCGCGGTACTCCCCTTCTCTTCATAGGGAAGATCGATCACCAGACGGTGGCCATAGGGGCCTGCCGGCGCCAGCGGGAAGACCACCGGCTTGATGGCAGAGCCGAGATCCAGCACCAGTCGCAGGCCGCCCTTCTCCAGCGGCGTGCTCTCGCGGATCTTGCGCACCAGCTCGCTCTTGTTCTCGATGCGGGCCAGGTTGGTGGCGTTGCTCGCCCCTTTCAGGTCGATGACCAGACGGTTCGGACCGGTCAGGGTGAAGTAGTTGAAATTGGGGGCGCTGCTCATGTCGAGCACCACCCGGGTGTTGTCCGGTGATGGCCACACCCGCACACTCTTGAGCTGATTGGCCCAGGTGGGCAATGCCATCAGGGAGAGAACAAAGACAAGGATCACGCGCACTGAGATGACAACCGTTCCAGAATGGCTTCGCCGATAGCAGTACGGGCATCAATCTGCACCTCGCGCTGCTCGTTTGCATAACTCAGGGTGATCTCGAGATCCGGGGCTGGCAGCCAGCCGTCGCCCTTCTGTGGCCACTCCACCAGGCAGAGGGTATCGGCGGCGAAATAGTCGCGAATGCCCATGAACTCCAGCTCTTCCGGGTCGGCCAGTCGATAGAGATCGAAGTGATAGACCTGCCACTGGGCAAGCTCATAGGGCTCCACCAGGGTATAGGTCGGACTCTTGACCTTGCCCTCATGACCCAGTCCCTGCACCCAGCCTCGGGTCAGGGTGGTTTTGCCGGCCCCGAGGGCACCGTGCAGAAATACCGTGGTGGCCTGCTGGCACGCCTTTGCCAGACGGCCACCCAGCGCCACTGTTGCTGCCTCGTCCGGCAGTGTCATCATCAAGGTTTTTGCCATGTTCTTCTTGTTACTTGTTACTGTGTCGGATTGACCAGACGACGGATCCAAGGCAGCAGATCCGATGCCAGCATGCCCCTCTCACCCTCGGCGGCGGCCAGGTCGGCGGCCTCTGCGTGGATCACGGCCCCGAGTCGGGTGGCCATGCCCGCAGACCAGCCCTGAGCCAGAAGGGCGGCGATTATACCAGACAAGAGGTCACCCATGCCGCCACTGGCCATGCCGGGGTTGCCCTCGTCGCACAGGGAAATGCGCCTGCCGTCGCAGATGAGCGACCCCGCCCCCTTGAGCAGCACCACGCCACCGTAGCGCTGTTGCAGCCGCGAGACGGCCGCAAACCTGTCCCCCTCGACCTCGGCGATGGTGCAGCCCAGCAGGCGAGCCGCCTCCCCGGGGTGGGGTGTGAGCACCCAATTATCCTGATGACGGGGGGCCTGCGCCAGCCAATTCAATCCATCGGCGTCCAATACCAGTGGCACGGCGGCTCCGATGCCCTGTTCGAACCGGGCCCGGCCCCACCCATCCTGACCGAGCCCGGGGCCCAGTACCTGCACCGATGCCCACCCTTCATCCATGTCCGCCGGGCATCCCATCAGCTCGGGTTGAACCAGGCTGGCCGCAGGACAATCCGGGTGCTGGCGCAGGCGTACCAATCCCGCCCCCGCCCGCAGACAGGCCTGACCCGCCAGCAGGATGGCCCCCTGCATGCCGAGGTTCCCCCCCGTCAGCAGTACCTTGCCGCTGTGTCCCTTGTGAGCCGAGCGCCTGCGCGGGGTCAGCAACCCCTTGAGGCTGGGATAATCGATCCGCTCGGCAGCGGGAGCCCGTTCCTCCCCCGGCATCACTCCCAGGGGATCCCGGTCGAGGTGACCGACTCCGTCTACCCCGTCGGCGGTGAGCATGCCCTGCTTGATGCCGATGAAGGTGAGGGTGCGGGTGGCACGCACCAGTGCGCCCATGGCGCGGCCGGTGTCGGCATGGAGACCGGAGGGGAGATCCACCGCCAGCACGGGCGCGTTCAAGCCATTGATTGTTGCGACGATCTTTGTCATTGACGAGGAGAGGGGAAGCTGGACGCCGGTACCGAGCAGTGCGTCTATGACCAGATCCGGCGGCGGCAGCGTGGTGGGCAGCAGATCCTCGGCCATGGTCACGCTCCCCCCCGATGCGAGCCACTCTTCGGCAGCCCGCCTGGCATCTCCCCTCAGCAGGCCGGGAGCCCGGGCGGCAATCACCAAAGGCTCGAGGCCGATGCGCCGGGCAAGGCGGGCCAGCACGTAGCCATCCCCACCGTTGTTGCCAGGGCCAACGAAGATCCACCACTGACGGCTGTCGGGCCAGTGGTGACAGGCATAGTTGCACAGCGCATTCCCGGCCCGCTCCATCAGCACATAGAGGGGAAGCCCCTCCTGCTCGGCCCAGCGCCGTTCCATGCTGCGGATCTGCTCGGCCCGCCACAGGGGTTGTGCTAGACTCTCCCACTCATTTTTTCGGATAGCGTCCCCGAACACCTCTACCATGACGGCCCCCACGTTTCATCATCCCATGACCCGGCAACTGGCACGCCATATTGCCGCCCTGCGCCTGCCACACTCCTGCAGGCAGAGGGGGGATGCTGCATGACGGCTGCCGAACTTGCGCAACTGGCCCACGATATCAAGCTCTGGGCAAGGGAGCTAGGATTTGACCAGGTCGGCATCGCCGACACCGACCTCACCCTGGAAGAGCCGAAGTTGCAGGCCTGGCTGGATGCCGGTTATCACGGCACCATGGACTACATGGCGCGCCACGGCATGATGAGGGCCCGCCCCCACGAGCTGTTGCCGGGCACCTTGCGGGTCATCTCGGTGCGGATGAACTACCTCCCGTTCGAGGCGGGCTTTGCCGCCACCCTGCGCGATCCCACCCTCGGCTACATCAGCCGCTATGCCCTCGGCCGCGACTACCACAAGGTGCTGCGCAACCGGCTCAAACAGTTGGGGGAGCGCATCGAGCTGCGGTGCGAAACCCTGTTGCAGGCAGCGGGACAAACCCTGGGCGAGTGGCGCCCCTTCGTCGACTCGGCCCCTATTCTGGAACGGCCGCTGGCGGCCAAGGCCGGCCTTGGCTGGGTGGGAAAGCACTCACTGCTGATCAACGAGTCCGCCGGCTCCTTCTTCTTTCTGGGAGAATTGCTCATCGCCCTGCCGCTGCCCGTGGATGTCCCGGTGGAGAAGGAGCTGTGTGGCAAGTGCGTGGCCTGCATCAACATCTGCCCCACCGGTGCCATCATCGCCCCCTATGTGGTAGACGGACGGCGCTGCATCTCCTATCTCACCATCGAGAATGACGGCCCCATTCCCGAGGAGTTCAGGCCGCTCATGGGCAATCGCATCTATGGCTGTGACGACTGCCAGCTCATCTGCCCCTGGAACCGCTATGCCGATGCCAGCCCCGAACCCGATTTCAGCCCCCGCCCCGACCTGCATCGCCCTCCCCTGCTAGTGCTGTGGCGCTGGAGCGAGGCCGAATTTCTCAAGCACACGGAAGGCAGCCCCATCCGCCGCATCGGCTATCAGCGCTGGCGCCGCAACCTGGCAGTGGCCCTTGGCAACGGGCCGGCCAGCAGCGAGGTCCTGGCCGCCCTGCAACAGGCGCTGCCTGAGGCTGCGCCCATGGTGGCCGAGCATATCGAGTGGGCGCTGGCGACCCTGGCCAGGCGTCAGCAGGAAGAGAATAAAAAGACGCGATTGCTGATCCGCTGCATCGAAAAAGGTCTGCCGGATCACGCATAAGTGATCTGGCCCTTGCCGGATCGCAGCCATTTTTTCATGCTCTGCCGACCATTGAACATCGGCACAATAAAAGGAAGATTCTGATGCAGATGCTGGGAGTAGATATTGGGGGGTCCGGGATCAAGGGCTGCCTGGTCGACACCGAAACCGGGGAGCTGATTGGCGAACGCCACCGCATCGCCACACCGCAACCGGCAACCCCGGCCGCCGTGGCACACACCCTCAAGGCGCTGGTCGAGCACTTCGAATGGAAGGGGCCCGTGGGGTGCGGTTTTCCCGCCACCATCCACAACGGCATCGCCAAGAATGCCTCCAACATCGACAAGAGCTGGATTGAGACCGATGCCGCCCACCTGTTTGCCGATGTGACCGGCCTGCCCTGCCATGTCCTGAACGACGCCGATGCGGCCGGTCTGGCGGAGATGCGCTTTGGCACCGGGCAGGATCGCCAGGGGGTCATCATTCTCATCACCGTCGGCACCGGCATCGGTACCGCCGTCTTCGTCAATGGCCAGTTGCTGCCCAATACCGAGCTGGGTCACCTGATGCTGGAAGGCATGGTGGCCGAACACTATTGCTCCGATGCGGTACGCAAGCGCGAGGATCTTTCCTGGGGCCGCTGGGGCAAACGTTTCAACAAATACCTGGCTCGCCTGGAGTTTCTGTTCTCCCCCGACCTCTTCATCCTGGGGGGCGGCAGCGCCGCCAAGCTCGACAAGTTCATCGACAAGATTGAGACCCGGGCTCCCCTGGTGGCGGCCGCGAACCTCAACCAGGCCGGCATCATAGGCGCCGCCCTCTATGGCGCGGCCCGGCAAGGGGGCTGACCGCCAGCAACATCAGAAGACCCGGCCCGTGCCGGGTCTCTCTCATCCGGGCTCAGAGATCGTCGAGGCGATGAGCACCGTGTACCAGACGGGTCAGGCGGGATTGGGCCATGGAGGCCAGGGCTTTCAGCAGCGCCGCCGTGTCGGGCGTGGGGCACTCCCGGGCCAGACGTTCCAGCTCGCCGATGAGCCTCTCCTCCTGGCGTGACACCAGGGCCACTATCTCCGCGGGCTGGGTTGTGGCGGGCAGCGCCAGACGATCCCCCTCGGCCAGCAGATCCTCGCCAAACCCCTGATCCAGCCAGGTCTCCTTCACCGCGCTGCCCATCTGCTCGCGATAATCGTGCAGATGAGCCGCCGCGGCATCCTCCCGCCCTTGCAGATAGGCCAGCAACATCCTGCTGCGCTCAGCATCCACCCGGGGGATCTGGCGCCCGTAAATGCGCCCTTGCCGATGATGAAGCTCCTCGAGATAGAGCATCAGGTCCTTGATCTGTTGGAATCGCATCTCGCCTCCCTCCTGGCATCCACCTGCAGCCAGTATAGGGAGCTGGCATGTCGACACGGCCACGAACTGGTCATTTATTGTTCTGCATCAAGGAGATGGAAAAGAAAGCAGAAAAAGAGACAGCAGGAGGAAGGGGAAACCGGCAGCGAGGCTGCCCGGACAACCGGGCACCTTGTCCGAAGGGGAGACATCAAATCGACGACATAAAAGATATTTACCAGCTTATATTCGGACTGGAGTCATCAAATCGGAATCTAATATTGATGCTGGTGGTGATACCTCCACACCATAGTCAAATGGCGGGAATCCTTATCCATTTTTTAGACGTCTAGACGTAAAAACATGCGTTGACACAGCCATCCGGACATCTTAGCATCATCCTCCATGATGACAGAGCTACCCAGTGAAACCTCTGCCCAATTTACCCGCCTGTAGCGCCCTGTGCTTTAAGGCTGTTAGCACGGAAGAATCCATGATTAAGTTGATCGGTCTCAACAAAGTCTACGGTAAAGGCAGTGATGCCGTGCACGCCCTGCGTGACGTGAGCCTGCATGTGCCCCAAGGCAAGATCTTCGGGGTGATCGGTGCCTCCGGGGCCGGCAAGAGTACCCTTATCCGCTGCGTCAACCTGCTGGAGCGCCCCACCGAGGGGCAGGTCATCGTCGATGGCCAGGACCTGGTCGCCCTGAGCGAGCGGGATCTGACTCAGGCTCGTCGCCAGATCGGCATGATCTTCCAGCACTTCAACCTGCTGGCCTCTCGCACCGTCTCCGCCAACATCGCCTTCCCGCTGGAGCTGGCGGGCTGGAGCAAGGACAAGATCCAGAGCCGGGTCAGCGAACTGCTGGCCCTGGTCGGGCTGGAAGCCCGTGCCCACGCCTATCCGTCCGAGCTCTCCGGCGGGCAGAAGCAGCGCGTCGCCATCGCCCGTGCCCTGGCACCGGCTCCCAAGGTCCTGCTGTGTGACGAGGCCACCTCGGCCCTCGACCCGCAGACCACCCGCTCGATCCTGACCCTGCTCAAGGAGATCAACGTCAAGCTGGGGCTCACCATACTGCTCATCACCCACGAAATGGACGTGGTGAAGGGGATCTGCGACGAAGTGGCCATCATCAGCGACGGCCATCTCATCGAGCAGGGGGAAGTGGCCTGGTTCTTCAGCAATGCCAAGACCCAGCTGGCCCGGGATTTCATCCACTCCACCATCCACCTGGAAGTGCCCCAGGAGTATCAGGATCGGATGAGTGCCGAGCGGGTGCCCGGCAGCTATCCCCTGGTGAAGCTCGGCTTTACCGGGACCACGGTGGATTCGCCGCTGATTTCCGAGGCGAGCCGCCGTTTCAACATCGACATCAGCATCCTGAGCGCAGACATCGAATACGCCGGTGGCGTCAAGTTCGGCTTCCTGCTGGCGGAACTGTTCGGGGACGAGGCCCAGTGCGAGGCCACCCAGCAGTTCCTCATCGACAACCACATTCAGCTGGAGGTAATGGGTTATGTCCGAAGCAATGATTAATCTGCTGATTTCGGCTCTGGGCGACACCCTCATCATGGTGTTTGCCTCCGCCCTGTTCGGCTGCCTGCTCGGCCTGCCGCTCGGCGTGGCGCTGCACGTGACCAAGGCAGGACAGATCCTGGCCAATCCGCTGCTCAACAAGGTCCTGGGCGTCATCGTCAACGTCGGTCGCTCGGTGCCCTTCATCATTCTGCTGGTCGCCATCATTCCGTTGACCCGCTTCATCGTCGGCACCAGCATCGGTACCATCGCCGCCATCGTGCCGCTGACCGTGGGCTGCATCCCCTTCATCGCCCGCCTGGTGGAAGGGGCTCTGATGGAAGTGCCTGACGGCCTGCTGGAAGCGGCCAAGGCCATGGGGGCCAAGCCCCTGCAAATCATCGCCAAGGTGCTGCTGCCCGAGGCCCTGCCGGGGATCCTCAACAGTGTCATCATCACCCTCGTCACCCTGGTGAACTACTCCGCCATGGCAGGTGCCATCGGAGGCGGTGGTCTCGGTGATGTGGGTATTCGCTACGGCTACCAGCGTTTCGATCCCACCGTCATGCTGGTCACCGTGGTCATTCTGGTGGTGCTGGTTCAACTCATCCAGAGCGCGGGTGAGCGCCTGGTCAAACAATGTGATCATCGTTAATCGTCGATTTCTGACAGGAGGTTTTTATGAAATTGGGCATCAAATCCGCAGCAGCTGCGCTGCTGGCAACCCTGGTACTGGTCGGTTGCGGCCAGAAGGAAGAGAACAAGACCCTGAAGGTGGGCGCCATCGCCGGTCCCGAGACCGAGCTGGTTGAGACCGCGGCCAAGGTGGCCAAGGAAAAATACGGCCTGACCGTCGAAGTGGTCACCTTCTCCGACTACGTCACCCCGAACGTGGCCCTGAACGACGGCAGCGTCGACGTCAACGCCTTCCAGCACAAGCCCTACCTGGATGCCCAGATCCGTGATCGCGGCTTCAAGCTGGTGCCGGTCGGCAACACCTTCGTCTACCCGATCGCCGGTTACTCCAAGAAGGTCAAGGCCCTGTCCGAGCTGAAAGACGGTGCCCAGATCGCGGTGCCGAACGATCCGACCAACCTGGGTCGTTCCCTGATCCTGCTGGAGAAGCAGGGCCTGCTGAAGCTGAAAGAGGGTGCCGGTCTGGAAGCGACCGTACTGGACATCGCCAGCAACCCGCGCAACTTCAAGATCGTCGAGCTGGAAGCCGCACAACTGCCGCGCTCCCTGGAAGACGTGGATCTGGCCATCATCAACAACACCTTCGCCGGTCAGATTGGTCTGACCCCCACCGAGAACGGCCTGTTTGTCGAAGACAAGGAGTCCCCCTACGTCAACCTGATCGTTGCTCGCGAGAACAACAAGGACGACGAGAAGGTCAAGGAGTTCGTCCAGTCCTTCCAGACCGACGAGGTCTTCAAGAAGGGGACCGAACTGTTCAAGGGCGGTCTGGTGAAAGGTTGGTAATCACTCACTCTGGAAAAAAGGCCACGTCAAGCGTGGCCTTTTTTTTTACCCCCGTTATCATAGCCAGAAGCACGGCAACACGAAAAACAGAACAACAATGAAGAAATGGTATCTGGCCTACTGCAAACCCAAGGAAGAGGCCCGCGCCCGCGCCCATCTGGCAGCCCAGGGCGTTGAATCCTATTACCCCATGGTCGAGATTGAAAAACTGCGGCGAGGCAAGCGCGTGCCCCAGCGCGAGCCCATGTTCCCCAACTATCTCTTCATCTACGTGGATCTGGAAGAGGTCACCCCGGTCACCCTGAAATCGACCCGGGGCATCAGTCGCATCATCCACTTCGGCAAGGAGTGGACCCCCGTCAGCAGCCAGCTGATCTACCGGCTCATGAGCCGGGACGACAGCGACGAGGCGCGCGCCAGCTATGCCCGTCTGCCGACCCAGGGAGACAAGGTACTTATCGAATCCGGCCCCCTCGCCGGGTTTGAAGCCATCTATCTGGAACCGGATGGCGAAAAGCGGGCCATCCTGCTGGTCAACCTGCTCAACCAGGAGACCTGCAGCAGCTTCGAAAACCAGGCCTTCCGCCGCCTGGAGTGAACCGTCCTGTCGGCAGAAAGAGACACAGGGCAGTACACAAGACACCATCCCCCTGCTTCCGAACGGTCAGGACCGCTCCTGCGTCGTGCATCCTTCCACCACCAGGTTTTCGGGCCGAAAAAAACGGGGCAGACCCAGAGGTCTGCCCCGTTTTTCTCTCCCTTGCGTCAGGCATCCAGTTCGAAGCGGCTGATGGCCGATGTCAGTCTCCCGGTCTCCCGGGTCAGGCGGGCGGCGATCTGCTCCCCCTGCTGGCCATGCTCGCTGGACTGATGGCTGAGCCCGGCAATCTCCTCCACCGTGCCCGCCACCTCCTGCGCCGCCCTTGACTGCTGCTCGGTGGCGGTGGCGATGGCGGCAAGCTGGCCGCTGAGATCCTGCACCAGCGTCGCCATCGACTCCAGGGTCTCGGTCACCGAGGCCACGGCGCCGCGCCCCTGCTCCACCAGCAGGGTACCGCTGCCCACGGTATCCGCGGTCTCCCGGGTCTGCTGCTGGATGCTGGCAATGGTCTGGTTGATCTCCATGGTCGATGCGCTGGTGCGGCTGGCCAACTGCCTCACTTCATCGGCCACCACGGCAAATCCCCGTCCCTGCTCACCGGCCCGCGCCGCCTCGATGGCCGCATTGAGTGCCAGCAGGTTGGTCTGCTCGGCGATGGTGGCGATCACTTCGGTGACCCTCCCCACCTGCTCGCTCTGGCTGCTGAGCTGCGTCATCGCCTGGTTTGCCTGGGCAATCATGGCACCAATCTGCGCCATGGTGGTCCCCATGCGGGCGAGGGCCTGCTCCCCCTCCCTTGCCTGTTGCTCGGTCTGGCGAGCCGCTCCCGCCGCGTCCGCAATGTTGCCCGCCACATCCCGGGTACTGACCGACATCTGCTCGATGGCGGCTGCCACCGCATCGAGCCGCTGATTCTGGCTCGCCAGATCATCCACGATGGCATTGGTGGTCTGGCCCACCTCGCGGCCAGCCCCTTCCACCTGACCGACCGCCCCCTGGATCTCCCCCACCAGCTCGCGCAACTGTGCCGACATCCGGTTGATGGAGCCCGTGAGCCCTCCCAGCTCATCCTGACGAAGCACGGGCAAGGGGGTGACGGGGAGGCGGCCATCGGCCACCAGGCCCGCCCGTTTCACCAGGCTGGCGATGTCCCGGGTCAGGCGCCGGCTGAACAGCAGGGCCACCAGGGTGCCCAGCAGGATGACGCTGGTGGTGGCCAGCAGCAGGGTGCGGTGAATGGTCTGACTGGCGGCCGCCATCTCCCCCGCCATCTTGTCCACCTCGGCACGGGTATGGGTCACCTGGGTCGCCAGCTGATCCGCCAGCCGGGTCAGGGCGGGCTCTATCTCGGTAGCCATCAGGTGGTTGGCCCTGTCCCAGTCCGGGGCCTGGCGCTTCTCGATCACCTGACCGACCAGCTCTGCAAAGGGGGCTGACATCTCTTCAAAGAGCGTCCAGAGCCCCTTTTGTGCCTCGGTGAAGTTGGCCTCTTGCTGTTTCAGCTCGGCCACCCGCTGCTGGTGGAACTGGTAGTAGTCCCGATACTTGTCCAGGTACTCCTTCTCCCCCGAGATGAGGAAATCCCGCAGGGCGGAGAGCGCATTGCCCAGGCTGTTGTAGGCATCCCCCACCTGCTTGAGCAGCAGGCGCCTGTCACCGGGCAACGTCGCCTGGGGCGTTGCCACCTCTTCATTGGCAAAAGACTGCAACTGATCGAGGGCCGACTCCGCCAGGGGGCCGGCCTCCAGCAGCATCAGGGTGTGGGCGGGCAGGTTCTCTTCGGTGTGAGCCAAGGCCCACACCTGTGACTGTGCCCCCTTGAAATCCTTGAGTGCCCGGGTCAGGTCAGGGGCGAAACGCTGGCGTTCGATGGCGTGCCAGGCCTCTTCCCACTCCTGCTTGATGCGATCACCCTGTGCCGGATCCTTGCCGAGGATGAGATAGGCCCGCAGGGATGAAACGGTGGCAATCAGGGCTTTCTGGCTCGCCTCGTCCCGCTGCAGGGCGGGCAGGGCCTGGGCCAGCAAGGCATCTTGCGAGCCTTCGATCCGGCCGAGCTGATGATAGACAAGGGCGGAGGAGAGAATGATGAGCAGGTTGATAAAACAGAAGCTCAACAACAACTTGCTTGATATTTTCATGGCCATCCTTGGAATTCGTCGGGCATCCTGCCCGGGATTAGCGTCTGATGAGCGCGGGCAAACGAGCCTGCCAACCCTGATGCCATCCCATCAGCTCCTCGCGGGGCATGGGACGGGCGGAGAAGAAGCCCTGGCATTGATCGCACCCCAGCTTCGCCAGCAATTGCCAGGTCGCCTCATCTTCGACCCCCTCGGCCACCGATTTCAAGCCCAACTTGCGAGCCAGCTCGATGCTGGACTCGATGATGGCTAGGCGAGAGGGATCTTCATAGCAGCGATCCACGAAGGATCTGTCCAGTTTCAACTCGGTAAAGGGGAGCAGGGCGAGCTGCTGCATGGAGGAGTAGCCGGTCCCGAAATCATCGATGGAGAGGCCAAAACCGTGCATCCGCAAGCGGGTCAGCACCTCCAGCGACTTGCCGAGATCCTTGACGAAGGCGCTCTCGGTCACTTCGAGGGTGATGAGCTCGGGGTTGATGCTCCAGCGCTGGCAGTGGCTGAGCAGGGTGTTGCACAGATCCCCCTCGATGAGGGAGGTGGTGGAGAGGTTCATCGACAGGTTCAGGGAGAGCCCGGTCTTCTCCCACAGGTGGCCGTCCCGCAGCGCCTTGCCGATGATCACCTCGGTGAGCGGGTCGATGAGCCCGTTGTGCTCCGCCAGCGGGATGAAACGGGCTGGCGAGATGAGGCCATATTCGGGGTGCTGCCAGCGGGCAAGAGCCTCCATGCCGAGCCACTCCCCGTTGTGAAAACCCACCTTGGGTTGATACCAGGGCAGCAACTGGTCCTGATCCAGCGCCCGGCGCAGCTCATCCAGGGTCAGGTGATAACCATCCTCTTCCTGGCTGCGCACCTGCTGGGGCCGCCAGGCACCGATAAGCTGCGCGATCTGCTGGGGAGACGCGGGTTTCTCGATGCGCCCCAGCACCTGCAGGCCATAGGCCCGGCTCATGCGCAGCACGGCATCGACCACGTCATCCTCCAGGGCGCTGCACAGCACAATGCCGCCGCGGAACCCGCCAAGGGAGAGGCGGCGCAGCAGCGCCATGCCATCCATGCCCGGCATGCGCAGATCACAGAACAGGATGTCGACCCTGTGGCGCTGGCACTGTGCCAGCGCCTCCTCCCCGTCCTGCGCCTCCAGCAGGTTGCCGTAGCCCAGTCCGCGGATCTGGTGCATCAGGGCCTTGCGCTGGAAGTTGTGATCCTCCACCACCATGATCGCCAACTCATGCCGTGCGCTATTCATCGAGCCATAACCCCGTTTCACCTCTGATAGAGTCCATCAATGCCTGTACCGCCCTGGCCAGGTCATCGAGCTTGTCCAGTTGTTTCAATCTGGCTGCCGCCTCCAGCCGGGCCGCCTCCTCTGCCAATGCCTGCTGTCCTACCATGCGCGCGGCCCCCTTGATGCGATGTGCCGTCTCCACCAGCGCCTGGGTATCCTGGCTGGCCAGCGCCAGCCTCATGTCCTCGCCATCCTGCTCGTTGGCTTCCAGGTATTCGCTGGCCATGCTGCGTGCCACCGCCTCATCCCCGAACAGGGTCAACCAGCTTATGCCTGGCAGCTGAACCCTGGCTTGCCGGGGCGCCTCCGAGGCGAGCTGTTCTTCCTGAGTCGGCAACCAGCGTCCCAGGGTCTGGCTCAGGGCATCCAGGCTGTAGGGCTTGAACAGCATGTCGTTCATGCCGGCATCACGCATCTGCTGGCTCGCCTCCTCAGAGGTATCGGCCGTCACCCCGATAATGGGAGCTCTGTCCCCGGCATCCCGCAAGGCTCGCGTGAGGGCATAGCCATCCATCACCGGCATGTGGCAGTCGGTCAGCAGCAGGGCGAAATCCTGCCCCTGCCAGGCGCGCAGCGCCTCTTCGCCATCTTCCACCACCTCGGATTCGAGCCCCAGGATAGCGAGCTGTCTCGTCAGCAATGCCCGGTTGACGGGGTGATCATCCGCCACCAGCACCCGCCCCCTGAGCTTCTCCCCCTCCATCCCCATCGACTGGCTCGCCTGCTGGTTGAACAGTGACTGGCAGGTTTCCAGCAACAGATCGGGGTAGAGAGGCGATTGTCCCAGTCGCCACCAGGCGTCGCCCCCCATGCGCCCCCGCAGGGCCTCATGGGGAGAGAGTACTATGCCCTTGAGGTTCGAACGCTGCAAACAGGCCAGCCAGTCACTGCCAAGGGCCTGTTCCAGGTGATTCTCCTGCGCCAGCAGATGCCCCTCGAGGGGCTGCTGCCAATGGTGTGCCTCCATGCGAACCAGTCTGGCGCCCAGCCTGGCCATCACCGATTCCAGCCCCTCATCCTCCCCAAACCACCACCATACCTGACCGGTCAGGGGCGGCGCTTCCCACTGGCACTCTGCCAGGGGCAGCGTGAAGGTCACGCAGGTGCCCATTCCGGGGGTACTTTCCAGGGTCAGGCTCCCCCCCATTTTCTGGGTGAGTTGATGACAGATGGCAAGCCCAAGCCCGGTGCCGCCAAACCGGCGATTGGTATCGGACTCCACCTGCTTGAACGGGATGAAGAGGGTGCGCTGCTGCTCCAGGGCGATGCCTATCCCGGTATCCCGGACCCGGAAGGCCAGCCGGTCGTCTTCATAATCCACCTGGATGGCGATCGCCCCTGCCTCGGTGAACTTCACCGCGTTGTTCAACAGATTGGAGATCACCTGCCCCACCCTTATCCCGTCGATGCAGGCCAGATCCGGCACCGTCTTCCCCCACCGCAGCGTCACGTTGAGCCCCTTGCCATAGGCCAGGGCCGCATGTCCCCGGATGACATCGCAAATCACCGAGGTCAGGCGGCAGTGATGGGGGTGCAGTTGCAACTGCCCGGCTTCCATCTTGGAGAAGTCCAGGATGTCGTTCACCAGATAGAGCAGATGGTTGGTGGAGGTCGAGATATTGCGCAACATGTAGCGCTGATCGTCGTCCAGCGCGCTCATTTGCAGCAGCTCCAGCATGCCGTGCATGCCGGAGATGGGAGTGCGAAGCTCATGACTCATGGTGGCGAGGAAGCGGCTGCGCGCCTGGGTCGCCTCCTCCGCCACCCGCCTGGCCTGGCGCAGCTCCAGCTCCTGGCGCTTGAGCTTGGTGATGTCCTGCACCACGCCGTTCAATATGACCCCTTCAAGCCCCTCCTGGTGAACGAAATGACCACGGATCTGCAAATAGCCCGCCTCCCCCTGGCGCCGGATCTCCACCTCGAGATCCAGCGGCTGCATGCTCAGGGCATGACGATCCACCGTGGCCACGAAGTCCTCGTGCGCCTTGCCTGTCAGCCCCAGGATGGAGGCTCCGGTGACCGCCATGCCGACCAGGTCCTCTTCGACCCCCACCATCTCCCTGACCCCTTGCGAGGTGTAGAGGAAGTGCCCCTTGCCCGGCCCAAGCCAGTGATACTGATAGACCAGACCCGGCATGCTGTCGGTGATCTGGGTCAGCCGGGTCTGCGCCTCCTGGGCCGCAAACCGCGCCTGCTCCAGCTCGGTCACGTCGGTCAGCACGGTCAGGATCCCGAGTCGCTTGTCATCGGGCCCCGCAAAGAGCCGCTTGGTGTAGATCATCTGGTGCAGGCGATCGTCATCAAACCGGATCTCGCCCCGGCCATGAAGCTCCTCTCCGCTCTCCCAGACGCTGGCATCCTCCTCCATCACCCTGGCGCGGATCGACTCGGGCAATCGATCCTGGAGCAACCGCTCATAGGAGCCCGTCAAGTTCTCCCCGCCGAGGAACATCTGCCGATACGCCCGGTTCGTCATTGCCACTTCATAGCGCTCGTTGGTCAGCACCACCTGGTTGGGCAGGGCATCCAGCATCATCTGGACAAACATCAACTGCTCCTCGAGCCGCCGCTCGGCCTCCCGCCGCTGGCTGATCTGGCGGCGCAACGTCCGGTTCCAGCCCATGAACAGCAAGAGGCAGAGCAGGAAGATGCCGCCGCCGAGGGAGGACCAGAGCAGCACCGTCTTCGGATCCAGTCCCGTCTGTATGGTCAGGGAGAGCCACTTTTTCTCCAGGGCGGAGAGCTCGTCGGGGGGAATGGCGATCAGCACCTTGGTGAGGATCTGCTGCAGCATGGGGTCCTGCAACTGGGTCGCCATGGCGATGGGTACCCGCAGGTCGCTGCCGGAGAAGACCACCTGGTAGCGGTCGCTGAATCCCTTTTGCAGCGACTGCTCCAGGGTGGTGGTGCTCATCAGCACATAGTCGACCTTCTGCTGGTCCAGCAGGGGCAGCAATTCGGCATCGCTGGCCACCGGCACGGCGATGGCCCCCACCTCGTTCAGCAAGACCTGCTCCACCGAGCCCCCTACCATGCCCACCCTGTGCCCTTTCAGTGCCCTGGCGGCGGTGAGCTCGGCCATCCCCTGCCTCGCCACGACCACCCGGTTGATCGACGCGTAGTTGGGGGTAAACCGGGCAAACTGCTGACGCTCCGCGGTGGGAGTCATGGCCGGGATGAGATCCAGCTTGCGATCCTGGAAGAGCGCCATGCTCTGGGCCCAGCTCCGGGTCGGCACCAGGGTGAACTGAAGCCCGGCACGCTGGCTCATCAGTGTCAGCAGATCGGCAATGAGCCCCTTGAGCCGCCCCCTGTCGTCCACCTCGCTCATCCCGGGCCAATCCGGGGCAACCCCGTAGCGGATGACCGGATGTGCTTGCAACCACGCCTGCTCCTGCGGATTGAAGACGATCTCCCTGCTCCTTTTCACCAGGGCATAGTCGAGGATGTCCCCCGCCTCCAGAATGGCGCGACGCTCCAAGGGAGAGATGTCCTCGAGGGCCCGCTCCAGCAATCCCTGCAAGACATCATTCCTGGGTGCCACGGCCATGGCGAGGGAGGTATCCCTCATCCAGTCGATCCTGGCCAGCGCCATGCCCGCCATGGCTTGCAGCCTGTTCAGCATGGGCAGCTCGGCCAGATAGGCATCCGCCTTGCCCTCCTTGAGCATGAAGATCGCCTCGTCCCGGCTGTCGGCCGTGATCAGGTTCGAGATCCCCAGGCGCAGCAGCTCATCGCAGGCGCTGACACCGAAGACGCAGACCCAGCGCACCCCATAGGCCTCTTCCAGCGAGAGGCTCTCCCGCCCCCCCGTCAACAGCACGGCCCGGGGCAGTGCCATCAGCTCGGAGGTAAATTGCATCTGCAGGGTGCGGGTCGGGCTCGGAGCCACCCCGATCAACATGTCGACCTTGCCATCCAGCAAGGCCTGCTGGACCGCCGCATTGTTGGCATAGGCACGGTAGCGAAGGCTCACTCCCAGCCTGGCTGCAATCTGGGAGGCGAACTCATCCAGGGGGCCGGTGAAATTGCCGCGCCCATCGGTATAGACATAGGGTGGCCAGGCCGCCGAAGGCATGCCGACAACCAGTTCATCATGGGTGGCAAGCCAGTGCAGTTCATCCAGGGTGAAGTTGCTCTGGTCCAGTTGCGCCGGCACAGCCGCAACCATCAGGCTCCAGAAAGCCAGACCACATAGCAGGATGAGACGACAGCAGCGGCGGAACATTATCAACTCCCATACGAAACGGAGGGGGATCATAGAGTGTTTGGCGCAATGTGCGACAACTAAATTGAGACAATGCTCATCAGGAAAGAAAAATGGCAGGCCCAGGCCTGCCATCCACCAGGTCGGGGGCCGGGCCCCCTCCCCTCAGGTTATTCGATTCCCGAGCCGGAAACCGGTTTGAAACTCCCGCTCACGGATGTGGGCGATCTGCACTTCCTTGCCTTCCAGCCCGATGTCTTTGAGCAGGGCAGGTGAAAGATGCAGGTAGCTGACGCGACGCTCCAGCCGGGTGATCCTTTTTTGAACCAGGGTCTCTACGTGGCGCAGCAGGGCGAGTTCGATAGACATAATATTCTCCAGTTGAACGTGCGGTTCCCCCGGAGAGAGGTGATCACCCTGCGGGACAACCGCGGGTGATGAAAAAAGCAGGTGTTACCTGTCCCCTCCACGCGGCAAATAAAGAGCACGAGTCTTCGCGCTGCCAGAGCAGCGATCGAACGCAACGTTGAACATGGAATGTTGCATGGTCGTCTCCTTACCGTGTGAAAGTTGAACAAGTTGCCGCAGTGTAAAAAAACACCGAATTTTACGCAATATCTCTCCCACCCATATGGGTGGAATGCGGCCAAAAAGAGGTTCAGTCAAATCCCTGACAACAGCCGGAACTCCTCCAGCGCATAGGTATCCGTCATGCCGCTCACATAATCGAGCAGCAGCCGCACCCGGTAGTACCACTCCTGCTCGCTCTCCTTTTCGAAACGGGGATCCCGGCTCGCCACCGCCAGCCGGTACGCCTTGAGGTGGCGGGCAGAGAGGCGGTGGAACAGCCGCCGGGCAAAGAAGAGCTCGCTCCCGCCGTTGCCTGCGAGCAGCCGCTCGAACTGGCTGGCGGGAAGGGCCAGCAGGCAGGCGTAGGTGGAGAGCACCCCGCGCAGGGCGGCATAGCCTTCCAGCTCCAGCGCCTCCACCTCCGGGCGCATGAACACCAGCTCGCGAGCCACCCGCTTGAGGGTATCGAGTACCCGGGCTGCCGGAGCCTGGCCGTGCAGCAGCGCCTGGGGATAGGCCCCGCTCAGGATCTGATCGTGCTCGGCCACATAGGTATGGGCGGCAAGCGCCACCAGATCCCGGGTCAGATGCTGGCGAAAATGGGGGAAGAACCCCCGACCGGAGGCAAGCGCCTCATCGAGCAGGTCGGCCATGTAACCGCCCTCGTCCGCCTCGCGCAGGGCTGCCAGCAGTTCGCTCTGGGTGAGGATGTGCCTGTCCACCGCATCCTCGAGATCGGCGATGCAGTAGGAGATGTCGTCCGCCGCCTCCATGATGTAGACCAGCGGATGACGGCACCCCTCGGCCAGCCCCAGGCTCTGGCCGAGGGCACGATAGAGGGGTTGTTCGCTGAAGAAGATGCCGCGCTTGCTGGTCCAGCCGTGGTGCTGACCATAGCCCTGTGGATGGTGCAGGCCCGGCAGGGGCTGCTGGGGGTATTTGCACAGCGCCGCCAGCTGCCCCAGGGTGAGGTTCAGCTCATGCAGGCTGTGCACCAGTCGCAGGCTCTGGGCATTGCCGTCAAACACCAGCAGATCCTGGCGAAGGGTTGCCCACTGGGGGCTCGGCAACTGGTCGTGGGCACGGGCGAAGAGGCCGTCCAGCTCCTGGGCAAGCCACTGACTCATCACCTGCTCGCCGAAATGGCCAAACGGCGGGTTGCCGACATCGTGCAACAGGCAGGACATCTCCACCAGATTGATGAAGGCCCCCTCGCACACCACTCCGGCCGGCAGCGCCGCCAGGATGCGGCGACTGATCTGGCGACCGGTCTCCTGCACCTCCAGCGAATGGGTGAGGCGGCTGCGCACCGAGGCTTTCACATCGAGCGGGAAGACCTGGGTCTTCTGCTGCAACCGACGCACCGGCGCCGCCTGCACGATGCGGGTGCGGTCCTGCTCCGTCGCCTCCAGCAGGTCTTCGTCTCCCCAGGGGTGAATGCGCTCGGGGGGGATCAAACGGTCATACATGTCGCGGCTCCTTGCCTGAGGCGTCGTGTCTACGAGAGCAGCCAGCGCCGCAGGCGGGCGATGTCACCCGGGTATTCCCGGCGCAGGGTTTCAATCCAGTCTTCCACGTTCTCCCACCAGGCGGGGTGATCCGGGCTCTGGATAAGCTGGGCCGTCTGCTGCAACCGGCGCAGGCCGATGGAGCCTGCCGCCCCCTTGATCTTGTGGGCCTCCTCCACCACACCGGCCTGATCCCTGGCAATCATGTTGGAGTCGAGCACCGCCATGTAATCCGGCATCATCTTCTCGAACAGCTCGACGCTGGAGAGCAGCACCGGCTTGCCGACCGTGCTGGCGTAATCGGTGAGGAAGGGCAGATCCAGCAGGGCATCCTGATGGTGGACATCGTCCTGCTCGTCCGCCTCGTCCCCGGCGAGATCCGCAAACAGGTGGCCTATCACCTCCCGCACCGCCTTGGAGCCCAGCGGCTTGTTGATCACATCCTGCATGCCGTGATCCCGGTAGTACTGGCGATCGCCGGTGGCATTGGCGGTGAGCGCCACCATGGGGGGCAAGCTGTCGCCGTAGCGCGCGAGCAGTTGCTCCGCCACATCGAACCCCGTCATGTCCGGCAGCTGGATGTCGAGCAGGATCAAGTCGAAATCATCCGGGTTGGCCATGGCCAGCGCCTCTGCACCATCCCGCGCCACCTTGACCTGATGGCCGAGCTTGTTCAGCAAAGCGCAGGCCACGGTGACGTTCAGCTCCACATCCTCCACCAGCAGGATGTCGAGGGAGGGCATCTCGGGCTCCGGGGCCGCGGCCCTGGGCTCGACGCAGTCCACCTCCAGCTCGGCGGTGAAGCAGGCGCCTTCGCCCGGGTCGCTGTCCACATAGAGTTGACCACCCATGGCCTGCACCAGCTGGCGGGAGACCGCAAGGCCGATGCCGGTGCCGGTAGCGTGCTTCTTGCCCTGCACCTGATAGTACATGGCGAAGATCTTCTCCTGCTGGGCACGGGGAATGCCCACCCCGGTGTCTTCCACCTCGAAGTGCAGCGCCAGCTTGCCCGGTTCATCAGCGGCGTGGGCGAGACAGCGTATGGTGACGCCCCCTTCATCGGTGAACTTGACCGCATTGCCCACCAAGTTCCACAGCACCTGACGCAGCCGGGTGCCGTCCGCCATCACGAACTGGGGCATGTCGCCGTCCCGGTCGAAGTGCAGGTAGAGCCCCTTCTGCTCCGCCTGGATGCGCGACAGCGTCTCCAGCTCGTCGAGGAAGGCGGGCAAATCCAGCGGAGCCGGCGCAATCTCCAGCCGGCGACGGTCGAGCTTGTCCAGATCGATGATGTCGTTGAAGATGTTGCCGAGCGTCACCGCGCTCAGGTGGATGGTCTTGAGCTGCTGCTGTCTGGCATCGAGGGGCGTATCCATCAACATCCGGCTCAGGCCGACGATGCCATTGAGCGGGGTGCGCAGCTCGTGGCTGATGGTGGAGATGAAGGTGGTCTTGTCCCGACTCGCCTTCTCCAGCTTGTCCTGGTACTGCTTGCGCTCGGTGATGTCGCGACCAAAGCCGAGCAGGCCGAGCCGCTTGCCGAAGCGGTCGAAGAAGGGCACCTTGCGCAGCTCGAAGTAGGCCTTGCGGCCATCGGGATACTCCAGCCACTGCTCATAGGTGAGCGGCTCGTTCTGGGCGAAGACCTGCTTGTCGGTCTCCACCACCTTGCTGGCGATGTCGTGCTTGTAGACATCGAACGGGGTCAGGCCGATGAGTTCCGCTTCCACCTTGCCGGTGAGCTCCTCCATGGCGCGGTTGCAACCGGAGAACTGCTCGTCCTCGTTGCGGTAATAGACCAGATCGGGGGAGCAGTCGATGAAGGAGCGCAAGAGGGCGGTACGCTCCCCCAGATGCAGCTGGGCTTTCTCCCGCTGGAACACTTCGTTTTCGAGATCCTCGATGGCTTGCTGGCGCAGGGTCTCGGCCCGGTTGGTCTCGGCGATCTGGGCGTTGAGCCGGCTGATGTTCTCCTGCAACTGGCTGTTGAGCTCGAGATCCCGCTCGCGCATGTCTTGCAACTTGCGCACCATCCGGGTCAGCCGCTGGCGGGAGTCCTCCAGCTGATCCACCACGATGGAGAGAAAATAGACGGCCCAGGGGGTCACCAGCAGACCGAAGAAGACAGAGCGCACCAGGTCGACGATGTCTACGGTGCCGCGCAAAAACAGGGTCACCCCCATCTGGATCGAAACAGCCAGCACTATGATGGCGGTGGCCAGGAACATGCTGAAGCGCACCAGTCCCAGCTTGGTCATCAGGTCGACGTAATATTGCGCCCAGGATTTGATCTGCTTCATCTCGTTGTTTTCTCCCCTTTTCTTGCGCAAACAGGATACCAGTACGGCGCCATGAACTCTTGTCCGTCGCGTATTCAATTATTGATTAACGTCACACTCCGGCTGGGGTAGCATGCCTGCCATGCCTCAGTCAGCACCGGTTCCACCGGAATACCGGGGCACACTGTCACCCTTCTCATTCGTTATGTCAGGAGCATACCCGATGCGAAATCATGTTCTGTTGAGCCTTGGCCTGCTGGTCGCCACCACCGCCCACGCCGATCTGGGGGAGATCCCCCGCCAGACCGGCTGGTCCGGTTTTCTGCTGGGCGGAGTCAATGCCGGCAGCCACAAGTCCAACTTCTATGCCGGTGACGACAGCAACAGCCGTATCGATGATCTGGGCTCCCCCGGCCGCGAAAGCAGTCTGAGCCCGCTGCTCAATGCCGATATCCGCTACACCTTCGCCGATACCCGCACCCAGGTCTTCCTCGGCAACCTCATCCAGGACGCGGTGCGCTTCGACTTTACCCAGCAACTCGGTCTGCGCCAGGAGATGGGTGACAAGGGTATCGTCGCCACCTCCCTGGTGTTCAACCTCATGCCGGTGGAAGTGTGGAGCGATCCCTTCGCCACCGGCGTGGACCGCAGCGCCACCGATCTCACCTCGAAAGGGGTGCGCTTTGCCTGGGACAGGATCTGGGGCAGCAACGTCTACGCCACCCTGACCAGCCGGGAAGTGGAGCTCGACGAGGAGCGCAGCGGCCAGCAATATGACCTGACCCACGGCACCCACTACGCCTCCATGCTGAGCCGCAACGGCAAGGTCCACGACCTGGCTGTCTCCTACCAGTACCACTTCGGCGGCGACCAGCTGCTGGAGCCCGCCTTCCTCTACAAGGAGGCCCGCCTGGACGGGAGTGCGGAGAGCTTCAAGAACACCGGTCTGCAGCTGACCTATGCCAAGCGCGCCTCCCAGTGGTCCATCGTGAGCAACCTCTACGCCGGCAAGCGCAAGTATGACGAGGCGAATCCCCTGTTCGGCCAGCGCGCCGATGCCAGCGAGTTCGCCCTCAATGGCACCTTCTTCTGGCACAACCTGTTCGGCATCAAACCCCTTGCCGCCACCTTCACCGCGGCCTACTCCAGCGCCGACTCCGACATCGACTTCTACGATGCCGAGGCGCTTCGCTTCAGTACCGGGCTGCTTTACAACTTCTGACCCGCCCCAAGCAAGGAGGCCACCCCCGGGGTGGCCTCTTCATTTGCACAACCCTCGACCATCAGATGCCGAGGGAATCCAGCAGATCGTCGTGCTCGTTGCTCGCCGGCGCGGCCGCCGGTGCCGGTTTGGCTGACTGCTTGGCCTGGGCGATCAGCTCGTCGGGATCCACCTCCTCCTGCACGCCGCCATCATGGATCCGGATAAACTCCGTCTTGTCCATGGCCAGCTCCAGATAGAAGATGTTGTTGCTGGCGGTGAAGAAGGTCACCCGGCGGGTCTCGGGATTGTCGAGGTTGGTGTCGACGCTCAGCATCACCTGCTTGTTGAGCGCCAGCATCTTGGGCTGGTTCTGGGTGATGTGGGTCTGCAGCTCGCGCCCCACCTTGGTGGTGAAGCTGCCGACGATCTGGTTCATCAGCTCGCCCATGACGTTGCTCACCTCGTCCGAGGTGTGGGAGATGGCAAGATCCTCCTTGGAGAGCCCCATGCTCAGCATGTAGCTCTGGTAGAGCTCCATGGCCGCGGCGGCGGAGAAGTTGATCACCACCAGCCCGGAGAAGCCGCCGTCAAACAGCACGAAACAGCCGATGTCAGGCTTGAGGCAGGTCTTGCTGATCCGCTGCACCATGCCGGAGAAGCGCACCTGGGTCTGGGTCGCCGCACTCAATACGCTCGTCACCGAATTGCACAGGCTCAGCAGTACGTCCTCTGTGGTCAATACGGCATCATCCTCGGATCTTGTCACTATCATGGAACCTTCCTGCTGATCGAAATAATGGGGCTGTCACTCGTGTCGCCCATGTCACCATGCACCGACGCGATACGCTAACAGATTGCGTGATCCCGGTGCCCAAAGCGCGAGCCACCTCTCACTTGACTGGATTATCAGTCAGAAATGGCTGAAATCCATCCAGGGTAGCCAGACGGGTTTGCCAACTGGCAGCCGCCCCTTGCAAAGCCTGCTCCTCATAGGGAATGGCGGGACAGGCACCCCAGATGGGACCGGGCCAGGCCGCATCCGAGCTGAAGCGGGCCACGTGGTGCAGGTGCAGCTGAGGCACCAGATTGCCGAGGGCCGCCACGTTGATCTTGTCCGGGCCGAGTGCCCGCTCCATCAGGGTGGCGACGGCGCAGGACTCCTGCATCAACTGCTGTTGCTGCTCGGGGGCCAGATGATGGATCTCCCGCAGGTTGGCGACCCGGGGCACCAGAATCAGCCAGGGATACTGGCTGTCTTTGGCCAGCAGGACGCGGCACAGGGGCAGATCCCCGAGTATCCGGGTATCCGCCTGAAGGCGGGGGTGCAATTCAAACATGGGGGCCTCGCTGATCAACATGGGCACATCGGGAATCAAAGATGTGCCCACGTTACTGCAACGGGGAGCAAACTTAAAGGCGCGGCACGGCCCAACCGATGAAGCGCTTGCGAAGCGCGGGGTCCGCCTGCAGGAAAAGCTGTTGCAACTGCCCTTCCAGGGCGCTGGCCGGCACGGAGGAGGCCCGGGGCGTCGCCACGGCGGCCGCAGTCACATCCGCCGCACCGGCGAGCACGGCAGGCCCCTCGCCACGGTTGTACTCCATCAGCCTGGCATGCCAGTCCATGCCGATCTGCATCCCCTGCACCATCAGCGTATCCTGGCGCACCTCGAGGGGCTGCCCCCCCGCCACCAGGCCCAGGACAGGGGCCCTGGCGTAGCGTTCCATCCCGGCCTCGTCCGCAGGCACGGGAGCCTGCAGGCGCACCGACTGCCCGCGGGCCTCATAGCGAAGCACCTGGGGCTCGGAGCGAACCTGGCGATCGTTGTCGCTGCTGTTGCGACTCGGGATCACCCCCTCGTAGCGCACCAGCAGTTGCTGCTCTCCGTCGGCCAGCACGGCATGCTGCTCGTCCTGCACCTTGCCTGCGCTCACCGCCAGGATCTGGAAATCCCGGGGCACCTCGACCCTGACCTCGGCCTGCACACCGCTGCAGCACAGCAGCGCAACCCCTGCCCAACCCTGATGACGCTTCATTCCCTGACTCTCCTTTCGCGATGAAGGGCGCAGGGTAGCAGCCCCAGATGACAGAAAAATAACGGGATGCAGGCTCACCCCAGCAGATAATGGGGCCGCTCGGCAAACCACTGGGCCAGCACCTGCTTGAACAGCCGGATCTTGCGCGGCACCCGGCGCTGCTGGGCGTGCAGCACATGGATCGGATGCAGGCCGGTCTGCCACTCCGTCAGCACGGCCACCAGCTCCCCTCGGGCCAGGCTGGCCTCCACCAGCATCAGTGGACACTTGGCAAAGCCCATGCCCGCCCGGGCCAGTTGCAGCAGGGTGCTGTAGTGGTTGGCCCGCACTCGCCCCTGCACCAGGATGTGCGCCTCCTCTTCCCCCTGGCGAAAGTGCCACTGCTCCCAGTCCGGGTTGTGGCCCTGCAGCAGGCAGGAGCGCCCCCCCAGCTCATAGGGAGTGGCGGGGATCCCCTCTCGCGCCAGCAGGGCGGGGCTTGCCACCACCACATCCTTGAGCCTGCCGAGCGGCAGGGCCACCAGGTTGTCGGGAATCAGCTCCATGGCCCGCAGAGCGATGTCATTCTCCCCCTGGCTCATGTCGATCATGGCATTGGTGAAGTTGAGCTCGACCTGGACGCCGGGGCACAGCTCGGCAAAACGGGCGAGCAGCTCGCTCACCATGCGGTCCCCCGTGCTGACCGGGCAGGTGAAGCGCAGGCGGCCGCTGTCCTCCTCGGTCAGGGCGCGGATCCCCTCCTCCGCCTCCCGGGCCAGGGCGAAGATCTCGCCGGCCTGCAGGTGAAGCACCCGCCCCGCCTCGGTCAGGCTGAGTCTGCGGGTCGTGCGCTGGAGCAGCTGGGCATTGAGGGCGGACTCCAGGGCGCTGACATGGCGACTCAGCATCCCCTTGCTCACCCCCAGTGCATCGGCAGCGGCGGAGAAACTGCCCCGCTGCACCACTTCATAGAAACTGGCCAGGTGAGTGATATCCATCATTAGCACCAATATGGAAACAATGGGTTCATCATAAGAGCTTTTTCTCCCTTTTTATCCCGCTATCATCAACTCATCTCAACCAGGAGCGATAGATATGAAGATTGTGATTGTGGGTGCCTCCGGCACCATTGGCGCCGCCGTCAGCGAACTGCTTGCCCAGGATCATCAGGTGATCCGGGTCGGTCACAGCCAGGGGGATGCCAGAGTGGACATGCGCGACCCCGCCTCCATCCGGGCGCTCTTCGAGCAGGTCGGGTCCTTCGATGCCCTGGTGGTCGCCAGCGGCAGCGTCGCCTTCAATGCCCTGACCGAGATGACGGACGAGCAGTGGCAGGTAGGGCTTCAGAGCAAGCTGATGGGCCAGATCAACCTGACCCGGGCCGCCATTGCCCACCTGAGCGACCGTGGCTCCATCACCCTCATCAGCGGCATTCTGAGCGAGGAGCCCATCCACTGGGGGGTGAGCGCCACCACCATCAACGGTGCCATCGAGCACTTCGTGAAAGGGGCCGCCTGCGAGCTGCCAAGGGGCATTCGCATCAACGTGGTCAGCCCCACTGTGCTGGAAGAGTCCATGGGCAAGTATGCCGACTTCTTCCCGGGCTTCGTGCCGGTACCCGCCGCCCGGGTGGCCCAGGCCTACAAGAAATCGGTACTGGGGGTACAGACCGGTCAGATCTTCCGGGTCAATGGCTGAGCGCTCCGGACAACCCAATGAAAACGGGCCCCGTCATGGGGCCCGTTTTGTCATCTGCGTTGCAAGCGCCTCGCCAGCCACCGGCAAACGTTTGTGCGCCTGCGGCAAAAAAAGCGGTCGGCCTCAGTCGATCAGGCCGTACTGCTCCCGCAGTACCTCGATGATCTCCTGCTTCGGATTGGCACTGCGTACCAGCGGCTGACCGATGATCTTCTCGGCGATCCCCACATAGGTGCGGGAGATATCCATCATCACCTCGGTGGGCAGCTTGTTGTCACGGGCCAGGGCGAAGCGCTCGGGCATGCGGTTCTTGTTGAGCAGGATGTCCGGATCCGGGAAGTGGTTCAGCAGCCACTGGCGGAAGCCCTCTTTGGACTTCTCGATGATCTCGCCGCCGCGAAGGGCTGCGCCGTCCCAGATGCGGGAGCTGTCGGGGGTGCCCACTTCATCCATGTAGATGAGCTTCTCGCGACCGGCGGCATCGGTCACGTAACCGAACTCGAACTTGGTGTCGACGAAGACCTGATCCAGGGCAGCCAGCGCCTCGCTGATGACGTTGAAGCCCTCTTTGAGCAGCGCCTCGTAGCGGTCGATGTCCGCCGGGGAGCGGAAGCCGAAGGCCTGATGGTGGCGCTCGATGTCGCCGCAGGAGACGTTGACGTCGTCCGCTTCCGGCACGCCATCCAGCCCCTTGAGGATCCCCTTGGTGGACGGGGTGATGAGGATCTCGGGCAGCTTCTGATCCTTCTTGAGCCCTTCCGGCAGGGTGATGCCGCAGAATTCCCGCTCACCATCCTTGTAGGCACGCCACATGGAGCCGGTGATGTACTGGCGGGCAATGGCCTCGATCATCACGGGACGGGCTTTTTGCACGATCCAGACGAAGGGGTGCGGGATGTCCAGGATGTGGCTGTCCGCCAGCCCCTGCTCCTTGAACAGCTTGAACCAGTGGCTGGAGATGGCATTGAGCGCCGCACCCTTGCCCGGCACGCCGTTCAGACCGTCCACCCCTTGCCAGATGCAGTCGAAAGCCGAGATGCGATCACTGATCACCATGAGGGCCAGGGGCGTATCGGCCGGCACATCATAGCCTTTCTCCCGAATGAGCCGGGCACTGTCTGCCGGGGTCAACCAGTAGACGCTGCGCACTTTGCCGGAATGGACAGGTTTATCGGTACGGATCGGCAAATCGTCGTTCACCGCCAATACTTGATCTGCAAGACTCATGGCTAATAACACTTCCTGTTGTGGGACTAGTTAGGCAGGGGCACCAGACCCCTGTCTGTGGGGGATTCACATCATCAGGTACTCAGGCCCGGGGCAACCGGCTCGGCACGCTGGCCCTGCGGCAACCCGGACATAACAAAACAGGGGCGCGAGGCCCCTGTTTCCATGCTTACTTCGCCCCCTGATCGGCCAAGCCCTTGGCAAAGGCCTCGGACAGGCTGATGTACATCTGGGAGATGACACCGGATGCGACAGGCTTCTTGTCCTTGTCGAACAGGGTGATGGAGGTCTTGCCGCCCGTCATCTCGCCGAGCTGGAAGCGATACTTGTCTTCCTCGAGCTTGAAGGGTTCCGCTCCCTTGGCCTTCCAGAACTCGCTGTCCGGCTCATCGTATTCCACGTCGATCCAGCCCAGGGACTGCTGGGTGTCCTTGATGGTGAAACCATAGGCAGGCAGCACCTGATTGAGGCGGCGCCACACCTGGTCAAACGACCCTTCGGCAATCCAGGCGCTCAGCTCGTTGTTGTCCAGACCCAGCTCCAGCCCCATGCCATCGCTGGACTTGTGCTGTTCACGGGCCTTGAGCTGCTTGTCGTAATAGAGGGAGAACTGGTTCAGGGCGCGGGTAGCATAACGCTGGGCGTCCGCCGGCGTCAGCACAGTGCTGGTCTCGCCGTCGATGGTCTCTTCGTGATCCAGCACCCGTACCGACATCTTGATGGCGTGGCGCTGCACATCGTTGCGCAGGGTGAACTGGTAACGCTGACGGATCTTGAAGTCATCGTCATCTTCCGCCCAGCCATCGAGCACCGCTGAGTTGTCAAACCAGCCGGTCTGCAAGACGCCGTCCTGTTGATCCAGCTTCTCGGTGGTGACCTTGTGTTCGGCCAGGAAGTTCATCAGGAAGGCCCAGGTATCGCGCTCCACGCTCTGGGAGGTGCTGAGGGCATAGAAGGCGACGGTTGGCTCGCTGGCATTGGCCACCACCTGGCTGCCGGGCACCACGGTGAGCAACTGGGCGGGCGGACGCACGTCCACCTTGGCCCCGAGGGCGCCCTCACGGCTGCTCTCGGGCAGGGCCGGAATGTCGAAATTGCTGTTAAAGGCGGGGGTACTCAACCCGGCGGGCACAAGGAAGGCGCGGCCTTCGAGGCGGCTCTCTTCATACTCGAAGCCACGGTTGGCCATTTTGCGTTCCTGGGGTGAGCTGCAGGCAGCCAGCACGGCCACCGTCGCGACACTCAGTACCAGGCGCACTGCATTTCCCTTTCCATTTGCTTTAAACACTCGCCATCAACTCCGCAGTCGTCAGTGCTCGCGCCATCGCCGCTTCCCCCTCGGGGGTGAGATCGGTCAGGGGCAGACGCAAGGTCGCCGTCGCCATCAATCCCAGCCGGGCACAGGCCCATTTCACCGGGATGGGACTCGGTTCACAGAACAGAGTCTGATGCAACGGCATCAATCGATTGTTGATGTCATGAGCCTGCCCGGCATCACCGGCCAGGGCAGCACGACACATGTCGGCCATCTGGGGCGCCGCAATATTGGTGGTGACCGAAATGACACCATCGCCCCCTTGCAGCATAAAATCACATCCGCTGGCGTCATCGCCACTATAAAGCGCAAAATCCGGCCCGCACAGTTCGCGCAGCAGCGGGGTACGGCCAAGATCGCCAGTCGCTTCTTTCAAACCTATGATGCCGGGCACCTTGGCCAGACGGGCCACCGTCTCGGGTTTGAGGTCACAGCAGGTGCGACCGGGCACATTATAGAGAATTTGAGGCAGACCACTAGCCTCGGCGATCGCACAATAGTGACGATAGAGGCCTTCCTGGGTGGGTTTGTTGTAATAGGGGGTAACCGAGAGACCCGCCACCACGCCCATGGTGGCGAAACGCCGGGAGAGGGCGATGGCATGAGCAGTATTGTTGGAGCCGCAGCCCGCGATGACGGGAATGCGTCCGGCGGCGTATTCCACCGTCTTCTCAACCACGGCGATATGTTCCTGCTCGCTCAGGGTGACCGACTCTCCCGTGGTTCCCACGGCGACGATGGCGCTGGTCCCGGCATCCACATGATATTCCACCAGCGCTGCCAGACTGACCCAATCGATGTCGCCCGAAGGCAGCATGGGGGTAACGAGCGCAACAATACTACCGCGTAACATGGATAATTCTCCCGATTTTCAGGGGCGTAATGGTAAAGCTGCCCCTTTTGAAAAACAAGGGAGGCAGGGGACAAGCCGTGTTACCATCCGGCACAAAACGTATGAATGCACGAGCGCACAAGAGGCCTCACGGCAGGGTGCCGGCACCCGCGGTCAACGCATTCTCAATAATGGACGAGAGACGATTTATGACTCATTACCTGGTCGTAACGGCCATCGGCACGGACAGGCCTGGCATCGTCAATGAGGTGACCCGTCACGTCAGTGGCTGCGGTTGCAACATTGTCGACAGCCGTCTTGGCATCTTCGGCAACGAATTCACCTTCATCATGCTCCTGTCCGGTGACTGGAACAGCCTGATGCAACTGGAAATCAGCCTCCCACTGCGCAGCCAGGAGTGGGATCTCATCACCATGATGAAACGCACCGAGCGCCACCACTCCCTGCAATATGACATCAGCGCCAGCGCAGAGGTGCTGATCCGGGATCAGCCGGGCATCGTAAGTCAGTGCACCCAGTTCTTCAGCGATCACGGCTGGGACATCCAGGCCATGCAGACCATCACCCTGGAACAGCAGCCCTTCAACCTGCTCAAGGCGAACTTTCAGTTGAATCTCTCCAAGCAGGGAGAAGAGCCCGGCTCGAAGACAGCCTTCGCCGATTTCTGTCGTGGACTGGGCGCCGAGTCGTTCGAATTCATCGTCAATCACAAGTACGCCTGACGGCGTTTATCCGAGGAGACCCCATGTCACCACTAGAAGCTGGTACCCAGGCCCCCGATTTCTCCCTCTCCGATCAGGACGGCAATCAGGTTCGCCTCGCCGACCTGCGCGGCAAGAAGGTGCTGATCTATTTCTACCCCAAGGCGATGACCCCGGGTTGCACCACCCAGGCCTGCGGTCTGCGCGACGTCAATAGCGAGCTGGCTGCCCTCAATGTGGTGGTGCTCGGCATCAGCCCTGACAGCGCCAAGCGCCTGAAAAAGTTCGAGGAGCGCGACAACCTCAACTTCCGCCTGCTGGCCGATGAGGATCACACGGTGGCCGATGCCTTTGGCGTCTGGGGCCCGAAGAAGTTCATGGGCAAGGAGTATGACGGCATCCATCGACTGAGCTTCCTCATCGACGAAGAGGGCAAGGTTGCCCATCGCTTCGACAAGTTCAAGACCAGCGATCACCATCAGGTGGTGCTCGACCTCGTCAAGGGGTAAGCCACCAGCGGCATTGTTGCAGGGCTCGCCATGGCGGGCCCTGCTCGTTTCACCACGGCATCAGCCCCCACTCTCTGGCGGCTCACCAGGGCGCCTCCTCCCCCTTTTCTCGCCAACCTCCCCTCTCAGATCAAAAAATTCATCCTGGATATGGGTTAACGTGACCCCAGATTCATTTTCCAGCGAGACAGCCCATGAACATGAGCCACACCGAACGCCTGATCCTGAGCAACCAGTACGAGATCCTGGCCAAACTCAATCCGGAAAAGGCGGCGTTTTACCAGCGTGCCAGCACCATCGTCGAGCGCGGCTACTGCCTGCAAATCCTCGAGCTGGAGAAGAGCTTCGGCCATCTGGACCTCGCCACCTGCCAGGAGGTGCTGGACACCCTGGAGCTGCACCATGCACTGGCCATCTCCTGGGGTAACCTGGATGCCAGCGCCCGGGCCGATGTCAACGAGAGCCGCCTTGCCTTCAACGGCTACAGCCGCAGCCAGGAGCGGGAACTGGCGGATTACGTCTGCTTCCTGCTGGAAGTGGACAAGCGCTTCCCCGAACTGCCCTGCCCCTGCGATGAGCTCTCCAGCGACATCGCCATGCGGGACAAGTACCAGCGCATGCTGGCGGTCTGGCGTCAGTGCCCCCGTCAGTACAAGCTCTCCATCCAGGAGATCAGCAAGGTGCTGGCCGCCTGAATGTGAAAAAGGCGCCTGAGGGCGCCTTTGTCGTCAGTCTGACTTCGGAAAGTCATTCGTAGAGGAAGGATTTGTCCAGCTGCTTGAAGGCGGCGTTGAGGGTATCGGCCAGCTCTTCGTAGCGGGGACGGGCCACCAGCTGACGTTGACCGCCCTGCTCGTTCATCTTGCCGTTTATCTCCCGATACCAGGTGGCGAGGGAGGGGGGCAGCCGGGTATCGGCGCGCTGGCCGAGCCAGTAGTACCCTTGCAGCGGCAGGCTGAGCAGGAAGAGCACGGACGCCATCACGGAGGGCCAGTAATGAAGCTCGCCAAACTGGAACTGCACCATGACGCTGAGCACCGCAAGTGCCGGGATCACCTTGAGGGCGAATTCGGTGGCCTTGATCACCCGATTCTCCGGGAACATGGAATTAAGCTCGGGACGGCGCGGCCAAAGAGTCATATAATGACGGCCTTGCTGTAATTTAGTTCCAAAAATGTTCATGCTCATGCTACCTCCGAGCTCTTTTCGAACGCATTAACGGCAAAACCTCGACAATATTTGAGAGGCAATAACAAAGGTTGAGGATGACTTTGTTATTTTTCAACAATCAGGTTATCCTTTGTACGCCCATTTTTACGCTGGGGCACGGCCACTGACCAGTCAGGGACGTCTGAATTTCGGGTCTTGTATCACTATACAAGGGGCAAGCAACAGATTGCCAACCCTCATAAGGATAAGTTGATAGTTTTTGGACGCACCGCGTCCGGCGCATCCTCCAACCCAACCCAATCTGCGATAGGATTTATTCATGAGTAAGCTGGTTCTTGTTCTTAACTGTGGCAGCTCGTCCCTGAAGTTTGCTGTCATTGACGCAACCACCGGTGATGACCTGCTGTCCGGCCTGGCCGAATGCTTCAACCTCGACGACGCCCGCATCAAGTGGAAGCTGAACGGCGAGAAAGGCAACGCTGATCTGGGTGCCGGTGCCGCTCACCAGGAAGCGCTGGACTTCATCGTTCACAAGATCCTGCCGCTCAACCCGGAACTGTCCAAGAACCTGATCGCCATCGGCCACCGCGTGGTACACGGCGGCGAGCGTTTCACCTCCTCCGTTCGCATCTGTGATGACGTCATTGCCGGCATCGAAGCCGCCATTCCTTACGCACCGCTGCACAACCCGGCTCACCTGATCGGTATCCGTGCCGCCCTGAAGGTCTTCCCGGAACTGGCCGAGAAGAACGTCGCCGTGTTCGACACCGCCTTCCACCAGACCATGCCGGAAGAAGCCTTCCTGTACGCCCTGCCGTACAAGCTCTACAAAGAGAACGGCATCCGTCGCTACGGCGCCCACGGCACCAGCCACTACTACATCAGCCTGGAAGCGGCCAAGCAGCTGAACAAGCCGGTGGAAGAGCTCAACATCATCAACTGCCACCTGGGCAACGGCGGCTCCGTCTGCGCCATCAAGAACGGCCAGTCCGTCGACACCTCCATGGGCCTGACCCCGCTGGAAGGCCTGGTGATGGGTACCCGTTCCGGTGACATCGATCCGGCCATCATCTTCTTCCTGCACGACAAACTGGGCATGAGCGTTGCCGAGATCAACACCATGCTGACCAAGGAATCCGGCCTGCAGGGTCTGACCGAAGTCACCTCCGACTGCCGTTTCGTTGAAGACAACTACGACAGCAAGGAAGAAGCCAAGCGCGCCATGGACGTGTACTGCTACCGTCTGGCTAAGTACATCGGTGCCTACGCCGCCGCCATGGACGGTCGTCTGGATGCCGTGGTCTTCACCGGTGGCATCGGCGAGAACTCCGCCCCGATCCGTGAGATCACCCTGAACAAGCTGGGCCTGCTGGGCTTTGACGTCGACCACGACGCCAACCTGAAGGCTCGCTTCGGCAAGGGCGGCGAGATCACCAAGGCTGGTTCCACCAAGGCCCTGGTTATCCCGACCAACGAAGAGTGGGTCATCGCCCACGACGCGCTGGAACTGGTCGGCGCATAAATTAGCTGTAGAGCAAGGCCGCCCCAGGGCGGCCTTTTCCTGATCCCAAAAAATGAACAAGGGGTAATAAGTGGCACGCACTATTATGCTCATCCCGGTCGGCACTGGTGTCGGCGTAACCTCCGTGAGTCTTGGCGTCGTTCGCGCCATGGAACGTCACGGTGTCAATGTCAGCTTCTTCAAACCGGTCGCCCAGCCGCGTCCGGGTGAAACCGGTACCGAGCGCTCCACCGCCGTGATCCGCGCCGCTGCCAACATCAACCCGCCCGAGCCGTTTGCCCTCTCCTACGCCGAGAACATGATCACCTCCAGCAACACCGACATCCTGCTGGAAGAGATCGTGGCCCGCTTCGAAGAGCACGTGAAGACCAGCGGCGCCGAAGTGGTGGTGATCGAGGGCCTGGTGCCGACCGACAAGCAACCCTTTGCCAACAAGCTGAACTACGACGTCGCCAAGGCGCTGGACGCCGACATGGTGTTCGTGACCCATCCGGGCAACGACTCCAGCCAGAAGCTCAAAGAGCGCATCGAGCTGGCCTGCTCCAACTTCGGTGGCGTCAACAACCCGCGCATCGTGGGCTGCGTCATCAACAAGGTGGGTGCCCCGGTTGACGAGCACGGCGTGACCCGTCCCGACCTGACCGAGATGTTCGAAGCGCACCACCACGGCGCCGATACCGGCCACAACCTGGAAGTGCTGCAGGTCTTCGGCAAGAGTCCGCTGCGCATCCTCGGCTGCATCCCCTGGAACACCCAGCTGATCGCCCCGCGCGCCAAGGATCTCGCCAAGCACCTGGCCGCCAAGATCATCAACAAGGGTGAGCTGGAAAGCCGCCGCCTGCAGACCGTGACCTTCTGCGCCCGCTCAATCCACAACATGATCGAGCACTTCCGTCCGGGCAGCCTGCTGGTGACCTCCGGCGACCGCTCCGACGTCATCGTCTCCGCCTGCCTGTCCGCCATGAACGGCGTCAAGCTGGGTGCCCTGCTGCTGACCGGCAACTACCACCCGGAACCCCAGGTGATGGCCCTGTGCCAACAGGCCATGGCCACCGGCCTGCCGATCATGATCACCGGCACCAACACCTGGCAGACCGCCGTCAGCCTGCAGAACTTCAACGTCGACATCCCGGAAGATGACCGCGAGCGTATCGAGCTGGTGCAGGACTACGTTGCTGGTCACATCGACAAGCACTGGATCGAGTCTCTCTCCGCCAAGTCCACCCGCTCCCGTCGCCTGAGCCCGCCGGCCTTCCGCTATCAGCTGACCGAGCTGGCCCGTCAGGCCAACAAGCGCGTCGTGCTGCCGGAAGGGGAAGAGCCGCGCACCATCAAGGCTGCCGCTATCTGTGCCGAGCGTGGCATCGCCCGTCCGGTGCTGCTGGGCAACCCGGAAGAGATCCGTCGTGTTGCCGAACAGCAGGGCGTGGTACTGACCGACCGCGTCGAGATCATCGATCCCGTTGCCGTGCGCGAGCGCTATGTGGCTCGTCTGGTCGAGCTGCGCAAGAACAAGGGTATGACCGAAGTGGTTGCCCGCGAGCAGCTGGAAGACAACGTGGTACTGGGTACCATGATGCTGGAGCGCAATGAAGTTGACGGCCTGGTATCCGGCGCCGTGCACACTACTGCCAACACCATCCGTCCGCCGATGCAGATCATCAAGACCGCTCCGGGCTCTTCCCTGATCTCCTCCATCTTCTTCATGCTGCTGCCGGACCAGGTGTTGGTCTACGGTGACTGCGCCATCAACCCGGATCCCACTGCCGAGCAGCTGGCCGAGATCGCCATCCAGTCCGCCGACTCCGCCGCCGCCTTCGGTATCGAGCCGCGCGTGGCCATGATCTCCTACTCCACCGGCACCTCCGGCGCCGGCGCGGACGTGGAGAAGGTGCGTGAAGCGACCGAGCTGGCCAAGGCCAAGCGTCCCGACCTCATCATCGACGGCCCGCTTCAGTACGATGCGGCCATCATGGAGAACGTCGCCAAGTCCAAGGCACCGAACTCCCCGGTTGCCGGCAAGGCCACCGTGTTCGTGTTCCCGGACCTGAACACCGGCAACACCACCTACAAGGCGGTACAGCGCTCCGCCGAGCTGGTCTCCATCGGCCCCATGCTGCAAGGCATGCGCAAGCCGGTCAACGACCTCTCCCGTGGCGCCCTGGTGGACGACATCGTCTACACCATCGCCCTGACCGGCATCCAGGCAGCCCAGGCCGAGTAGTCGACCCGCAGTCCGATACAATGAAAAACCCGCCGAGAGGCGGGTTTTTTTATGGCTCGCGCCCAGAAATGTTGATCCGCAAGATCAGGTCGGGATCCCGTCCGGATCTACAGACAGATCCGCGTTCCGCCCTTGGCAAGGCACGAGGGATAAGCAAACGCTCACACCCTCGCCAGGGGATTGCACAAATGCGATCCAGCCAGGATCAAATTGAAATATCCCTTTAAGATCATGAGACTAACGCCAGACACACCGCTAATCTACAGAGTTTTCCACAGCTTTTGTGGATAGTTTACCGATCATTTGAAAGAAAATGACAGGTGAAGACCCTCCCTTCCCCCTTCTCTTTCACCCCCTCGATAACCTCCTGATGCTGTGGCCTGCATCCCTACCGGCCCCCCCCACTTGCCCGCAACGCTGCCAGACACGAAAAAGGGCTCCGAAGAGCCCTTGAACAGCTATTTTCACATCCGGCCACATCAGGGACGCAGGGATTTGTCCGCCCGGGAGATGCCACAGACACCGGAGCGCACCACTTCGATGATCTCGTTGGTCTGGGCAGCCGTCTTGATGAAGGCGTCCAGCTTTTCGCTGGTCCCGACGAGCTGCACCGTGTAGAGCTCGGGGGTGACGTCGACGATCTGGCCACGGAAGATGTCCGCCAGCCGCTTCAGTTCGTCACGTGCACCACCGGCGGCGCGCGCCTTGACCAGCGCGATCTCCCGCTCGATGTGCTCACCCTCGCTCAGGTCACACACCTTGAGCACGTCCACCAGCTTGTGCAGCTGCTTCTGGATCTGCTCCAGCACCCGCTCATCTCCCATGGTGACGATGGTCATGCGGGACAGGGTGGGATCCTCGGTGGGGGCCACCGTCAGGGTCTCGATGTTGTAGCCGCGCTGGGAGAAGAGGCCTACCACACGGCTCAGGGCGCCGGATTCGTTCTCCAGCAGTACTGAAATGATGTGTCTCATCAGGTTCTCTCCGTCTTGCTCAGCCACATCTCGTCCATGGCGCCAAATTTGATCTGCATCGGATAGACGTGCTCGTCCGGATCGACCGAGATGTCCATGAACACCAGTCTGTCCTTCATGGCAAAGGCCTTCTCCATGGCGCTCTCCAGCTCCGCCGGATCGCTCACCGCGATGCCGACGTGGCCATAGGCTTCCGCCAGCTTGACGAAGTCAGGCAGGGATTCCATGTAGGAGTGGCTGTGGCGGCCACCGTAGAACATCTTCTGCCACTGCTTGACCATGCCCAGCGCACGGTTGTTGATGGAGATGATCTTGATGGGCACCCCGTACTGCATGCAGGTGGAGAGCTCCTGAATGTTCATCTGCACCGAGCCGTCGCCGGTGACGCAGCAGACCACCGCATCCGGGTTGGCAAACTGGGCGCCCATGGCGGCCGGAATGCCGAACCCCATGGTGCCGAGACCACCTGAGTTGATCCACTGACGTGGTTTGGCAAACGGGTAGTAGAGGGCGGCAAACATCTGGTGCTGGCCGACGTCGGAGGCGACGAACGCCTCCCCCTTGGTCACCTTGTAGAGAGTCTCGATGACCTGCTGCGGCTTGATCAGGGTGGGATGGGTTTCGTAGGCCAGGCAGTTGCGGGAGCGCCACTGGTTGATCTGCTCCCACCAGTCCGCCAGTACCTGCTTGTCGTTGTCGAAACCACACTCGCGGATCACTTCCAGCATCTGCTCCAGCACGGTTTCCACCGAGCCGACGATGGGCACATGAGCCTGCACCGTCTTGGAGATGGAGGTGGGATCGATGTCGATGTGGACTATGGTGGCATTCGGGCAGAACTTGGCCACGTTGTTGGTGACGCGGTCATCGAAGCGGGCACCCACGGCGAAGATGAGATCCGCGTTGTGCATGCTCTTGTTCGCTTCGAAGGTGCCGTGCATGCCGAGCATGCCGATGAACTGCGGATGGCTGCCGGAGAAAGCGCCCAGCCCCATGAGCGTGGTGGTCACCGGCAGGTTCAGCAGCTCCGCCAGCTTGGTCACCAGGTGATCCGCATTGGCGTTGATGGCGCCGCCACCCACGTACATGACCGGGCGGCTCGCCTCGGTCAGCAGCTTGGCAGCCCGCTTGATCTGGCCCTTGTGTCCCGCCTTGGTCGGATTGTAGGAGCGCAGGGAAACGGACTCGGGATACTGATAGGGGAACTTCTCTTTCGGATTCTGCACGTCTTTGGGCAGATCCACCACCACGGGCCCCGGGCGGCCACTGGCGGCAATGTAATAGGCCTTCTTGATGGCCTCGGGAATGTCGCTGGCTTTCTTGCACAGGAAGCTGTGCTTCACCACCGGGCGGGAGATGCCGATCATGTCGGTCTCCTGGAACGCATCCTCCCCGATCATGCTGGTCGGCACCTGGCCGGACAGGATCACCAGGGGAATGGAATCCATGTAGGCGGTGGCGATCCCCGTGATGCAGTTGGTGGCGCCGGGACCCGAGGTCACCAGCACAGTGCCCACCTTGCCGGTGGAGCGGGCGTAACCGTCCGCCATGTGCACTGCGGCCTGCTCGTGCCGCACCAGGACATGCTCCATCTTGCCGTTTTCGAAGAGAGCGTCATAGATGTCGAGCACTGAGCCACCAGGGTAGCCGAAAACGTGTTCCACTCCCTGATCTTCCAGCGCTCTAACCACCATCTGGGCGCCTGATAACATCTCCATGATAAAGCCCTCCAGGCTTTGCTCCGTTAAGCGAAAGCTATCGACAGTCCGCTGCTTCCCGGCAGCGCCGATCCGAGTCTTGTTGTTGTCTGCAGGCAGATCAGGCGAGTTCGGAGCCGTCGATAGTAGAAAAATAGGGGTTTTCCATCATTCACCCGAAAAGCGGGTGAAAAACCAACTTAACCCGCCCGTGAACGCTTGTCCACGGCTTTGTCTGGCCATAACAGTCATAAATTTCAAACAGCTATTAACATTCAGTGACTTGGCCACCAGACGGGCAACAAAGAGGGGCCCTGGGGGGAACAACCAGCGGATCATGCTGCCCGCGTCGGTCAGGAACAAAATAAACGGCCCACCCCGAGGGGGTGGGCCGTCAAAAACTGGCTGGTTTCACTGCTCGTCTTCGGGTTCTGCCAGCCAGATCTGCTGATCCGGATCCGTCTCTTCGCAGACCGAAATGCTGACACCCATGTCGAGCAGCTCATGCAGGGTGAGATTGTCTGCCAGAGTCATGGTGTCGCCGTTTTCATTGGTAAAGCGCATGCTGTCCGTCCTCTCCGTGGTGGGATCGACTCAGTTTAGTCAAAGGCGCTGAGTTGGGATAACCAGGGACGCTCCTGGCCGGTACGGCTGGCAAGCTCCCCCAGGCTGTCACACACCTCCTCCGGAAAGAGGGTCCTGCCCCAGAGGCGGCGGGAGAGCGCCCCCACCTCCTCCCCGGCCCCGGCCAGCAACCAGTCGGCCAGCTCTCCTGCCACATCGGGATAGCGTACCCTGCCAGGAGAAGGGGCCTCCAGCCAGCTTCGCACCGCATTGGCATCCAGGCTGTCCATCAACTGGGCCAGCCCCATCAGCTCCAGGGTCCTGCCGTTGGTCAACTGCTCGAACTGGCCACCCAGGGGTTTGACCAGCAGCTTCTTGCCAAGGGAGAGCGCCTCGGAGGCAAGCTCGAATCCCGCATTGCTGATGACCCCGCGACAACCTGCCAGCGCCAGCTTGAAGCCCTCTCTGGCCTGAGGTTCAAAGCGGATGTTGCGCCACTCGCTACGCTTGCGCACCTCGGGATGGAAGCAGATGAACGACTGCGTGCTGAAACGCGACAACAGGGCCGCGATCGTCTCTGTCTGCTCGAATGGCAGATAGACCAGGATCTGCTGGTTGTCCGGCACCGGCTCGAGGGGATCGACGATGGGAGGCAGTAGGGGCTGGCCGAAATGGAACCAGTGCAGCCCCAGGGACTGGCGTACCGGCGCAAAATGGCGCATCAGCTGACGGTTGAAGCCGCTCTCCCCCCAGCGCGGGATCGGCCAGTCGAAGCTCGCCTGATGGCTGATGGTGAGGCTGGGTTTGCCCCAGCGGCGAGCCGCATGGGCACTGAGCGGCTCGAAGTCGCTGATGACCAGATCGTACTCGCGACAATCGAGGGCACGCAGATCTTGCCAGAAACGCAGGGGAGAGAGTCCCTTGAGGGTGCGCCAGCCCGAGATGCGCCCCTGATGGCTGGCGAAAGTGATACCGGGGAAGGTGCGATAATCCCCGAACTCCCCCATCTCGAAGTAGCCGTCGGCGGCGCGCCCGCTGAACAGATAGTCCACCGCCACGCCCCTGCTCTTCAATGCGCGCGCCAGGGTCCGGCTACGACTGATGTGGCCGTTGCCGGTCCCCTGAACGCCGAACAGTATCCTCATCCCTGGCTCCAACCCAGCGCCCAGAGGGCGCAACCACCGCCAAGCAGCGCCCCGGCCACCAGATCACTCAGATAATGCACCCCGAGCAGCAGGCGGGACGCCCCCACCAGCGCGGCCCAGACAAACAGCAGCGGTGCCCAGAGCGGGAAACTGGCGGCCAGTACGGTCGCCATCAGAAAGGCGGCCGCGGTATGGCCCGAGGGCAGGCTGTAACGATCCGACGGGGTGATGAAGACAGGCAGCCCTGCCGGGCGCTGGCGTTTGAGGGCATTCTTGAGCAGCAGGTAGAGCGGCAACTCGAGGGCAAACGCCCAGAGCGCCACCCTGACCGCCTCCTGCCCGGCGCTCCCCTGCCACCAGAGCAGGCAGGCCGCCACGGCATAGAGGGGGCCGTCACCGGTACGGGAGACAAGCCGGCTTATCCTGGCCTGCGGCTGATTGTAGGGGTGGAGCAGGCAGACACGGCACACCCGCAGGTCCCATTGCTGGATCTTGTTCATCACGGCCCTCCCTTGCATCCTGAGTGCAGACTAGGAGGGCGGCATGACACTTCGTTGACGCCCAGATAACAGATTGATGAAAAAAAGGGCCCAGGGGCCCTTTTTCATCCGTCATCCCGGAAAAGTCAGTTCAGGGCACCGCGCAGGCCGTTTTCCATCAGGCGGCAGTTGTGGGCCGCGAGGCGGCTCATGAAGTGCTCGTCCACCGTCAGACCAAACACCTGTTCGTAGAGATCCTTCATCACGAAAGGCTGCCACATCATGCTGAGGAAGGAGATCTTCAGCATCTCGGGGTCCAGGTTGTCCGCCAGCTGGCCGTTGGAGCGCATGGATTCGAGCAGGGCATCGAACTGGGGAAGTTGGCGATCCAGCAGGCGGCTCAGCACAAAATCACGCCCCGGGCTCTTTTCAGTGGACAATGCGCTGGAGATGGCGGAGGTCAGCTCGCTGTTGGGCGCCATCACCTGATAGTAGGTATTGAGCAGATCGGTCAGGCTGCGGTTGCTGCTCTCGTCGTGCCAGGCTTGCTCAAGGGGCTCGGCCACATCCCCCAGCACCGCCTTGTAGAGGCCTTCCTTGCTGCCGAAGTAGTAGTGGATCATCGCCAGATTGGAGCCTGCCAGCTCGGCAATCTCGCGGGTCGTCACCTTGCTGTAGGGGGTGTTGAGAAAACGTTCGCGTGCGGCGGCAAGCAGCTTGTCACGAATGTCGGAACGTCCGACTGGACGGCCAGGTCTGCGTTTTTCCATGGAATACCTCAGATAATTCAGCAAGGGCTGATAAGTCGATCTGATTGTGCGGGTGATCGAGTACAGCAGGAATGACCAGATAATCAGGCATGAACCGAATATGGGACAAGAGAATTTGCACTCCTTTACAATCCGATTAAATAAACCAGTGGATTGAACCTGTCCATTCCGGTTGACACAGCATAAAAATCTCGTTATTGGTAGTAGCGTTATCGACTGGAAGGATTGAGACATCATGCGTATTGCCGCTCCGCTACTACTGCTCTCCCTAATCGCGACTCCTCGCGCGGGATCCTTGTAGCCGGGCTAAGGCATAGCCGGAATTTACAGAAACCCGTGCACCCCGCACGGGTTTTTTTATGCCATGCAGGATGCACGCAGCGAACTTAGGAAGAGGGAAGTCACATGTCAGATCGGGTCATCATATTCGACACCACCTTGCGTGATGGTGAGCAGGCGCTGTCGGCCAGCTTGACGGTCAAGGAGAAGCTGCAGATCGCCCAGGCGCTGGAGCGGCTCGGTGTCGATATCATGGAAGTGGGTTTCCCCGTCTCCTCCCCCGGCGATTTTCAATCGGTTCAGACCATCGCCCGCCACATCAAGAACAGCCGGGTCTGCGCCCTGGCTCGCGCCCTGCAAAAAGACATCGATGCCGCCGGCGAAGCCTTGAAAGTGGCAGAGGCGTTTCGCATCCATACCTTCATCTCCACCTCCTCCATCCACGTGGAGAGCAAGCTGAAAAAGAGCTTCGAAGACGTGCTGGAGATGGGGGTCGGCGCCATCAAGCACGCCTTGCGCTACACCGATGACGTGGAGTTCTCCTGCGAAGATGCGGGCCGCACCCCGATAGACAACCTGTGCCGCATGGTGGAAGCCGCCATCAAGGCCGGCGCCCGCACCATCAATATCCCGGATACCGTGGGCTACACGGTGCCGACCGAATTCTCCGGCATCATCTACACCCTGTTCAACCGGGTACCCAACATCGACAAGGCCATCATCTCGGTGCACTGCCACGACGATCTGGGCCTCTCGGTGGCCAACTCCATCAGTGCCGTGCAGATGGGGGCCCGCCAGATCGAGTGCACCATCAACGGCATCGGCGAGCGTGCTGGCAACTGCTCCCTGGAAGAGGTCGCGATGATCCTGAAAACCCGCGCCGACCTGCTCGGGGTACACACCAACATCCGCCACAGCGAGATCCATCGGACCAGCACCCTCGTCAGTCAAATCTGCAACATGCCGGTGCAGCCCAACAAGGCCATCGTCGGCGCCAACGCCTTCTCCCACAGCTCAGGCATCCATCAGGACGGCGTGCTCAAGGCGAAGAACACCTATGAAATCATCACCCCCGAGAGCATCGGTCTCACCCAGAACAACCTCAACATGACCTCCCGCTCCGGCCGCCACGTCATCAAGCACCGGATGGAGTCCATGGGCTACGCCGAGAGCAGCTACGACCTCGACGATCTCTACGCCAAGTTCCTCACCCTGGCCGACAAGAAGGGCCAGGTGTTCGACTACGACCTGGAGGCCCTCGCCTTCTTCAGCCAGATCCATGAGGAGCCCGAGCACTTCAAGCTGGAGTACCTCGGCGTGCAGAGCGGCAGCTCGGTGCTCGCCACCGCCTCGGTCAAGCTCAAGGTAGGCCAGGATCTGATCTGCGAAGCCGCCACCGGCAACGGCCCGGTGGATGCGGTCTACCAGTGCATCAACCGCATCACCGGCTACGAGATCCGCATCGATAAATACGAACTCAAGGGCAAGGGCGAGGGCAAGAACGCCCTCGGCCAAGTGGACATCGTCGCCGAGTACAAGGGGCGCAAGTTCCACGGCATGGGGCTGGCCACCGACATCATCGAATCCTCGGCCCAGGCCCTGGTCCACGTGATCAACAGCATCTGGCGCGCGGACCAGGTGGCCGAGCAGATGGAGCGCAACCACACCATCAAATCGGAAACCGTCTGAGCCCGCCGCCGGACAAGATGACAGCATGACATGGGGAGGACCGGGGCCAGGGCAGTGGCCCGGACCGGCCTCCCGGATGAAACGGAATCACACTATCAAGACGGAGAGAGTATGAGCAGTTATCGGATCGCAGTATTGCCGGGTGACGGCATTGGCCCGGAAGTGATGGCTGAGGCCATCAAGGTACTGGAAAAGGTGCAGACCAAATTCGGCTTCTCCCTCGACTATGACCGTCACGACGTCGGCGGCATCGCCATCGACAACCACGGCACACCGCTGCCCCAGAGCACGATCAAAGGCTGCGAAGCGGCCGATGCGGTGCTGTTCGGATCGGTGGGTGGCCCCAAGTGGGAGCACCTGCCGCCCAACGATCAGCCGGAGCGCGGTGCCCTGCTGCCCCTGCGTGCCCACTTCAAACTGTTCTGCAACCTGCGCCCGGCCCGCATCTACACCGGTCTGGAGCAGTTCTCCCCGCTGCGTGCCGACATCTCCGATCGCGGCTTCGACATCGCCTGCGTGCGCGAGCTGACCGGCGGCATCTATTTCGGCCAGCCCAAGGGGCGTGAAGGGGAAGGCGCCACCGAGAAGGCCTTCGACACCGAGGTGTACCACCGCTTCGAGATCGAGCGCATCGCCAAGATAGCGTTTGAATCGGCCCGGGTGCGCAAGTCCAGGGTCACCTCCATCGACAAGGCCAACGTGCTCGCCTCCTCCATCCTGTGGCGCGAGGTGGTGACCGAGGTCGCCAAGTCCTACCCGGACGTGGCCCTGAACCACATGTACATCGACAACGCCACCATGCAGCTCATCAAGGATCCGTCCCAGTTCGACGTGCTGCTCTGCTCCAACCTGTTCGGTGACATCCTCTCCGACGAGTGCGCCATGATCACTGGCTCCATGGGCCTGCTCCCCTCCGCCAGCCTCAACGAATCCGGCTTCGGCCTGTTCGAGCCGGCCGGTGGCTCGGCCCCGGATATCGCCGGCAAGGGGATTGCGAATCCCATCGCCCAGATCCTCTCCGCCGCCCTGATGCTGCGTTACAGTCTCGGCCAGGAAGCCGCCGCCCAGGCCATCGAGCAGGCTGTGGCCCAGACCCTGGCAGAAGGCTATTTCACCGCCGACCTGCATCAGGCCAGCGCCACGCACCCGGTGCAGAGCACGGCCGACATGGGCAGCCAGATCGCCGCGCGCATCTGATCCCACGGCATCGATAACAAGGAAACCGAGCAATGTCCAAGACCCTCTATCAGAAAGTGTTCGACGCCCACGTGGTGCGGGAAGTGGAAGGGGAAACCCCTCTCATCTACATCGACCGTCATCTGGTGCATGAAGTGACCAGCCCCCAGGCATTCGACGGCCTGCGCGCCATGAACCGCCAGCTGCGTCGCCCGGATCTGACCTGGGCCACTATGGATCACAACGTCTCCACCACCACCAAGGACATCGCCGCCTCCGGCGAGATGGCCCGCATCCAGATGGAGACTCTCGCCGCCAACTGCAAGGCGTTCGGGGTTCGTCTCTATGACTTGAACCACAAATATCAGGGCATCGTCCACGTGATGGGCCCGGAGCTCGGCATCACATTGCCCGGCACCACCATCGTCTGCGGTGACTCCCACACCGCCACCCACGGCGCCTTTGGCTCGCTCGCGTTCGGTATCGGCACCTCCGAAGTGGAACACGTGATGGCCACCCAGACCCTGAAACAGGGCCGCGCCAGGACCATGCGTATCTCTGTCAACGGCAAGCTGGCCGCAGGCATCAGCGCCAAAGACGTGGTGCTCGCCATCATCGGCAAGGTAGGTCACGCAGGCGGGACCGGCTACGTGGTGGAGTTCGCCGGTGAAGCCATCGAGGGGCTCACCATGGAAGGGCGCATGACGGTGTGCAACATGGCCATCGAGCTCGGCGCCAAAGCGGGCATGATTGCCCCCGACCAGACCACCATCGACTACATCCGTGGCAAGGAGTTCGCTCCCAAGGGGGAGGCGCTGGAGCAGGCCATCGCCTACTGGCTGACCCTCAAGAGCGACGAAGGTGCCCACTTCGATGCCGAAGTGGTGCTCGACGCCGCCGACATCGCCCCGCAAGTGACCTGGGGCACCAACCCGGGCCAGGTGATTGCCGTCAATGAGCCCATCCCTGCCCCGGAATCCTTCGCCGATCCGGTGGAGCAGCAGTCCGCCCGCAAGGCCCTCGCCTACATGGACCTGCAACCGGGCCAGAAGCTCTCCGACGTGGCCATCGACAAGGTGTTCATCGGTTCGTGCACCAACAGCCGCATCGAGGATCTGCGCGCTGCCGCCGCCATCGCCCGTGGCCGCAAGGTCGCCGCCGGGGTACAGGCCCTGGTGGTGCCGGGCTCCGAGCAGGTGAAGGCCCAGGCCGAGGCCGAGGGGCTGGACAAGATCTTCATCGAGGCAGGCTTTGAGTGGCGTTTGCCCGGCTGCTCCATGTGTCTGGCCATGAACAACGACCGGCTGCAACCGGGGGAGCGCTGCGCCTCCACCAGCAACCGCAACTTCGAGGGGCGTCAGGGTCGTGCCGGTCGCACCCACCTGGTGAGCCCGGCCATGGCCGCCGCCGCCGCCGTCACCGGCCGCTTCGCCGACATTCGTGCACTGTAAGAGGGAACGTACATGACAGGTTTCAAACAGCATAAAGGGATCGTCGTTCCCCTCGACAGCGCCAACGTCGACACCGACGCCATCATTCCCAAGCAGTTCCTGCAGAAGGTGAACCGCATCGGCTTTGGCAAGCACCTGTTCCACGACTGGCGCTTCCTGGACGATGCAGGGGAACAGCCCAACCCGGAGTTCGTACTGAACAAACCGCAATTCGCTGGTGCCAGCATCCTGCTGGCCCGCGAGAACTTCGGCTGCGGCTCGAGTCGTGAGCACGCCCCCTGGGCGCTGGCGGACTACGGCTTCAAGACCATGATCGCCCCGAGCTTTGCCGACATCTTCTACGGCAACGCCATCAACAACGGCATGGTGCCGGTTCGTCTGAAAGAGGAGGAGGTCGACGCCCTGTTCCAGCTGGTCGCCGCCCAGCCGGGTATCGAGATCGAAGTGGATCTGGAGGCCAACCAGGTGCGTGCAGGCAGCCTCACGTTCGGCTTCGAAATCGACGAGTTCCGTCGCTACTGTCTGCTCAACGGGCTGGATGCCATCGGTCTGACCCTGCAGCACGAGGCCGCCATCAGCGCCTTCGAGGCGAAGCAGCCAAGCTGGATTTGACGAGCCTGCGACAAGAAAGCGAGTAGAATCAACAGGGAGCCAAGGCTCCCTGTTTTATTGTCGGGTCGCTGTACAAAGCCCGCCACCTCTGCATGTCCGACAGGAGACACCCATGTCCGCAAGGGGCGCCCTTTCATTGCTCTGCCTGCTGCTCAGCCTCCCGGCCCTGGGCGGGCAGACCTCTTTCACCAACAGTGGCGGTCAGCTCAACGTCGGCTGGCAGGACAGGGAGGGCAAGGCGCAGCAGCTCAGCTACCGGCTGGAGGCGGGCAAGCTGCCCCCTCTCATCGCTTACCGTCCGGCCAGGATGCAGGAAGACGTACTGCAAAGCCTGCTGCAACAGGCCCCCCTGGCGTTCCCCGAGGTGCAGTTCTCCCTCGTTCGCCCCGCCATGAGCCTCAGCATCAAGAGCCGCAACGCCGACAAGGCGCGGGAAGCCTCCCAATGGGTCAAGCCCGAGCAGGCCAAACTGGAGGCTGCCTGGCTCACGCAGCACTACTTCCAGCCCTTCACTGCCCCCGACGGCGCTCCCGCCATCAAGCAGGATCATGTGCGCATCGCCCTGGAGAGCCGGGACGAACTGGCCCCGTTGATGGAGCAGCTCAAGCAGGAAGGGGCCACCGAGACCGAGGCGCGCCAGAAGACGGTGGCCCACATGCTCGACTTCATCCAGGCCATTCCCTATCAACTGCTCGACAGCCAGTCGGGCCGCTCTGGCAAGGGGTTTCTGAGCCCGCGCCAGGTGCTGGAGCAGAACCGGGGGGATTGCGACAGCAAGGTGACCCTGATGGCCGCCCTGCTGGCCCAGGGGTATCCCGATCTCAAGCAGGCCATGGTGTTCGTGCCGGGACACGCCCTCCTGGGGGTGGCCCTGCCAGCCAAGCCGGGGGAAGCCACCTTGAGCCGGGCGGGGGAGACCTACCTCCTGATGGAGCCGACCGGCCCGGCCCAGCTGCCCATGGGCCAGCTCGCGCCCACCAGCAAGACGCTGGTCGACAGCGGCCAGTTGAGCGTGCAGCCGGTGCAGGATGAGGGGAAATGAGACAGGCCAGCCCATGGCTGGCCTGTCTCGAGGAGGACGGGCGCCCGGGTCTCAGGTGAGGGAGAGAAACTCCAGCGCCAGCAGGAGACCGTCTTCTTCCTCCAGCACCCGCACGATGCGAGCCTGGGCCTCGAAGGGAGGCAGAAGATTGCTGCTGGTCGCCAGGCTCACCCGGATGGGCTGGGCCAGATCGAACTCGTGCTTGTTCACCTCGACGCCCATGCCGTTGGCGCTGAGATCCCGGCAGACCCCCTCCAGCACCTGCTGATGCTGGAACAGGGTGACGGGGGCATTGATGACCATGCGCTGGAAGGCACGTCTTTCCTTGGTGCTGGTGATCACTGGGGACTTCCTCCTTGGTGGTGGCTCGCACGATGCGGCCCGTGAAACATAGTGCTGGCCTCCCCCCAGGAACGCCAATACAATGCGATGCGTTGCTCAAACGGGGTGCGGTTTACCGCTGAGATTATACCCGTGAACCTGATCCAGATAATGCTGGCGGAGGAATTTGAGGCATGGCGCGCGTTTTTTGTGCCCTCATCCGCCGGCGCTCACCACACGCGAGGTGCCATTGATGAGCACCCCGACATCCACAGGAGTGCCATTGATGAAGACCCTGCTGCTGATCGCCACCAGCCTGCTCTCTGCCCAGGCGTTTGCCGCCGACACCCTCACCGTCTACACCTACGGCTCCTTCGCCGCCGAATGGGGGCCGGGCCCCAAGATCAAGCAGGCCTTCGAGAAGGAGTGCGGCTGCACCCTCAATCTGGTACCCCTCGAGGATGGCGTCGCCATCCTCAACCGGCTGCGGCTGGAAGGCCAGCACAGCAAGGCCGACATGGTGCTGGGGCTGGACGATGCCCTCATCAGCGAGGCCAAACAGAGCGGCCTGTTCGCCCCCCATTCCACCAGGCTCGATGGCCTCAAGGTACCGGGTGGCTGGCAGGACGACACCTTTGTCCCCTATGACTACGGCTACTTCGCCTTCGTCTATGACAGCAACAAGCTCAAGCAGCCCCCCAAGAGCCTGAAGGAGCTGGTGGCGCGCCCCGATATCAAGGTGATCTATCAGGATCCCCGCACCTCCACCCCGGGTCAGGGCCTGATGCTCTGGATGAAGTCGGTCTACGGGGATGAGGCACCGACCGCCTGGGCGCAACTGGCCAAAAAGACGGTCACCGTCACCAAGGGGTGGTCAGAGGCCTACGGCATGTTCCTCGACGGCGAGGCGGACATGGTGCTCTCCTACACCACCTCCCCCGCCTATCACCTGATTGCCGAGAGCAAACCCCAGTACCGGGCGGCCGCGTTCGAGGAGGGTCACTACCGCCAGGTGGAAGTAGCGGCCAAGCTCAAGGGCGCCACACAGGGCAAACTGGCTGACCAGTTCCTGCAATTCATGGTGGGCCCCGCCTTCCAGAACGAGATCCCCGGCGGCAACTGGATGTATCCGGTGACAGACGTGGTGCTGCCCAAGGGGTTCGAACAGATGATCACCGTAGCTAAGCCGCTCACCTTCAGCGCTGACGAGGTGGCCGCCAACCGCAAGGGGTGGATCCGCGAATGGCTGCAAGCCGTCACCCAGTGAGTTCAGGTCGTCGCACCCTCTGGTGGCTGCCCGGCAGTGCAGCCACCCTGGTCATCCTGCTGCTCTCCATTGGGCCGCTGGTCGCCCTGTTGTGGCAGGCGGGGGCCCTCTCCCCCCGCGCCCTGCTAGGCGATCCCTACCTGCGCCACGTGCTGGGTTTCAGCCTCTGGCAGGCACTGCTCTCCACCCTGCTGAGCCTGGGGCTTGCCATCCCGGTGGCCAGAGCCCTGGCGCGACGCCGTTTCACCGGACGCCGCCTGCTGCTCAAGCTGTTCGGCCTCTCCCTGGTGCTGCCGGTCATCATCGCCATCTTCGGCATGGTGGCGGTGCACGGTCGTCAGGGCTGGCTGCCGCAACTGCTGCACGGCCTGGGCCTGGATCCCGGCAACTATCTCTATGGCCTGTTCGGCATCCTGCTAGCCCATGTCTTCTTCAACATGCCGCTGGCTGCCCGCCTCATCCTGCAGAGCATAGAGAGCATCCCCGAGTCCTCCTGGCGCCTCGCCAGCCAGCTCGGCATGCGCTCCTCCCACATCTTCCGGCTGCTGGAGTGGCCGCTCATCCGCGGCATCTTGCCGGGGCTCGCCAGCCTCATCTTCATGCTCTGCTTCACCAGCTTCACCACAGTGCTGGCGCTCGGGGGCGGCCCCAAGTCCACCACACTGGAGGTAGCGGTCTACCAGGCGCTGCGCTTTGACTTCGATCTCGCCACCGCTGGCGGGCTCGCCCTGGTGCAACTGCTGCTGACCCTGGCCCTGCTCCTGCTGCAACACAAGCTGCAGACCACCCCGGCCAGTCGCCTCACCAGCCGTCGCCCCTGCCTGCGTCCCGACAGACACCAGAAGGGCAGCGCTCTGGTGGATGGCCTGGCCCTGACCATGGGGCTCGCCATCTTCCTGCCGCCCCTGCTGGCCATCGTGGTCGCCGGGTTCAACCCCGGTCTGCTGGCGGCGCTCGGCTCACCCCGGCTGTGGCAGGCAGGGGGGCAGTCCCTGGGCATAGCCCTGGCGGCGGGCTCCCTGGCCACTTTGCTCGGTGCCGGGCTGCTGCTCACCAGCCGGCACCTGAGGGTGCGGGATCGCAAACGGCGGGCCGCCGCCCTGTGGGAGGCCAGCGGCTCCATGATCCTGATGATCCCGGCGGTGGTGCTCTCCACCGGCCTCTTCATCCTGTTCATGCCCTTCACCGACGTCTTTGCCCTGGGCCCCTGGCTGGTGGTGCTGGTCAACGCCCTGATGGCGCTGCCCTATGTGCTGCGCACCCTCTCGGCCCCCATGCAACTGGTGGTGCGCCAGTACGATCGGCTGGCGGACAGCCTGGGAGTGCGCGGCCTGCATCGCCTGCGCCTGGTGGAGTGGCCCCTGCTGCGCCGTCCGCTGGCCCTGGCCATGGCGCTCTCGATGATATTGTCCCTCGGGGATCTCGGGGCCATCGCCATGTTCGGCAGCCAGACCCTCACTACCCTGCCCTGGCTGCTCTATCAGCAGCTCGGCAGCTACCGGCTGACCGAGGCGGCCGCCACCGCCCTGCTGCTGCTCACCCTCTGCTTCTCCCTGTTCTGGCTGGTGGAGCGGGGACTGGGAGGCAGGCATGTGGATCACTGATCCCCGGCGGCATTGCCGCCTCCCTGCCCCCAGGATCCGGCCGGGCACGTCCCTGGGGCGCCCCTTGGGGCAGTCACTCACGCTGCCTTTCATCAATTTTTCTTACTTGTTGTTCTATAAAACGACATTCAGGAGCCAAACATGCTGGTAATTGAGGAACTGGTCACCAGTTATCCCGACTGGCAGGTGACCTTCAGTGCGACCTTGCCCAAAGGGGAGATCACCGCCCTCATCGGTCCGAGCGGCGCCGGCAAGTCCACCCTGCTCGGCATGATCGCGGGCTTCGTGCCGGTGGAGTCGGGCACCCTCACCTTCGACGGCCAGGATCTGCTGTCACTGGGCCCCGCCGAGCGCCCGGTCACCACCCTGTTCCAGGATCACAACCTCTTCCTGCACCTGTCGGTGTTCGACAACATCGCCATCGGCCTGCATCCCGGCCTGCGCTTGAATCCGGCCCAGAAAAGGCAGGTGCAGGAGGCCGCTGACAAGGTGGGCCTGGGCGAGATGCTGACGCGCCTACCGGAGCAGCTCTCCGGCGGCCAGCAGCAGCGGGTGGGGCTGGCCCGCGCCCTGGTGCGGGGCAGGCCGCTGCTGCTGCTGGACGAGCCCTTCTCGGCCCTCGATCCGGCCCTGCGCCGGGAGATGCTGGCGGAGGTCGCCCGCCTCGCCTGCGAGCAGGGCATCACCGTGCTGATGGTCTCTCACAACCCCGAGGATGCCCAGCTCATCGCCGATCAGGTGCTCTTCATCGACGCAGGGCGCATCGCCTTGCAGGGCAAGCCGGATATCCTGCACAGCAGCGATCACCCGGGGCTGCTGCGCTACCTGGGCCGACCGAGAGAGGCATGAGATAGGCGGGATCAAAAAAGGGGAAGCCGTCCGGCTTCCCCTTTCTCATGCAGAGATCCCGTCAAATCAGAGATTTTCCTCGGCGAACGAAGCCAGCCGGCTGCGCACCACCCCGTTCAGGAAGATGTTGGCACTGCCGTCGAAGTCCTTGAACCGCTCGACGATGTAGGTCAGACCCGAGGTCACCGGGCTCAGGTAGTTGGAGTCGATCTGAGCCAGGTTGCCGGAGCAGACGATCTTGGTCCCCTCCCCGCAGCGGGTGATGATGGTCTTGATCTGGGACGCGGTCAGGTTCTGGCACTCGTCCAGCAGCACGAAGGTGTTCTGGATGCTGCGCCCGCGCATGAAGTTGACCGATTTGAACTGGATATTGGCCTTCTCCATGATGTAGCTGAGCGACCCGCTCATGTTCTCGTCCTGCTTGTGCAGCACCTCCAGGGTGTCGGTCACCGCCGCCAGCCAGGGCATCATCTTCTCCTCCTCGGTGCCGGGCAGGAAGCCGATGCTCTCGGCAATTTCCGGGGTATTGCGGGTGACGATCACCTTCTCGTAGATCCCCTTCTCGATCACCAGCTCCAGCGCCGCCGCCATGGCAAGCAGGGTCTTGCCGCAGCCCGCCGGGCCGGTCAGGATCACCAGGTCGATGTGCGGATCCAGCAGGGCATCCAGCGCCATGCCCTGATAGACGTTCTTGGGATGCACCCCCCAGGCCTTGCGGGACATCAGCCGCTCGCGGCCGAGATCTTTCAGGCGGATCTTGTTGCCGTCGTGGCTCAGTACCCGCGCGGCAAAGAAGTTCTCCTCGTCCAGCAGGTACTGGTTGACGTGAACTCCCTCCAGCAGGTTGGCATCGATAACGTGGACCGTATCGCGGCCATGGGTTTCGCTGTCGCACTCGCCGACCCGCTCCCAGAAGCTGCCGGGCACCACCTGGAAGCCCTTGGCGAGCAGGCGGATGTCGTCGATGAGCTGGTCGCTGCGGTAATCCTCCACATGGGCAAGACCTGCTCCCTTGGCCTTGAGGCGCATGTTGATGTCTTTGGTGACCAGCACCACCTGACGCTTCATCTCGTGCTTTTGCAGGTAGAGGGCGGCGTTGATGATGCGGTTGTCCGCCTCCTTGTCGGTGAACACCTCGGCATCCTGGGGCAGATGGTGATCGCTGAAGATGGAGATACGGCCGCTCGCCTCGCCGGCCAGTGCCACTCCTTGCACTATCTGCTCCGGAGTCGCATCGCGGAACACATCTTCCAGGGCACGGATGGCGATGCGGGCATCACGGCTGACGTCCTTCTGGCGATCCTTGATGTTGTCGAGCTCTTCGAGCACCGTCATGGGGATGAGCACGTCGTGCTCTTTGAAGGAGTAGATGGCGAGGGGTTCGTGAAGCAGAACGTTGGTATCCAGGATAAACAGCTTTCGGTCCGTGTTGTCCATAAGCATCCTCCTTGGCACTGAAGGTGCCACGTGTGTGAATCTCAGATGTCATTGAAACCACACGGCCGTGACAGTTTTATTACCCCCAACGCTACGCCCGAATTTACCGGTGCGCAACAAATCGCTGCCATCACGGGCGTCATTCGAACATAAAATCAGCAACGAAAAGGCCGGCATGTTGCCGGCCTTTGGTGGCAATCAGCACCTCAACCGCACTTGGAATCCCCGCAATTGAGACAGGTCATGCAGCCATCCTTTTGCACCAGCGCCTTGGTGTGGCACTTGTAGCAGAGCGCGGCACTGGGTGGGAAACCGCTGCCCGCCGGCTGCTCTTCTGCCTGTTGCTGTGCCTGCAATTGCGCCTGCTTCTCGGCCAGGAACGCCTGCTGGTGCTCGTCCAGCCCGGGCACCTTGAGCATGCCGATCTCGGTGAGATGGGTTTCGATCACGTTGCCAATTTCGGCGATGAGAGAGGGCACGTACTTGCCCTTGTTCCAGTACCCCCCCTTGGGATCGAACACGGAGCGCAACTCCTCCACCAGAAAGGTGACGTCCCCTCCCTTGCGAAACACCGCCGAGATGATGCGGGTCAGCGCCACTATCCACTGATAGTGCTCCAGGCTCTTGGAGTTGATGAAGATCTCGAACGGGCGCCGGGTCTCGTGCACCGTGCCCTCGTTGAGAATGATGTCGTTGATGGTGATGAACAGCGAGTGCTCGGAGACATGCTCCGGCGTTTTCAGCTTGTAGGTGGTGCCCATCAACCGCTCCGGGCGCAACACGGTTTCATGCATGTGCACCACGTCATCCTGGGGCGTCGGCGCATCTTGCGGCTCATCCCGGGTTTTTACCTTGTAGGCGACGATTTTTCTGTCGATTTTCTTGACCATGTCTCGTCCTCAGAACTTGCCGTAATAGCCTTCTTTCAAGGCGTCATAGAGATTGGCTGCGGTGTGCAGTTCGCCATCGTATTCGATCTCCTCGTTCCCCTTCGCCGTGATGACGGTGCCATCTTCCAGGGTGAACTCGTAACTGGTGTTCTCCAGATCCTTCTCCTTCACCAGCACGCCCTGGAAGGCGGCCGGGTTGAAGCGGAACGTGGTACAGCCCTTGAGGCCGGAGTCCGAGGCATAGAGGTAGATATCCTTGAACTGCTCGAACGGAAAATCGGTCGGCACGTTGGCGGTCTTGGAGATGGAGGAGTCGATCCAGCGCTGGGCCGCCGCCTGGATATCCACGTGCCCGGTCGGCGTGACGTCGTCCGCGGTGATGAAGTAATCCGGCAGGCGGCTACCCTCCTCCTCGGCATAGGGCATGGCGGCCGGGTTCACCAGCTCGCGATAGGCCAGCAGCTCGAAGGAGTAGACATCCACGCTCTCCTTGCTCTTCTTGCCCGGCTTGATGACATTGCGGCTGTAGTGGTGGGCAAAGCTCGGCTCGATGCCGTTACTGGCGTTGTTGGCGAGCGACAGGGAGATGGTACCGGTCGGCGCTATGCTGCTGTGATGGGTGAAGCGTCCACCCACCTCAGCCAGCTCGGCCACCAGAGCGGGATCCACCTCGGCCACCTGCTGCATGTAGCGGCTGTAGCGGGCATGCAACACCTTGCCCTTCACCTTGTCGCCGAGCTTGATGCCATCTGCCGCCATTTCGGGGCGCAGACGCAGCATCTTGCCGGTGACTTCGAACTCCTGCTCCATGATGGGGGCCGGCCCCTTCTCCTTCGCCAGACGCAGAGACTCCTGCCAGCCGGTCATCGCCAGTTCCTGGGAGACCTGTTCGGTGAAGGCGACGGAGGCCGCAGAGCCGTACTTGATGCGCAGCATGGTGAGCGTCGAGCCCAGCCCCAGGAAGCCCATGCCGTGGCGACGCTTGGCGGTGATCTCCTCGCGCTGCTTGGCCAGCGGCAGCTGGTTTATCTCCACCACGTTGTCGAGCATACGGGTGAAGATGGCCACCACCTTGCGAAACGCGGGCCAGTCGAAGGCGGCCTGCTCGGTGAAGGGATCGCGCACGAAGGTGGTCAGGTTGACCGATCCCAGCAGACAGGCCCCATAGGGCGGCAGAGGCTGTTCACCGCAGGGGTTGGTGGCACGGATCTCTTCGCAGAACCAGTTGTTGTTCATCTGGTTCACCTTGTCGATCAGGATGAAACCGGGCTCCGCATAGTCGTAGGTAGAGGTCATGATGACGTTCCACAGCTTGCGCGCGGGCAGGGTCTTGTAGACCTTGCAGGCCACCTGGCCCAGCTCGTTGATCACCACACCCTCCTTGTTGGGCCAGTCCGCCCAGACCACCCTCGCAGGGTCATCCAGCGCGATGCCATCCTGCTCCACCTCCTTGGCGGTGTAGGGGAAGATCAGTTGCCAGGGTGCATCCTCTTTCACCGCACTGACGAACTCTTCGGTGATGAGCAGGGAGAGGTTGAATTGACGCAGGCGACCATCCTCCCGCTTGGCCTGGATGAACTCGACGACATCGGGGTGACGGATATCCATGGTGCCCATCTGGGCGCCACGACGGCCACCGGCAGAGGAGACGGTAAAGCACATCTTGTCGTAGATATCCATGAAGGAGAGCGGCCCGGAGGTATAGGCCCCCGCTCCCGAAACGAAGGCTCCGCGCGGTCGCAGGGTTGAAAAATCATAGCCGATGCCACAACCCGCCTTCAGGGTCAGCCCCGCCTCGTGCACCTTGCCGAGGATATCGTCCATCGAATCCTCAATGGTGCCGGAGACGGTGCAGTTGATGGTGGAGGTCGCCGGCTTGTGCTCAAACGCCCCGGCGTTGGAGGTGATACGGCCCGCCGGAATAGCACCATTGCGCAGGGCCCACAGGAAGGGTTCATACCAGGTGTCGGGGTCGCGCTCCTGCGCAGCCAACGCGCGAGCGACACGCTGGTAGGTCTCGTCGATGGAGCCGTCGATGGGGGCGCCATCCTTGCTCTTGAGACGATACTTGCTGTCCCAGATCTCGAGAGACGTCTCCTGCAGAGGGATCTGGCGGCTGGCGGTGACGCCCTCCAGTACCGGAATGGATTTAGCCATGGTCAATCAACCTCCTGTGAATGGGGCAATATCGTGACAAAAATACTACCAGTAGTAAATTTAAGAACTTAAAACACAATATGTTGTGATTCATCCGTCGTAAGGGCGCCGATTCTATCCTAAAAAAATGCCCCGGCCAGCAGATTTCTGGGCCAGGGCATTTAACCGGTTCAATTTCCGAGAGATTTAAAGCGAGAGACTATCTCAGGGTTTCTTGACGTATACGCTCGGTGTCTCACCCGCCATATTCAGATAGAACTCATAGACGCCATCCGCCTCGGGCGAGAACTTCATGTCCTCATACTTGGAGCACGGGTTGACCGGTACAGGTTCCCCGCCGAGCACGGCAACGCCATCGCTCGGGCTCTTGTAACCGAAGTTGGTGCCACAACTCCAGCCGGAGTCGGCAAACTTGAACTTGTAAGGAGCCCACTCTTTCTTGAGCGTCCCCTTGGCCATGTAGAGCTTGTCGGCAACCTTGACGACCTTGCTTTCGTCGGTGGCCATCCAGTCGTTCATCTCACCACGCAGGTAGATGGACTTGCCGCCGAAGTCACTGTTGTCCGCCGCCGCCTGCTCTGCACCACCATTGGATGCGCAACCGCCTAATACCAGGGTTCCCGCCGCCAGCATCATCGTTACTGTTCTTTTGAACATGTGTCCATTCCTCAAATTATTGTGATTCCTTGGTCCATCGATGTGGACCCGGGAATTAAACCAGAGCAGGCATGACAAGAAAGGTAGAAGCATCACATTCTGTGCTTTTTATATCCAGAATGCAGGCTTTCGAATAGATATTGAGCAAAGACAGGCCACAAACACGTCGATATTGGCTGGGATGATGAATGCGAGTATCAGAAAACACGGCGAGAAACAGCACCATAGTGCCCGTTTGCCCTCCAGTGAGGGCTGAATTTCAGGCAATAAAAAACCCCGCTCGAGTGAGCGGGGTTTCTTGTATTGGGTGCCTGGCAGTGTCCTACTCTCGCATGGCGAATGCCACACTACCATCGGCGCTACAGCGTTTCACTTCTGAGTTCGGCA